>NZ_JBBOPI010000001.1:796250-1477500 GCF_038003525.1 Solibacillus sp. FSL H8-0538 | reverse complement strand
TATGTACTGGCTGGACGCTTTCCAGGCGGCGTTCGATATGCCGCTTTCCTCGCTATGCTCACTCTAATCAACAATCATCATACTCTAGTAGTCACCCCCGATTTTTGGTAGTTATCCAAAATAATCTATTAAAACCATTATATAACACTTTATAAATAGTTGGATGTTTTCTTGCATTTCTCATGTAAAAAGCCCCTAGAACATTTTTAGTCCTAGAAGCTCATAATTGACTCTATTCCACCTTCTACTACCATATCGTTACTGCATATTAATATTTCTGTGGACTATCCAAGTCATAAAATTTTTTTCTCTATATTAAGCCACACCCGCAAATTTTAGTAGATCTGCCATACCAAACTTTCCATTCGTCCCCAGTGTTGGCACCCAATTAGAGTTTTGACTTAAGAAAGACTGCTTATCCTCTTCAAGCAAGCCAATCAGTACTTCTGCCACTATCCGACCACCTACTGGACCTAATCTTCTTCCATCTGCTTTAACTTCTGCTTCTCGAAGAATATAAAACCACAGTGGTGTTTTTCGGTCAAAACCTAACGCTGCGACATCAGACAAATCACTACGAAGGAGCGGTTCAATAGACATTTTTCTCGCTACGTCCTGCCCAGATGGCAAACCAAATGCCAGTTCGCGTAAAAAGTTCCGTTGGGCAAGAGAATTAGGGAATGGTACGAATGGTAACTCAAACATGGGGCTAGACAGCGTCGTATCAATCTTTTTTCCTTTCTGAGGAGTGCCTGTGCCAGTGTCGAAAAAGTTGTCCCATTGCACGAAGCGCCTTTGAGCACGTTTACCGCCGCGCAAATCATTTGGATCTGGATCAGTTGGATTTATTCTGGCATCAAATACTAAGGCTCCAAATCTTTCATTAACTCGATAAAAAGGTCGAACCTGGCTATGGCCAAATCGGTATGCTGCGATTGCAAACTCCACAGGGATAAATGGTTCTTTTTCCCACTTGTAGAATCTACGTCCTCCCTTAAGAATTTGGCGCACCATTGATTTACCAACAATATGAGGTAAGAACTCATGTAGAACAATCCATTGGTAATGCCAACGAACAAGTCTCTGTGCTTCAAAAAAACGTTCGATTGGATTCTTGATTCGATCAGCTAGATGATCCACAACCGCATTATGAAACTTTAGGAATGCAAGATGAAGCTGAGCAATGATCATATGTTCATCGTTTCGCGGATCTACGATTAGTCCTGTGTTTTGACTGTTTCTTGGTATATCATTTGGTGCATTCTCAGCTGAAGATACCTTCTCAATTAAAAACTTAATGCCTCCGGTTGTAATGTCATATAAATGGGGATCTACGAAAGGCCCCCCTCCATAAATACTGTCCAGTTCTAGCACAGGTGTTCGAAAATTCTTTATTGCTTCTGGATCATTCTGTTGTTCAAAACTAGATGTTGGATCGAATGTTATATCATGATCGATAAATTGGCCCAAAAATGTAAAGCCTGAAAGCATACTGGGATTGTCTTGATTGTTAGACTCTTGGTTCATTATTCCTCCCTTTTTCCCAAGTTCCAGCAATGCGGCTCTTACTTTTTCGGTGTCTTTGGCAAATGGCGGCAAAGTTGGAAAAAGCCGACCGAACTTACTGCCATCGTTATTACTGGAACTTGAACATTTTACTTCCCTGAACGAATAGTCATCATCGTATATCAACTGTCTTTCCTCCTTTAATTGTGTAGCATATATTAATAAATTCAAGGCTTAGCCGAATGAAAAGGCTAAAGTGGAAATGATAAAAAAATATTTTCTAATAACCATTAATATACAAAAACGAAATACTTTTTTAGGTTCCATTCATGCATTTATATACAAGGAAATTGACAACTATTTCACTTTTTTTATTTTGTAAATATAAACAAAATGATAGTTCAAGCTAAATGATGTATTCATTAAAGAAGATAAAAGAGGAGATGGTGATGGCAGCAATCAATAAATTTAATAACAGATTTTAGTAATCATTCACTTGGACAGGTTTCATTAAGTTACCCATGCGCTGTCATAATTTCAGACTTCAGCATGCGAACAAATTTTTTTCAAACAATTCATAGCTAATTATTCATTACTTCAGTCATACGTCTAGTACAAATAATTCCTTCATTAATTCTGGCTCTTCGCTATAAAATGTACATGAGTAAAATATCTCTAAAATAAACCAAGCGACTTTGTAAAATCACGAAAAAGACGATACGACATATCCAAAAATATGTGCAAAAAGACTAGGATCTCACTTGCTGACGCTTATTTACGAATAAGTCGTATAGCGATTTGGTCGATTGTGCAATTCATGTGTAAAAAAATGCAGTGACGTAAAATTAACCTCCGACAGATTACAATTATTGTGAATTTATAACATTAAAATGAATGATTATTTTATTATCGATACACATCCCGCTTATAAAAACATCGCGATTGCAGCTGGTTTTTCGGGTCATGGTTTTAAATTTGCGAGCGCAGTTGGTGAAACGTTAAGCGAGTTAGCTACTACTGGGAAATCTGCATTAGACCTATCAGCGTTTAAGATTAGTAGATTTCAATAATGAGTATGTAGCAACACATAGAGCATCAACTAACTAGTAATTGTATGTGTATCAGATGCAGGTATAATAATTCTAGATAGAGTAACGAATGACATTTTATAGCAAGCAACACATATCATAGGACGTAAATAGATGTAATTCCAAATAACACTCTTTAATAGTCGGCATGAGCACTGTGCGACGTCCTACAAATTCCTCAAAGCACGTATTATAAACAAGGAAACGACTTAAGTGAACTACAAAAAACAAGGCAAAAAAATATAAGAGACGCAAAGAACAATTCCCGAACGAAGAAGCTCTGGAACGATTCTTAGTGTCACAGTTTGAAGAATACAATTAACGTTTCCCTACACGTTGTCAAATTGGTTTCAACTAAGCGCTTGCAAAACTAATCTCGATGTTTGAATCTCCAGAATAAGCAGGAGGAAAGCGCAGCGCAAATTTGGATTTTGAGAAAGGGTACCCCTTTCTCAAAACCAAAATCAATCCTTCGAACAAGAACAATTAATAATCAAAAAGTGACTACCTATCTGAAAAGGTTATCAAGTCATTTACACAAAAATATTGAAAGTCGGAAATTTTTGACCATTCACGTGCAATTCATAAATAAAGACGCTCATTAAGTAACTTTTGTACTTAATAAACGCCTATGTGTTAGTATTATTCAACTTTTGTATTCGATTTATAACTCGAATCATCAATTCACCTTAATTTGCCCCATCATCCCATTATCCTCATGTTCAAGAATATGACAGTGAAACATATAGATTCCTTTTTGAGTGAATTTTACAGCTATTTTTGCCTTTTGTCCTGGTTTCAGAGAAATTGTATCTTTTAAACCCGATAAACTTGACGGTGGCGCTTCCCCATTAATCGATATAACTTGAAATTGTGTTCCGTGTATATGGAATGGATGGTTCATTCCGCCCATAGCGTCATTTACATTTTCAATTTCCCATACTTCGGTTTCATTTTGTTTTTGTATGAAATCAATTCGGTCTGGATCAAATTTTTGACCATTGATTGTTACAACTTTACCCATCCCAGCCAATTTGATTGTTTTTGTGACCTTTTTATTTTTCACACTATCAGGGATAGCAAGATTGTTGAGTATATCTGCTGTCTTTAAACTATTTTCTTTCGATTCTCTCAAATATATAGGCAAAATTGTTGTGTTATCTTCATTAACGAGCAAGACTTCATTTTCTTTTACTTTTGTTAAATCTACGATGATTTCAACTCGTTCAGATGGCGAAACCTCAATCTCTTTCGTAGTATTCGGCTTATTTAAAAACCCTCCATCACTTGCGATTTGTTGAAATTCCATATCATTATTAAAATGTAATACGTAACTACGCATATTAGAACCGTTTAAAACGCGTAAGCGAACTTTTTTGCGATCAACTGTTAGTTTTGGATCGACAACACCATTAATCAGTAGGGTATCTCCTGTTGTCCCATCTGCATTCATCACTGCGTCATAATCAATTTGTCTATCAACCGAGAATGTTTTATCCTGTAAAATTATTGGAAAATCATCTTCTGTATATGTCTTTGGTATATTTAACTGCTCACTATTCTCATCAACAATATAGAGCAGTCCTGCTAAGCCTTTGAATACTTGTTTTCCTGTTTCATGCATAGGATGTGGATGAAACCATAATGTAGCTGCATCTTGATTAACAGTAAACTGAATCGTTTCAGATTCGCCAGGTTTCAATACTGTATGTGGACCACCATCTACGCTACCAGGTACTTCAAGGCCATGCCAATGGAAAGTAGTATCCTCTTTTAAATCATTCACTAAATGAATAGTGACGTCCATTCCTTTTTCCACTTGAATCAACGGTCCTAAAAAATTTCCGTTATAGCCATAAGTTTCAGTATTAATTCCATCAAATATTTCAGTCGTACCTTGTTGAGCATGAATCGTATATGAAATAGAATTGTTAACTTCTTGATCTGGTTTTAATACTTTTGGAAAAGTTAATTCATTTTCACCAAGACTACTTTTTAACTCTGCTATAGACTCGTGGCTCATATCCATTGTTGATTCATCCAAGCCTTCCATATTCATAGAAGAGTGATCCATTCTTTCCATTTCAGTACTAAAAGACGAATTATTATCCCCTTTGCTACATGCACCGAGTAATCCTAGACTAATCATAATACCTACCAATACTATTTTTTTCATATGCTAATCACTCCTTTCGCAATTAGCATACAAATAAATTGTGTAAAAATTATGTAGAAGATGGCATTGTGATCGTTATAGTTGTCCCTACATTCTTTTCACTACCTACAGTAATAGTTCCTCCATGCGCCTGTACTAATTTTTGTGTAATCGTCATACCTAGACCGTTGCCAGTATATTTATTTTCACTTCGGAAATGTCTCTCAAATATTTTCTTGCTTGTCTCTTCATCCATTCCAATTCCATTGTCCTTCACAATGATTAAAAAGTCTTTTTTTTGTTTATATAACCTAATGGAGATGATCCCATCTTTTTGAACATGATACATTGCATTTTTAATAATATTGTGTAGAATTTGATTCATTCGAAGTGCATCTACTTTTGCATGGATAGTTTTGTCTAAATCCAATTCAACCTGTAATTCTTTTTCAAGTAATTCGCTTGCCAAAGTAATAACGGATTGCTCGATTAAGTAAGCAATCGGTTGTTCCTTCATTACAACTTTAAATGTTGGGCTATTAATATCATTTAACGTATCAAGTTCACCAACAAGGATAATAAGTCGATTGATTTCTTCTACACATGCATGTAGGCGCTCTGGTGTAGCTGTCCAAACAACATCTTCAAATGCATTTAAGTAACTTTTTATTGAAGCTAGTGGGTTGCGGATTTCATGAGCGAGATCTTGTGTCATTTCTTTACGACGCAATTCGTATGTACTCAAAGTTTCATCTAATTTTATTAATGATTGTCCTAATTGACCCAGTTGATCATTTTCTTTATAGCTAATACTTAAGTTGCGTTCTCCTCGTACAAGCCGCAATGCAAACCGATCCATTTCTTGAATCGGGCGTATCAACACTCTTGCAATTAATATACTAGAAACAACTATGACAATGATAAGTAAACCTACTGACCAAAACGCTGTTTCTCTTAATGCCATATCAAAATGGCGAATTAATACTTCAGAATCTGTAATTTGGAGCATCATTAAATGCTCATGTCCTTTATACAGCAATATAGCTGTAATCATGAGGAGCATACAGGTAGAAAAAATCGCAATAATTGCTGAAATTTTTATACTAAACTTCATTCGCTTTTAACCTTCTCATTCATTTTATATCCTAAGCCAAAGACGGTTTGTATATAATCTCTATTAATCTTCTTGCGAATATTTTTAATATGTTGGTCAATAACACGTAGATGTATTTCTGTATCATAACCAAATAATTTTTGAATAATATCATCACGACTAAATACCTTTTTTGGACTTTCAGCTAGTAACAGTAAAATATTGAATTCATGTTGGGTAAGCTGCACAATTTGATGTTTCCATACTACTTGTCTTTCATTTTTATGGAGCTCTAAATTTCCAGATGTAATCACCTGTTTTTTATGTGATTCTGGAAGCAGCCTTTCAGCTCTTACTATCACCTCTTTAGGATGAAATGGTTTCACAACATAATCATCAGCACCAAGCTCGAATCCCGTTACTTTACTTTCGATTGAAATCTTAGCCGTTAACATAATGACGGGAACATCATAATTCAACTTCACATATTGACAAATACTTTCTCCATCCATATCTGGTAACATTAAATCTAGAATAATCATATCAAGAGGTATTTGGTCTATTAATTGAATTGCGGACTCTCCCGTGTTCGCAATGTATGTAATATCACCATTTTTTTCGAAATAAGAAGCTAATACATTTGTAATCTTTTCTTCATCATCTACTAACAACACTTTCATTTTATGAATTCACCAACCTTATATTAAAATGTTATACTACTTCATTACAGACAAATTTAAGTTTGATTTAATATTTACTTATGTAAAAATTCGTTCGTGCTATTTATCTTACTACTATAAATAGAATGAATGCTTTTTTCTTTTTTATAGTATAAACCGAATCTTTAACCTGATATAACACTCTATACCCTTTGTAATCCAAAAAATAAAGACTGTCCCTAATTTTGTATTTTGGGGCAGTCTTCTTTGTCATTTAAATAAAAGTGTTTATAACATTGTCAAAGTATCATTTTCTTATACTTTTGGAGTTGAAGTAGGTTCTGCGTATCCACTTCGGTATTTTTCATCAATCAAGATTCGAATCTCTTTAATAGATTTCCCGCCATTATAATCATTAATAGATTGTGTTGCAATTTCTAAACAAACACCGCATCTAGTCGCATGATCGTCCCAAACAAGTGAATGATCTTCGTTATTTTTGTATATAAAACAATCGTAATTATTTTTATGACCAACAGATTCACCACAACCACAATAACAAGGGATGTGCTCCAATAGCTCCTTATTCTTTGCCACGTACATATATAGATTCTGGATCTCTTCCGATTTATTATCTAAGAACTCGGGCAACACCTCGATAGACGCGGTCTCTTCTCTTAAGTCACCAGAGTTGATTGCTGTATTTTCGCTTTGTTCTTCTTGATTGCTTTTTTCATTTCCATTTGAACATGCCACTAATAAAACAAGGCATAGAAATAATACTAACACAACTGATTTACGCATTATTAATGTCACTCCTTATTCCCAAAATACTAAAATAATTGAAATCGTTCTTTTATGACGACATCACAATAAAGATGATGTGCCAAACGCTAGTAATAATACAAATCCGAAAACAAATATTTTAACCCGCTATCAACCAACTTACATGGATTAATATGAAAATCCAAAGAATTGCTTTACGTAATAGTAAATGATTATTCTAAAATTACTTATATTCCCCAATAGGTAATCGTGTCAAAAACACCAATAATTATAAGTATAACTCCAGCTATCTTTTGTACAGCTCTCCCTATCTTCATACTTTTTTTCATAATAAATCGCTTCGCATCAAAAAACCATATCAATCCAAATAAAAGGATTAGTGGAATCGATGTAGCAATACCAAAAATAGCAGGTAACACAAAACCATATGAAGTTGAGACTACAGTTGGCATCAGCCATATAAAAAAGAGAACAAACATTGTTGGACAGAAAGCTAGTGAAAAACTTACCCCAAGCATAAATGATCCAAACTTTCCTTCTTTCAATACCATTGGAATATGTGCTGTTACACGGTTAAGAAAGCGAAGTTTTAATATGCCCAATAAAACAAACCCTGTCAAAATCATTAATGGACCAATAATTTTCCTGAAAATCGGAAAATACTCCGTCATTCTTGTTTCGAAAGATTGTCCAAATAGCCAAGCGAGCAATCCGATAAAACTAAAAACAACTACTTTCCCTAAAATAAAGTATATAATCTCTCCCAAATATCTGTCCTTCTGAATTGTGCGGTTACCGTAAAAAGTAATGGCGCTCATATTTCCTGTTAGTTGACATGGTGCAACAGCCCCCACCAAACCAAGGAGTATTGCAACTATTAGGGGGGAATGTTCATATGAATTTAAAAACAAGGTAATCGGCTCACTAAATATCTGACTAATCTCTGACATCAAACTATACATTTATGAAGCACCTTTCATTTAACGCTATTAATATCCGAACTAATTAATGACGTTATAATATCGATAGATTCCAAATACTTAATCCGCTCCTCTAAGGCTATTATAGAGAATAAATATGTAGAAAATATGTAGAAAAAACACTTGAAACACTTAAGCAAATTATAAATATTATGCATTGAGGTCTGAATATATTTTTCCATTTTATTGTATTGCAATTATCAGAGCGTATAAATTATTTTGTGTCAATGAATAAGGCGAAATATGTACGACCTTTGCTTGGTTAAATTAAATAACCACAACCTATCCTTAGAAAGGGGTCTTCCCTATGAATCAATTTACAACAGCATACGCCTAAGTACTAGTAAAAAACAATATATTGCCGTAGTTTTTCGTGCGAACTTAGAAACACCGGTCAATTCGATACTGACGACGGAACTGACGGCGTTTTTAGATTATGAAAAATAGGACCGTATTGGATTCAATTCAGGCGAGTTCAAAATCATGCCACCTGTTCGTCAAGTTATGTAGAAATACAAAATGTTGCACTAGGGAAACTTCTGGCATACAATAGTTTAAGAAACTCCTTGAAATTAAAGGTAGGAAGGAGCAGTAGAAAATATGATTGATTTCATTTCGACCCTTAGTCCAGTAACGCAAGCATTATTAGCGACACTTTTTACATGGGGGATGACCGCTATCGGTGCTGCACTCGTGTTTACTACTAAAACGGTTAACCAAAAATTAATGGACGGAATGTTAGGCTCCGCGGGCGGCATCATGATTGCTGCGAGTTTTTGGTCGTTGCTTTCTCCAGCAATTGAGATGTCAGAAGGAAGTTCTTTTCCTACTTGGTTTCCAGCTGCTATCGGCTTTTTATTAGGTGGGGGATTTCTTTGGATAGCCGATAAAATTATTCCCCATTTACATCCATCGTCTCCTTTAGATCATGCTGAGGGATTACATCCTAAAAGGAAAAAACGAAGTACCTTGCTTGTTTTTGCCATTACATTGCACAATATACCAGAGGGGCTGGCAGTTGGGGTTGCTTTTGGTGCGGTAGCAGCAGGTTCTCCTTCTGCGTCCTTAACAGCAGCAGTTGCTTTAGCTATCGGTATTGGGATTCAAAATTTACCTGAAGGAACTGCTGTGTCAATGCCCTTACGAAGAGAGGGTATGTCACGCAGAAAAAGCTTTTTCTATGGTCAATTTTCAGGAATGGTAGAGCCGATTGCTGCAGTAATAGGTGTAGTAGCTGTATCCTTTATGACGCCGATTCTCCCATTTGCATTAGCCTTCGCTGCGGGAGCAATGATTTTCGTTGTCGTAGAAGAAGTAATCCCTGGTTCTCAAGAAAATGGAAATGGTGATTTAGCAACAATTTGTTTAATGCTTGGATTTACAGTGATGATGATTCTTGATGTAGCTTTTGCTTAATAGTAATAAACAAGGAGGCGTATTACTCGTAATGAGATAGCGCATCCTTTAGTTGTTCTATGAATGATTTACCCTAGTGATTATTTCAATAACTTGGTAACAACCGGTATTAAAGTAAACAATATGAAGAAAACGAGTTTAAGTAATATTACTAGTAAATACGGATGTATTATTATCAATTTTATTTCAAAATAAATTTCTGATTTCTCTTCATTACAATCTACATCATAATAAAGAATTGCTCAAATAACTTTTTTGAGTGTTAGCAGTTTGATTAAATGTTTGTCCCCTTGAAAGGTGAATGAGCGTTTTCCCCGGCACTTTCAACAACATTATTCTTTTAACACAGTAATTTTTACATAAAATTTACACTACGATAAGTTCGAAGCCTATATTCTTACTAATATAAGGAGGATTTAGATGAAAAACTTATTAGAAATTTTTTGGGTTTCGTTGAAATTAGGTTGTACCTCTTTCGGTGGACCAACAGCACACTTAGGCTATTTTCAAAATGAATATGTCAAAAAGCGCAAATGGGTAACCGATGCACAATATGCCGACTTAGTGGCACTTAGTCAATTCTTACCAGGACCAGCCTCTAGTCAAGTGGGAATGGGTATTGGCTTACTTCGGGGAGGCATTATAGGGAGTATCGTTTCTTTCCTAGGCTTTACAATGCCATCTGTAGTTGTTCTCATCGTATTTGCTATGTTGCTGATGTCAGATTCATTCGATTTCAGTTGGGTGCAAGGATTAAAACTTGTCGCAGTCGCCATTGTGGCACAAGCTATCTTGGATTTATCAAAGAAATTACTCCCTACATGGAAACATTACACACTAGCTGGAATAGCATTAATTGCACTCTTGTTACTTAAAAGTCCTTTTACACAAATAGCAGTTATCGTTATTGCTGCTGTATTAGGGTATCTATTATTTAAAGGAACTGTTGGACCACTCACGAACATTGCAGTGCCAATTTCGAAAAAACTTGGGGGCTTTCTCCTTTGTTTATTCTTCCTATTACTTATTGGGTTACCTTTTATCACAAACACTACAAACTACTATTGGCTTGATTTATTTGAGAAATTTTATACTGCTGGTGCCCTTGTTTTTGGGGGTGGACATGTTGTATTACCGCTGTTGGAAACACAATTTGTTACAAGTGGCATACTAAGTGCTTCTGAATTTTTAGCCGGCTACGGTTTAACGCAAGCCGTGCCAGGACCATTATTTACATTTGCCGCATATATCGGCACGGTCACGAATGGTCCATTAGGTGGTTTATTTGCAACGTTTGCCATTTTTCTACCCGCTTTTCTTCTAATTCTAGGAGCTTTTCCTTTTTGGTATGAAATGAGCCGCAATCCAAAACTACGAGGTGCGGTCATCGGTATGAATGCCGCTGTTGTGGGTATATTAGCTGCAGCCTTTGTGACACCGATACTCTCCGAAACGATTCACAACGGCCAAGATTTCTTATTTGCATGTTTGTTATTTTTACTGCTCGTCCGCTTTAAACAACCACCATGGATTATTGTATTATGTGGTCTTATTATTGGAATTGTTGTGTATTAAGTTGCTAAAACTAGGATATCTGCATTCCACTTATCCGTTTTTACGATTAGTCAATTTTAATAAATAAAGAGTATGCAGCTTTTATTTATCCAATTTTTCAGAAAAAATACCCCTTGCACACTATTTTTTGTTATAGTTAAATGCGTATTTGACATGAAGGTAGGTTATAATATGAACGTGGCAGCTATGATAAAATTGTGTGTAGCAATGGCCATTTTTGGATCCATTGGTTTTTTCACCATTCATACAGGAATCCCTGCTGTGGAGCTCGTGTTCGTACGTTGTATTTGTGCGACGCTATTTCTTGGCGGCATGTGGTTTGTTACTGGAGGACATAAAACAGAAGTTTGGGATAAAAAAGAACTAGGCAAAACAATTATTTGCGGTGTGTTCATCGTATCGAATTGGGTGTTTTTATTTAAAGCATTCGAGCAAATGTCCATTTCGATAGCGATTTCCATTTATAATTTAGCACCGATTTTCGTCCTTATTTTTGGTGCCGTTTTACTCGCTGAAAAAATGGGCATGTATTCGATTTTCGCAACTTTAATCTGCTTCGTTGGTAGTATTTTCATCGTAGGGATTGATAATTTTACGTCTCTAGAGGATTTCTTTAGTTCTGGCTTTGTATGGGCACTTTTGTCTGCAATTTGCTATGCATTAACAATGTTTACAAGCAAAACAATTCATGGCTTATCTGCCTATGCACTTACATTTGTTCAAACGATCGTTGGAATAATAATGCTGTTCCCGCTTTGTGATTTCACCGTTTTTAGCGGGTTGACAACATCCAATTGGATTTACATTTTAGGAACAGGCATTATACATACTGGCTTTGTATACTATTTATTTTTTGATAGTATACGCAACTTATCTACGGTCGTTGTATCGGTTCTCGTCTTTGTTGATCCCGTTGTGGCGATTTTACTAGATGCGATCCTATTATCATTTCGTCCGTCGCTGTTGCAAACTTTCGGCATCCTATTAATTTTTGGTAGCATATTATACACCGTATTTTCCCCTGAACAAAAGGTTGTCGTTCATGAACAAGAAAAAGGTGCTTCTTCATAATTTTTGGATGCAGCACCTTAAAAATGCTTATTTAATTCATGAATAAACGTAACACGGTCTGCAAACCAAATCGGCTCCCCACATTGTTTATCACCAATTACAAAAACCGAAATATTAATCCCCAACTGCTCTTTATAATTTAACACCGCTTTCTTCCAGTTCACATCGTCTGGGAGCTGATCGAAAATCTTTTCGTTACAGATAATCCCGATATCTCCACCTAACCCGTGTACTTCTAGTTTAAGCATCATGAACGCGATATTTAGTACTTCCTTATAATTAATTTCTGTGTCTCCCCCAATGAACTTCCTTGAAAAATCAAAGAAGTTTTCTAGCGTTACTTGGCCCCTCATACTATATAATTCTTTTGAAACATTTTGCGCGAACGGAATATATATAAAATCACTTTTCTCTTCATTACTAATTTCACACACACCACTAATAATACCAGTAACTAAATTCCTATACTTGCGCATACTATTATCCTGCTGAACACATAGTAATCTTACTGTATAGAGCGATTTTTTTTCTGAGAATAATATAGTACTATTATAGCTAGGGGCCATTTTATTCTTCCAAAAAGCAACCTCTTCCATTTCGTCACCATCTAAAAAGCTTGTTAAAAAATGAAATATATCGGCCTGTGTTAACTGTTCATACTGCTCTTGCCCAATAAGTTGCAGAATGGTCTGCTTAGTACGTACTGCATTTTGAATGGCGTGATTGATCATTTTTGTGAAGTTATAAAAATCCTTGTAGCATTCTTTCCTTAGTTCATAATTTAATTTCGATTGGAACGCCTTACTTTCCTCTAAATTCAGTTGTACAGAAAGGGCATTATCCTGCGATATTAACTTTTTTAACAATTGATTTTCTAGCGACTTTTCTTCAACCCACTGACTGGACGCTTTAGCTAAATTTAGAGCGATAAAGCTACACAAATAGGTATTTTCTTTAAACTGCTCGTGATGATATTGATAGCACTCATTTTTTGTTATTAATCGTAGGAATTCCATTCGCAATTCATTGATTTCTTTCATTTTTGGAATAATAAAGCTCTCGCAATCTTGTCCCAAATAAAAAAAATACCAAATATCTTGTACCAATAATGCTTTTCTAATTTCTACTGGTTTTGACGTTGGCTGTATGTGATTCCATTGAACAAATTTATTTGCAAAATTTAAAAACTCCTGTTCTACCACGGGCGTAACATCGAATAACGATTCTGTATGTAATATATGTTCTGCATTCAAATTTCGACACCTCTCAACCGTTTACCTACAATGTAATCTAAAAAATCAGATTTTTCAAATAATTAAATTCGCTAAATTTCGACAACGTATTCACCTTCTTCATTCTTCCGCTAAATAAAAAGAAGTTATCCTTTTACGTTACTAGAGCATATCAGGATAACTTCTATTAAATTATTCGTGTGTACGAGCATCCGTCATTTGTTTCCATACGGAGCCTTTTGCTTGTTCACCTTGTTCAATGCGTGCAAGTGCCATTTTTGCTTGGAGTTTTACTTCAAATTCGGCATCTTCTGCTGCAATGCGTAATGCATCAACTGCTGCTTCTGTACCTGATTCGTATAAATACATTGCTGCACGCCAACGGATAAGCTTATTTTTATCAACTAGCGCCTTAATCATGGCTGGTTCAAACTCGGCTAAACCTAAATCACTCATGCAGTCTCCCGCAGTACGGCGCACAGCAGCACTTTTGTCAGCTAATGCTTTTTCAAGCGCTGGTACAACAGCTACATCCTCAATCATGCCTAAATATACTGTTGCTAAGCGGCGGATTGCCATTTGCTCGTCGTCTAATGCAAGCGTTAGTAACGGAATATCTGTTACTTCAGGGTCTGGTAACCGATCGAGTAGTTGGAATCGTTGCTGCCAGTCCTCAACTTGGAATTGCTCAATTGTAACGGCTTGGCGCTCTTCTGTCACTGTATTTACTTGCTTATTTGCTACCTCTAAAATACGTTGCACACGTTCGTCAGGATAAAGCGCAACTACTTCAGCTTTTACATCTATTGCTACCTTGTCTTTATCGCCGTAACGGATACCAAAGTCCATCCACTGACGCTGGAAAATATAATTTTCATCAGCCGACTGTGTTTGAATCGCATTAAATGCCTCTTTAAAACGGTCACCTGTTGCAATACGTACTTCACCCTCACCGTCAAAAGCTTTTATTTGTAGTGGTACACCTTTATAAATTTGTACATGTACATTCACTTCACCGAAATGCTCGTTTACTTGTGCTACCGCTTCATGTCTTTTGTTGTTTTCACCTAATACATGACGAATACCGGATAAAATCGTTTCCCACGAAAATTTACCGTTACGCTCAACTGCTAAAAAGTTTGAAACGTGATAAATACCTTTTACTCCTTCAACAGCAAAAATTGCTTGCAGAGTAGCAGATGCTTCTGCAATATTTTCCTTTGTGTAATTAAAGCTTTTACCAAATGGTAAATCTTGATCAATGACAATTTTCATTGAATTTGGACTTGGTGTCGGTTCTATTGTAATAATTTTCATATAGATCTCCTATCCGTTAACAATCTCATCTAAATAAGACCAACGTTCAATTAATGTCTCGTACGCTGTATTTAGTGCTTCTAATTTCTCTGTTAGCTGTTGCAACTTCGTAAAATCTGCACCGGCTGATGCAATGCTGGCCTCTGTTTGCATAATGTCCTCTTCCGCTTTTGCGATTTGTTCCGCAATCGTTTCCCATTCCTTCTGCTCTTTAAATGACAGCTTTTTCTTTTCAGACTTTAGCTTTTCCTGCTTTGGCTTTTCTACTTTTACTTCCTTTGCAACCGCATGTATTGCCTCTGCCTTTTTCGCTAAGTAGTCTGTATAAACGTCTAAACTTTCCTCAACACCGCCGCGTCCATCGAGCACCCATAGCTTTTTCGCAATACGATCAAGGAAAAAGCGGTCATGAGAAATCGTAATAACAACGCCAGGGAAATGCTCAATGAAGTCCTCAAGTACACCAAGCGTCTCGATGTCTAAGTCATTTGTCGGCTCATCAAGTAATAAGACGTTTGGCTGCTCCATCAATAAACGTAGTAAGTGAAGACGCTTACGCTCACCGCCCGAAAGCTTACTAATCGGTGTACCGTGCGAACCTAATGGAAATAAAAAGCGCTCTAACATTTGTGATGCCGAGTAACGCACACCTTCTGCATCGGTAATATCATTTGATGCTTCTCGCACATAGTCAATCATACGTGCATTTTCGTTCATTGGCGGTAATGCCTGTTTGAAATGTAGACGCTTAACCGTTGAACCAACTAGCACTTCACCAGCATCCGGTTCAAGTTCCCCCGCTAACATATTCATTAACGTTGATTTACCATACCCGTTCGCTCCAATAATACCAATACGGTCGCCTTGCTGTAGTAGGAAGGCAAAATCCTTTAAAATGACGCGGTCGCCAAATGATTTTGAAATCGCTTCTGCCTCTAGAACTTTTTTACCTAAACGCGTCGTCGCAAGAGCTAATTCTAAATTACTCTCGTCATTCGAACGATCAACCTGCTCATCTAACTGCTCAAAACGCTGAATACGCGCTTTTTGCTTTGTTGTACGTGCCTTCGCTCCTCGGCGTATCCATTTTAACTCCGAGCGGTACCGGTTACGCAGTTTCGCCTGTGTTGCTGCATTATTTTCCTCGCGAATCGCACGAGACTCTAAGTAGTCCGCGTAGTTCCCTGTGTGACGATATAGTGTTTGGTCCGCAAGCTCGTAAATATGCGTTGCCGTTTCATCTAGGAAGTATCGGTCATGGGTAATGAAAATAACTGCCCCTTTTAAGCGAGACACCATCTCTTGAAGCCACTCTGTTGACTCTACATCTAAATGGTTGGTCGGCTCGTCTAGCAAGTATAAATCGGCTGGTTCAATTAAAACTTTTGCTAGGGCTACACGCTTTTGCTGACCACCTGAAAGCTCCGTTACAAAACGGTCAAACATATCAATACCAAGCTTTGTAAGGGCCTGTTTTGCCAGTGCATTGACATCCCATGCATTGTTTGTGTCCATTTGCTGCTGCAGGCGGAATAATTGATTTTGAAGCGTCTCTGATTGTGGGTTACTCGTCAGTTCGGCTAGTGCCTCCTCGTACGCGCGGTTTAACTGCAAAATCGGTGAGTCTCCGCTAAAAACTGCCTGTAATACCGTTACACCTGATGTAAACTGCGGATCTTGTTCAAGATAAGCGATACGGTATTTATTTGGGTGATCAATCGTAGCGGTATCCGCGTCTTGTCTACCAGCTAGAATAGATAATAATGTTGATTTACCCGTCCCATTAATCCCGATTAAACCTGCACGCTCCCCTTCATAAATAGTAAATTCTATATTTTGAAATAGCGTTTTATCGCCAACTGTTTTTGTTAAATTTGATACGATTAAATGACTCATATGATCCCGTCTCTTTCCTGTTTTAACTGTTCTAAAAATAATAACATAAACGCATGACGTGCTTTGGCCATTTGTTTCCCTTTTTCTGTCACCATTAAGTCCTTAAGTAATAAGAGCTTTTCATAAAAATGCGTCACAGAAGCGGTTGATTTCGTACGGTATTCTTCAACTGACATATCAGGGCGTGCTTCTTCCGCATCATCATATAGCTTACGGCCCTTTGCACCACCATAGGCAAATGTACGTGCAATTCCAACCGCACCAATGGCATCTAAACGATCTGCATCGCGCACAATTTTTGCTTCAATCGTTGTCGCCTCTAGCTCATTGCCACCATTAAAGGACACCGCTGCAATAACTTCCTGAATATGTACGATTTCCTCAGCCGTTAACGCCAGTTCTTTTATAATACGCTGTTCATCGCTTTTATCCGCCGCATATTTTGGATCGCTCACATCATGTAGCAGTACAGCCAATTTGACGATTTTTTCATTTGCTGTCGGCTCACTTTGTAAAATTGCTTCTGCATTCATATATACTCGTTCAATATGTTGAAAGTCATGACTTGCATCCATTTGATCATAAATCGACTTTACTAACTGCTCACATTTTTTTATTGTTTCCATTCAATCACCCTACCGACACTAAAATTATTTTAATTTTCAATTAACTATATTTTGTAAACTCCAAATACAATATAATAAATGTATACAGCTTATTGATTATTGTAGCAATGCTATTTTACCATGTATCCCAATTAAAGTGAGAGGATTTGAGTCATATGGGGAAATTCAACTTTTTCAGCAATATTAAATCCATTCGATTAAAAGTAATTTTATGCTTCGTTGTAATAATCGGAATTTTTTGGTTTTACTCATCTTATAGTTACTTTGCCAATACATCTCTAATGACTGATACAAAGCATCTGATCGAAGAAGATTTGATTGTATTAAATGCAGAACAATCATTAGCCCAATCGATTAATGTACGCTTAGCCGCTGCACGAGGTTACGTACTTACAGGAGACCAGACACATAAGGAGATTTTCGCCGCCTATTCTGAAAGTGCCTACAATACGCAATTAGATCTTCAGCAGTATAACGGTTTTAAAGATGTTGAAGAGGCTGTTAACCGCGCGAGCACTTGGCACACATATATCCAAGAAAATGTTATCAATGTTTATGACACAAATAACATAGAACTCGCTACTCAAAATTTAACTAGTATGGATATGGAAGCACAAGCCATTCAGCAACTATTTGAAGCAGCTGCTGTTGAAAGTGCAACCACGATTGAATTGCAAGGGCAAGAGATGATTAAACAGATGGCTAAGACAAAAATATTACTTGTCATTATTTCATGCTGCGTGACGCTTGTTGCATTATTCATGGCAAGAGTGATTTCAATAATGTTTGCCTTCCCTATTGCTCGCCTTATGCGTCGAATGGATAGCATTACAAACGGAGAGCTTAATCATCCGGCGTTAAAAGTGTCCTCAGCGGACGAGCTTGGTCGCCTTACACATGCTACTAATAATATGACCGAACAACTGCAGCGTATTATTCTTCAAATTCAACAAGGTGCCGTATCTGTTTCGGATAGCAGTGAAAATTTAAAAAACTCTGCGCATGAAGTCTCAACTGGAACGAGTCAAATAGCTACAACCATCGAACAAATTGCTGAAGGTACAGAAGTTCAAGCCTCATCTGCTATGGATTTACGCTCGCTTATAGTTGCCTTTACGACAAATGTGGATGAAGCACATGATAAAAGCGTAAAGGTACAGGGGCATTCTGAGCAGGTCTATAATATGACGCAGCAAGGTCAGGAACTAATGGACAATTCTCAAAAGCAAATGATCAAAATTGATTCGATTGTGAAGTCTGCCGTAGAAAAAGTAGAGGGCTTGAACGAACAAACGAAGCAAATTTCAAAACTTGTTGAGGTGATTACTGCTATCGCTGATCAAACAAATTTACTTGCTCTAAATGCAGCAATTGAAGCGGCGCGTGCCGGGGAACAAGGAAAAGGCTTTGCTGTTGTAGCTGCAGAAGTACGTAAGCTCGCTGAACAAGTAACTCATTCTGTTTCAGATATTTCATTGATTGTACACTCAATCCAAAACGAAACCGTTAGTGTTACACAGTCGCTAGCACAGGGCTACGAGGAAGTCGAGAAGGGCGCGTTGCAAGCGGTCCAATCTAGCGAAACCTATCGTAATATTTCCGGTGCAATTTCAGAAATGGTCGGCAATATTCGTAGTGTATCTGATAACCTTCAGCAAATTGCAAGTAGTGGAGATCAAATTGATTTAGCGATTGAAAATATTGCTGCTATTTCTGAGCAATCTGCTGCAAGTGCCGAGGAAACTGCTGCGACAGTAGAAGAAGTCGCAAGTTCAATGGAAACAGTTTCACACAATGCAGATAAGCTTGCTGCAACTGCTGAGGAATTAGAGAGTTTAGTGAATACATTTAATTTATAAAATTACCGTATATAAATAAGCATCTAGAAGTAGTAGTTTTGCTTCTGGATGCTTTTTGGGTAGTTATGAAAGAACATTTTCTCTCCCTATTTTGGTACGAAACTCTTCTTTCTACCGCGACAGTCGTGCAATCTTTCCGCAAAAAAAGCCGACCCGAAAGTCAGCTTTTTACTATCTTATCAAAATTAGAATAGTCCTACAGCGCTACCATCTTCTGCAACATCCATCCGTAATGCAGCTGGTTGCTTTGGTAAGCCTGGCATTGTCATAATATCACCCGTTAAACAAACAAGGAAGCCTGCACCAAGCTTAGGAATCACTTCGCGCACAGTTACCGTGAAGCCTTCTGGACGACCAAGTAAATTCGGTTGATCGGATAGTGAATACTGTGTTTTTGCCATACAAATCGGTAATACATCCCAGCCAAATTTTTCAATTTGAGCAATTTGTTTTTTGGCTGCATCAGTAAACTGAACGGCTGCTCCTCCGTACACCTTTTGAACAATCGTTGTCACTTTCTGTTCAATTGAATCCGTCAATTCGTAAAGGTGATGGAAGTTGTTCGGTTGTTCGATAACTTCTAGCACTTGTTTTGCTAGCTCAAGGCCACCTTTGCCGCCTTCTTCCCATACATTTGTACGTGCGATGCGAACATCATTGTCCTTCGCCCACTGTAAAATTGTTGCAAGCTCCGGTTCTGTATCTGTAATGAAACGATTAAGTGCAACAACTGGTTCCACACCAAATGTACGGATTATATCGACATGCTTGGCTAAATTTTCGATACCATTGCGAAGCGCTGCTACATTTTCAGTAACTAGCTCTGTTTTTGCTACTCCGCCGTGCATTTTTAGCGCACGAATCGTAGCTACTACAACAACGGCTGCCGGAGCAAAACCTGCTTCTCGTGCTTTAATATTCATAAATTTCTCCGCACCTAAATCTGAGCCGAATCCAGCTTCTGTTACAACTATATCTGCTAGTTTACGTGCAGTTTGTGTCGCCATAATTGAATTACAGCCGTGTGCAATATTAGCAAATGGTCCACCGTGGATAAGCGCTGGTGTTTCTTCAATTGTTTGAACTAGGTTCGGATTTAGCGCTTCCTTAAGCAATAATGTTAATGCGCCTTCCACACCTAATTGACGCACTGTAACTGGCTCACGGTCATATGTATAGCCGATGACGATGCGAGCTAAACGTTCTTTTAAATCGGTAATGCTCGTAGCTAAACAGAAAATGGCCATAATTTCAGATGCTACTGTAATATCAAAGCCGTCTTCACGCGGTACACCTTGTAACGGCCCGCCTAAACCAACCATAACTTTACGAAGTGCACGGTCATTTAAATCAAGTACGCGTTTCCAAATAATACGGCGTGGGTCAATATTTAATGTATTGCCTTGGTGAAGGTGATTGTCAATGAACGCAGATAACGCGTTATTTGCTGAAGTGATCGCATGAAAATCACCATTGAAATGCAGGTTAATTTGTTCCATTGGTAAAACTTGTGCATAACCACCACCAGTTGCGCCGCCTTTTACACCCATAACGGGTCCTAGTGAAGGCTCCCGAAGTGCAACCATTACTTTTTGATTTAGTTGCTTTAATGCATCCGCTAGTCCAACTGTAACAGTGGATTTACCTTCCCCTGCTGGAGTGGGGCTAATAGCCGTTACTAAAACGACCTTTGCAGTTGCTTGACCTTCAATTTTACTCGTATTAATTTTTGCTTTATAACTGCCGTACTGCTCAATTGCTACGGCTGGAATTTGTGCTTTCTCTGCAATTTCGGTAATCGGCTTCATTACGGACTTCGTTGCAATTTCTAAATCAGATAAAGGTTTTATTGTAATCATGTTGTAACCTTCTTTCCATAGTAGTTCTTCTTATTATAAGCATGTTTTGACGAAAACACAGCCCCACTTGCTAGAGTTTCCGACAAATTGTTGACATTCACATAATAATAATGTATATTCTATTCGTAATTGTCTGACTTTTCTTGAAAATAGCTATAATTCGTTAGTACGGGAGGAGAACGCTCATGCATCAAGGAACAGTAAAGTGGTTCAATAGCGAAAAAGGTTATGGATTTATTGAATGTGACGATGGTGAGGACGTGTTCGTACACTTCACTGGTATACAAGAAGAAGGATTCCGTACACTAGAAGAGGGACAGGCAGTAGAGTTTGACCTTGTAGAAGGCAATCGCGGTCCACAAGCAGCGAATGTAAAAAAACAATAAATGCTTTACACCAGATAAATTTTCTGGTGTTTTTTTTGCATTTGTAGGAGACCCTTTGCCGGCAGCAGTAAAGGCTACCTCTTAAAAAAAGCTATTAACTTTCCTTCGTAGCAACGAATTTTTTCGAAAATAGTAAAATCCTTTTTATTAGAAAGACACAACTCGCCCAAAATAGGGTGAGTTGATGTCCTTACTTATGTGGTTAAGAAAGTTATACTTTCTTAACCACCAAAAAAACATAGTTTGCTTCTTCACAATATACAATTTTCTCTTCCTCTGCGCCGTTCAAAACAATATTGTACAAGCCTTGTCCATGTTCAAGCAACGCTTCCCACACGTCCCCCTCACCAAGCGGACGATAAAATACGAGTTTACCACCTTCTACGTGAACTGTAGCAACTTCAGCATTTAACTCCTTGTCAATATTTACTGTCATATCCACTCCGCAAAGCGTGCTCATTAACTTGACGGGTTTGAAATTATCGATAATATAAGATACTTCTTCAATCTCTATTTGTCCGGCTGGATGCGGTGTAATAATGCCGCGCTCTTCCATATCAGCCAGGCGGGTTGCATCATCCTCTTCCCATTGAATGAAAAATGGATATTCAATCTTGGAATCTGGATGACCAATATGTAAAAGCTGCCAACGAACAACGGATTCATCTGGTCTTGTACGAGAATACGTTTCCGGTCCAATTACGTCAAATCCTGCCGCGCGGAATTTTTCTGCATCCTCTTCAATTGCATACGTACGTAACGCAAAACGTGTCAGCCCACTTGCACGCTTGCGCTTTTCATGTGAGGCATGAAGCGTATAATTCGTTTTTGCCGCTTCCGTAAATAAATCTTCATCATAAATACCAATAAGTTCTACATACGTAGTACCAAAATAACATAAGGCATTATAAGTACCCCACATTTCATGCTTACCACCTGCAACTACGTGAAGCCCTTCTTCTATAAGCTGTGCCATCGCCTGTTCCGGCTGCTCAACAAAATGTACTATATGATCTAGCTTATACATTAAATTCCCCCTTAGCTATTATGTATCTGTTATTCCCAACCTTTACAAATGTCAACCCAAGCAGTGGCATTTGAATAACGCTCTAATTCCTCACAACTTAGCTCAATTGCTGAATTCGAGCTGCCACATGCAGGAAATACTGTAGTAAATCTGTTCATTGAAATATCTAAGTATATCGGTAAATCATTCGCTAAGCCAAATGGACAAACGCCGCCGATCACATGACCTGTTTGTGCGACCACTTCTTCAGCAGCTAGCATGCGTGCCTTTACCCCGAACTGTGCTCGAAACTTTGTATTATCTATTTTTGCATCTCCAGCTGTTACGACTAATAATGCACCATCGTCTGTTGCTCGAAATGATAATGTTTTCGCAATGCGTGCAGGAATTACGTTTAATACATCAGCTGCCTGCTCTACTGTTGCACTACTTGCTTCGAATTGTAAAATAGAGTTGTCTCGCTCAAATTGTTTAAAATGTTCCTTTACTGATGCTAATGACATTGTATACCTCCATTTATTTCAGAGTTATTATCATTATACTAACAATATTCTGGAATTAAAATAAAAAACTAGCAATTATGCTAGTTTAATACTTTTATTAAGATTTGTGCTGCAGCTTGTTTCCCATCTACTTGGATGATATCACCACTGCGACTTACAATGTAATGCGGTTCTGCGGCACCGTATAATGATTTCGAGCTATTGGCTACCATAAACTGTGCATCTGATGCTTCCATACGCAACTTCGCACGGTCAACTAAAAAGTCAATATCTTCCGTTGCCTCTAGCTTAAAGCCGACAAGCGTTGTCTCGGGTGCCCATTTTTTAATTTCAGCTAAAATTTTCGGTGCTTTTTTAAAGTGAATAACTGGCGGCTCATCGGAAGGCATTTTCCCCTTTTCTGTCAGTTCATTACCAGACTGATCAAACACTTTATCAATAATCCAATCTGATCCAGCTACTGCCATAATGACCACATCCACCTGCTCCGTCTGCAGAATGCCTTTTAATGTGTCACCTAAATCAACAATTCCTTCAAAACGTACAAGGCGCATGTCACTTGCATGCTCCGGTAACTTTGTAAAATAACCGTGCATATAAATGACATTCGCCCCGGCCTGAAGTGCGGCCTCCGCTAAATAGCACCCCATTGCCCCTTTTGATAAATTTGTATGTCCTCGTACATTATCCCACTTTTCAAGTGTTCCACCACTCGTAATTAATACCGTTTTGCCTCGTAACATCTGTACTCCCCCATTATTCATTCGTTAAATCGACCTCGTTTTTCTCTAGCCATTGTTTCAACACTTCCACAAATTTTTGAGCGGCTGGTGACAGCTTTTGCTTTGTAGCCAGACCAATTGTTCGGAAGCTTTCCTGCTTTAGCGGTAGTGCTCTTACATTGGATGGCAATTGCGAAATACCAAGCTGAGGCAAAATGCTAATCCCTAGATGGTGCTTAACCATCGACATGATTCCATTTTCATCATATAAGTTAAAGCGAATTGTCGGTTTCACGCCATATTTTTCAAAGATTGTTAATACATCATTCGTCCCCTTATAAGACGGCATGATGAACTGTTCTTGCTCGATGTCGCGTAAATCCACCTCATTCATATAATATAGCGGACTTTTTGAAGATACAATACAAAGTAACCAGTCACGCTTTAAAGGCATGAAATCAAATTGTTTGGAGCTTGTGCGGTTCATAAAGCCACAATCAATCTCCCCGTTAATAAGCCATCGATCAATTTCGTAGTAATCCCCTTCACGGAGTTCAATTGTTATAGCTGGATAATTTTGCTCCATCATATGAATTATATTTGGCATCCAGCTCGTAGAAATTGTTGAAATGAGCCCGATACGCACTGTTCCCCTTGTTACACCTAAAATATTTGCAGCTTCCTGCTGAAGAAGTTCCTCCGCAGACAACACTTTACGCATTGATCGAAGCATTATATGGCCATCCTCGGTCAGCTTTACACCGGAGCGACTACGATGAATAAGATCAAACCCAAATTCCTTTTCAAGTCTCGAAATCGCATGACTAACCGCAGACTGCGTCAATCCTAGCTGGTCTGCGGCTTTTGTAAAGCTTTGCACTTCTGCCACTTTATTCAAAATTTCATACTTTACTAAACTCATTTATATCACCTCGAATTCATCAATTAAACATGAATTATTTTCATGTTAATCATTATAAACATTCGTTTTACTAATCACAAGCGCCAAGTTATAGTGTATTATAACAGGAATTTAAACTACTAAGTATGGAATGTGGTGACAAAATGAGTATTCAAGGAAAAGCAAATATTTTAATGGTGATTGTCACTATGTTGTGGGGTCTTTCTTATACATTTATGGTGATGGGCTTAGAGGTGTTAGAGGCGTATAATGTTGTTGCTTTACGCTGTTCCATTGCCTTTGTTATTGCAGGATTACTTTTTTACAAAAAAATGGTAAGTATTAACTGGAAGACAATTACGTACGCAAGTATTCAAGGCTTTTTACTTTTTGCTGTATTTGCCTTATCTATATTCGGATTAAAAACAACTTCTGCCTCAAACGCAGGCTTTATTCTAAGCTTAACAGTGGTTCTAGTGCCTATTATTACAGGCTTTATTGACAAGCGGCTCCCTTCTCGTGCAGTTAGCTTTGCCATTGTCTCTACAATGATTGGAATTACGATATTAACCTTGAAAGAGTCCCTTACATTCCAAACAGGGGATATCTTAGTAGCCATTGCGGCCGTTAGTTATTCGATTTACTTAATTTTAAATAGTAAATTCACGAAGTCTGTTGAATCGATTTCTTATGGTATCTATCAATTAGGTATTGCTGGTATATTCGGTGCAGTACTTTGTCTAGTATTTGAAACTCCACAACTCCCAACAAATTCAATGGGTTGGATTGCTATTTTAGGTCTTGGCATTATTTGTACAGCGTTTTGTTTCATTACACAAGCTGTTGTACAACAGTACACTTCACCTACCCATACCGGCTTAATTTTTTCACTAGAACCTATCTTTGCCGCATTGTTTGCAATGATATTCCTAGGAGAAGCATTGACAACACAGCTACTAATTGGTGGTGCGTTTATTTTGGCCGGCAATTTAGTTGCCCAGTTCGAGCAATTTTTAGTCATTCGTCAAGTTACTGAAAAAGTGGTAATAGAAAGACCTATCACACATCAAAATAGGGCGAGATGATGTTCTTTCTTATGGATTGAAGGAAGTGATTCTTTCTTAACTAACAAAAAAACAATCCCAACCTTACGTGGCAGTTCCGGAGTAGTTCGTCTACTTATTGGAACCGCCTTTTTTTTATATGATGAACTGACTCAAACTTCTTCATCCAAGCTAACACTCCGCACAAGCCATGTCGCAACTCTAGCTAAAATTCGAGCACGTAGCTCGACTAGTTCTTCATATTGATAGAAGAATAAGATCTTTTCTTCTACTACCGAATCTCCAACAGGTGTCCCAGTTAGAACAAAATGCGCCCAGGATTCAGCAAAGTCTTCCTGTGGGGAAGTCATTGCATATTCAGATACATAATACTCCTCAAGCTCGTCATAGCCACCACCGTCCCAAAACTGCCAGTAAAAATTAGCTAAATAGGCATCCTCAAACATACAGCCTGATTCTTCTATATAAAGAGATGGACAGCTCGTTTCATCTTCCCAATAATCCACCTCCGTACTCCGTAAAGAAAGTAAATGGGCGTACTCATGCAAATAAGTAACTAGAGTTTCAGATGCGAGCTCGATATTTTCATTGTTCATACCAAGCGTCCAGTATTCTGCATAATCATCATGTGTTTGCACGTACGCAAGCGTCTGGCCACTTTCGAACACTTCAAATTTATTCATATCTTCCCGTTGATCTTCGGGAATGAGCCATGCATAGCTAAACCAAAGATCTGCATGGTACTCAAGCTGTTCATCCGTCACATCGTCATCGGTATAAATGACTTCATCGCCATTATCCACATCATATTTCGCAATGACCTTTAAACTGTCATCATCTGTCCCAACCGATTCTTCCTCTACAAGTGAACCGTAATTATCTTCTAATGTCGCTAAAACTTCATTACCCCAAGCAATACAAGATTCATAGTCCGAGCATTGAATAGACAGCGCACATGTATCCTCATGCTCAATATAAACCTCTCCGCTATAGCAGCCGTTATCTATTAGCTCAATTTCTTCAACGTTTTGTTGAGAGGCATTGACCTCATCACTTGTTACACCTTCGTTTAATCCCTCATCACAAGACGCTAGTACAAATACAGCTAATAAAACTAGTAATCGTACAATTTTCATATATATTCTCCTTCTATACTATTTTATATTATTTTACAGTATTTAAATATTTTTTAATAGTTTACAGAAAATGTTTTCTCTCATTTTGTTCTATTTAATCAACATGCACCATATACTTTTACTAGCATCAAATATCAGAGTTTTTGTAATATACAATCAGTTTCCTTAATAAGAAACTGCCGTTATTATTAGATATGTATAGCTTTACAATAAAAATATTACTAGAATTCAAAGGAAGTGTATTTATGATAGGACGTAATGACCCATGCCTATGTGGTAGCGGAAAGAAATATAAAAAGTGCTGTGAAGGCCAAAAACAAACGACTGTTGTGTCTGTATTCAATGAAGAAATCGAAAACACATTGCAAAATTTCTACAGTACATACCCTGAGAGCAAGGATATCCGCGAGTATGTTGAAATCGTGCAAGCATGGTTGCCAAAATTAGAGTCTCACTTACAAAGGGAATTAATCGAAGCGGTTGCATTAGACGAGTTCTTCTTCCACAAACGTCCAGATGTATGGACAGGCTATTTAAAACGTACGATGAAAAAAATGGTTCGTCCAGCAACGATTGCATTATTAGAATCTTGGACAGAGCCAACATTCTTTATCGGATGTGTTGAATCAGTAGAAGAAAAATACTTCAAAGCAACTTGCATTCTAACTGACAAAAGCTACATGATTCGCCGCGAAAACCAAAAGCCAATTCCTGAAGGCATGCAAGTATTCGCCTTCTTATTACCAGACGGCACTGGCCATGAAGACCACGTATTAGCCGTTTCTACATTAATCTTCTTCCCATCTGAGCATGCAAACACATTTGACACGTTTACAAAAACATTCAAAGCGAGCGGATTAACTGCTCCCGAATTTGTAAAAGCAAACCATCTTTCTTTTTGGATGGCTCTAGTGGATGGTGGCTATGCGGGTGAAGAATTCACTTCATTTGAGCAAGACGTAATCGGGCAAGTTAAAGAGTTTTTAACTACGAAGGACTTGGATGGCGAAAGATTACTTACTGTCTTAGAGGACTACTTAGTGGAGCAACAACCTACTGCACGTAAAGCTGGCGCAATTGCAGCTGGTGCAATCCGTTTCGGACAAGACCGCGGGCTATTTGACGGGAAGTTCACCGTAAAAGAAATCGCAGAAAGCTTCGGCATCTCGGCTTCTTCTTTAAACAAATATCACCAAGAGTTACTAGCATTTGATGCAGTAGCTGTTTGATGAGAGACCAACACTGCGCTGATCATAGAAATCAGCGCAGTGTTGGTGTTTTTTATGGGAATGTACTTGGTTTTGGTTGTTCGGAAGTTCATCCGGAACACCAATATTCTTCATTCTAAAACAAAAAATCACCTTCCCTCGCTAATCCGAAGAAAGATGATGTTGTTTTGCTTGTTAATTTTTTAGTACAAAATGGGGTACATCCTAAGATGCACCCCATCGAACCCTATATAAACAAGGGGTTTGAAGAAACTTCTCAACGGTAACCAGCCGTCAAGTTCAATGTAATTGCAAGCCGAGTTGAATCTGTACCAGAGATTCTGGCAATGCAAAAAGAAATACTTGAATAGTATATCAAATTATTACTAATATTCAATAGTAATATTCAAATTTTATTGAATTTTATTTTTCACAAAACTTTAGTAGCTCCTGGCCTAAAAATTGGAGCTGTTCTCCTACTGAGCAAGACTCGATACAAAAACGATGTGCGCCTGTTTTACCGCGCGTTTTCCGAAGTTCGCATATGACAAGACAATCTGTACAAAATGTATCTGTAAGTTCATCGATATCGTTTACAACTGAGACTTTATCCATAGTGAAGTCCCCCCTTTTTATAACATTTTTCTATTTTACTACGTCTATTTTTCATTTGTCCAATGGCAACGTTTTGGTATAATGAATCCAAAGAAAGCGAAGTGAGGACAACTATGTTAGAAGTATATATTGATGCAGCAAGTGCTGGAAATCCTGGCCCGAGCGGTATTGGCATCTTCCTAAAAGGTGAAGGTCTACACGAAAAAATTAGTGAATATATTGGTGAAACGAATAATCATATTGCCGAGTTTACCGCACTTGTACGTGGTTTAGAAGAAGCAGCAAAAACAGGCACAAGCCTTGTTTCCATGCGTTCTGATTCAAAAATTGTTGTTGCTTCTGTAGAAAAAGCTTATGTAAAAAATGAAGAATTTAAACCGTATCTTGAGCGAGCTCTCCAGCTAATCGAACAATTTGATTTATTTTTCATCAAATGGATTCCTGATAAAGAAAATAAAGCCGCTGATGCGCTAGCTCGCGCAGCGATTCAAAAAAAGCGACAAAGTCCAAAATAGACTTTGTCGCTTTCTTTATGCTTGAGCTCTTGGCTTTCGCATCACTAAGACCGAGTAAATAACGAACACAACGACTAACATGGCTGCCGCTATGTAATACACCATTTCGTAGCTTAAGCCGACCGCAATTAAACCAAGAATATATGAACCAATTGCAATTCCTAAGTCAAATAATGTGAAGTATGTAGAAGTTGCATAGCCACTTCGCTGATGCGTTGTTGACTGTACACAAAGCGATTGGAAACTTGTCGTTAATGTACCGTAGCCGATACCAATGAAGATTGCTGAAAATAAAAATAACCCTGCGCCATTTGCCGCTGCGAGCATTACAAGGCCTGCACAAAACAATACAAATGAAGGTAATACCACGTATTTAGCACCTTTTGTATCATAAATCTTCCCAGTAAATGGTCGAGTAATTAACATAGTTGCTGCGAATACCACATAGAAATAACTTGCCGCCTCTAGTAAATCCTTTTGCTCTGCATAAAGAGATAAAAACGATAACACACTTGCATATGAAAAGGCGATTAAGCTTGCAAGAAATGCCATGGGTAATGCCTTCTTCTCAAATAAATCATTGAATTTGAAGCTGCGGTCCACATTTTCTGGTTTTGGGAGATCATCCGTATTAATCGTTAAGGCAATCACTGCTCCAAGTAAAACGATTACGGTTAAAATGCTAATTAATGCGTTAAAGCTAGCATATTGAATAACTAATAACCCAACGAACGGGCCAATTACAACAGCTAGGTTTGTTGACATCATAAAGTAGCCAATACCTGCTCCAGTGCGATTTTTTGGGACAATATCTGCTGCTAGTGAACCAGTAGCCGTAGTCACAATACTGAACCAAATCCCTTGGAAAAAACGTAGAGCTAGTAAAATAGCAAAAGGTTTAATAAATATGTAAAGCACCGTACAAGCTACGTAAAGAATGATACTACTAACAAGCATGCGCTTCTTACCATACATATCAAGTAATTTCCCACTGAATGGGCGCACAACGATTGCTGACAGTAAAAATACTGTTATGAGTAAGCCCGATTCATCATCTGAACGACCTAATGTACCCATCGCGTAAAGTGGTAACGTTGTAATTAATCCATAGAAAACAAAGAAAACGGAAATGTTTGTGAGAAACAAACTAATAAACCTTTTCGTAAATATTGGATTTTGCTGTTCCAATCAAATCAACCTTTCATCTTACACAGTAAATCAATTAGTTGTTGCTGTTCTTCGTCTGATAAATTTTTCGACATTTCCTGTTCAAACCCCACAATAGACGCCTCGACCTGCGGGAAACGTGTAAGTGCCTGCTCAGTTAAATGAACAATTTTCTCCCGTTTATCCGTGCCCTGTTCCCGTATAACCCAACCGAGATTTTCTAAACGCGCGACTGTTCGCGTCACGGTTGGTGCTTCCACATTTAAATACTTCCAAATTGACGTTAACGACATCGGTCCATTTTCATGTAGTAAAAATAAAATCGTCCATTGCGAGTTAAATAATTCATGCTTATGCAAGGTATCGTTTAAACGATTTACTAAATAGCGATTTTGCTGAAAAAACACGTGAAATAACGGATTCATATAAACACCTCTACCAACTTTATTTACTTAGTTAAATATTTTACTTTTTCTATATTACGCCTGTTTTTTTCATTTGTAAATAACCAAATCACCGGAGGATTCGACGCGACCTCGTGGGGCTTCCTCCTTCACCTAGACGTTTCATTTACATATTTATTATCCACACTGCGTAATTTTCTTATTTCCTTAACAATAAGAAGAACACATCTTGCCCAAAATCAAGTCGGTATCCTTTTGTAACCAATAAAAATGCTGATAAACCGGGAAATCCAGTTTATCAGCAAGTAAATTAACTATCCTTTTTACAATATTCCATAATATTTAATAGTGCGCCGACCGCACCAGCAAATCCACAATCCTCCAAGAAAACGGGTGTGTGTTTTTTTAAATACGTATAGTGGGAGATTACCTTTTTTAAATGTTCATTATTAGTTAGAGTTGAGCCAATGTACACAATATACTTTGCCTTCCGTTCTTCGGCAAGTTGAATACTTAATGTTGTAATCACCTCACCTACAAGACCTTGAACAGTAGCGATTAAATCATTTGAATCATGCTGTACATCTTCCGTAATGCCCACCTTGCCAAAATTACTTGCTGTTAAATTACCATCAATTGGCGTATCCATACCTTGATAAATATCTTTTACAAGCAAGTCTATTTGTTCCCGGTTGCCATTGGCTGCACGGTTTTTAATATCATTAAAATCCGTAATCCCAGTCATAATAGCAGATAACCCGATTAACGTACCGCCACCAATTCCAGTACCACCAATGCGAATATGAGAGTTGCCGTCCATATAATGAATGGATGTGCCTGTACCAATATTCGTTATAATACTATTCTCAATTTGATGTCCTTCTTGTTTAAGCAAATAACGGACACCCATTAACGTTGCTTCAAACTCTACAATATATTCAATCGACTTCATCGTCTTTAAAACGTCGCGTAGCTGCTCTGTTCGCCCGCCCGTTAAGCCAATTTCATCTACTTGAGGATGATTCTGTAGCCATTCCTTTACTAAATGCATTTCATTTGATGGAAACACCTTCAACATTAGCTCATTTTGCTCATTTAAGTAAGCTAGTTTTGTTAACGTTCCCCCAGTATCTATTCCTATCACAGTAGACATAAACGCTCTCCTTTACTTTCTCCCTTTCTAAACTTTACTCGTCTTAATATAATAGTGCAATAATTTGATGTAACAAAATTCACTTGATTATGTATTCTATTTGTTACACTTCCACGGGTTGTTTAGGTAATAAGGCGCGTTTATTGAATTCATCGATGATTGGGCCTTCAAATTTATGTAGTAATCGTGAAATTTTCGCCTCGTAAGCATGTGTCGTTTCATCAACAATATTGAATTTCCCCACAGCCTCTTCATCGTTTATTAAGTGCATTAGTGACATCACTTCTGTTTTCGGCATCGTACAATGATGTAATCGTAAAATACGCGAAATCGAACGCAACCCTGTGCGTGTAATTATAATACGCCCCGATGCTTGCCCTACAATTTGCTGTAAAAACTGCTGCGCATTAACACTTGGTTTAATCGTCGTAATATAAGCAATTTGAGTTTCTCCATCATTTGTTATACGCTCTTCTTCATATAGTTCAAATGGTAACTGCTCACGAATAGTTTTCATATCATCCATTACTACATTTCCACGCTCAATACGGCAGAATGAATAGGAGATCATTAAATCAAATGTAGTTTCAAGCTGTTTAAAATTCGTTAAGAGTAGTACAAACTCATTTGTCTTTTGCTTTTCAATTAATTTTTCTCCACCTACTGTTTGGAAAATACGCAATAAACTTTCGGCATCTGCAAGTGCGCGATGCTGTGTATTTAACTCCAGTCCAAGCTGTGCCATTAGTCCACCCAGGCTCGGTTGCTCTTTCAGCTCATACTCAATCATATATTTTTGCTGAAAATCAATTAACGGATATAAAAACTCACGATTGACGTAATTACGTGCAAGCTCTTCTTCAAATACTTTACGATCAAATTCGCCAAAGGTTAAAAATACATAATCTCCTTTGCACCAACGCTTAAATTTATAAAACGCTTCCTTAAAGGACGGTGCTGTTAATAGCTCTTCAGTTGTAATGCCTGTTAGTTTTTGAATATGATAGTTCAACTTCTTAAATTTATAGGGTTGAATTAACTGTGTGAAGGTTTCCGTTGTGCCATCTGGTAACCATTTAACTGCACCAATCTCAATAATATATTGGCGTCCGCGAATGAGTGCCGCCTCCACGTCTACACTTATATACGTTTTTCTTCGTTCCAACTATTCCACCTACTACTTTCATCTAAAACAATATTATCCAAATTACTTTTCTCTGTTATTATTGTAACGAAAAATAGCGTCTATGACACGCTAATGTTAAGAAATCAAAATGTTTTTTGTAAATGCGCGCAGATTTTCTACTATAAACCCCGCTATTTTACATTTTCTTTGCACTGTAGAAGATTTATTTTATCTTTTGTCATTTTTGCGTTAACATTATAAAGTAGCAATTACGAATGGAGGAACCATTAATTATGAACGACAAAACTCTCCTCAAAGATGCAGTGCGAGTATTAAAAGCAACGAGCCGTACTTTTTATATTCCAATCACATTTTTACAAAAGGATTTAAAGCTTGCGGTATCAGTAGCTTATTTAGCGATGCGTGCGATCGATGAAATTGAAGACCACGAAGATGTAGATAACGATACGAAGCATGGAATTTTATTACAAGTTAGCGACTTATTAAAACAACCATTTGATGAACAGGCTTATTTAGCTGCACTAGCTCCTATTAAAGATAAAATGCCGGAAGTAACATTACGTTTAGGTGACTGGCTGAAGGTTTGTCCAGAAGGCGCACTTGACCGTGTATTAGCAGCAACAAGTGAAATGGCAATGGGTATGGGTAAATGGGCAAAAGCAAACTGGCAAGTGCATACGCGCCAAGACTTAGACGATTATACATATTACGTTGCTGGTCTTGTTGGGGTAATGCTTTCTGATTTATGGGAATGGGGTGCCGGTATTAAAACAGACCGTGAGCTTGCAATCGGGTATGGCCGAGGACTACAAGCCGTAAACATTTTACGTAATCAACAGGAAGATATGGAAGAACGAGGTGTTAGCTTCGTACCAGACGACTGGACACGTAATGATTTATTTGATTACGCAGATGAAAATTTAGCAAAAGCGGATGAATATATGAAGGATCTAAATAAGCGCAGCATTATTTTATTCTGTCGCCTACCACTAGCGCTTGCTCATAAAACGCTTAAAGCTTTAAAGGATGGCCGTGAAAAAATGACACGTGCTGAAGTTGAGGCAACTGTAGAAGAAATTCAAGCAGACTAGTTTTTTAGGTGTAGGATTGTCGTTGGTTAAGTTATTCAGGTGTTTAGATCGTTTATATGAATTTTCACTACTTTTAACCAGAGCTTCATTAATCTCTTCAAAAAACAATCCCTAAGCACAACCGTCGCTTAGGGATTGTTCATTTTAAAGTAATAATAAAATACCTACACTACAAAGCATACTAACGCCTGTATAAGCGAACGAAATCAAATGCTTACGCTTAGCGCGCATAAAAATGATTTCTACAGCTGCACGCGTTATAAAAATGCAGGCGAAAAATAAAAATAACAGGAAGTACAGATCCTTTCCTGTATAGCCATTCCCTGAAATAAACGTCATAAATAATACGCAGGCAAGCGCTTCAAAAACAAAATGCTTCTTGTTTAAGTATTGATCTAAAAACTTATGATTCTTTTCGATTTTAAATTTTTTGCGCAGCCATAAATCAATCATGCCCGTTAAGATAAATCCCCCGATAATAATAGCAATTAACACAACACAACGCCCTCTCTATATTTCGGTTTGTAAATAGTGCTGACGAAGCTCGTGCGGAACTAAATCGCCTCCTGTTGACCAAACAAGATGAACCGCATTGTCTAGTTTGTCTTCAAGCCCATTCGATCGAATATAGTCCATTCCACGATTAATGAGTTCAATCGGCCCGTACACACCCGCATGTGCAGACGGCTCCATAAAAATATTTTCCTGCTCATACATGGCCTTCAAGCTTCTAAATAAAAAGCTATCATCTACTGTATAGCAGCCACTAATCACTGGCTCCATTACGGTCCCAACGAATTTTGAAGCGCGCCCTACAGCCAAACCATCCGCCTCGGTTACATTTGTTAAACCGATATCTGCTACACTTATTTCATCATGAAGACCTGTCATCATACCGAGTAGCATACAAGGCGATTGCATCGGCTCACCGAAGAAAATATGTACATCATCCCCATAAATTTGTTTTAAGCCGTATGCTACTCCACCAGGCCCCCCACCAACACCACATGGTAAGTAAACAAATAGTGGATGTTCCGCATCAACACTTACTTTTGCTTGTTGCAATTGCTTTTGTAGTCGAACCGCCGCCACGGCATAACCAAGGAAAAGCTCCTTTGAGTTTTCATCGTCTACAAAATGACACATCGAATCCCGAGCTGCCTGTGCCCGCCCAGCAGCTACCGCTTCGCTATAATCCGAATCATATTCAATCACTTCCACGCCCTTTTTACGCAAAAGCGCCTTTTTCCATCGTTTTGCATCTGCCGACATATGAACAGTGACCTGAAAACCGAGTTGTGCGCTAATAATCCCAATACTTAGCCCTAAGTTTCCTGTTGAACCAACTGCAATTTTATATTGACGGAAGAAATTTCTAAATGATTCATCATGTAATTTTGCATAATCATCCTGTTCTGTTAACAAACCATGCGAGATTGCTAACTTTTCAGCATAGGTTAGCACCTCATAAATACCGCCGCGTGCTTTAATTGAACCTGCAACTGGCAAAGAATGATCGCACTTTAGCATGAGTTTACCAGGAATCGTTAAGCCGCGACGTCCTTCAATCAATTTTTTCATCGCTTCGATTTCTTTCACATCTGAATCTATTATGCCGTCTGATATTCGCGTAATTGGGTACACTTCCTTTATATAGGAAGAAAACCGTTTTAGTCTTGCTTCGGCATCGTAAACCATCGCCATTGAAAGTGCGTTGGATTGTGGTTGAGACTGCTGCTTTTTGGGGTTCGCCCAGAACACATAGTTCAAATTTTGCAGTTCCTTAATTAAAGGATACTGCTGAGACAAATTATTCACATCAATTTTTTTGTTCATGTTTTTCCCATTCTCCCTTCGCTAAAACCGCTCGTTCACAAATTTGTCGAAAATTCATTTCAAACGAAATATTGTTTTCTTCTGTACGCTTTTTCGGTCCCTTTGTACGACCACCAGCACGTCTTATTTTGGCACTTTCATAACGAAATGACAATAACTGATCAATATTGTCCGATGTCATCTCTCTTCCATTTTGATCCATGACAAACGCTCCCTTCGCCAAGCACATTGCAGCAAGCCCATAATCTTGAGTTATGACAAGATCATGTTTTGTAAGCGCATTAATTAGCTTGAAATCAACTGAATCAGGTCCTTTTGGGACAATAATTGTTATTACATTTTCTCTTTCGATGCGATGTGATGTATCGCAGAACAAGATAGGTTTCATCTCATATTGAGATGAAACAAATAGCGCCAAATCAACAACCGGACAACCATCCGCATCAATTAGTAGTTGTAAAATCTTTTTTCACCCTCTCATTTTTTACCTCAAAATCATTATATCTAAATAATAATTTTCCCTTTTTTTCTAACCCATCATTATTCTTACGAGACGATGTGATGTAAAATAATATTGAATTGTTAGAAAAATCATACTAATATACAGCTATCAACTTTTTTGGGGGGTTACACTATGACGACACAAGTAGTTAGCAACACGCAATATGCAAAAGAATACATTGACGGCGTATTCGAAGCACTTAAAGAAAAAAACGCACATCAACCTGAATTTTTACAAGCTGCAGAAGAAATTTTTCTTTCTTTAGTACCCGTATTTGAGCAGAATCCCGCGTACATTAAACACAATGTTTTAGCACGTATCGTTGAACCAGACCGTATCATTTCTTTCCGTGTTTCTTGGCAAGATGACAACAATAAGGTTCAAGTAAACCGTGGTTATCGCGTTCAATACAATAATGTAATTGGACCATATAAAGGTGGCTTACGCTTCCACCCAACAGTAAACGAATCAATCATGAAATTTTTAGCATTCGAGCAAATTTTCAAAAATGCATTAACTGGTCAACCAATCGGCGGTGGTAAAGGCGGCTCAGATTTCAATCCAAAAGGAAAATCAAATTCTGAAATTATGCGCTTCTGCCAAGCATTCATGACTGAATTATACCGTCATATTGGTCCAGATGTCGATGTTCCTGCAGGAGATATTGGTGTAGGCGCACGTGAAGTTGGCTTCCTATGGGGTCAATATAAACGCATTCGCGGTGCCTATGAAGCAGGCGTACTAACGGGTAAAACACCTGGTTATGGCGGCTCACTTGCACGTAAAGAAGCAACGGGCTATGGTTTAGTATATTTCGTAGAAGAAATGCTCCGCGAAGCAAATCAAACTTTCTTTGAAAAAACTGTTGTCGTATCAGGCTCAGGTAATGTTGCCATTTACGCTATTGAAAAAGCACAGCATTTCGGCGCTCGCGTATTAGCATGTTCAGATTCAGCTGGTTATATCCACGATCCAGAAGGTATCGATATTAAACTCGTTAAAGAAATTAAAGAAATAAATGGAGATCGCATTAATACGTACGTTGAATACCGTCCAACAGCTACTTACCATGAAGGCTGTACAGGTATTTGGTCAATTCCATGCGATATTGCACTTCCTTGTGCTACTCAAAATGAAATTGACGGCGATTCCGCTCGTACATTAATTGCAAATGGCACACAAGTAGTTGCTGAAGGTGCAAACATGCCTTCAAACCTAGAAGCAATTAACGAATTCTTAAATGCTGGAGTCCTATTTGGTCCAGGAAAAGCTGCGAACGCTGGTGGAGTAGCAGTTTCCGCTCTTGAGATGGCGCAAAACTCAGGACGTACTTATTGGTCATTCCAAGAAGTAGACGAAAAATTACATGGTATTATGAAATCAATTTATGCCCAAAGCTCAGAAGCAGCAAAGAAATACGGCTATGCAGGTAACCTTGTAGTTGGTTCAAACATCGCTGGCTTTGTAAAGGTTGCAGATGGACTAATTTCTGAAGGCGTATACTAATATTATTAATGTCCGTAAATTGGTGATGACTTGGGTCATCATCTTTTTATTGGAAAAATAACTATTGGTCAGACGTCTTTCTTTTTAAACACGAACGATCAACACTTCCATTAGTTAAATCATTCGTGTTATAATGGAAAACGTAATTGAAATGGAGGTTTTTTTGTGGAATTAATTTATACTGGTAAAACTAAAGATGTATTCAAATTAGAAGATGGTCATTTTCTTTTAAAATTTAAAGATGACGTAACAGGTGAGAATGGTGTATTCGATCCAGGTGCTAACACAGTTGGCCTAACAATCGACGGTGCTGGTCTTGCAGGCTTACGTTTAACATCTTTCTTCTATTCAAAATTAAACGAACAAGGCGTACCTACTCACTATGTGGATGCGAACTTTGATGACGCCACAATGACAGTAAAGCCCGCAACTGTATTCGGTAAAGGATTAGAAGTAATTTGCCGCTTTAAAGCAGTGGGTTCATTCCTACGTCGTTATGGTGCTTACGTAGAAGAAGGTCAAGAACTTGATTCATTCGTAGAAGTAACAATTAAAGATGACGATCGTCTAGATCCCCCGATTTCTGAAGATGCCCTAGCTATGCTTAATCTTCTATCTCACGAAGAGTATGCTATTTTAAAAGAGCGTACAGTGAAAATTTCTAAATTCGTAGGTGCTGAACTAGCTAAAAAAGGCTTAACACTTTACGATATAAAATTAGAATTCGGTCGAGATGCGAATACGAACGAGATTATATTAATCGATGAAATTTCTGGTGGAAATATGCGAGCGTATAAAGGCGATACATACATCGAGCCTCTAGAACTTGAAAAAATTATGTTGTCTGAGTAAGGTATTCTCATACTCACTATTACGTCCAATTAATTAGAAAACACAACTTTCTTTACCATTAAAAATGAGCTGTACCGAAAGTGATTAGTACTCACTTCTGGCACAGCTCATTATTTTTATATCGCGTTTGCTTTATTACCAAACGTTAAAGTATGTAGTTCTGTAATTTGGCGGTGAATGATTTTCACCATTTCAGGATTTTGTTTATGCAACTTAATCCCGTTTAGATCTCCCATCATTTTATCGATTTGCTTAATGTTCTCGTCCATTTTAATTTTTTCTAAAATTTCATCGGTTAGTTCACAATATTTAATGTCTAATATACGCGAATGTTTACCCCATTCTCGTCCTAGTTTATCTAGCATAACACCGTTTGATAGACTCACTCTACCCGATGAGGAAATACTGACAACATTGAGAATGCTGTATGTCCGTTCATGATTTCCCCACCCATTTGTCGTCACTTCTACAACTTGACTACCCACTTCTAAACTTACTGTCCAACTCATTCTATCGAAACTCCTTTTATTTATTCATATATTACCTTTCAAAAAAAAGATTTAGTCATTGAAAATATGATGTTTTCAAAAACCAAATTGATGCTATTATATCTAATGAATTATTCATATTAGATTTTACCATGAAATTGTATGCACAAAAACTACCACCAATTATTTCATCAATAAAAAATTCACAAGAAATTATCTTTTTCTATTAAAAACTTCCTTTTACTCTTATTTCATGTTATCATTACTTTCGTGCTTCAACGTGCTAAATCAAATTATTGTTATTAGGGAGATTAATGATGCTACTAGAAGAAAATCAATTAAAGCCTCGTTTTTATGAAGCTTTCTTATTAATTATTGCAATAATACTGACGATTTCCATATCCATTAGTCAATTTAATACCGTACCACATATCCCGATTTTATTTTCTATTTTCTTATTAATTGCCTATGGTCTAGGAAAAAAGATTCCTTTTTCTACATTGGAAAAAAGCATGATTCATGCTGCCTCCTCCGGTATAGGTGCTGTTTATATTTTTATATTAATTGGATTGCTTATTAGTAGTTGGATTATTGGAGGAACAATTCCAACATTGTTATATCTAGGGTTTTCAATTGTATCAGCAAGCTTTTTCTATGTAATTGTCTTTATTATTACGAGTTTAGTAGGTACTGTTATCGGTAGTTCTCTTACAACCGTTGCAACAATTGGGGTAGCATTACTAGGAATTGCAACGGCAGTAGATGCATCTGTTGCTATTACGGCTGGTGCAATCGTTTCAGGTGCGTTTTTTGGAGATAAAATGTCGCCGCTATCGGATACGACAAATTTAGCAGCCGGTATTGTTGGTATCGATTTATTTACGCATATTCGTAATATGACCTATACAACAATTCCAGCGTTTATTTTATCAACTATTGGCTATGCAATATTGTCGCCCGCTATTAAAACTGTAGATGCACAAGTTATTACAACCTACAAGGAAGCAATAATGATGACGCAACTCGTCCACTGGTATGCACTAATTCCGCTACTAGTACTCATTATTTGTACGATTAGTAAGGTGCCTGCCCTGCTGACACTGGCACTTAGCACAGTAAGCGGTATTCTAATCTCTTACATTCATATGCCTCTATCAATTGAGGAAATTGGCAAAGTGTTATATAGCGGTTACGTGTCAACAATCGGTGTAGAAAGCATTGATACGCTGTTAACGCGCGGCGGGATTAGTAGTATGTTTTTCACAATTTTGCTTGTCATTTTATCGTTATCAATGGGTGGTCTATTATTTTCACTCGGTATTATTCAGACGTTACTTGCGACGATTGAAAAATGGCTCATTTCAACTGGCAAGCTTATTACAGGCACTGCACTCACAGCCATCGGGATTAACATTCTAATTGGTGAACAGTATTTATCAATTTTACTAACAGGTGAAGCATTTAAAGAAAAGTTCCGTTCGCTCGGGCTGCATCCGAAAAACTTATCACGAGTAATGGAGGATGCTGGGACGGTAATTAATCCGCTCGTACCTTGGAGTGTGTGCGGGCTATTCATTGCTTCAATGCTCGACGTAAGCGTGCTTAGCTACTTGCCTTTTGCATTTTTCTGCCTGCTTAGCCCGGTGATGACGATTCTATTTGGCTGGCTCGGTATTACGATTACGAAAACAAATTAAAAAAACTGCACTTCCGTATATATCGGAGGTGCAGTTTTCATTTATATACCTAAAAAATGTTTCAGTTCTGCCATGCGTTCTAGTGCTTGGCGGTAGCCCATTTGATAATTAATTTCCATGCGCTCAACCTTGCCTTCAAAGCTCTTAAGTGAAAATTCAGGCTTAAAAATAAATGCCTTCCCCTGCTGTTCAAGCTCTAGACACTGCTTTAGCGTCGCATTGTACCGCTCCGCACGCTTATTCATGCTATCAACAAGCTTCGGATAGCGTTTAGCTAATAATTTCATGACCATCTTTTTTTTTTTATCATTGGACTTTTGGTAGCCTTGAGGACGTGTCAAAATTATGACATGCTTGTCAAACCCTTGCTCAATGGCACGCAAAACAGGAATTGGATCTGTTAAACCACCATCATAATAAGGCGTCTCGTTAATTTTAATTTCTGGGAATACGAGCGGGATCGCACATGTTGCGCGCAGTATTTGGCACTTCTTGTCCATATCATGAGCACTCATATACTCAACATCACCTGTTGTAGCGTTTGTCACGCCAAACTCAACCTTACCAGGGTAATTGTAATACGCCTCCCAATCAAATAGATCAAGCTGGTTCGGAATGACATTGTACGCAAAATCTAAGCCGAATAAACTTTTTTCCTTCAAAATATTCCGTACGCCCATATAGCGACCATCATTGCGATACGTTACAAGGACTCGTTTTGTGCGTTCTTGCTGTAGTGACATATAAGAAACCGCATTAATTGCACCAGCCGAAATCGCTACGACATACTTCATTAGAATCCCTTCTTCTAGCATTGCATCGAGCACACCTGCTGAGAAAATAGTACGGAATGTCCCACCTTCTAATATTAAGCTACGATTTTCTACTAAAGTTCGCTGCATCTCATCACTCTTTCATTTGAATCATTACTACTATGCTAGCAAAATTTCCCCATTTATGCTCGAAAAAAATCGACCGTATCGTGGAATTATACGGTCGACTACAATTCTATATGCCTTGCTGAGTCATGTTAAATTTATTGATTTAAAAACTGCTTCGTTATATCTTTCGGTGCATCGCCCTCTAAGCGATCCACTTCCTTACCCTCTTTAAAATGAATTAAAGTCGGAGTAGCAGTAATCGCATATTTGTCCCAACCAAAATCAAATTCAAGTACATTAAACTGATCAATATGAACACCTTCTGTTTGTGCAATCGGCATTAAGACAGGTGTAAAGGCTTTACAGTGCACACATGTTGGGCTGAAAAAATAGGCAAACGTCTCATCGCCACTTTCAATTTTCTTTGTTAATTCATCCGGTAAAATAATATTACTGTAATTTTCATCACCAAGCTGGTCAATAGTTGCTTGCTGTAAATCATTTGTACCGTATGGGTTATCCACATTTGCTAATTTATCATTAGACGCTTTATTCGTTAATAATGCAATGCCTGCAAAAAGCAGGACAATTATCCCGCCAAAAATAGCTAGTTTTTTCATTTGTATTTCCTCCCTTGTAGTATGTACGCTTTTCATTTTAGAAAATCATTATTTCGAATTCAAACTATTTTAATTCAAAATTAATGAATATTAGAAGTTGTTGGCGAATATTTGGCGAAGGCGTGAAGTTTTATTTCACAATTAAGAGGCTAATTGCTTTTCAATTCCAAACAATCCAAAAATATGCTACGCTTTATTACGAGAATCGTAATATGGGAGGAATGACTATGTCAAACATTACACGTGATCAAGTCTCGCTTTCGGAAACTTGGAATTTAGATGATTTATTTACGTCAGAAGAAGTCTTTGAAGCAGCTCTTGTCGAAGTAAAAAACATCGCTAGCAACATTGAAGCTGCATTAAAAGGGAAAATTGTTGATGCTGCAAGTGCCATCAACGCCATCTCATCCTATGAAAAATTATATGAGAAACTGGTTCCCATTGGCACATACGCAAGTTTAGCGCATAGTGTCGATCAAACAAATACAGAAAACCAAATGCGTGCAGCGAGATTCGGTCAGTTATCTTCTAGTATTGGTGCGCAGTTATCCTTTATTACGAGTGAATTATTAGCACTAGACGAAGCTAGCTTACAACAAGCGGGCAAATTGAATCCTGCCTGTGCGCACTATATTGAAAAATTATTAAAACAAAAGCCTTATCAATTACACCCTGAGGCAGAAAAAGCATTAGCTGCATTTGGTGCTACGTTCAATGCACCATATGAGCTGTATAATACAACAAAATTAGTCGATATGAAATTCTCGAACTTTGAAGTAAGCGACGAGAGCTATCCACTTAGCTACAACCTATTTGAAGGCGACTGGGAGCTTGAAAACAATACGGACGTGCGCCGCGCTGCTTTTGCTGCATTCTCTGCGAAATTACGCGACTATCAACATACAACAGCAAAAGCTTATGACATGCAATTGAAAAATGAAAAAACGGAAGCAGATTTACGTGGCTACAATTCTATTTTTGATATGCTATTACTTCCACAAGAAGTCGACCGCAAGATGTATAATCGTCAAATTGACTTAATTACAACGGAGCTTGCACCGCATATGCGCCGTTATGCAAAGCTTTTACAAAAAACACATAGCCTTGATAAAATGACTTTTGCTGATTTAAAAATTTCATTAGATCCTTCTTATGAGCCAAAAATTACAATTGAGGAATCACGCAAATATATGAAGGACGGCCTTGCTGTGATGGGCGAGGACTACAGCAAGATGCTCGACCGCGCATTTGATGAGCGCTGGATTGATTTTGCACAAAATGCTGGGAAATCTACAGGGGCCTTTTGTTCAAGTCCATATGGTGTGCATCCTTACGTTTTGATTTCTTGGACGAGTCGTATGAATGAAGTATTTGTGTTAGCTCACGAATTAGGCCATGCAGGTCACTTCTATTTAGCGAATGCTGAGCAAAACATTTTCAACGCCCGCGCCTCCCTTTACTTCATTGAAGCGCCATCGACAATGAACGAAATGCTAATGGCGAATCATTTACTAAAAAATTCTAGCGATGCGCGCTTTAAACGTTGGGTCATTTCAACAATTATTAGCCGCACTTATTATCACAATTTCGTAACGCATTTACTAGAAGCTGCATATCAACGTAAAGTATATGAAATTATTGATGCTGGCGGTAGTATTAATGCACCGAAATTAAACGAATTAAAACGTGGCGTGCTTGAGGAGTTCTGGGGCGACACAGTGGAAATTACAGAAGGTGCTGAGCTTACTTGGATGCGTCAGCCACACTACTATATGGGTCTATATCCGTACACATACTCAGCAGGTTTAACTATCTCTACACAAGTGTCGCAGCGCATTTTAAATGAAGGCGAAGCGGCAGTGGCGGACTGGACAGAAGTATTAAAAGCAGGTGGTACGAAAACACCAGTAGAGCTTGCCGCGATGGCAGGGGTTGATATTACAACAGAAAAACCGTTACGCGATACAATCACCTTTATCGGAGATATGATTGACCAGTTAGAACAGTTAACAGCTGAGATTGGGGAATAGTTTTATAGCAGCTCTCCTTGTGAGGGCTGTTTTTTGGTTGTGAAGAAATTAGAAAGACACATCTCGGCCAAAATAGTACGAGATGCTGTCCTTTCTTATCTACCAAAAACGACCGCCACCTTTTCATAAGGCGCGATCGTTTCACGTTCATTTAGATAGCTATTATATTGTTCTTAGCTACTGGTTGTTGAAATAACACCGATACACCTGTGTCAATTGCTGCAGAACCTACTGCTTTTGCCACAACGCCTGCTACGCGCTCATCCATTGAGCCAGGGATGATAAAGTCCTCACTTAATTCTTTTTCTGTAACTAGTGATGCGATTGCTTCTACAGCAGCAAGTTTCATTGTTTCATTAATATCCGTTGCACGAACATCTAATGCACCGCGGAAAATCCCCGGGAAGGCAAGCATATTATTAATTTGGTTTGGATGATCTGAACGACCTGTTCCAATAATACGAACGCCCCATTTTTTTGCGTTCTCAGGTGTAATTTCTGGGTTAGGGTTCGCAAGTGCAAATACAATTGGATCTTTAGCCATTGATTTAATATGCTCTTCTGTTAAAAGGTTGGCTATAGATACGCCGATAAAGACATCTGCGTCTACTAGTGCATCAGTTAAACTACCACGTAAGTTATGCGGATTTGTTAAATGTGCAACGCCTTCTTTTATTGGATTCATACCTTCTGGACGACCTGTATAAATAATTCCTTTTGTATCACACATTACAATATTTGTGTAACCTAATTGAATTAAAATACGTAAAATCGCAATACCGGCAGCTCCCGCCCCGTTAATAACAACTTTCATGTCCGGTATTTCTTTTTTCACAATTTTAATGGCATTAATTAGGCCAGCGCCAACAACGATTGCTGTACCATGCTGATCATCATGGAATACAGGAATGCCACATTCAGCACGTAAACGATCTTCAATTTCGAAGCAGCGCGGTGCAGAAATATCTTCTAGATTAATAGCTCCAAATGTAGGAGCAATCATTTTCACAGTTTGAACGATTTCTTCTACATTTTTTGTATTTAAACAAATCGGTACAGCATCCACATTAGCAAAGCGTTTTAGTAATAGTGCCTTCCCTTCCATTACAGGGAGTGCTGCTTCTGGGCCGATATCACCAAGTCCAAGAACGGCTGTACCATCTGTTACAATTGCAACTAAATTGCCCTTCATTGTGTAATCATAAACTTTTGAAGGATTTTTTTCGATTTCTAAACAAGGTGCTGCCACCCCTGGCGAATACGCTAAACTTAAATCATACGTATCCTGTACTGGCACCTTTGATCGAATTTCCATTTTACCCCCGTACTGTTCGTGCATTTCTAACGACTTTTTCATTAAATCCATTTTAACCCACCCTTTCGAAAAAACTCTAACTTTCTTTATATTCCAGTATCATATTGCTTCACTAAAATAAAGTCAACAATAACATTCTAGATTTTATATAAAAAATCAAAAAACCTTTATTTGACGCGGTTTTTAATTGGAATTTCGCCATTTTTTTTAAGAAAAAAAACTGATTTTTCTCATTTCTTAACTATATTAAAATAGTTTTTTACGCTCTATCATAATACAAGAATACTATTATAACAAAGCTTTATAATGTGAATAATTGCACGTATCATTTTCTTGAAGTATATATGATTTTTTTCACAAACTTTTACTGCTTCTTTTAAATTGACTAAAATTAAAGTTTGACAAATTTTTTTCATACTTTATTAGTTTCTCCTAAATATTCCCATAAATTCAACAAGGAAAGTCGAACTCTTTTAAACCATTAATGAAATTCACATCTAAAAAGGATGGAAATTTTCCACCCTTACCATCTCAATTTCTATATTTATAATGATTAGCTCATATTTAAATTCCTATAATCCTTACCTAAAAACGGAACAATTCATTGCGTCACCTGTCTCATTTCCATTACACTTAATGAAATGGGGGTTTCTAACTTGAACAACAAACCAAATACACTAGATGAACTAACCGAAGAAGAGTTTCTCGAGCTTGTTTTGCAGGAGAAGGAAAAGGCACTAGCTGAGGCAAAACAACGCCGCCTAAACGGCACTCCTGCTCCTAAAAAAACGCGCCCTATAGTAAAAATTGCAGTATGGTTAATGGCATTAACACTTATTTTTAATACATTCGCCATCATTTTTAATATGTATTCGATTCCTGCCATAGATTTTTTACAAGCATCCTCCAAACTTTCAACACAGGAAGATATCCAAATGTATAAAAAGGCGGTGGTTACTGTTTCAACCGACTCTAGTAAGGGAACTGGTTTTGCCATTTCTGATGATGGCTATATTATTACGAATGAGCATGTCATTGAAGACGCTTTATCCGTTACTGTCGTGTTTCCTAATGACGGTCTTTACGAAGCGCAGGTGATTGCGGCATATGAGGAAGTGGATTTAGCAATTTTAAAAGTGGAAGGTACCACCGAATTCCCCTATTTAGAGTTGGCAGAGGAAGCATCCTTTGAACGAGATGAGGCGGTTTATTTTATCGGTAATCCACTCTACTTCACCGGCATAGCAAATGAAGGCACTGTGCTTGACTATTCGACAGCAAGTGATATTCAAACGGACATTATCATGATGGATGCGCCTGTATATAAAGGCAATAGCGGAAGCCCGGTAATTAATAAAGATGGCGTTGTAATTGGTGTTGTGTTTGCGACAGGAAAACGTAACGATTTCGGTCGTGTCGGCTTATTTATACCGGTTGATGAATTATTAACGCGTCTACCTGAACAATTTACCCCTTAAAACAGTAAATGGCCTACTTCAAATTTTGAAGTAAGCCTTTTTTTTGAATTAAACTTTTCTTTGTGATTAAAAAATTAATTGTAATAAGAAATAGAATAAACCAGCCATTAATGCTGAAATTGGTAGAGTGATAAACCATGTAATGATGATTTTACGTGCTGTGCCCCATTTTACGCCTTTAACTCGCTGTGCAGCACCAACACCCATGATCGCGGAAGAAATTACGTGCGTTGTTGAAACTGGAAGCGCAATAACAGTTGCACCGAAAATAATTGATGCAGAAGTTAAATCTGCTGCTACACCGTTTATCGGACGGATTTTCATAATTTTACCGCCAACTGTTTTGATAATTTTATAACCACCAATTGACGTTCCTAGACCCATTGCTAGGGCACAGGCAATACGAACCCAGCCCTGTACTTCATCCGTTGACTGCCAGTTTGCCGCGATTAATGCCATTGTAATAATCCCCATCGCCTTTTGTGCATCATTCGTACCATGCGTAAACGATTGAAGTGCCGCTGTCGCAATTTGCATTAAACGGAAGCCTTTCGTTGTTGCATAAAGTGGAGATTTTTTAAATAACACTTTAAATAGCTTCATCACCAGGAAACCTACTGTTAACGCTAAAATTGGTGAAATAATGAGCGCCTGTAAGATTTTTAAGAAGCCGTCGTAATTTAAAATATTTATCCCAGCTGATGCCACCGCTGCTCCTGCGATAGAGCCAATTAGCGTATGAGATGAACTTGATGGAATTCCAAAATACCAAGTTAGTAAATTCCATGTAATCGCTGAGCATAAGGCTGCTAAAATAACGACAGACCCTGTTGTATCCCCTTCAAATGCATTTAAAGAGAATGGGTCAACAATGTCACTAGCGATTGCCTTTGCAACCCCAACGAATGTAATTGCACCAACGAAATTCATAATCGCAGCCATCAGCACTGCAACTCGCGGCTTTAACGCACGCGTTGACACGGACGTCGCAATGGCATTGGCTGTATCGTGGAAACCGTTAATAAAGTCAAATGCTAAGGCAAAAATGACGACTAAAACCGTAATTATTAATAGCGTATCCATAACTTACTCCTTATGTTATTATGCGTTACGCATAATAATTGTTTCAATTGTATTTGCTACATTTTGACAGTAGTCAGCAATTTCTTCAAATTGTTCGTAAATGTCTTTAAAAATAATTAAACGAATTGGATCTTTTTCAGTTTGGAATAGCTGTGTAATTGAAGAACGGAAAATTTCATCACATTCGCGCTCATAATTTTTTATTAAGATCGCGTGCTTACGCATACCCAGTAAATCTTTTCGGTTTAACAATTCCATTGCTTTTACTGCTTCATCCACGCTCATCATAATAAAATGTAAGAATTGACGCATCGCCTCATTAACTTCTATAAAAGAGTACATTTCAAAATGCGCAAGTGTGTTTTCAATACCATCTAACACATCATCTAATTTAATTGCTAAATCTAAAATATCTTCACGCTCAATAGGTGTCATAAATGATTGATTTAACATAACGATTAGCTCGTGAATTAGTTTATCGCCCGCTGTCTCATAAGATTTCATATTAACAGAGATTTGTTTTAAATCTGAAACATTTTCAATTTTGCATTCATATGCATAATTTACGCCTTGTTGAACATTTTTCGCGATAGTTAAAAGTGATTCGAAAAATGGGTCTGATTTTTTTGAACTAAACATTGATGTAAATCCTCCTGAAGATAAATGTTTTATGAATCTACGCCATCATAGCATCCTGTTTTCAAAGCTATCAATATTTTTTTACGTACATATTAAAACCTTTACATTCGTGTAATTTAAATTTCGACACATTTTTTACATATTTGGCCGAGAAATAATAACCGAATATTAAAAAAATACAATATTTCATTATTTTTTGCAACTATTTCGGTTTTTTTAACAAAAACGAGGGTTCTTTATTCTTTTTTAATCATACGATAATCTTTACAATGGATTAATAATGTTAAGAAATTGTAAATTTTATTTTCATCCTTTATTTAACAATGTAAAAACGAGACTTTCATAAAAGTCTCGTTTAGGCAATTATTTCTCTCTATTTAGTTAGTAAATTCTAGAAGTTTAGCATTACAACTTAGCCATTTTTTAATATAGATGCGACAATGTGCTTCGAATCCCATTCACCAAATGACACACGCGTAATCGGATACTTTTTACTAAATAGCTGCTCATGAATTTCATTTTCACTTAAGCCTTCCGCACGTAGTCCTTGGACGCGATGCTGTAGCTCTAGTAAATAATCAAGTTTGTTCGTAAGCGCCTGTCGCCCATTTTCAATATAGCCCGCGTGACAGCAAAAAGCCTCTTCAAAATCAAATGTTAATACGCGCTCAAGTGAATCAATAATCGTCGGCACACTTTCCTCTCGTAAAATGACTTTTGTTTTTGGCGAGACGTATAAATCACCCGTAAATAATTGACCTGTTTCACGATTTAAAAAAGCCAGATGATCTTTTGCGTGCCCTGGTGTGTCAATGACATCCCATGTTGCGCTGCGCGACTCAAACGTCTTACCAATTGGCTGAGCACCAAATGCCGGGCGCGCACCCCAAAATAATTTGCGGTACAACGGATAATCAGCCTTCAGCTGACACTCAGGAATCGTCATTTCATTCATATAAACTGGGTAGCCGTAAGTATCCTGTAAATACTTTGCACAGCCCGTATGATCCTCATGGTAATGTGTAATTATTACCTGGTCCACATCTGCCTCTGAAAAAAACGGCTTAAACTGCTGGAGGAGTGAATGTGCTCCGGCATCTATTAACACCCCATCAACCTCGAAACTATACACATTCAATCGAATCCTTTGAAATTGTATTGAACCATTCCCTAAACGGATGTTACCAATTTTATTTTCGTTGAATTTTTTCTTAAATAACACTTAATTCACTCCTTTATACGAAAAAATACTATATTCGCATCATAGCATTAAATGAATAGCAATTCATTATTAATTTGAAAAAATACTTAAAATCAAAAACACAGCGTAAGTTTCTCACTTACACTGTGTTCTCACTTAAACTATTTATTTAAAGATTTTCGCCAACTTCTACTTCATAATTTGCAACCCATTCACTATACCCGCCCACAAATAATCGAATATTTTTATAGCCGGCTTCCGTTAAAATTGTATACACAGGTGTAGCTGTAACGCCAGAGCCACAGTACACAACAATTTCTTCATCCTTGGACACTTTATTAAGAAGCTCTTTATTAGCAACTAATTGTTTACCATCTTTAAGTTGCTCCCAGTCAAAGTTTTTCGCAGTTGGGATATGCCCAGCTACCGGATCAAGCGGTTCAAATTCGCCTCTGTAACGGCCGGCAGCACGCGCATCCAGTAATGTTGCGAACTCTTTACCCTCTACAATACGTTTCACATCTAAACGACTCGCATAAATGTCCTCATTCCATTGCAGCGATAAAGCTGTTTTTTTGAAATGTGGCACTTCTGTCGTTGTTTCAAAGCCAGCAACAACGAGACCTTCATAGCCACCATTCACAATATAGACGTGCTGAAAGCCTGCATATTTTAATATCCACCAAGCTCGAGTTGCAAACGGTGCACCGCCTTGATCATAAATATAAATTGCTTCATCATAAGAAAGTCCAGATTTCTCAAATAAATTTTGGAGCACCTGTTTTTCTGGTAATGGATGGCGCCCCCCATTTTTCTTCATATCTGATAAATCTCGCTCTAAGCTCCAAAAAATCGCCCCTTTTATATGCGATTTTTCATAAAGGGCTTGACCTTGCATTGGATTTTGTAAATCAAAGCGTGTATCAATAAAACGACCATTTCTTTCTAACCTATCAGGTGTTACAAATACTTTTGTCATTATTACCCCTCCCTATGCTTGTAGTTGTGCGTAGATATCTTTCCATGCTGCTAAACGACTTTCTTCTTGAAGTAGCATACGCTCTGTTTCGATTTGCTCAAGCGCCTGTTGAAATACATGCTGCCTTAACATTTCCATCTCTGTAGCAATATAATTTGTTGCCCAGTTTAGGAGTTTATCTTTTTCAACATCTAAATAGTTTTGTGCGTCTGGCTTTGTTAGTTGCTCAAGCGCTTCTTTTAATTGTTCTTTTTCATTTTTTTCAAAGAATGCCTTCACATTTTTGAAACGGGATTTAACGCCCACATACGGTTCGCGACTCGTAAATGGCCCGATAAAGTCCAGTAAGCTTGGCTCTTCACCTTCATATGCAAGGAATGAGAAGCTTTGGTTATATTCTTTTAAAGCTCGTACATCTTCCTTAAAACGCTCTGTCATTTTCTTTTGTACAAACTGTGCTAAGCGGAAATTTGTTACACGCAGTTCTTGTGCAAAGTCAAAGCTTAATGCCTGCAGTACTTCTTTTAGTGCCGTATCAAGGGCAGCCTGAGCTGGAATAGCAGCAAATGTAGACGGATTATAGCTTTCACGGAAGAAATCTGGGTAGCGGTAATACACGCGCTGTAAAACGTAATACAGTAACTCGTCTATTTCCTGCTTCGTATCGGCTTCCACCATCGACGTATTTATTGTGCTATACGTAGTACGTACATGCTTTTCTAAAAGTGCAAGTTCTTCTAAACGCTCATCTTTTCGCTTTAAGTTATCCTTTGTTTGTGCGATCAAATCATGCAGACGCGTATGCGTTTTTTCCACTTCCTCGTGTAGTGCCTGAACCGCAATGCCTAATAATTCATCATTTAAGAAATGATGGAACGCATTCTCAAATGGTGGCAACCCGGATTGGAAGTCATTTCCCTCTTGCTTTTCACGCAGTGCTTGAAGACTTGAGACTCCGTAAAGCCTTGGGAAGCGAATGCCGAAGCGTTGCAACTCAGAGCGCACGTAATTTTTCACTTCTTCTTCCTCGTTCATTGTGGCCGCTAAATCAATTGCGTTTACAATAAAGAACATTTTATCGAGCTCAAACGCATCCTTTACACGCCCTAACTGAATCAGGAACTCACGGTCTGCCTTCGCAAATGCATGGTTAAAATACGTGATAAACAAAATCGCATCCGCATTTCGAATATAGTCGAACGCAACACCTGTATGGCGGGCATTAATTGAATCCGCTCCCGGCGTATCTACAAGTGTTACACCCATTCGAGTAATCGGCGAATCAAAGTAGAAATCAATATTATCAACAAAGCATGAACGATTTTCCTGCGCCACATATTTTTCAAAGTCATACCGGTTCACGCGTATTGTCGTACCTAGCTGAGGAATGAAATTACCATAGCCTTCAGAATAAGCACGAATAAATGATTTATGCACATTTAAACGCTCATCCGTTAACTGTACCGCTAACCCTTCATCTGCACGCTCGAACGCTTCTTTCAATGAAGTAACGCGGAGGCCAATTGCTTCGTATGAGCCCTTAATATCTTCAAGTAGCTGAGCTTCTGATTTTAAATGTACATCTGCTGTTTCATGCGGATGTTCTGGTGTGACAGGACGAATTTTATTGATGGCAGCTGTTGTTGGATTCGGTGAAACAGGTAGTACTCGCTCACCCATTAACGCATTAGAAAAACTTGATTTCCCTGCACTAAAGGCACCGAATAGAGCAATTGTGAAATCCTTTTTCTGCAGGCGTTCTACTTTTTTCGTCAGGAAGCTTGCTACTTCTTTAAATCCTTGCACAGTCCCAACTGCTTGTGCTGTTTTTAACGCTTCGGCAATAACGATATTTGTGCTCAAATTCGTGCCAGTTGTTGCAGCTACCTGCTGTTCATATTGCTGTACTTGATCCACTTTCGGTGCTAGCATCGACTCATCGAATGGACGAATTTCACTAAGTGCTTGTTCAAATGCGCGCTGCCAAATGACATACTGCTCTTTTGAAGCCGCTCGTGTTTCATTAGAAGCTTGCGTCATTTGCTTGTCACTAAAGTTTTTATACGCATCGATTTCCTGAATATGGCGTATTGCCTCTACTTTTTGTGTCATCGCATTTATTTTTAACTTTACTGGGGCGGATACTTCATTAGCTACTTGTTGAAGTACGGCCTCTTGTTCTTTTTTCCAATCATCTGTCATGCGGATAAAGTAACGTTTTGTCGCTTCGGATACACGGTTTGCAAAATTAAGCACGGCATCTCCTGTTACGAGCGCACCACTTTGTACTTGCTCCTCAATGACTGTGAACGGAATGTCAAAGCTTTTCTCATCAATTGCCCCGCCACGTTCCTCTGTTAATGCTCCGACATCCTTCAGCGCCGTTTTCATTAATGATTTTATATGCCCTGTAATTTGCGATTGTACAACGGTTTCGTATGCAGCATAGGCCTCTTCGATTCGGCGCTGGCGTTCTTCCTCTGTTTTACGTTTTGCAGAAAATAATCCACCAACTTTAAAGCCTTCCTGTTTACTTTCAAGATAGCTACGTAGTTTATCACGAAGATCTGCGGGCATAATTACTGCATTCGCCAGTAGTTCTTTACGATTTTCCTCGAAAGTCTCATTCCATTGTTCAAATGAAAACAGCTCAGTTTGACGCGTTAGTTTGTCATACTGCTCCAAAATATCAGCACGATTTTCCCATTCATCCGCTGCCAGCACTTCTTCATACGTTTGGATGCGGTCCTGCTTTTCTTCGATTAAATAGTTCTCATGTTCATGTTGTAGCTTTTTTAATGTATTTTCTGCTGTTTGAACTAGCTGATCCTGCCAGTCTTCCATCGAATCCATTACGATTTTCTTCACTTTAGTGAAATCATTGTTCGGATGATCCGCTTCTCTAAGCGATGTGAAGAAAATATTCTTTGGTACAACACCCCACGCCGCAAATGAGCTATGGACGGACTGCTTAAAATCTTCAAACGATAACTCTGATTCACGATGCTTATCAATTTGGTTAACGATTAAATAAACATTCGGATTGTATTTCATCAATTGTTTTGTAAATTGGAAATTCAGCTCAGACTGAACATGGTTGTAGTCCATTGTATAAAACACCATATCTGCAATATGAAGCGCCGATTCCGTGCTCATCGCATGCGCATCATCTGTTGAGTCAACGCCGGGTGTATCCATTACCGTTACACCTGCTGGAAGACTAGATGTACTATGGCCAATTTCGATTTGGGACACAAGCTCACCGTTTTTACTAAGCTCTTTCACCGTTTTAAAATCATAGCCCGCTTCAAACTTCACCGGCTTTTCATGATGCATATAGACAATTGCAAAATCCTCGTCTGATTTATGTACTTTCACAATATTTGCGCTCGTCGGAATAGGGCTTGCCGCCAGAATGTCCTCCCCTGATAATGCGTTGATCATGCTCGATTTGCCTGCAGAAAAATGCCCCGCGAAGCCAATTACATATTCTTTTTGTAATAATTTTCGTGCGAATAAATTGAGCTTATCCATCCGCTCAGTATCGTGATTTTCTTTATATATCATGTATTGTATTGCTGATTGCTGTAATAAGTGCTCTAGTTTTTGCTCTAACGAAGTCATGTATTTCTTGCCCCTTTGTCTTAATTTCGCCACAAGTCTATAGTACCATGCTTTGTGTAGAAAATCGGCTAGTTTTTCTCAAAATTCTACGAAAAATCGACATTGGTAATTACCTTCACTTGAACGAATACTCAATCCATTTTAATTTAGTATGAAAAAAATCGCTTTTCATACAATGTTCACAAATCATTCCGAGTTATTGAACGATTTGTGAAACTGTGCACATACTACTTTCTTTTTCAGGAAATCGTAGTAGAATAACACTTAAAACTGATATATAACAATTATAATGAAAAGACATTATTCTTACAATTGTTATATTACAGAAAAACAAATTAAAGGGGACCTGAAATATGTGGGTTATTACAGTTTTTGAAAAAGATACTTTCCGTATGTTCGAGTACAGCACTAAAAACGAGGCAACAATTGCACTAAAAACATTCAAGCAAACTGCCATACTTTCTTACACAAAATAATTTTTGTTATCAGCCACTCGTCTAGGGTGGCTTTTTTGGTGGATAAACACGTATAACTTTCCCGTCCAAATAAATAAGGGCATCAACTCGCGCTATTTTGGGCGAGTTGACTCCTTCCAACAGATTACTATTTTACTATTTACTGTCTGAAATCCCTCATTCTATCTAAGATAAACCCATCTGTTTGAGGGTTTTCACCTATTACAAAATCCGGGATGAATTGCGAGACATATTTGCCGTAATCAATGTTATTATCCATTTTCAGTACTTCCTCAACAAAGTATACTCCTTTAGGAATAGTCTCTAATAACAACGTGCAAATCCCAGAGTACACTCCGGAGGCGACCTGTAAATAGGTTGCGTTTATTCCATATTTTCGAAATGCAAACTGACTGTTTATTACATTATACATAAACCGTTCTTTATCTTTATATACAACAAGGACCCCTACCAAATCCTCTCCCTCAAGCTCCGCAGCAGAAGGATCGAATACTTCAAATTCCCAATTCCATAAATCATCTAACTGACCAAAATTATCGCGAATTGTTTGTGTTGTATAATCATTGACTTTATAAATAAAGCCCGTTTCTAGGTCATAGAGGCTTCCTAAACTGACAACTTCTTCATGAGCCATTAAACAACCGTAAAATTGAATATCCCCTAATGTGACCTTAAATTCTTTGGAGTAAACATCATCATATAGATAAAGAGGTACGTGTTGTTTAACAAACATCGGATAATTTTCTATAGCTTCATCTAAGTAACATTCCGGTGACCATGAAGAATAGACAGTATTCTTTCGAACAAGAGACTTATCCTTAAAAAAAGTAGTGTCTCTTTCAACAATAAAACAAGCAAGTGGTTTTTCATCTAAGTGTTTGTTCATTATGGAATGCGCCATCCATTGCACAACACCAGGGTTCATGCCTGAGCAAACAATCCCCTTCATATTTGTAAATCTATTTCTTACATCAGCAAATCTATTAAAACGTTCTATTAAAGTAAAACCTGCTAAATCGTCATCCTTATCTACTTCTACATTTTCTAATGCTGAATTCACGTAAGAAATCCCCAGATCATTGCAGATATCCAACATATCTATTGTATCAGCCCACGAAAGGTCGATTACTAGCGAAGTTTTGGTTTCAGATAAATGTTTTCGCACCCTATTTAATTCATGAAGATCGAAATGACAGAGAACAATTCGCTTAGTCAAATTAGGGCATATTTGCTTGTAATAATTAATATCCTTTTGCTTTAAATCGATTAAATGTAACTTACTTCGCTTTAATAACGAGTAAAGTGGGTCATTGGGATTCGTTATTGATTTATTTAATAAGGACAACACTGCTTTTGCAACTCCACCAGCACTACCTAATATTGAAATTGTCACTCCTTTATTCTCCATTTCCTCATCCTTTACATAAATATATTTAAAAGAATTAGTCTTTTCTATACTATGTGTTGGAATTTTTTCCACTACGGCGTTTGTCTAGTAGCGTGGAATGTTAGAGTATTATTGGGGGTATTGCTAGGATAAATATATAGCCTTCCTTAAAAGCCAGATTGATTGTTAATTTCTCTCTAAATTAACAATCAAAATTAAAAGAGACTATAAAAAACCACCACCGTAACAATTCTTTTTCAGAAATAGACGTATAGTTAAGGAACTATAAAAAAAAGATGACGTTTAGAAAAAATCCAAAACATCACCTTTTTTGTATTGATCTTAATTACTTACGGTACGGTTATACCTATAAAGTACTTATCTTTTGTTAAATTTTTGTTAGCACAATGCCAACTACCGCTGACAAGACCCCGACGATTTGATAAACTTTTAGCTTTTCTTTATATAGCCAACAACTGCCAAGCACGACGACTAAACAGCTTAGGCTAACGATTGGGAATACAATACTTGCCACCCCTGTATCAAGGGCAAAAAAGTAACTACTATACCCTACAACACTAAAGCAACCTATGAGCGCGCCAAATTTCAGTTCTGAACGATGCCATTTTCCCTTCATAATCCAGCTATAGATAATTAAATAAACCGCACCGCCACCATACATACAAACCAGCGTATTCATCGAGTCGATATGTAAGTGAGAAGAAGTCTTCATGAGCACACCGAGTATACCAAACGATAAAATAGACAGTAAAATTCGGTACATCCACGGCTTATAATCAATTGTACCTCCACTCCCTGGTGCATATTGAATGACTGCCGCAGACGCAAGCATAATAATAATACCGACCCACTGCATAAGGGTGATATGCTCATGGAAAATGAGTGCCGCACTTAGTATTGGGATAACCGTATACGTGCTAATGAGCGGCGACGTTAAACTCGCGGGCCCCTTTTCAAACGCCTTGGACATTTGAATATTGCCGTTTGTATTTAATATCCCAATTACCGCACCAAGAACGATGGTTAATATATTGAATGGCGCAAACCCTTCAACCAAACCATAACCAAACATTAATAAAAACGCGATCAGGTAAAAGAAAAACTGCATATGTATCTTTGATAGACCTTTTCCTGCTGTCACCTTAAAAATCATATTATTGATACCAAAGCAAAACATCGTCACAATTGCTGCCACAATCCACATAAAAATCCTTCTCTCCCGTTGATAGAGCTAATTTTAATATGGATTTCAGTTATTTCGCATGATTCTTACAATTAATATGAAATTTTGTCATGAAATCTGCATGTTTTAAGCATTAAACAGAAAATCCGTTCTCCTCACTTACAGGGACCTTAGCGTAGTAGTAATAATTTTAGATGTCCTTTATTATCTACGAGTGTATTGTGATAAAACGATCTCTCTCAACTCTTCCGCCGAAATAACCCTCGCAAATTCCCGATGCAGTGCGGCGAGAGTTACTTGGTGAATGATTTCTGCCGGGTACACATAGCCGCGATGATCCGTTAACGAAAACGCAGCAGTGGCATCCTCGACAATAAATGTGTTAAATCCTAAATTACCGCTCATTCTTGCAGTTGTGGATACACAATGTGGCGTTGTCAGCCCAATCAATACAACATTTTCAATTAACCTATTTCGCAAGTAATCTTCTAAATCCGTTCCGATAAACGCACTGTTGACGGTTTTTTGAATCTTTTTTTCATGTGCTAACGGTGCTACACACGCTTTTAACTCAAACCCTTCCTTTGTGGGGTGTAAAGGTGATGTTTCATTGACCGACGCATGCTGCACATGAACTACATCCCATTCGTTTGTGCGAGCGAAATGTAACATCGCTTCCATTACTTTCTCAGCATTTACATTATTGCGTTCTCCCCATTTCGGATCATCAAAACCTTTTTGCACATCAATAAGCACGAGTGCTGTTCGATCAATCATCAAAATTCCTCCTATCCTAGACGACAATACCCATTAATTCCACAGTACACTAGTAACAGATTCTAGAAAAATAGTCTACTCACGAACCAAAAGAATTCGGTCTTACTTTGTATCGGTAGTATTATCTTTATTTAGTACTTTATAACATTTTCCCCTTTTATCCCAAATCCCTATATTTGCTTTTATCCTACTGGACCCAGAAAGATACTCATTTAATTAAAATGTATATTTTTTAAAAGTTAATACAGAATATTAATGGTCAACAGTATCCTACACTTAAATTACAGTTTTTTCTAGATAATAATAACAATCAACTAAATTTATGGAGGTATTTTAATTATGTCATTAATCGGAAAAGAAGTGCTACCATTTAAAGCACAAGCATACAGAGACGGTGAATTTATCGAAGTAACAGAACAAGATTTCAAAGGTCATTGGAGTGTTGTTTGCTTCTATCCAGCAGACTTTACTTTTGTTTGTCCAACCGAACTTGAAGACCTTCAAGATCAATATCCTGCACTGCAAGATTTAGGTGTTGAAGTCTTCTCATCTTCAAGAGATTCTCATTTTACACATAAAGCATGGCACGATTCATCAGAAGCGATCGGCAAAATTACTTACACGATGATTGGTGACCCTGCACACGTTCTTTCTCGCAACTTTGATGTGTTTATTGAAGAAGAAGGTGCTGCTGATCGTGGTACTTTCATCATTGACCCTGATGGCGTTATTCAAGCGATTGAAATTAATGCAGATGGTATTGGTCGTGATGCAAGTACGCTAATAAATAAAATTAAAGCAGCACAATATGTTCGCAACAATCCAGGTGAAGTTTGCCCAGCTAAATGGCAAGAAGGTAGCGAAACACTTAAGCCAAGCCTTGACCTTGTTGGTAAAATTTAAGGAGAGCGATATTAAATGGCACTTGATGCAGAAATTAAGTCTCAATTAAATCAGTACCTTCAACTGCTTGAAAACGATATCGTACTTCAAGTAAGTGCAGGTTCTGACAACGTTTCAGGTGAGATGCTAGCTTTAGTAGATGAGCTAGCTTCCCTTTCATCTAAAATTACAGTAGAAAAAGTAGAACTAGCAAGAACACCAAGCTTTAGTGTCAACCGTGTTGGTGAAGAAACAGGGATTACTTTTGCTGGTGTTCCACTTGGGCATGAATTTACTTCTTTAGTTTTAGCTCTACTCCAGGTGAGTGGACGAGCACCAAAAGTTGATCAAAGTATAATCAATCAAATTAAAAACATTGACGGTGAATATCACTTTGAAACGTATATTAGCTTAACTTGCCACAACTGTCCTGATGTTGTCCAAGCACTTAATATCATGAGTGTACTGAACCCTAACATTACACACACAATGATTGATGGTGCAGCATACAAAGAAGAAGTGGAGAGCAAAGATATATTAGCAGTACCGGCTGTTTACCTAAATGGTGAATCATTTGGAAATGGTCGAATGACAATTGAGGAGATTCTCGTCAAATTAGGTACTGGTCCTAACGTAGAAGAACTTTCCAGAAAAGAGCCTTACGATGTTCTTGTTATTGGTGGTGGTCCAGCTGGTTCAAGTGCTGCAATCTATTCAGCACGTAAAGGGATTCGCACAGGAATTGTAGCAGAAAGCTTTGGTGGCCAAATTTTAGACACGCTTACAATAGAAAACTTTATTAGTGTGAATTCTACAGAAGGTCCTAAACTTGCTCAAGCTCTTGAAGAGCATGTGAAAGAATACAATATTGACGTTATGAACCTACAGCGTGCGCAACGTTTAGAAAAGAAAGAGCTAATTGAGGTTGAATTAGAAAGTGGTGCTGTTCTTAAGAGTAAAGCAGTAATCATTTCAACTGGTGCTCGTTGGCGCAATATTAATGTTCCTGGTGAGCAAGAGTTCAAAAATAAAGGTGTCGCTTATTGTCCTCACTGTGATGGTCCATTATTTGAAGGAAAAGACGTTGCGGTAATTGGTGGAGGTAACTCTGGTATTGAGGCAGCGATTGACCTTGCAGGGATTGTGCATCATGTAACAGTTCTTGAATATAACTCTGAGTTAAAAGCTGATGATGTACTACAAAAACGTTTATACAGCCTTCCAAATGTCACGGTTTTAACAAACGCTCAAACAAAAGAAATTACTGGTACTGACAAAGTAAATGGTATTTCTTACGTAAATCGAGCGACAGGCGAAGAAAAACAGATCGCATTAGCTGGTGTATTTGTCCAAATCGGACTAGTTCCAAACACGGATTGGTTAGAAGGAACGCTTGAACGAAATGGTATTGGTGAAATCACCGTTGATAAGCGTGGAGCTACTACAATTCCTGGTGTATTTGCTGCTGGTGATTGTTCAGACAGTGCTTATAAGCAAATCATTATTTCTATGGGATCCGGTGCAACTGCAGCATTAAGCGCATTTGATTATCTAATTCGAAATTAGTTTTTCCAACATCATTGCATTAAAAAATCACTATTCTTTCTAAATAGAAAGGATAGTGATTTTTCCTTTAGGTTTTCAACTAAACCGTTTTCTGAATTAATTATGATAATGTGAAAATAAACAAGAGATAAACAGGTCGGAGCACAGTTATCACCTATTATTTCTGTATACACTCATTTTTACTAATTAAATATCGAAAACATAGTTGCCTTTAAGTTAACAGCTTCGTTCATCAGACTGTTTTATGCTTAAGAGCCAAACCTCAAATACTTATGATACGGTTCTCCGTTGCGGCTCTAGACAAGGCTTTATTTAGACACTTATTGGACATTTACTTTTTCTTTTAGCCAGAGCACTTCTGATGCTGGCTGAGGGTCACGGCCAAAGATTTCTTTTACTTTATATGCATGAACTTCACTATAAATTTCTTTCATGCAATCTAATACCCATTGTTCCGTTACACATTGTGGCGACCAGCAATGTATATCCATTTTATTGAGCTCATTTGTTACTAAATGAACTCTCTCATAACCAATATTATCCACAATTAAGAAACCATGTCGTTGATAAAAGCGAATTCTTTTTTCAGAATCCGGATCAATCTCCGAAATGGGCTCAACTTCTAATACAATTGCTTTTCCTTTACTTTTCAATTCATTCAAAACCACAGTTCCTACGCCTTTTCCCCGACTATTCCCCGAAACTAAAATATAATCTATGAATATATACTCTTGTTGCTCAAAGTAAACAACTAGATAATCCAAACCTTCCATCATTTTATAAGTTCCCTTTTTTTCTTTAAAAAGAACATCAAAATGCTTTTTAGACTTCATTTCTCGCTCTGGAAAATATTCTTTCAATCGTTCATACCAGTTTTTAACCGCGTATACTTCTTCAATTACACTCTCTTTTTGGATTACCAAATTGAATTACCCCTTTGACTGATTTTTTATTTTATCTAATAAGTCTGAAATTTGAGTTAATCATATCTTATCATTGGGATTATTAAATAATACATAGGATATAATGTAGCAATTATTCTATTTTTGGTATAATTCAGAATTATTTGTCGAAAGCATTTCATTTGCTATTTTTTTTAGTAAAATAAGATACGAATAGAACATTTTACTAGAAATAAAATAAATCAAGTGATAGGGAGAATCATGGCGATGAAAGAGAATCAAACCCAAACTACAGCATTACTTGGCTGGAGTCTACAAGCAATTGAAGCAATTGATAAAATGGGGCGTCCATTTGTCGTTGTTGGTCCAGCAGATTTTAAGGAGTTTGCTGAAAAAAATGGAATCGAATTAATCCCTTGGAATTTCGAAGTTCCAATCGAAAACTCAATCGAGCTTTATGAAAAATTAAAAGAACTAAATACAAAACTAACTGTCCCAATATATGAAGAAACTGTTGAATGGGCTGGCATGATTAATTCATTACTTTGGGAAAACCCTAAAATTTTTAATAAATCCCTACTGTTACGAGATAAAGGATTGATGAAACGTAGAGCACACTTAGCAGGTCTTCGAGTTGGTGTCTTTGAAGAAGCATTTAATAAAGAAGATATTGCCCGATTCTTCAAACGAATGAACCAATCATTAATAAAGTTAGATGGTGAGACTTACGAACCGATTCATGTGAAGCCATTTGATAAAGCTGGTACAGTTGGGCATCGAATGATTTCAAATCTAGATGACATAGTAGAAATTGACGATTCAGAATTCCCTCTTTTAATGGAAAGCCACTTAGAAGGCCAAGAATTTTCATGTGAGGCCTTTATCCATAATGGAAAAATAAAATTCTTGAATATCACGGAATATGTCAAGCTTGGGCACTCTAACTTTGTTCCCGCCTCTCCATCACTTGAACAATGGAGACCACAAATTAGAGAAGCGATTGAAACGCTTGTGAATGCTTTTGAAATTCAATACGGCATTATCCATCCTGAGTTTTTCATTAGCACTGATGGCATCTTATATTTCGGTGAGGTTGCTGCACGTATCCCAGGCGGTCATATTTTCGAGCATATTGAAAGAGTTTATGGGTTCAGTCCATATCAAGCACAAGTTCTTTGTAGTGATCCAGATACACTAGAAGAACAACTAGAAGCCTTTTTCCCTGACGAAATTGGTTCAGCAAAAGGGCATTCCGGCAACTTGATGGTTTATCCAAAAGTAAAATCTGTAACAAAATTAAACATTCCGACTGAACTGAAAGAACATCCATATTTCCTAAAACATGATATGTTCATCCCGATGACAGCCAAAGTCGCAGAACGAGTAGGATATGGTAACCATTATGGATCAATTACATTCTTCGGTGAAGATAGTCAAGAAATGCGAATTCTGCTAGAAAAATTTGAAAAACATAATTTCTACTTATAAGGAGTGAATTGAAGCATGAGTACTGTAACAAAAGAAAATGCAGCAAGTACTACACCTAGAAAAAAAACAGCAAGTACGACTTCTAGGAGAAAAAAGGTCAATAACCCATTTACCCTATTAGAAGAAAAATTTGAACCAGCTTTAAATATACTGGAACAGGCAAAGCCTTTCGCAAAAAGTCTTTATCAAACAAATGTTTACCAAATTGCGAATGAGTTAGCATCTACAAACGAAGGCATGGCCATTATTGAAAAATATGCACACCGATTTGACCTAGCCGGTGTGTTCCTCGGAGGAGAATGGGAAGACCCATCAAAATTACAACCTCCATTTGTAGGTGCTTCTTTACGAGTGAGAGGAATCTATTCCATTATCGAATTGTTGAGTGAAATGAGAATGCTTGCGATTGCAAAAGGAACCGCTAAACATGAGCGTTTAACTGAAGAAGATGCGAGTGCCTTTCTAAATGAAGTCCTAGCACTGAATCTTGATTTGTTGTCCCCTGTTGAAACAGAGGAAAATACGACTCCTCTAGAAGATCATATCATCCGTGCTCAAAATTTATTTACGTACCTTGGTCAGGAGCTTTCATTCAAAGCAGTTGCTGAGCAAATGGTTCAAGAGATTGACAGACTGACGGTTCAACGCCCTATTATTACTCGTAGAATTCTAGATATGATTCACATGTCACAACAATTATTGAATAGTGAGATTGACGAAAAAACAACAGGAGCTCTTGAAAAGTATGCACGTGCCACAGATGCTCCAACACCACTAAGCATAGATTCTGCTGATCAAAGAGAATACAAACTAAAATTAGAACAGGCAAATGAAGAAGAACTTTTGGCTGAGGCAAAAATATTTGCAGAATCGATGAAGGAAACCGGCCTTGTTTCACCTTTCCATGCCGTTCTTCTTCGTTTCCTTAACCGGAAAAATTACGATATTATTACAACATCACTCGCTTTAACAGAAACGGGAACTTCAAGTTTTAATACGAATCAAAAATTAATTCATGATATTATCCAGATTGCTATCTACCCTGAAACACGACAAGCAATATATGGACTTTCAAAGTTGCTTAATCGTGGCGTACTTAAAATAGATTCAGTTGTCCCTATCCTTCGTCAGTTATTTGAGCTGCCGATTCATGCACATGTACGTAAATCACTTTCACTATTTGTCAATGAACAGAGTGCAATAAGCATAAATGGCATTCTTATTGCTGGAGTCGTAAGTGTTCTCGGGCAACCACTTGGTGTTGGGCAAGGTCTAAACCCAATTTGTCAATCCGCGAGGGGCATTTCTCTTTGGGCACAATTTAATATGAGTCAGCTGTTGGAATTCATCATTCGTGCCGCACGCGACCATGATATTGTGATGACTTTTGAAAATGAAATCATTCATTCCAGCCTTCTTTTAGGTGGGGTTGCCGATGATATGAAACAAGATTTAGATCCAGTATCGATACTTCTTGTCCCCCACCTAGATAAAATTTATAACGAAATGATGATGCGAACACTTCTTCGAGGAGAGGATGGTCATAAGTGGGTGAACCGCGAATTTTATGGTGAGTGGATTCCAAGTGGTTTTAACAATGTACTGGATCAATATTCATTGGAAGTTACCAACTATTCCACTTTCGTGAAACTATTTTACGCAACCCACCATCCCGATTTTAATGAGGGATATGAGTTAATTTATCCAAATCCAGTCGGTATTTTTCTAACAAATGTACATGGAGAGCTCCTTGGTCTTCATGCCGTTTCGATTCATCGGATTGATAAAGATCCAAATGGTGCTACTAGAATTTATTTTTACAATCCTAATAACGACAGCACTCAAAATTGGGGCCAAGGCATTAAAGCCAGTGTGTCAGGCCTCGGTGAATTAGAGGGCGAATCCTCCCTACCGTTTCATGAATTTGTATCAAGAATGTATGCATACCACTATAATCCATACGAACAAGGTGACACGTATATGGTGGAAGACAGCCTTGTTGAAAAAGTGGAAGCATTGGCGAAGAACAGCTGGGGAAAAAATTATGTCTGGGCATAACGAAGTCGTTCTATTTTAATGCATTCGATATAAAAGAACCAAATTGATTCGGAGCGCATTGAAAAACTTATGTTTATAAAACAAATTGATTTTTCAAAATAAAAATCCGGCACTTTTTGTTCGATATTGAACAGGAAGTGTCGGTTTTCTTTTTCTATTCTTTCACTATTCCGGTCAGTAATTTCACAATCCGTTTCAGATTGGCCACGAATGAAGCTGTATCATATTTACAGTGATTGTTTAGTCAGTATTTTTCATTTCAATTTTATAGTGATTTCTCACGTGTTTTTTTTATACTTCGATTTCTTGCAAAAGGGATTGTTCGGCTTGTGCTGCCTTTCTAATAAACGACTAATTTTTTTGAAAAACGCGAATTGACGAATTCTAGATACAACTTATCAGTAAATAAATGCCAATGACGCATTTATTCTCAGCAATTACAAGTTGATTCGAGTGGAGGCGTCAACTTCTAGGGGATTAGCAAGCAACTTGAGTCCCTGGAATGAAGCCAACACGATGATGGTCTCAAAGGCGTTGCCATAGGACGTAGCGTACTTAGCCTTTGTTCCATAATTCATTAATTTTTTACTATTCGAGAAAATCAATTAATTTTAAATTTATTTATTTAATGGTAATTTTATTGAAGTTTTTAAATATTCTAACTATAACAACCTAACCACCGATTAGATGATGGTGTTTTAAAATGAAACATTTTTGTTAATTATATTTATAAAACTGAAAGGAGGACGAAAATATGGGACTTTTCCAATTATCTACAGAGAATTCATTTGAAAGAGCGTTTCAACAGTTATGGCATGCTTCTTCACAAAGTAAAAAATTATTTCAACAAACTGTATTTGATGCAGCATCCGCCCTTCTCAAAGAACCGAATGGATTGGAAAAACTTTATGTCTATGCTCATCTCTTTGATCAGGCTGGATTGTTTATAGGAAAACCATGGGAAAATGTACAGAAACTCAATCCTACTCTTGTTAGAGGTACACTGCATGATGGTAAGCAGGCAGTAGCAGAAATCTTGAGCAATCTAAGAGTTCTTGCCATTGCAAGAGGTCACTATGTACATCCAAATATGTATGCCTATGAAGCAACAGAATTTTTGACGATGGTATTGGCTTTAAATATCGATTTGCTCATCATGAAGGAAACCGAAGAAAATCGAGTAACCCTACTTTACAAGGATGAACAGGCTTCTGAAATTTTAAGATTTATTTCTGAACACTGTTTTTCGTCACGTGTTTATGAAAATCTCTATCAAGAGGTGGATAACCTCGCTGTTCAAAGGCCAATTGTCACGAATAAAATTATGAAGCTCATTGGGAGTGCAAAAAAATTAGCTGGTAGGTTGGAAGAATCGAACTCGAAGCTGATGCTTTATGAAAATGCCGTTTTTTCTCCATCAGATATGGCTAAAAGTACTGGGGGAGATTATGAATACGAACTAAAAAACGTAAGCGACTCAATTTTAATGAAGGAAGCTGAGCAGTTACGTTCATCTATGGAAAGAACTGGGCTTGTTTCACCCTTTCATGTAGTCTTCTTGCATTATATCAATAAAGAAAAACCAAACTTGCTCCAATACATTCTTGCTGTGGACGAAAAAGCAAAAGGAAATCTACAGTTAAGCCTTCCTTTTATTTCTTCTTTTATTTCTTCTTCAATTATGGTGAAAACGCGTAGAAGTATTTATGGTTTACTTCGTTTATTACAAAGAGATATATTTACGAGTGAACTGATAAAAGAACTAGAAGAGCTGATGAAGGTTCCTATCCATGAGCAGATTAAAACCAGACTTTCAACTCTTCAACAATACACCAATACACCTACTCCACGAGCTCTTATCGTGTCAGAAATGTTAAATATTTTAGGAACACCTTTAGGGATCGGGCAAGGGTTTAATCCTACGTGCCAATCCACAAGGGCAATCAGTTATTGGTCACAAAAAAAACCGGTGCTGTTATTAAAAATGTTTAATGAATTTTTGAGAACAGGAAGCATCTCAATTCCTTTTGAAGATAGAGTCATCTCTTCTGATATGCTTTCTCCTGTTCCGCTTGAAGATGAAATTAATATCGATCGGATATCCTTACTATTTGTTGCTCATCTGGATGCGATTTATTTCGAAATGTTAAAAGCAGCTGAAGGACGTGGGCAAGACCCTCATAAGTGGATTAACCCAGCTTTTCATATGATAGGAATTTGGTCAGGTTTTTCTGATATCTATAATGACTTAACGTTTCATGAAAGCTTCCGACGTTATTATCATCCAACAATGAACCCTAACGTTAATGCAGGGCTTCCTCAACCTGCTGGCATTACAATTTACAATCGTACCGGCCAGGTTCTTGGTGCTCACGCTGTCCTTATACAAAGAATCGATTCAGATCCATCTGGTACCATTCGTGTTTATTTTTACAATCCAAATAACGACAGTTTGCAAACTTGGGGAAACTCTATTCAAACAAGCGTTACGGGAAATGGAGAACTAGAAGGAGAATCTTCCCTTCCCTTCGAAGAATTTCTAACCTTCATCTATGCTTTTCACTTCCCAGAATATGATAGTAAGCATATGACATGATTATGCAATGTTTTGGGGATTTATTTCGCAACCTAGTGTTACGAATAAGTCCTCTCTATTGTTTATGAAGATTATTTATTCTTTCGTATTTCTAAACTCTCTATAAAACTAAGATAAAATTCTATGGAATATATAAAAAGATGACTGCTACCAAATTGAGTCATCTTTTTTAACGTAAGGATGCTAAAGTTCACTATTAGAACACGCAGTTTACTTTGTATCCTTTGTTTTTTATTTTTAACAAAAAAACCTCGATCTAGAAGAAACTAATTTTTATTAAGATGCCTCTTATAAAATAAACAGAAAAATTTCAGACGCATAATCAGCAACTGAATGGGGATTATATAGTTGAAATAGGTGAACATGTGGCTCAATATTGCCCCGAATAATCATTTAACTTTTATCTACGATTTCCGCGCCTTCTATTTCTTAGGGATTTTACATTCCTGCATCAATTATATGATCACCAAAAATCCAAATGTTACCTGATACTCAAGATTTAAAATTCCGCGCTATTACGTGGGGTTTGTAAACGGTAGTTCCGGTACCTTCTTTCCAACTTTAATTATTTTACCCCGCATTTCCCTATTTTCCAAACCGGCAATGCCATGTCACCCATTCTCTTTTCCATGTATTTGTTAACTCACTACTTCGTTACTGGTGAAAAAATTTTAAAAGAATAGCACCGCTCTTTCCAAAACTCAAATAGGAGGGTCCACACAGATGACACATAATCAACAAAACATCAGTTCCAGAAATGCATACGCCCGTTTCATGCTGGGCTCAATGATGACCGCATACGGTACTATCCAACTTATGCGGAATCCGAAAAGCAAACGTGGTCAAATGCTCGTCTTGTATGGTTCAATGAAAGCAGCGGAAGGCGCAACAAGATATTGTCCAAGAAAAGCGATGGGTTCCGCGATGTCGAGCAGTAACTTGTTGCAAAAAGTGATGAACGGAAACGCTTCTCTAGTTTCATTAGCTGGTGCAGGAGTAGCGATGAAAAGCGGAAATCAATCCGGACAAAGTGCTTCGAGTAGTAGCACTAATCAAACGGGAGGAACCATTTTCCAGATGGTAGAAAATATTTTGCAAATAGTAAATGGTGGAAATGCATCTCAAAGTACGAGTGATACACAAAACATGAGTGATGGCGGGGTTGGACAAAATGCTGCGGGGAACAACATTGCTCAGACGATTGAAAAGGTGGCCCAACAAATGTCCGGTGGAAATGCGGCTCAAACTATTGGTAACATCGCACAAACCGTAGTACCACAGGTTGGTAAAATTATGAATGACGTGGCGAGTATGACCGGATCACAAAATGCTACTGGAACGAATAATGGTGGAAAGCAATCGTCCGCATCGAGTGGCGCATCAAATGAGAATTCCACTACGAACGTAAATGCTAACGCGAATAATGCTAAAAATGGAAATTCAAGTGGCGGGAAAAAAGCTTCTTCAAATAGTGGGGGTACTAAAACAACTTCAGCTTCTAAAAATAGCGGGAACAAGCAAGATTCTTCTACGAATGGTGACAACAGCTTAAATGCAGGTGCAACAAAAACACCTCTAGACGGTACACCTAATAATGCTCATTTATCTAATATAGCTGCATCGGTATTAAACGCATCTTCAACAAACAACAACGCATCTCCACCCAATATTCTACAATAACGATTTAACATGCCACTGCAAACTGCAGTGGCATGTTTTTAATTCCTAATAAGAATCAGTGATATACTTAGTTCTAAAAGAATTCGGAATTGTACATGAAAATGGTACAACTTTATTGGGTACAGTTGAGTTTAGCTGTTGTTTCTAACTCTAGAGAGTACTTCATTTGACGTAAAGGAAATCCAACGTTTTATCGTAATAATGATGAGATTCCTTTTCACTCTGTTTTTTCTTAAAAATTAATTTCAACTATTCACCTTCATCATTGTTGGGAAAAGCTTATTTCGTTTGTTGTATATGAACATCAAGCAATTAGTCATCAGAAATGAGCTACATAGCAGTACTGTCATTAGAAAGACAAAACTCGCCCAAAATAGGGCGAGTTGATGTCCTTACTTAGAAAGGAATTGTATTCCTTAACAATTCCCTTATAACAAGTTATTGGATTGTTACATCCTCTATTTTTGTACTACTGGAGCAGGATAGTCAAAGCCCTTCGTATCCACTTCGACCTTTTTCATTTGCTGATCTTCTAACGGCTTATCTGCACCGTCTCTTTCAGCGGCAACAATAGCATCTACTGTTTCCATACCCTCAATTACTTTTCCAAAAGCAGCATAATCTCCGTCAAGATTTTGCGCTTCTTTTACCATAATAAAAAATTGTGATCCCGCAGAATTTGGATCTTGCGTCCGTGCCATTGAAATGACACCGCGTTCATGTTTCAGATTATTTTCAAAACCATTGTTAGAAAATTCACCTTCAATAGAATATCCTGGTCCACCTGAACCATTTCCTGAAGGATCTCCCCCTTGGATCATAAAATCAGGGATAACTCGATGAAAAATAAGGCCATCATAATAACCTTCTTCGACTAAGGAAACAAAATTTGCTACCGTATTAGGAGCAATAGAAGGATCTAGTTCAATGACGATTTTTTCATCATTGTTCATAGTAATCGTGACAATTGGATTTTCTTTCACAGTTGATGAATAATCCGTTTTTTCGTCCGATTCCTTTACCGTCTTATCCTCTGTTTGCCCAATTTCTTTTGATGTTCCACAACCCGTCAAAACAAAAGCTACCGCCATCAGGCTAAAGACAAAATAAAATACTTTATTGCGCGTGAACATATTCTTTTCAACTCCTCTATGTAATCAGTTATTAATTATATAACTATAAGATAGCTCACGACAACTCATTAAAATGTGAATTGCATGAAAACTTCCTCTTTCAAATTCAAAAAAATTGTACTTACTTATAATATAGTTCCGCATATCATATCTAAATCACATTTTTCACAATAGTTTATAAAAGCGACCTATATGTAAAATGGTGAAATTGACATACGACATAATTTTTATTTAGTGACATAAGATTGCAGTTATTTGCAGATAAGTCGTATGCCCATTTCACTAAATCTAAGAATACCTACTGCTACAAAGAGGGCACTGAAAAACCCCGAAACATTATTTTTTTATAATAATTTTATGCTTCTTCTTTATTTTTTCAGAAAGCATTGGTGCGGCGGCGCGAGACTCCTACGGGAAAAGCGGTACAGGTGAGACCCCGCAGGAGCGTAGCGACGAGGAGGCTCGCCACCGCCCGCGGAAAGCGAGTGCCAGAGCACTAATCATCTTTCACTATTTAGCAAATACTTATTAGAATTTTCAGTAGAAATTAACTTTTTCAGTGCCTTCGCTACAAATAGCCTTATCAACAGAAATGTGCTTTCTTAAATAGTTTGCTGCTAATTCCTGTTGTATTTTTGATCCCGGTAATCCATTAACCTCTATTTAATAAAAAAGTATTTTTCTCGCAAAAATATTTTATGGTATGATGTTTAGGTCGTTTATCTACAATGTGATACATTGACATTCATCTTAGAATAGAGGTATTTATGGACCCCACAAAATTATCTAAGCAACATTGGTTGCTCATCTTAACACTCTCTTTATTAACATTTGTTCTCGGGACAAGCGAATTTGTTATTGTCGGAATCTTAACAGATATTTCCTCGAGCCTTCATATAACAAATGCAAAAGCAGGCACACTCGTTTCTGCGTTTGCATTTACGTTTGCCATCGCCACACCACTAGTGATGTCAGCAACAAGTCATTTTCCAAAGCGTAAATGGATGTTGTTTTTGATAGGATCTTTCATCATACTGAATGCTTTGTGTGTAATCTCCACGAGCTACATCATGTTCCTTGCACTTCGAATTATGACAGCGATAGTAACAGGAGTATTAATCTCTCTAGCCATGATTGTTGCAAGTGAAACCATGCCGATTAAAAAACGCGGACTTGCTATATCATTCGTTTTCGGTGGTTTCACACTTGCAAATGTCGTTGGAGTGCCAATTGGTATTGTCATCGCCGAATCGTACGGCTGGAATGCCACTTTCATGTTAACTACTTTCCTAGGAGGATTGGCGTTTTTGGCATCCTTTTTTGTCTTGCCTAATAGACTCAGCCAAATACGCAGTTCGATACGTGATCAGTTTTCTTTAATGACCAATCCAAGAATTTTGATGGCTTTTTTCATTCCTGCTCTCGGATTTGGCGCAACTTATACCGTCTTTACGTACCTTGTTCCTATCTTGAAGGGAATGGAAGTACCAAATCATTCGATTAGTTTAGTCTTATTTGGGTACGGATTTATCTCGATTTTCAGCAACATCCTTGCCGGTAAAATTGCCAGCCACAATGCTATCGGTCGCCTCCGGTTTGTTTTTCTCGTTCAGGCAGTTGTTCTGACAAGTCTGTTTTGGACTACAAATCATTTTATTTTAGGACTGGTAAACATTGGCCTGATGTCGTTAATGGCCATCCTATTAACAACATCTACTCAGCTTTATTTAATAGACCTCGCCGGAATTTATCAGCCAAAAGCAACAGGGCTCGCTGCTTCACTTATGCCAGTGGCAAGCAACGTAGGTATCGCTTTTGGTTCTGCATTAGGCGGAATTGTATACCATCAAGAGAATTTAATAAATGTAACATGGGTCGGTGGGATAGTTGCAGTCTGTGCAGCTCTGCTAACTTTCTTTAGTCATTTTTTAGATCAAAAACAAAAGAAATTAGCATAAGAGGGAAGCAACAAACGCTTGGCATGCTTCCCTATGGTATTTCCAGGAGAACCAAAACCTTTCTATGCCATAATTAATCATATTTCAGTAATCCCTTTATATGAAATTGAAAAAAAGAAGTATCAAGAACGTTTAGTTGTTCTTTGATACTTCTTTAATACATACCGCTTACTATGATTGGGTTTCACTTTTATATCCATATTTACAATCATATACATTTTTAACTAATATTCTTTATTACTTTCAAAGTTATTCTTATTTTTATTTAGAATCATCATAGTTTTTATTTACATATTGAAACGGTTACCCGTTGCAATAATATCGCCACCTTTCATGACAATGACTAAACTTGCATTTTTTTGGTTGATAAACGGTGTGCGATCACAAAGGAAGTTTCCCCGATAGCTATTTCATCCATCGCTTTTTGGTGAATTGCGCCCCATTTAACGGACAATTTAATAAAAAGCGATTTAGCGGTCTAAGCTGCGATGAGATGGTTCCTGTATTCTGCTGGAGCCCTCTTTTTAGATTCCATTGCTTGCGTGAAGTATTGTAATACTCCATTTTCATGAGAGCTTTGTGCAGGGCCTTTCCCGGCTATATTTTCTTCGACTGCTTTAATTTTAAATTCTGCTGTCTATTGAATGGCAAGATCAGACACTGTTGCCACGTTTGGATTTAATTCTAGTTGTCGAATCTGTTGTTCGTTAAAGATAATTTTACTCTTGAGTATCATCAGTTCCTAATTGTTAAATGATAGTATAACGGGATTTTGCCTTTTAAAAACACAAAAATCCCCGAATAGGTCCACTTTTTTTAAAGTGTCCACTATTCGGGGTTCAGTTCATAGTACGGTTCACCGTGATAATATAATAGGCACAAATCACGGAATTTTTGTACATAAAAACTGGAGTATAGGAGTATTCCGCATGCCATAATTTAATAATCTATACTCGATTTAGTTCCACAAAATTTTCTTTATAATAGATAATTTCCCCATCGATCATAGTTGTTTCTACTTTTATATCTTTAATTTGGTTTGGGCTGACATTTAAAATGCTGTTATTAAGGATAACTAAATCAGCTAACTTCCCAACCTCTATGCTCCCTTTTATATCTTCTTCAAAACTCGCATAAGCACCGTTCCATGTGTATAGTTTAATAGCCTCCATAACACTTACGGATTGACTGGAACCAATATCCATACCCGACTGGCTTTTTCTATTAACAGCAACATGAATTCCTAATAAAGGGTTAATTTCAGTAACTGGCGCATCGGATCCACCTGCTGCTATGATCCCCTGATCAATAAAATCACGGACAGCGTACATATGTTGAACGCGATCACCGTAATGCCTAACATAAATCTCTCCGAATTCATACGGAAATGGAGGATTTGGAATCGGTATAATATTAAGTTTTTTCATTCTTTCTTGTAAATCCGGCGATGAGATTCCCGCATGCTCAATCCGATGTCGATGGTTTTTTCTTGGTGATTCCTCCATCGCCTTTTCTACACAATTTAAATACATTTCAATGGCTTTATCACCTTGTGCATGTACAGTGAGTTGATATCCTTTTTTATGTGCTTCTCCTAAAACTCGGTAAATTTCTTCCTCACTTTTATAAAGAATGCCATAATTGTTTGGGTCACTGTCGTATGGCTCACGGGTCGCAATGGTAGGTCCCGTGCTACTCCCATCTGTAAACATTTTTGCCGGTCCTACTTTAAATCTTTCATCTCCTGTACCAGTTACCACACCAGCTTCTACCATTTTATGAACAAATTCTTGGGAGTTATTTATCTGACATATCATTGCGTATACTCTGACACGAATATCCCTGCTTTTCACAGCCAGTTGCAGTATGCGAAAACTATCAGAACCTTGTCCTCCAGCCTCATGTACACTTGTTAAGCCCGAAGCAATGAAATGATCTGATGCAATTTTTACAGCCTGTCTTTGTTCATCTTCTGAATAACTTGCAACCTCGTGCATTTCCATATTTGCTGCTTCAATTAATCTTCCTGTTAATCTTCCTTCTAGATCTCTTTCAATAATCCCACCAGCAGGATCTGGTGTATTCTCGTTTATTTGCGCTAGTTCCAGTCCTTTACTATTTAAGACACTTATATGGTTACAAGTGCGTGATATCATAATAGGATGTTCTACTGAAATTGCATCCAGTTCAGCGATTGTTGGATACCGCATTTCCTTTACAACAGTTTCATTAAATCCAACAGCCCGTATCCATTCACCCTTAGGCGTTTCTAAGGATTTCTTTTTCAAAACATCTAATAAAATCTCAATGGAATCGATATGTTCAGCTTTACAATTTATCGCCAGCTGATTCAACCCATAAAACGTTAGGTGAATATGAGAATCTATGAATCCTGGAAGAAGTGTTTTTCCTTGCAAATCGATGACATTCGTTTTTCCTCCTATGAAACTACTAACCTCATGATTTAACCCAACAAAGACGATGCGATTATCTTTAACAGCTACAGCCTCTGTTACAGTATTCTTTTGATCTACTGTGATAACTTCTCCATTTACAAATACAATTTCAGCTTCCACTTTTATTACTTCCATGGTAAACCTCCAATATTTATTTTAAATAGATTTCAGTGTTTAATATAAAATTCTTTTTTACAAGGACAGGACAATCCCATTCACAGACAAGATCTTTAGCTAATGAAGCTACCCATCCCTTCGTAAGATGATATTTTTTTTCGTCAACGGTAATGAACACTTCTCCATCTGTTACATAGAAAACCTCTTGTTCTTCTAGGTGCCACATTCCTTTATCCGTTTCACCTATCCATGGTTCCCACGTATCAACACTTAGTTGTTTAGCTTCTTCATCTGTTACTTCTCTCGCAAAAAACATTATTAACATCTCTCTTTCGTTTGATAGATTAGCAGAGTTCTATAAACTTAGCTTCTTCGTAGTCATTTCATTTAAATACTTGAATTCCTTATTCGCACTCATCTCATTTAAATATTTGAATTCCTTTTTTATAAAATAAAGGGCGATGAGAACGCCAGGAATTTCTGCTGCGGGAAATGAGTACCAGATACCATCCACACCCCAGAATTTCGGAAAGATAAACATGAACGGGAACGCAAACAATACCATTTTACTTACATTAATAAATGTTGCTGTCCAGTTTCTCTCCTGTGCTTCGTAATAGCCGGAGATAAGCATACTAATTGCATTAAATGTAAACAATGAATTAAAAATGATAGTTGTCCAGACGCCTAGTTGATGTAATTCTGGATCTCCGCCAGCGAAAAATGTCACTATTGGATCCGCAAAAATGATGAGCATAGCTGTAGTTATTACAAAGAATGCTGTCGTAAAAATTAGTCCGAACTTGATTGCATCTCTAACACGATCATAATTACCAGCACCGTAATTATAACTAATGATTGGTTGAAGTCCTGTCATTCCACCGAGCGCTGCTAAGGCAAGCAGGTTTGTAACATATCCATTTTGAATGGTGAAAGCGGCTACATGTAGCCCACCACCGTATTCTTGAAGTAAATTATTCATGAAAATTATGGCAAAAAACATCATAAGTTGACCTGAGAAAGAGGCAAATCCCGTCCAAACTACTTCACCGATTTTTTTAAGTTTAATCTTAATATCTTTCATTTTTGGCTTCAGTTTTGTTTTACCAAACCAGAAATAAAATATTAGTAGAGCAGGAACCGATTGCGCAATTGTATTGGCCCATGAGGAACCCATCATTCCCATATCAAATTTCGTGACCAACACCCATTCTGTAGCTCCGGCAACAAGAGCAGCCAACAACCAACTGTTCATGGATAATAAAGGTTTTTCGTCGATAGTAGTTAATATACTAAGTACGACAGCTAATATCGTTATGGGCAGTGTAATCCATAAAAGACGGCTGTATTCCACCGCATAAGAGAGAGACTCACTGCTTGCCCCAAATAATATCATCAATTCTTTTTCATAGACCAATCCTATTACAGCTAGCAAAATAGAAAAGAATAGGGTGAACCACAGAGTTTGACCCATTATTGATCTACCTTCTTCAATCTTCCCTTTTCCTAGTCGGAGAGAAATAACTGCTCCAGCTCCTATTCCAAAAAGAACCCCGACCATACGAGTAATAACCATAACTGTGAAACCAATACCGATCCCTTCAACTTCTAATACCGAAAAATAACTGACGAAATGGCCATCAATAACAGCTACAACCCCAAGAATCAAATTAGCCATAATTCCTGCTAAAGCAAACCGAAAATACAGTGAAGGAATACTTTTTGTTCCTAGTATTGAATCATACTCCACGTTATTTATTGCCTCTGCTTGATCTCTCTTTACCGAGGGACGATTCCCTTCTCTTCCCATAGATATATCCTCCTATATATTCAATTTTATTAGCAAGTTAAACCGTTAATTCGCATACCAGCCTACAGGGTTAGCTTTCTGATGAATATTAATTTGCTTCAATTCCATAAAGTATTCCAGCCCAATAGCACCCAATGATCTTCCAATTCCACTTTGCTTATACCCTCCCCAAGGGCTATCAACATAAGCTAGGTGATAACTATTAATCCAAGTAATTCCCGCTCGCAATTTACTAACCACACGTCTTGCGCGATCTATATCTTCAGTAAATACAGCACCCGCTAATCCATAAATGGAATCATTCGCTTTTCGGACTGCATCTTCCTCATCTTTAAATTTCTCTACAACAAGAACTGGACCAAAAATTTCTTCCTTTACAATACGCATGTTCGGATTTACATCTGCAAAGATCGTTGGAGCAATAAAAAATCCTTGATCGAGCCCATTTTCTGTTATGCGATTACCACCGCATACTAATCTTGCGCCTTCTTCAATTCCAGATTTAATGTAATGTAAAACCTCAATCATATGGGATTCATTTGTAAGTGGCCCCATTTCAATGGTCTCACTTTCCCCATTGCCAACTACAATTTTGTTTGCACGTTCTGCCAATCTCTCTACAAACCTATCGTAAATAGTCTCATGTACTAGTAAACGAGATGCGGCTGTACAAACTTGACCCGCATTGTGGAAAATGCCAAACATGGCATTTTCGACTGCCGTTTCAAAATCCACATCGTCAAATATAATTAGTGGTGATTTCCCCCCTAGCTCAAGCGTGACTTTTTTCATATTGCCAGCAGCAGCTCGCAAAATGCTTTGTCCCGCTTGTGTTCCGCCGGTAAAGGCCACCTTGTCAACTTCAAAACTCTCAGCAAGCTCGTTCCCCATTTTGGACCCAGGTCCTAAAATCAAGTTGGCCACACCTGCTGGAAGACCGACTTCTTCAAAAATTCCAAATAATTTGTATACGCTTACAGGTGTGACTTCAGCAGGCTTAAGGACAACTGTATTTCCTGCGGCAAGGGCCGGAGCAATAGACCAAGCAGCTATCATAAGTGGAAAGTTCCATGGTACAATCAAACCACAAACACCTACCGGTTCCTGAATAATAATCGTTTCCGAAGAGTCAGCGCGGGTATAGGATTCCTGCTCCATAAGTTTGATCTGGTCTGCATAATAGCGGAAGGTTTGAATGGTAACAGGAATATCCACATTTGTAGTAGCACGAATAACCTTACCGTTATTTTCTGTTTCCAAGAGTGCTATTTCTGCCGCCTTTTCTTCAAGACGATCTGCTATCTTATAAAGATAATCAGCTCTTTCATCTACTGATAAATTTGACCAGATGCCGCTATCAAACGCTCCACGAGCTGCCTTGATTGCTAATTTTGTATCTTCTACGGTTCCACTAGCAGCCGACGCAATCACCTCTCCAGTTGCTGGATTTAAAATGTCTTTTCTTCCACCTGATAACGATTCTCTCCATTCTCCATCAATAAACATGTTAATGTTCATTAGTATCTCTCCTTTATCTAATTTTATCTAGCACTTTGAATCCAATATGTGCAAGGTTTACCAACATCGTTTTTTGATTATAAAATGGGATTGTTTTTAGACGTTCCTTTTCAAAACGATATCCTCCTGCATCTCCCGTAACAATCCATTGAGCCAATAACTTACCGAACAACGTAGTAAGCGATGCTCCATGTCCAGAATAACCTGTTGCGAAATAGGCACCTTCTTTAGACCTACCTACCACTGGAAAAGTGTCCATAGTTACTCCAATAAAGCCACCCCATTGGTAATCGATCTTGCTTCCAGCCAATTTTGGCATAGTTGTCACCATAGCATCATAAACACTTTGGTAGACGCTATCTCCTAAGTTTGGTCGGATATCCCCCCCTCCAAAAATCATTCGATTATCAGGTGTACGACGGAAATAGTATAGGAAGTTACTTGTATCGAAAACCATACGATCTTTAGGGATGATGGTATTCAACAGTGATTCCGGAAGCTGTTCTGTAGCAATCATACGTGCTGAAACAGGGAGTACACCTTTGTTTAACTCATTTATGATTTTTCCGGAGTAGCCATCTGTAGCCACGATAATATCCCTCGCAGTAACAACCCCATTTTCTGTTACAACTTTCACACTTGATTGACCATATTCAATTGATAATGCTTTCGAAAACTCAAAGATTTTCGCGCCAACTGATTTAGCGGCTTCTGCCAAACCAATTGCATAGTTCAGCGGATGGAATGAGTAGCTTGAATTGTCAACTAAGCAACCATGATAAATTGGAGAATCAATCTCTTTATGTAACTGACTTTTATCAAGTACACTTGATTCATAACCGAAATTTTTATTTAAATATTCGCTTTCAGCTTTCAATCCTTCAAAATGTTTCGCCTTGAAAGCTGTTACAATATGACCCGTCCTTCTAAAATCACAGTTAATTTGATGCTCTTCTATAATTTCTTTTACTAGTTCAACACTAAGCAATGAAAGATCATTTAGTTGTTTCGCTTCGACAGGTCCATATTTTTTAGAAAGCTCCTGCATTGTTGGTTTATAGCCTGGTAATACCATTCCACCGTTACGACCGCTGGCACCATATCCAATCGATTCTTGTTCAAGCACAATAACGCTTCGACCTAATTTCTGTAAATGGTACGCAGAAGAAAGGCCTGTAAATCCTGCACCAATAATGACAACATCTGCCTCTACATTTCCTTCAAGAGACTTTTCTTTTTTATAGCTGTTTTCAGTCGCTTTCCACAATGAAAGCGTATCCATTCGATCCATATTATCCATATAGTATTTCTTCTCCTTTGTTGACTGATATGTTACAATAATCCCAAAACTTTTCTGACTATTCAGACTTAATAGAGCTATCATAATATTTGGTGCTGACTCAAAGTCAATAGTCTTTTGTTCATTTTTTAGACATATTTCCAAAAAAAAATGGAGTAACTCCACTTTTTTTATTAGGGGGGAAATCTATGAAAATCGGTACATTTGCAAAGATTTTCGATGTATCAAACGATACTGTTCGTTATTACATCGAGCTTGGTTTGTTACTTCCGGACAAAAAAAACACCCAGTATCAAATGAATCAATCGAGCCACGATGATATGGCTTTTATTGCTAAGCTAAAAAAACTCCATTTTTCACTTCAAGAAATACAACAAATTCTATCGTATCAGCGTGTTACAAATTTCATGGACCATGAAGATATCGACTACTACAACACCTTGCTAATTGATAAAAAAAACCAGCTAATCCAGAAAAAAAATGAATTATCAAGGGCAATCCAATTAATTGAAAAATCGGTTCATACCAGTTATCCTGTATCCGAAAGGGAAAATTTAACAGGAGTCCCGCTAGCCTTTGTAAATATTCTCTATTGTCCAAAGTGCCACATCCCACTTGAAATGAAAGATGTGTCGATTAATAATAATTCCATTCAAAAAGGATGTTTAACTTGTACTTGTGGTTACGAAGCAGTTATTGAAGAAGGTATTATCATCACCGCGAACTTGTATGAGACTTCTCCATATCCGTCCTATTTTTACGACATACAAACAATTAAAGAGATGAATCACGGAATGATAAATTTGTTTGAAAAAAGTAACTTTTGGTTTCAAAAAGCACTGCAAAAAATAGATTTGAAAAACAAATTAATTGTGGAAACCAACATTGATGCCTTTGTGACACTACCCAAATACATTGACAATTTCGACTTGTGTGCATCCTATGTATTCAGCGGCTACTCACTTGCGATGCTCAAGAAGGTTAGAAAAAGGATTGAAGGTATCAATCCTTTACTTAACGTACTTTATATTTTGAATTCCGATTTAAACCTGCCATTGAAACCCCTTAGTATCGATGTTTTTGTGGACAGTTTAACAACAAATGATTTTTCATTACTCAATCCACAGTTTCCTATACGTATTCTAAAAAACCGTTTCCACAGCGATTCAATCATCGTTGGGGGGTACTCTTATTATGATAGTTCGTCCAAATCATTGAGAAATATTTCATCCATATATCCAGATTCTCACCAACACATTTTATTTCCAAATTACATAGAGGAGAATTTATTAGTTAATGGATTTCAAATAATACAAAGCGAAAATATCGGTTATTGTACAGATCCTGGACCTTTTTTTGATTATCATGTTAAGGATGAAAAGTTCCACATGTTAATGTATTTAGCCGGTTCGGTAATGTAGAAGATTAGAAAGACACATCTCGCCCAATTTAGGGAGAGATGATGTCCTTACTTATGCAGATAAGAAAGTTATACTTTCTTATCTGCATAAAAAGTAGGTCATAAAATGACTAGTTTACGAATGAGACCGTTTTTATATTCTAAATACTCCACCTATTTCATTTTTATTTCTTAAAGCTATACTTTTTATTAATGGGATTATTATAAAAAGAAAAAACCTCATTTATTTGTGGTACGGTTCTCCGCAACATGTCTAATAGCGAAAAAACCTACCTTCCGATAAAGCAGAAGGTAGATTTTCCATTTTTATAATATTTGATTCAAAAACCTTTGTGTTCGCTCATGTTTTGGCTGAGCAAAAATATCGCTTGGATGTCCTTCTTCAATAATATTGCCGTCTGCAAGCATGATGACCCGGTCTGCTACTTCTTTTGCAAAGCCCATTTCATGGGTCACAATCACCATCGTCATCCCTTCACTTGCGAGATCTTTCATAACCTGAAGGACTTCACCGACTAGCTCAGGGTCCAAGGCGGAAGTCGGCTCATCAAAAAGCATAACTTTCGGTTCCATCGCCAATGCTCTTGCAATCGCTACACGCTGCTTTTGTCCTCCTGATAACTGTTCGGGGTAATAGTTTGCCTTATCCTCTAACCCTACCTTTTGAAGGAGTTTCTTTGCTTTTACAATAACTTCACTTTTCGCCTTTTTTCTAACAAAAATCGGTGCTTCAATAATGTTTTCAAGTACGGTTTTATGAGGGAAAAGATTAAAGTGTTGGAACACCATTCCTACTTTTTCTCTTACTTTATTTAAATCCGTTTTTGCTATATCTATTTTTTCTGAATCAATGAAAATTTCACCGCTTTGTGCCACTTCTAAAAAGTTTAGGCATCGAAGTAGTGTACTTTTACCTGAACCACTTGCACCGATTAAAACAACTACCTCTTGCTCATTTATACTTAAGTTGATATTCTTTAAAACTTCAAGCTTTCCAAAGGACTTTGAAAGATTATGAATTGCAATCATGCTATATTAACCTCCTTAGGTTTGCTAACATCCATTTTCTGCTCAATTCGTTTAGCAATCCAAGTGAAAACAAGCACAATTACTAAATAATAAATTCCGACGACAAAATAGGTTTCAAATGGCATATAGTTTTCTCCCTGGACTCCTAGGGCTGTGTTATATAAATCTATTACCGAAATATAAGCGACAAGGGAAGAATCCTTTAAGCCAATAATGAACTGATTGGCCAAAGGAGGGATGGATCTTTTGAAAGCTTGTGGAAAGATAATTCTTCTCATTGCAAGAGAGGAAGACATTCCTAAAGACCTTGCTGCTTCCATCTGTCCGCGATCAATTGATTGTACGGATCCTCTAAAGATTTCTGCAATATAAGCACCGGTATGAATACCCAATGCCAATGCACCTGCTGTGAAATTGTCTAAATTAATTATATTGGCCAACCCATAATACAAAAACATAAGCTGAACAATGAGAGGCGTTCCCCTGATAATTCCAATATAAATATCGGCAATCCAATTTAGGATCCTCTTTGAAGAAATTTTAAAACAAGCAAAAACAAGTCCAATAATCATCGCAAACAGCAAGGAAATAGCCGTTATCGAGATCGTCATCCAAGAAGCTTTTAAAAAGGCAACTCCATGTTCACTAAAAATATCCACGATATTTTGTAAAAAATCCATGAGACCAGCCTCCTTCCTTTATATTACAAGCGCCTAGTAAAAGGTGCTTGCTTGAAATACTAATAGCTATCTTTCCATAATGTTTGTATTAAACCACTTCATACTAATTTTTTCGTATGTGCCATCATCAATCATGGATTGAAGTGCATCGTTGATTTTGTTTGCGAGATCTTTATTTCCTTCAGTGATCCCTATACTCACGCGGTCCTCATTTAACAAATCGCCAATAGGTTTGATTTTTAAGCCTTTTTCATTTTTTGCACTTACACCAACAATTTTATCGGTGATAACCGCATCCAAGCGTCCAAGTGCCAAATCTTGAAGTGCATTAACGTCAACTGGATAGCCCTTTACATTATTAGGGGATGTTAATGTTTCAGCTATACTTTTCCAAGTACTTGCTTGAATAACTCCGATTGTTTTACCTTTTAAATCTTCTTTTGACTGGATATCCGTATTGTTTTCTGCAACAAAGATTTGTGCACCTGACAGATAATACGGTTCAGTAAAATCAATTTGCTTATCACGTTCAGGTGTTGCGGTCATGCTTCCGATAATCGCATCATATTTATTTGCCTTTAGCCCTTGAATAATTGTTTCCCAAGGATTTGTTACAGGATTCGCCTCAAGCCCCATTCGTTTAGCAATTTCAGTTCCAATTTCCACATCGAATCCAGCCAACTTACCATCCTTTTTGAAGTTCAATGGCGGATACTGCCCTGTCATCGCAAATGTTAATGATCCTTCTTTGACTAACTCATTTTCAGATCCACTTGTTGTCTCCTTTTCTCCTTGATTACTTTTCTGCGTGCCACATGCGGATAAAACCAACAACATTGCCGCCACTAAAAAAATTGAAAACTTTTTCATTTGTGTTCCTCCTTTGAAATAAAAAAAACACTGTCGCTTTTATTTGACAGTGTTTTAAATACACCCTCATCTCTTTGCATTTGTTGTGATAGTTCTCCACAATTCAAAGGAATTGTGACAGTTCTGCCCCTATTCGAGTGCAGCCCCAGCTAAATTGAAAATAGTGATTTCAAAATGCTTCGGCGATTCATCCTTTTTCCCATTTTCCTAGATTTCACTAAATCTCCAATAGGATACTTTTATAAATCGCGACCTCTACCCCACCTAATGCTAAAGATGAGGATTTGATATGAAATTTAATAACTTTGTCCATTATAGTAGAATATTTCGCATAGTACAATAGAAATTTATGGCTGTACACTTGACGAGGTTTATATCTTAAGTTACATTTTGATAAAATAACATGCAAAAAAAGGAGGAAGTCATATGTTGAATTGCCGTGATGATATACTTACTTATACGAAACAGCTTGTTAACATAGAAAGTATCGTAAATACAACTGGCGAGGGGACAATCGCCCATTCTTTATTCCAGACCATCTCTTCATTACCATACTTTTTACATAATCCTGGGTCAGTAACTTTAGAGAAGACTATAAACGATGATCAAGAACGATATAATGTTATGGCATTTGTTAAAGGAAAAAAAGGAAATAGCAACGACACAATTATTTTAATGGGCCATATAGATACGGTCGGGATCGATGATTTCAACCAGTTGAAAGAACATGCCTGTTCTCCAGATGACCTAATGGAAGCATTGAAAAAGGAAAAATTACCTACTTCAGCCAAAGAACATTTAGAATCCGGGGATTGGTTGTTTGGCCGTGGTGTCCTTGATATGAAAAGCGGCGTTGCTAGCAATCTCTATCTCTTAAAGTACTATTCCGAACATCTTGAGGAACTGGACGGCAACATTTTGTTGTTAGCAGAATGTGACGAGGAAGACGGCTCACACGGAGTTCTTTCCTCTTTAAAAACGTTGAAAAAATGGAAAGAGGAACATGGTTTTAAATATATTGCAGCCATCAATTCTGATTTCGTTTCACCCCGCTTTGAAGGAGATGAAAATCGCTATATCTATAAAGGAACAGTTGGCAAACTGCTGCCATCATTTTTTATAACCGGTGCAGAAACACATGTTGGTTCAGCTTTTGAAGGTTTGGATCCTAACTTTATCGCTGCCGAACTGACAAAGCAAATAAACTATAATCCTGAGCTTTGTAACGAGGCTTATGGAGAAACGACAGTTCCGCCCGTATCATTAAAACAAACGGACTTAAAACCATCTTATACCGTTCAAACAGCACTATCCTCTTATGTTTATTATAATTTCTTTATTCACTCTTGGTCTCCAAAAGACGTACTGGTCAAGCTTAAAGATCAAGCCATGATCGCTTTTGCCAACGCGCTTGCTACTTTTGAAGAGAGGTATCACAAATACAGTGAAATTAGTGGCGAACCTTTTGTTTCGCCCCCTTGGAAGCCGAGAGTTGTTACATTTGAAGAAATGGAACAATTATTAATCAAAGAAAACGGTGATTCATACATTGTACACATGAATGAATTTAAAGAAGTCCTCTTGACAAATACGGTATTAGATACGCGAATGTTTGCTGCACGAGTTGTCGAGGAAGCCTGGAAATGGATGAAGGATAAAGATCCGGCTATTATTTTATTTTACTCTTCCCTATACTCTCCAAGGATTGAAGTGACAGGGAAAACAACTGATGAGCTTAACTTAATTAGCGCGCTTGATAAAGCAGTGGAGACAATACAGCCAGAATATCCACATCCAATTGTTACTCGAAACTTTTTCCCGTATATCTCTGATATGAGCTTTATGGCTCTAAGTGATGATGAAGATGGCATCAACGCCGTTTCGACAAATAACCCTGGTTGGGGCACAAAACACTATGTCGAGTTTCAAGATATCCGAGATATAAATGTCCCTGTTATTAATATCGGTCCATATGGTTTGGATGCTCACAAGAAACTTGAAAGAATGGAAATGAAATACTCATTAGAAATAGTACCAAATATAACAAACCAAGTTATCCAAAATCTATTAACCAACGAAGAAAAAAGCCTGTAGCTCATCGACAGGCAATAGTGCCTGTCATTTCCCGATAAATAATGAATTTTTCATTAGAAAACGAACAGTGACAGGCACTTATTTAAAACAGACATTTTTGAATTTGGATAAACGAAAACCACCTAAAACATTGTTAATTCAACGTTCTAGGTGGTTCTTTTCTTAACAGTATTTTCTTATGATACGATTCACCTTGAATGGTCTAAGTGTGGTTCATTAAATTAAGGTTTTTATCGGAGTAAACGTCTGTTCTTCTATTTTCGCATACAACTCGGAATGATTTAACAAATTAAACCACCAAAACACTATTAATATAATGTTTTGGCGGTTACTTTAAAAACCTCATTTACTTATGATACGGTTCACCGTATCATAAGCGCAAAATAGTAATTCCAACACAGTATATAGTGCATAAGAAACGTACCGAACTTAATAAGTATTATTCATTCAAAATAAAACAGACATTTACTCTCAGGTGAAAAAACAAAAAGAGGTCGTATTTAACATGTAAAATGTTAAATACGACCTCTTTCATTCACATTTTGACTAATTTTATAAAATCCTGTTCGACAATGATTTCAATTTTATACCCTTGCAAAATCATCTGTTCCACTTTTTGCATTTTTGTGCTCTTTATACCTTGCACATACTTGTCCAATGCACGATCGCCTACTACTAAATAATTCGTTTGATTATCTACAGTCCCTGTACAATTTGCGCCACAATCCACTGCGTATTGAGCTGCTTGTATTCTCGTCATCGCAACCATCTCCCCAGTAAACACAATGATTGCTCCATTAAACGGATGCCCACTCCTCGGTGTAGTGGAGGGCTTTACAAGAGAGTAAATTTGAGCATCTGAATAACGAGGTTTCGAACGGCTTGTCCTTTTAGCTACCTCGTTTGATGCCCCAATCTTTAGTTTGTTTAACTTAGCTAATTCATGAACAGAATTTGTTTTCGTTTTTTTCAATGCTTCTAATGTTATCAAAGCAGCAGCACGCGCATCCTCTAATGCATCATGGTGTCTTAAGCTAATATTTAAGTAGTTTGATACTGTAGACAGCTTATGATTATATAAATCCGGCCAAACCTTTTTAGCAATTTGGTAGGAGCATCCGTAGTCAAAATTTGGTGTTACTTCATGACAGCGTTTTAAAGATTCACGAAGCACACCGATATCAAAGCTAGCATTGTGTGCAATAATTGTTTGATTTTCGACGAAATGTTTAAATTCAGGCCAAAACTCCTCAAATGTAGGTGCACTAGATACCATCTCCTCAGTAATACCGTGAATTTTCGTATTGTAATAGTGAAATTCACTCAATGGATTAATAAGTGAGTGTAGTTCTTCCTGAATCTTGCCATTTTTTACTTTTACGATTCCAATTGAGCAAACACTAGATCGTATACTATTAGCTGTTTCAAAATCGATTGCTACAAATTCCATTTTTCTTCCCCCAGTTGAAATCATTATTTAAAAGAATTATCTCACATTTCTCGCAATAAACGAAACGCTTCCCCACCCTTGCTAAATATATTCATAGAGCTTTTTTTCCAAGTTACTTTACATCATCTCAGATGAACTAAACCCTATTTATCGGACATAAATTAATAGAAGTACTATTCACTCACGTACTCCATAATCTATGGTTCTAGTCCTTAATATGTTAATTTGTAATATTTTTAATCAAACTGTAAACTCCATCAACAAAGCCCTTCATATCAAGGTTTACAGGCCCTCCAAAACAACCATGGAAACATTTACCTCCTGAAACAACACTTTTGCATGCTATGATTTTATTAGTTCTACGAAAACTTCTAGGAGGAATTACACAGCATGAATAAATATTTTTTAAAGACGACACTTGCACTTACAATTGGTTTTAGTTCGTTGGGAATGTTACCAGGAACAAGTCAACCAATAGAAGTAGAGGCTGCAACCACAAATACACAAAATAACAATCAAGCCGTTGCAGCGAAAGCGGACCAGCTAATTCAAACAGGTAAAAGCTTAATAGGTAAGTCAACGTATAGTAATACAGTGTACAAGCCTACTGCTCCATACAAATTCTCTTGTGCTACATTTCTAATGTACATTTTCGAAAAAAACGGCGTAGATCTTGCGACATATAACGAAAATTATATGATCCAACAAGGTACGTATGTTACGCGAAATCAATTACAAAAAGGGGATTTACTCTTCTTTAAGAGTAAAAAGACAGGAACAGATCCTGATCACGTTGGTATGTATATTGGTAACAACAAAATGATACACATGGCTGACTCTAAGCAAAATATCGTCATTTCTGACTTAAATAGCAAACCATATTATACAGAAAATTATGTATCTGCCCGAAGAGTATTACCTACTTTAATGTCAGCTAATCCAGCAACTAAAGGTGACAAGATTGTTCAAAACGCTTATGATTTAAAAAACAAAGTAAAAATTAGCACAACGAATAATGAAAAATACCTACGCTTTACAGCCCCTGGATTTGTAGAGTACGTCTATCAAAAAAGTGGCGTAAATTTGGGTACTACGAACTTAAAAGCGCAAATGAACCTTGGAAAGACTGTTTCACGCGCCAATTTAAAGAAGGGGGATTTAGTGTTCTTTAATAGTGTAAAAGGTTCTAAAACTCCTTCTCTTGTAGCTATCTATGCGGGTAACCATCGTCTGATTATTCCAAATTCTGATGGTGTTATTACAAGAGTACTGTTAGTTGACTATTACAATGAGCATTATATTACAGCAAAACGAGTTTTTTAAGAAAGCTCAGTTCCGACTGTCAGCTTACCATCTGGAACTTCAGATAAATTTATCAATACTACATCAAGCCTTATTGGAAAAGCAAAATTCAGCTATTCATAAAACGAAATTTCACTCACATTTACGAGTGCTAGCTTTACGTACTGTGTCTTTAAACAGCATAGAATTGATTTAAAGGATAAATTAGCAAGTAAACAAGCATTAGCTGGGAAAGCCGTATTAATATCACAACTGCAAAAAGGCGAACATATTTTCTTCTCAACAAATAATGGCGGGAAGACGATTACGGAAACAGGCATTTATCTTGGAAACAATCAATATATTAGTATGACATCAGGCAATGTAGGGAAGAAAAACTTAAGTACCACTTTGGTGCAACAAAACTACGTAACTGCACGCCGCGTTATCAAGAACATATACAAATAAAAGAAGCATTCCATAACGTTAAAGTGGATGCTTCTTTTTCTTGTTCTAAGCTATTTTTTTAAGCTATTTGCAAATTCAATCATGGACTTACTAGACATAGGGCCCTTTATGAGCACAATCGTATCACTATCGATCTTTGACTTTAGTACATCGAGTACCCCTGTGACATCTTTAAAAATATGAACCTCTGCCTTTGTTCTCTCTTTTATCGCTTGATTGGCTATTTCTTCTGCCTTTGTTCCAATTGTAATAAGCATATGAATATTTCTTTTTGCAACCATCGTGCCAATTTCACGGTGATACTTTTTTTCGAAGTTACCTAGTCGGTTAATATCGCCAAGTAAGAGGATTACCTTTTTATCTTTTCCTATCGTATCCAAAACTTTCAATGCTGCTTCAACAGATGTAGGGTTATTTGTCCATGTATCGTCAATAATGGTACTTCCTTCTATGCCACTTGAAAACTCTAAGTGTCTTGCCATTTGTTTAAATGATCTTAAATGAGCGATGGCTTTTTCGATCGTCAATCCCATTTCTTTTACAGCCGCCATGGCAGCTAGTGCATTATAAACTTGGTGTTCACCGAATCCAGGAACAGACACAGAATAGGTTTTATTGGACACATGGAGTTGAAATTTCATACCGTTATTTGTGAATTGAATATTGGCGGCTTTGAAATCTGCCTGTCCTTGTACACCAAACGTAATAACCTTACCTTTAAAGCTGTGCAATGGAATTTTTTTCGTATTTTCATCATCTGCATTGATTATTAATGTACCTTCATTGGATAATCCTTCTACAATTTCTGACTTTGCCTTTATATAACCTTCTAGATTTTTGCATCCATCTAAATGATGCACACCGATATTTGTAATGATGCCAATTGTAGGTTTGTATATCATACATTGATGTTTAATATTCCCTGTGTTTCCTAGACCTAGCTCGAACACAGCTGCTTTTGTATCCTTCTCGATACCAGTTAAATAAGGCAATGATTGACGGGGCTCATTTTTACTGCTTACAGATGCCTGCACCGGCCATTCCTTACTTACGATGTATTTAATCATTTCTTTCGTCGTTGTTTTCCCACATGTTCCGGTTAATGCAACAACGGGTATTTGAAAAAGGCCTCGGTAATAATCGATAAATGTCCAGTATGCCTGCATAATACTCCTCACTCTAATAACGGTAGTATTACCAAGCGCATTCTTTAGCTCATTAATAGGTTTATCGGAAATGACAAGAGAAGGCCCTTTATTATTGATGGCTTGCCAGTTGATTGAATCATTTTTATTTACAAATATAAGTGTATTGGAATGTGTCAAATCATGCCGTTCATAATAAATCGCATGCCTGACATGCCAATCCACTGAACCATTTAGTAATTCTCCTTGCAGTAATTTCTGAATATCCTTCACGAGTAACTGTTTCAAGATAACACCTCCACCTAGTATAGTATGAACAGCTTTTTTTGATGATTGGATATAAACTCACTTTTTTTTCGCATTTCTAACATCCACTATCGTTTTATACATTGTTTTATCTTCCAATTTATTAAACATCTTGACGTCAGGAACCATATTGCCTTCAATAATCCACAAGGTCCCCCTTTTTGTCATGCCGATGTCAAAGCCAATAATAGAAAGCTCTCCATTGTTTTCTTCCAACAGCTCTGAAGCAAGCAAACTAATCTTGTTCAGCCGAGCATCGAGATTTTTGGCATGAATTTGTGGGATTTTTGCATCCTGTATTGCCTGATCTAACGTTAGTAATTTCTGCGCTGCATTCGTTATAATAAACTGTTCGCCCGCGACTTTTACAATCTTTCCTGTTACTTTCCACGCTGCACTCACCTTTTGCGTTACTACACGTACATCAATTGGACAGTTGTTAATCGTAGCTAATGTAATTTTTTGTTGTACAATGTAATCGCTTTTGAATAAATAGGTCTTTTTTATAAAATGAAACGCTTCATCCAAGCTCGGTTTCACTACCTTTTTTATTCCTACATGAATTTCATAGGTCAAGTCACTTTTTTGACTAATTTGAATGACTCCTTTTCCATTTTGACCGATGCATGGTTTCAGAATGATGGCTTTATAATGTTGTAAATATTGGTGAAACGTTTCTTGCGTCAGTAAATCTGTATTAGGCAAATATTTACGAATTTTTCGCTTTCTATTTAATACATGATACTGGCTCCACTTACTGTTCGGAAAATGAAGGACCGTATCAAAAATCCATATATTCCCACGCCAATCGAATGCTATGTCTAGCACAATCGTATGGCAACCTGAAAACGATTTCCCTAGCCTTTTAGCTGTACGAGTGACTACCTGCTGTATTCTCTTAAAATAGATTCTAGCAAGTAGCGGATTGAAGATCGAATGTGCCTGCTTCGTTTTCGATGCTACGTACCATTCAGATAACGGCGTGTTTCTGTGCATTGTCACAAACTGTCGAAATAATTTATTAGTAGATGGTGACTTTTGAATAATATAGTATTGTTGTGTCATTCCATTTTGTATTGCTATAAATAATGCTTCTTTGCCCTGCACTGTTGACACCAAGTCATTTGTTTGAATATGGTATAGATTATTTTTTTGAAATATACAGATTGCCTCTGAACCATAAACAGGTTTGATGACAATTGACTCATTTACACCCAACATTGTTAATAAGGATTGCTTTGATAATAGTTCCGTTTTAACGAGATGCTTTCTTAATTGTTCATCAGCTCTTAATATTTTGTATTGGCTAATCCTCCCTCTACTAGCCTTCATTTCCTAACTCCTCCTCGTTTTAAAAAACCCTCAGTCAATTTCAACTGAGAGTTTCACTACTATTACAAAGTCTGACAGCCTAATGCAACAATAGAACCTTGCGCAACAGGCACTGCACCATTTTGATTAAAGAAACCGTTAATTACAAAGCTTTGAACAATATCATTCGCCGCTTGAGCAACTTGATCCCTAAAAGTTGCTTCAAAAGAAAACTCCTGCATTCCAATCGTTCCTGTACCTTTTACTGTAACAACACAGTTCTGCCCTTCCCTTACACATGTAACACTAGTGATGGCATTGGCCGTAAACAAGAAGCTAAATTGATTTGGCGTCTCTGTATCATCAAATGCTAATGAAAGTGTAGAAGAAGCAAGTGTCGTCACACAAACATCTGCTAGATACGTCAAATTCCCAGTAATCGTACCCCGCACCCCGTCAAATTTGACGTTTTCTCTTTGTTTAGTTGCATTAACAATTACCCCACAAGGACAAATTACACCCATATATTTCTCTCCCTTCTTATTAGATTATTACAATATATTATCGTGGGGACTTCGAAGGCACAGTATTTGTCACGTAGTAGTAGAGAAGATTTACTTTTCTATCTAGCATTTGAAAAACAAAACTCGTCCAAAATAGAGCGAGTTGATGTCCTTATCACTGTGGATGGGTAAGTTGTACTTTCTTATCCACTAAAAAATTCCCACTGAATAATAACTCTATTCAGTGGGTAAAGATGATTTCTTCATTTTTGAGGCTAACTCATGTATTGATTTGCTGTACATATCCCCTTTTATTAGTACAATCGTATTGGCATCCACAATATCATGTAATAATTGGTAACCAAGGACATTATTTTTAAACGAATAGACTGGGACGCCAATTCCTAATTTCACAGCATGGTCAGCAATGATTTTAGCATGATCCCCAATGGTGATCAGCACATCTACACCAATGTCATGAATCAATTCCCCTGCCTGCTCATGAATAATATATCCACTTGACCCTAAATCCGTAATCGTGCCAATGACTGCCACCTTTTTTTTGCTTTTTCCAAGTGCATTTAATACTTCTAATGCAGCGCTTAAGGAAGTCGTTGTAATACTCCATGTATCATCTATCAGTATTGAGTCATTGATACCTTCAAACAGTTGTAGATGTTTATTCAACTGTCGGAATGATTGTAACTGAACAGCAGCCTCTGGAATTGTTACACCCATTTCATAAACCGCCGCAATGGAAGCAAGTGCGTTATACACTTGATGCTCACCAAATCCTGGTATGAATATGTCATAACTTTTCATCTTGTGATGCAGAATAAATTGCATGCCGTCTTGAGTGTAGCGAATATGACTTGCTCTAAAATCACAAGACGCATCCTTACCAATTTTAATAATGCGCCCGCGAAAACTCGTCATATCTACTTTACTTGTGTTGACGTCCTCTATATTGATTATTAATGTACCTTTAGGATCAATAGCTTGCACCATCTCGCCCTTTGCCTGGATATAACCGTCTAGAGTTTTGCAATAATTTAAATGGTGTGCCCCGATATTTGTGATAATCCCGATTGTCGGTTTGAAGTAATTACCTGCATTACTTATATCCCCAGGTGAGCCGACAGCTGTTTCGAAAATGGCTACTTCAGTATCATCTTCTATGCTGAGTAAATATTGCAAAAAAGCCGTTCTAGAATTACTGCTAAGAATTGTTGCCGTCACTTTTTTTTCAAAAGATAGAATATGTTTAATCATCTCTTTCGTCGTCGTTTTTCCAGAAGTTCCTGTGATGGCCACAACGGGTATTTGAAATTGATAACGGTAGAAGTGCACAAATTTCCAGTACGCTTCTTCTACATTAGCTACTTTAATGGTGATTACACCTTTAGGAATCTCTTTTTGTCTATAAGGCCAGTCTGTTACAAGCACGAGAGGAGTAAATGGTTCAAGCTTTTTCCAGTTAATTATTCGCTTACTTGTAAAAAGAGCTGTATTTGAATTTTTAACCTGTTTTAGACGATAGGCGCCGTACTGGATCATTTCATTATCTGAACCTTGCATCCATTCACCTGAAACAATAACTGCTAAATTTTTTACCGTGATAGGCTTAATTTCAATTCACACTCCTTCATTATCTATCATATGTACCTTGACAAAAGATGATTGGATAAAGACGTGATACATAACCAGATGAAAACTATTTATTATCATACCTATAGAATATGTAGTAAGAACGGAAGTATCAATTAGAGGAGTGACATAGTTGAAAGCAATTATATTTATCGGTACTAACAAATCGGGGTCAAGCCGTGAAGCAACAAGAGCAGCTGAAAAATTGGGCTACTTGACAGTGCTTTTCACAAACAACGAAAAGCAATTACAGCAGAGAAAAGCATATCCAGATATTCATAAAATGATTTTGATTGACACTTCGAATATAGAAGCAATGAAAGCGGAGATTCGTAGTTTATGCGGAAACGGATTAGTGATTAAAACCATTGTTAGTTTTGTAGATCCCTTTGTTCATATTGCCTCCATTTTATGTGATGAATTTTGTCAAAACTATTCGTCATCAAAAGCCATTGAAATGATGGAGGATAAAGAGGAAACAAGGAATTTCCTAAAGGATCAACCTTATTCGCCGAAATTCTACCTCATCAAGCCAAACGAATTAGTTACTTTTAACAAGGTATTTCCACTCATTGTAAAATCTCCAAAATCAACCGGTTCTAAAGACGTACTATTAGCTACAAATAAAATGCAGCTAGAAAAGCATCTCAGATTTCTCCAAAGCAAAAGCCCCGGTGAAACAATTATGATTGAGGAGTATATTGAAGGTCCACAATACTTAGTAGAAGCACTTGTCTATAAACAGCAGCCACATATTATCGGCATTATTGAACAAGAAATTACGAAGGGTAAACGTTTTATTATTACCGGTTATGGTGTGCTTGCGGAAGTCCCAATGGATATTCAAACAAGTATTGAGGCAGTGCTCAATTCGATCGTCAGCGCATTTGGCATCGAAAATGGTACGCTGCATCTAGAGCTTCGTTTGACAAAACAAGGTTGGAAGCTCATTGAGATCAATCCTAGAATCTCTGGAGGTGCCATGAATAGTATGATTCTCGCTGCATTCGGATTCAGTTTAGTGGAAGAAACGCTGAAATTATTTTTAGGTGAACAACCAAATGTTGAGCCTAGGCACAGAAAGTTCGTCTTTACAAAATACGCTATTGTAAATAGAAAAGGGATTTTGGAAAAGGTGATTGGAAAAAACAGAGCTACTAATTCTGAAGGTGTTGTGGATGTATATGTGAAGCCAAAAAGAGGAACCTTGCTCACCCCGCCATTATCTATGGGCCATCGCTATGCATATGTCATTGCAGAAGGAGCCACATTAGCAGAAGCCAAAAACAACGCCAATATCGCTGTAAAGGAAATACAGTTCCATTTAAAGGTCGAATAATCTAGCTGAAGTTAATGCATATTCCAAAAGTAGTTACTTCAATACTTATGGAATATTTTTTGTGACCGACGTTATTGCATACTCTCTAAATTGAAGAAAATACCCTTTCTTCAAGAAAAGACGTAACTTAATGATAATAAAAAATCCGAGTAATTGCCCTTATTCAATGGGCAGTTACTCGGATTTTTGTTATGCTTTAAATGTTTGATCAAGAAATTTAATTGTTTCAAACATATTCGTTTTACTTGCTCCCTTTACTAGGATTGTGTCGCCTTGCTTCACGATTTCCCCTAGTAGTGCATGCATTTCTTCCTTATTGATAAAATGATAAATATTGGATTGGTTTAACCCTTTTGCCATTGCTTCTGCACCTATTTCTTCTGTCCGAAATCCATAGGTAATTAAGAGATCGATCCCTTGTTCATAAATGTATGCGCCAACTTTACGATATTCTTCTTCTCGTAAGTCCCCTAACTCTCGCATCTGCCCAATAATAGCTATTTTTCGTTTTTTTCCAATGTTAGTGAGCACATCTATAGCAGCCCGTACGCCTTGAGGGTGCGAGTGAACCGTGTCATCAATGACGGTAATTTGATCTCGGCAATTATATAACGTGAGCCTTCTTGGTGGTTTTTTAAAATTTAGTCCCGCTTTAATTTCTTGTGGAGTGAAGCCTAAATAATCGGCAACAGCAATTGCATTGAGCGCATTGTATACATGATGTTCACCTAAGATGGGAATAAACAGTGCGATTTCCTGTCCTTGTAGCTTCATCTTAAAGGACATACCATTGTCTTTATAATGAATATCATAGGCCCTATAGTTGGCTACAGAATGGATACCGACTGTGAGAGTTTCCCCCTTAAATTGTTGCGTTGATAAATACTTCGAATTTTCGTCATCCTTGTTAATTACGAGTAACCCCTTTTGGTTCATTCCATGTATTAACTCTGATTTTGCTTCTGCCACTTTTTTTATATCCCCATCAAAATTCCCAACATGAGCGAGACCGATATTTGTTACGATACTGATGTTCGGTTGGATGATGCTACAGTGATTTGTAATGATACCTGGATAGGCCATTCCGTATTCGAGGACAACTGCTTCATGTGAGGCATTAATCTCTGCAGCATGTTTTTTAGTATGCTCGGTCGTATTCCAATAGTCTTTTGATTCAAAAATATTCCATTTTTTCGATAAAATAGAGGCAAGGAACGCCTTAGATGTCGTTTTCCCCGCACTTCCAGTAATGGCGATAATAGGTAAACCTAATTTCCCGTTTTGTTTTTTGTACTTTCGTGCCATAATTTCATTTTTAATACGTCCTTGGTTTTCTGCTAAATATTTCGCATATTGAATCGAATGAACAACAACATCTAATTCTAAATAAAATGCTGGAGGACAACCCGGACGCCAGTTTACTTCGTACACCCAAATCTTTTGATGCTCATCTAATCCTACATCAATGCCAATTTCGTCAATGACCTCCCCGAACTGTACCATCTGAATTTCATCTAGATGCTGCGCTAATGATAATGTAAAATGCTCTAACATGCGCCGAATATTATAGGCTTCATCCTTAAATTCCTGCTCCAAAAATGGATCTAAATAATTGGTATAACCACCATTGTTAATATTGGGTATAATCGATCCTATTGGCGCAATGCGTGGATAGATGGTCGTCACAACCCATTTTCCCTCTCCATTTTTTTGCGCATGAAGACGAAAATCATAAACTTGGCCGGATTTCATTATCGATTGAATATATGGTTGCATAATAAATGTGCCGGTAGAAAGCTGCTCATTTAATAATTCATTTAACTGTAGCTTTGAATAAATACTATTGTGAGTATCCTTCCTCACCTCAAAAGAACTTCCACTTTTCGAAATGAAATAGATTCCCTTTCCCTTTCTACCATCAATCGGTTTAAACACTACTTTATTAAAAGTGGCGATGTACTTATGAAATACTTCAACATTTTTTACTATTTCTGAAGGGATTAAATAGTTGGCAAATTCCTTTGCTTCATTTAGGCGATTCACTACATTCCACTTATTCCCTATAGAATTTGTTGTAAACGGTATTTCCTCTTTCAATTTCGCTATAATTTCTTTAGATACTGCTAGTTTTTCTGGACTCCCTGCATTGTAAATAACATCTGGAAAGGGCATCACTCTTTCTTGCCATTGCCCATCTTCATACACCTTGCCCTTTATAGTACGATCATCAAAGTTAACGCTCTTAGGTGTAAAGTAAAAAAATTGAACCCCTTCTGCCCTTGCAACTGCTGCATATGCATATGACTTAATAACGGTTTTAGGGTCTAAACGATGATGCAACATACCAATAATTGTCATATTTAATCTCCCTTTTTTTGATTCTCTCTCTATTAAATTCAGATAGTGCAACTAGCATATGGACAGACGCTCTAAGTATAAATTATTTTAATAGTTTTTCTGGTCTTTCATTACCATTTGGGCTCAATGATAATTTTCCTTTTTAACAAGTTAGGATTTAAAAGCTGTATGGCTAAAATACTGGTCAATTCAACGGTTTTTATAGTCGACGTTCTTTCTAATCTCACAACATCAGCAATCGAAGTCGTATCATTCCCTTCAAAATCAAAGGAGCGTAACAATGAAACTGTCACTCGACAAAGTTCTCTATCAATAGATTCAATTCGAAAATATTTTGTTTCAAACTGCTGTACTGGATCGATTAAACTTAAGTGAACACCGTTGTTCGTTAATAAGAAAAAAGGAATGGTATCAGTACCAACTATTTTGACGAGTAATTGTCCATAATATTTAGAATGGAAATTAATTATCAAATCCTGGAGTTCTTTTATTTCACATAGCGATTCGCATAAAAATTGCTTACTCCCGCTCAACGTCCTTCCAACTCCTCCATAGTCCGATTAAGTAATTTGTTAACACTAGAACAATTACAAAAATCTATATTCGACACCTTTCTCGCTATAATATGTAGGACTAAGGAATATGACGACGTTTTTGCAAAATGAGATTTCTCCAAAAAATAAAAGCGCTGTTAAACGCTACGTTGTTTTATTTGCTACCGCAACCGTGCCAAGCGGCTGACACGGTAGCAGTAAGTTGTCACTACCTATGTTCCATTGCATAAAAACAAAAAACTGGCTCCTCATGGAAACCAGTTGCTTATTATTTATTCTTTCAAGTTGAATTTACTGTTCTTACATCCGAAAAAATGTGCGAACTGGGATGTTATAGAAAACATAAAGAATTGCACCCAGCAAACAATTCATTACAGCATCAGAATATATTTAGATTATTCATTTGCTCCTACGTCGGACGCACGCTAGCTATTCAGAGCGAAAGTGATATTGAACCTACTGGGGTTTAATTTAACTAATTAGATACGGCCATATTTTTTTTAACCAAAATAAAAAGAGCTTTCAGAGGCCATTCCAATCGATAATATGGGTACTTACCCACTTGGATTCATCTGAGAGCTCAATTTATACAATGAAATACATTTAATTTCATTTTTGTCTGTGTTTTTTTTGTGTCTTTGTATACTACAACTCTTCGTTTTTATATGCAAGACTATTCGGATATAGTTTATCCGTTGCTGAAGTTGATTTTGTATGGTCTTTATTTTTCTCGTCTTTAACTTTTTCATTAAGTTCTTCTATAGGAATTGCATCGACTGTTTGCATATCCTCATGCATATCAAAAAGACTTTCATTTTCTGTATCCACCAAATCGGGGTTGTCTAATCTACGGCCTGTACCTACAATGTTATCCGGTTGTTTTTTTGTCACATTTATCACTCCCTTTTTAATAATGTAGCAATATACAATTCTGTACATACGCCAATTATTTTCATATATACTCATACCCAATTTTAGGCGATTTTTTTAGTTGCTTTATAAAGGTAGCTCACTTCCGATAGTCATTGAGCATTTAAATTTCCCCATGCAGAAAAAATTACTTTAAGTGTAGCTTTTTTTATTTTCTACCCCCTATCATTTATAGGCGAATTGATAATTGGGCTCTCATTCTTCCTTATAAATAGTTAAACATTTAATAGTCAATTGGCTATTTGTCCATCCTCTCAATCTGTCGAGAGAATAATATGTTGTAGAGGGAGGTGAGAAGATGAATTTTAAATACCAACAAAACCAGAATGAATATAAAAAGCAGAAAAAATCTACTGATTCATTCGGGATGGAACCACAAACATTCTCAGAACTAATAGAGCATCTTGAAGATAAGGAGTCTCATAAATACTATTATCATGAATCTTGCCATGATAACTGTCAACACGAGAGATCATGTTGTAATAAATGTGAGCACCATGAGCTTTACAAAGATAAATGCAAACATCACTGTCCGTGCCACGAGAAATGCACACACCATTGTCCGTGCAATGACAAATGCAAACAACCTGAGCCTTGCAAAGACACATGCAAGCAGCCTTGTCCATGCAACGATAAATGTAAACACGCTGATCCGTGCTACGACAAATGCAAACATCACTGTCCGTGCAACGATAAATGCAAACATCACTGTCCGTGCAACGACAAATGCAAACAACCTTGTCCGTGCAACGATAAATGCAAACATCACTGTCCGTGCAATGATATATGCAAACATCACTGTCCGTGCAACGACAAATGCAAACATCACTGTCCGTGCAACGATAAATGCAAACATCACTGTCCGTGCAACGACAAATGCAAACATCACTGTCCGTGCAACGACAAATGCAAACATCACTGTCCGTGCAACGATAAATGCAAACATCACTGTCCGTGCAACGATAAATGCAAACATCACTGTCCGTGCAACGACAAATGCAAACATCACTGTCCGTGCAACGATAAATGCAAACAACCTGAGCCTTGCAACGATAAGTGCAAAAAGCCTGAGCCTAGCAACGATAAGTGCAAAAAGCCTGAGCCTTGCAACGATAAGTGTAAAAAGCCTGAGCCTTGCAAAGACAAATGCAAGCAGTATAAGCCATGCAAATTTATACGAAGACAGGATATGCCTCGCTATGATAAACCCATGTAGTATTAACTTTTGTCTTTATAGGAAATCTCCCTACAACGGCTACAAAAGAAAATGTTACAGCTAATGATACTGAGATAAATTACACTACAAAAGTTATTTGAGTTGCTGACGGTTTCTCCTTAGTAAACGAAATTCAAGTGGGCATCTAAACAAGACTCCATTCATCTGCATAAATTCAAATACTGTTCTTACTACGATTAATGTTAGTCGTAGTCGAACATAAAAAACTATGCATAATGAAAATACAATAGCGAGCGTCTACTTTATAAAAACATTGTTCACTAACACCTATTAAATGAAAATGGCATTTAAAGTGAACCGCCTCCGAATAGTGGACTCTAAACCTATTCGGGGTTTAGAATTTTAATAACTGAAAAACCGTATGTAATAATCTTTGCGAATTAGAAAGTAGGCAAAGAGATTTAAAAAAGATGGCTCCGGCATACTACCGGAACCATCTCATCGTAACACAACCGTTTTCTTATGAACTGCCAAAAAATTGAGCGTAGTTCTTAATAACGACCTCTTGTTTTTTTATGTTCAAAGATAAAATTGGATAAATCCTTCTTCACATCTTACGTATTTGTTAATATTTTACTCGAACAACCGATAAAATTACGCTCAAAATCAACTGACCAGTAATTTTAAAAAAAACCTAATCGATTGTTTACTGTGCATGTACTACTTTTGACGAAGTTGGCTCATGTACAAGTCCTTCTTCTGGTTTGATTGTTTTATGAATATAGAGCAATGCTGGAATCGCAAATAATAAGTTGATCATTATTCCTGCTGTAGCAGCAATATGCATGTTTGTAACTGAAACCATGACACCATAAACTGCTGTTGAAATCGCAATACCGAATGAAAATCCGAGAGAGCTCGACATTTTATAAATTCCAGATGCGACGCCTACTTTGTCATCTGCTATATTAACAACCGCCGTATCTGTTGAAGGTGTTGCATACATTCCAATCCCAATTCCCGCAATTAAGAAACCGACAAATACAACGATAATGTATGCGACATCTGGTAAGAAGGTAAGCGCCGTCATACTTATCCCAATTGTTGAAATGAATACGGATGCAATCATCGGCTTGCGAGCACCCATCTTTTGCAACATTTTTTCCCCTACACGAATCATGACGACGACAGCAATGACGTTTCCGACCGTTAGCAAACCTGTTTGGAATGACGTAAAACCACGAGCTAACTGAACATACGTATTTGCAACGACAACAGTTGCTGCAATTCCATTTTGCATAAAGTTTGAAACTACTGCACCGGAATATGCTTGTGTTTTAAACAATGAAAAATCGATAAATTGATTCGTTTTGCGACGTTCGACAAGAAAGAACGTAATAATCAAGGCAATTGCTCCTCCAATTAAGCCTAACGTTAATGGACTTGTCCAACCAAAATCTTGTCCGCGCGTTACAATCATATTAATCACAAGCATGATAAAGACGAATAATACGAATCCTACGAAATCAAACTTTTGTTTCGATGCTTCTTCTGCCTTACTTTCTGGAATTTCTTTTAGTAGATACATCGCTAGAAGTGCAACTCCAATAGAGACAACAAAAATCCATCTCCATCCAAAATATGTAGCGATCGCACCTCCAATAAGTGCAGTAGAACCACCGCCACCCCAAGAACCAAACGACCAATAACTGAGTGCGCGCTGACGATCTTCATCTTTAAATGAAGATTTTACAAGGGCGATGGTTGCCGGCATAATACATGCAGCCGAAAGCCCTTGCACAATACGCCCAATAATTAGCAAAGTTGCATTTTGAGAAACGATAATAAGCAAGCAGCCAACGATACTAAAAATCAAACCAATATAAGTTGATTTTTTTCGCCCTATTTTATCTGAAATTCCTCCAGCGGCAACAATAAAAAGCCCTGAAAATAATGATGTTAAACTAATTGCAATATTTAATGTTCCTAACGAAACACCTAAATCCTCTTGAACAGCAGGAATAATATTAACCATTGATTGAGCAAACAACCAAAATGTTAATACAGCTAAAACGATTCCAATAATCATCCTATTCGCACCAGCTGTTTTAGCTTGCATAGCTTTTCCCCCCTTCGACACCTTCTTTTAAAAGAATTTTCTGACTTTATTAACTAAAAATATCATATCGTTCAGGTTCTGAATGAAATATTATAGGTTGCCCTTTTGTTCATCTCATCAATCTGTTTGAACGGTATGAATGGCTTATAATAACACTGAAATCTCCGCTTGTTTACCATTGTCGTATTCGTAACCGTCTTCGTATCGTGTAACCCATTAATATAGAACTCTATTAATTCTTACGTAATTTTAATATATCAGAAATCTCTTCAAAACGTAGCAAATTGTGTAAAAACTCACCAAATATTATAGTGTCACTTAAAGAAATAAAGGGAAGAAACCCTCCCTTTATTTACTTATTACTTTTCATCGCGTTCTTTTAAAATAAAGCTGATAAAGTCGAGCATTAAACGCGCACCAACTTGACTTGTAATTCCGCTTAAATCGTAAGGAGGTGAAACTTCTACTAAGTCGAAGCCGATGACATTTCCTCGTTTCGCAATCCCATCCAACAGCTCATTTACTTCATCATATAAAAATCCACCTGGTGAAGGAGTTCCAGTTCCCGGAGCAATGGAAGGATCCAAACCATCAATATCAATTGTTACATAATAGTTTTCTCCTTCTGGAATTAAAGCAATCACTTCTTCGATACCCATTTTACGTATTTGTCTTGGAGATAAAATGACACTGCCATATTCTTTTGCTGCATCAACATCTTCTTTTTTACTGCTACTAATGCCACGAATTCCAAACTGGAACATTTGATCAACATGATCCATTTCTGCTAAACGACGAAGTGCACTTCCGTGACCAAACCGTTGTCCTGAGCGGTGATCTGCCCAGTCTAAATGCGCGTCAATTTGAATAACGTGGAATTTGCCAATGTTATCTAATGCACGGCCAACTGGAATGGAAATAGAGTGGTCTCCACCCATGACAACTGGAATTGCCCCTTTTTCAACTATTTTGCGGATTGCCACTTCAACATTATCAAAGCTTTGTTCTAAATCTCCATGAACCATATCCACATCGCCACAGTCATACACTTTATAATCAGGACCTAAATACATAATATCTTTTTCAATATCGTACGCCCCACCTAAACCGAAGCTATATAATGTAGAACCTTCACGAATACCACGCGGCCCCATTCTCGCACCGGATTTCCACTGAGCTCCCATATCATAAGGAACGCCAATTACAGCTACGTCTGCATCCAATTGTTCTAAGTCTGTACAAATTGGATATTTCCCGAAAGAACAAATTCCTGTGTAAGGTAAATTTAAAAATTGTTTTTCTTCTGGATTTTTCATTTTGTATTCTCCCCTTTGTTAATAATGTAAGCGTAGTAATTGCTCTTGAACGTGCTTTAACTACTCTGCTTACTACTAGCAAAAAACGTGCCATATTTTCTAAATATTCTAAAATATAAACTATGTATAAAAATGAAATCCACATAAACAGGCGAAATATACCAACTTCTCAAGTAAATTTATTTTTGGTAGCACCACTAATTATTTTAAATTTGTTAGGATTTTGTAGAAAATGCAAAAAAACTATAGTCATGTTCGACTATAGTCTTTAGTTACGAATTGATTTATTTTTCTATTTGCTGTCGATTGGCTTATACCCAATTTTTTTGCAAGCTTGACACTACTCGGATATTTTTTAAACATCTTCATAATATAAGCGCCTTCAACTTTCGCTAAAAAGTCGGCGAGTGTAAGCTCTTCAATTGATGACACTGGATTATCAGCAGCTTGTATATCAACGAGATCTTCATTGGAGGTAATTAAGATTCTTTCGATATAATTACGCAATTCACGAATATTTCCTGGCCAGTCTTGTAAATACATCCATGAAATTAAGTTGGCTGATAACTCTTTTTGAAGATGATGCTTCAAATTTAATTCCTCTGTAATTTCTGTTGCTAACACCGGTATTTCCTCGCGTCTTTCACGTAAAGGAGGTACTTCGATTTTAATAACGTTAATGCGGTAAAATAGATCCTCACGAAATTTTTTCTCTACAACGAGTTGTTGCAAATCTTTATTTGTCGCACAAATAACTCGGCATTTCATGTTGATTGGCTCGTTGCTGCCTACCCGTTGAATCGTTCTATTTTGCAAAACCGATAACAATTTTACTTGCAAATTTAGCGGTAGCTCTGCAATTTCGTCCAACAAAATCGTTCCCTTGCCTGCCGCCTCAAAATGTCCTTGCCTACCACCTTTTTTGGCACCGGTAAATGCTCCATCCTCGTAACCAAAAAGCTCTGATTCAATCAATGCTTCTGGAATCGCACCACAGTTTACTTCGATAAAAGGCTCTTGTTTTCGATTGGAAAGCTGATGAATTTTACGAGCTACATAGTTTTTACCTACGCCAGATTCACCTTCCAATAAGACCGAGACGTCCAAATCGCAAATCTTTTCTATGATGACGAAGATATCTCGCATTTTCCCTGATAAATTTAAGCCCTTCCCATCTTGTTCCTTTTTAAGCATCTCAATTTCTTGTTCATAAAATCGCATTTGCGTAGCGACATTTTCATTCGTTCTCTTTAAATATTCCAACTCAGTAATATCCCTTGTAAAGCTGATGACTCCAATGATTGACCCCTGTTCGATAATTGGAAAGCCAGTAACAACGAGCTTTCGCCCCATCACTGAATTTTGAATGACCATTTCTACTTTTTTCGTTCTCAATACTTTGCAAATAACCGAGGGAGATAGAATCCCTTTTTCTTCGAGTACAAAAGCGTTTTGTTGGACGATTTCTTCAGATCTCATCCCAAAAAAATCTTTCGTATTTTCACTTGTATACAAAATAGTTCCTTCTGCATCAGCGATAAAAATTTCGTCAAACGAATATTTTAGCAAATGCTCTAAAAAAACAAGACTCTGCTGTGTTGATCCCAAATAAATTCACCCCTAGTCAATAATGGGTAAATATTACCCGAATTTGACTAGTTATGCAAGAAACATAAGCTATATGCTTCAATCTAAGCAGCTATTATGTGCTTGTGGACGTCGAATAGGAATTTGTATTAGTAGCTGTACTTGAGGGAGTTGATACAATTATTTAGTGTACTAGAGTTGGAAATTTAATCTTGAAGGCATAGCAGAGCAACAACTTAATGTCTTTTGCCAAATGTTTGAGGTGTTTAGTCATTATATTGGAATGGGGCTAGCGAACTTAATGAGGACACTTAGCCCAAGTAAAGTCTTAATGGGGAATCGAATAAGAATAGCTCAACTTTTTTTAGAAGAGGGTTTATAAAATGGTTGTACTATATACTAGTTCATTTAACTTATTAACAATGAAAATAGCGCTTTCCTCATTAAAAACACACAGTAATATTGTATGATGCCTAAGTGTTTACCGTTGGAGTTTTCTGCAAACTTCATATTTATTATATTATTTCACCGTATTTTTCATTACGTATGAACCAACTGTTACGTATAAAATAACTGTCAGACCAACAAATACATAAACCATTATTAGCACCACCTATTTTCATTGATAACAATTATCACTTTCATTATAGCGAATCAACACACCAATCGTCAATATACATCCTCATTTTCTATGTACACACTTAGTTGGCACATGGTAAGATGGAAAAAAAGTCGAAAAAAGGATGCGTTATAGATGAGTACTTCAAAACATATACAAACTATATTAAATGGAACTATTTATGCATTAAAAACAATTTTGCCTATGAATATTGATGTACAGTCTCCTTCTATTACTTCAGAGCCTTACATTCAACAGCAAATAGGTGTCCTTATCGGTATTGTTGGCGATCTAAAAGGTCGTATTATTATCGATGGTACTCCTGAAACATTTGGAGCAGTAGGTTCAGCCATGTTTGGTATGCCACTAGAAGGCGAGATGCTAGAGTCATTTACGGGTGAGTTCGGTAATATGATTGCCGGCAACCTATGTACCCACGCAGGGCAAAATGAACTTAATCTTGATATCACACCTCCAACAGTAATGGTAGGTAATACAAAATTATATGGATTTCATAAGGCATTCCGTTTACCAGCAACAATTGAGGGCGCTGGATCTATTACGATTTTATTGACAATTGATGAAGAAGAATAACTAATAAGTTTTAAGCACGTAATCATATTCGATTACGTGCTTTTTTTGCTATATTAAAAAAAATTTCTTCACATTTATTTCACAAAATCAGAAATAACTGTGAGTTTTATCACATCCTATCAAAACATTTTTTTATATGATTAAAATAAGAAATATGAAACACGAAATATCTACAAATAGGAGGGAGAAATATGGCAAAAAAGAAGAAAGCTGAAGAAAATTTGAAAGGCACTCTTTATATGACTTTTGCTATAGGCGCGATTATTATTTTAGTTTGGGCTTATTGCTTCAGCCTATTTATGGATCGTTTTTAAAAAACAAGGATTGTAGAAGGGAGAGACAACAATGCACATACATAAATATGAGAAATGGTGGCTTGTATTTGGTTGTGGAACTTTAGTAGCATTCCTAATTATTTTAGGAATTGGCGCATTCCATAACGGCGCACACCCAAACGAATCGAAACAAACGATTAATTATGAAAAAGTGGATGAAATTGCACCTTTTGATAATCCAGGTGTTCACAAAGTAGAAGGGAAAGAGTGGGATTACGAGGTTGTCTTAGTAGCTTCTATGTTCAACTACAACCCCGCTGTAATTGAAGTTCCACTTGGCTCAAAAGTAAAATTTATTGCTACAACAAAAGACGCAATTCATGGTTTCCAGGTTGCAGGTACAAATATTAATCTTATGTTGGAGCCAGGCTATATTTCTGAATATGTAACAGTCGTCAACCAAGCCGGTGAATATTTAGTTGTATGTAATGAATATTGCGGTACTGGACATTCAATGATGCACTCTATGTTAAAGGTGGTGGATGAAAATGCAATCGTCGACAATCGTTAAAAATGAAGCTCCTAAAGAGGTCAAACTAGGTACTACCAAGACAAAAATGCAACCGACAGCAGTTATTAAAAAGGTAGCTCCAAAAGATGCAAAGCTCGCTATGGCCAATATGTATGTCGCATTCATTGCTCTTTTACTCGGTGGTCTCGCAGGTTTATTACAGGTTTTAGTTCGTTCGGGTGAATTTACAATCCCAGGCGGCATTAAAATTGGTTATTATCAAGTTTTAACGGTACATGGTGTGTTACTTGGTCTTATATTAACTACATTCTTTATTATGGGGTTCCAAATTGCAGCAGTAAGCCGCACAGCTGGTCCTCTTACAGATAAACAACGATTAATGGGCTGGATTGGTTTCTGGTTAATGACAATCGGTACGGCAGCAGCTGCAACAATGGTTTTATTAAATAAAGCAACTGTTCTTTATACATTCTATGCGCCTTTAAAGGCTCACTGGATTTTTTATTTAGGTTTAACATTAGTCGTAGTTGGCTCTTGGTTATTATGTGCACCGCAAATTATGAAATTTGTAGAGTGGCGTAAAGCGAATAAAGGTGAGACATCTCCACTTCTTACATTCATGGCCGTTGTAAACAGTGTGTTATGGATTACTGCCACACTTGGGGTAGCTGTTGAAGTATTAGTCCAATTACTTCCTTGGTCTCTAGGGTTAATCGAACGTGTCGATGTATTACTTTCTCGTACATTGTTCTGGTATTTCGGACATGCCCTTGTATACTTCTGGTTATTACCTGCATATATGGCATGGTATGCAATCGTACCAAAAATTATCGGTGCAAAAATTTTCTCAGATTCACTTGCACGCTTATCATTTATGCTATTCTTAATTTTCTCTGTACCAGTTGGGATTCATCACCAATTAACAGAGCCAGGTATTGATGGTTTCTGGAAGTTTACCCAAGTTGTTTTAACATTCTTTGTAATCATTCCATCGTTAATGACGGCATTCTCCTTGTTCGCAACATTTGAATTACGTGGACGTGAACTAGGTGGAAAAGGCGTTCTTGGTTGGTTTAAAAAATTACCATGGGGTGATTCTCGCTTCTTACTTCCATTTATCGGGATGGTAACGTTCATTCCTGGTGGTGCAGGCGGTATCGTCAATGCTTCTTATCAAATGAACCAATTAATACACAATACCATTTGGGTAACAGGTCACTTCCATTTAACAGTGGCAACAACAGTCGTATTAACATTCTTCGGTGTAGCATTCTGGTTAATACCACACTTAACTGGTCGTGTATTAACGCCAGTATTAAATAAATTAGGGATTTATATTGGGGTACTCTGGACAACTGGTATGTTAATCATGTCTGGGTCGATGCATATTGCCGGATTACTTGGCGCGCCACGTCGTTCTGACTTCTCAACTTACGGCGGCTCTGAACAAGCGTATGACTGGATCTCTTACCAAATCGCTCAAGCAGTTGGTGGTACAATCTTATTCTTAGCGATTATCCTCATTACGTATATGATTATTCAATTAGCATTCTTTGCGCCAAAAGGTGAAGAAGAATTCCCAGTAGCAGAGCTTGCTCCTGGCGCAGAAAAAACACCTGCGATTTTAGAAAACTTTAAAGTATGGGGCGTTATTTTAGTAGCATTAATTTTATTCGCTTACTCAATGCCTTTAATTGATATTATTTCAAATTCTCCACTTGGTTCAAAAGGCTATAGTCCTTGGTAATATAATCATCCTCCCCTCTCTTATTAGAGACGGGGAGGTTTTTTGTCTTTTTCGTAGTATTTAATAATTTAGGACATCGATTTAAAAATCTCCATCCAAAACGAAACGGACTCCCTAATCCAGGAGTCCGTTTCATTTTGAAATCCATGTGGTAATCAGATAATCATAATGACGAATGCTACGACAACGGTAACTATAGTAATACTGAACCTTCGCCAACTTGCGGTTTTGACTCCTGATTGTATGTCATAATGTTCGCCAAGCGTTAGGCTAATAATTAAAACTAATACAATAATCCCTAAATGTTTTGCTCCAATAATACTATCCATCCAAACAAGTGGCACAATAAAAATTGACGTGAAAAATAAATTGGTTAAAAAAGGACGTGTATACTTGTTCCCCTGTTCATCTCGCACAACCTGCTTGCGTTCAATGAAAAAGTAGTTAAGTACTAAAATAATGCCAAGTATAATAAACGCTGTTAATTTCCACGATTGATCTTTTTTTAAGTGACTAATATCTAAAATTATTTTATTCATTTTTAGAGTTTGCTTATTAGTTAATGGATAACGTACGTTCGCGTCTACATCAAGTAAATATGCCGTGGAGCCCGCAGTAGAAAGCTTTAAATAACTCGTTTGCCCGTTTTCATAATTGGCTAAAATATCATATACGCCATAGCTATCGACGAGCGGTTCATTCCAAGGCTCTACATCCGCCTTAGCAAGGACACTCGTAATCGCTTTTATATAGCCCTCTTCAGTTGTCGAACGCTTTGCAGTGTAAAAAACAGATTGTAAATTCAAGTGATTATTTGGCTTCAAATTATATAGAACAGTCATTTTTTCGATTTCACTCGTTGCTGATGCAGATTGCTCCGACTGACTCGTTTGTGTATATAGGTCCTTAATGAAAAATAAAATAACAACCATTGCAGCTGCGAGTACGATTCGATATGTCCACAGCTGAGTGCGTTTTTTACGGTTTTCGCTATGTGCTAAGTTGCCATACAGTAGTTGTTCTTCCCTTGTTGTTCGTTCAATGCGGGAAATTTTCGCTAATCGCTCATCTAAATTCATCGGATTCACCCCCTAATAATTCGCGAAGTGCCTTCATGCCGCGCTCGGTACAGTTTTTCACTTTTGCTTCACTGTACTCGAGGATTTTTGCCGTTTCTTTAATAGAGTACCCTTCAATTTTGCGTAGTACAATTGCATCCCGGAACTCAAATTTCAATTGGCCAAGTGCCGCGTAAAGTCTGTAGTCCTCCGCCTTATGTAAAAGCCAGCTTTCCGGTTCGTAGGTATGGTCAATTTCCTCATGGCTTTTTAGAAATGGTATAAATCGAATAACCTTTCTACGGCGAAAGTGGTCATACACCGTATTGCGCGCAATTTTCGTGAGCCATGTCTTCATTTCTGCATCCCCGCGAAATGACTTCCCCCCTTGTATCGCCTTTAAAAAGGTTTCCTGCGTCAAATCCTCTGCTGTCTCCTTGTTCCCAACAAGAAAATAAATATAGTGGAATATTGCTTTATTATGTAATATAAAGTTTCGTTCGAATTGAAACGCCATGCTGCACCTCCTTAATGATATAGACGGATAAGTTTGCCATTTGACTCAATTATTGCGAAAAAAATCTCATTATTTTTGTTAGTCTGAGATGTTAACTATCTTAACTACGGTTTTATCTATTTAAATAGGAAATTTATCTATTAAATTTGCCATTATATCTATCTAATTCCCCGCGTTATCTATCCAATACAAAAAGCGCCCGCAAATTGCGAGCGCCCTTCGTTATGCTTGAGGCTGTACTGGTAAAATCGCTTCGAATTCAGATTTCACACGAGCTTCCTCTTCATTTAATAAAATATGAATATCACCGTAGTCATTTGAAGTACGGATTAAACGGCCCATACCTTGCTGTAAACGCAGTTGCATGAACGGTAATTCTACCTCTTCAAACGCATCTTCTGCAAAGGCACGCTTCGCATCAAATAGTGGGTCATGTGGAGGGAATGGTAGATCATAAATGATTACGCGCGTTAATGCTTCCTCTGGTAAGTCTAATCCTTCCCATAAATGATACGAGCACAATGTTTGCACAGTATCATCTTGGAAATCACGCACGATTGCTGACAATTCGCGGTCTCCTTCAAAGGCAACTTTTATACGTGCCATCATGCTAAGATGCGATTTGAACTGGTTCATCGCTTGCTTCGATTTAAATAATATTAATGTCTTTTTATTATCACGTAACAACTGCTCTACTTTCGCAGCTTTCTCTTCTTGCGGTAATTCATGCAAGTAAATTTTCATTACTTCATCATAATCAAACGGTGAAGGAACGCTAAAGCTTTGGTAATTTTTAATACCTAGGCTATACGCGATATAAGAGAAATCCTTATTTACTGATAAAGTGGCAGATGAGAATACAGTTGGCATCTTTTTCGCAAATAATGTTTCCGCTAGTACGTCTGTAATAAGGCGCGGCATGATAACTAGTGTTTCTTCTCCGTCCGTTTCCTCAAGCCAGTCCACTGCATCACCTTGCGCAGTAAAGATGCGAATTGATGCTACATAATGCTCTAAAAATTCTTCAGCCATATTTAATTCATATTCCGGAATCATATAAAGTTCCGATTCAAATACGAATTCTTCGAGCAACTGCTCCACATCGATAACTAGTTGCTTGCCAATCGTAATTAACCTGTCTGACTTATTAATTCGCTTGCGATCATCCTCTGACGCAACGACATCATCCCGTAACTGGTCAAAAAACAGCTCGTGATGGTCTTGCAGACGTTCCATAGCATATAATGTACGCTCGCGCACACCATCAACCATTAAACGTTCAAGCAACTTTACAATTGTGTAACTTTGAACTTTGTAAGTGAGTGCCTTTTGCGCCGCGTATTCTAGTAAGTGACCTTCATCAAGTACAACCATTGAAACTTCAGGTAAAAGCGGCAATTGCCCTTCACGTTCCCGTGATTCTTTTGTAGCTAAATGCTCCATTAAAAAGTCCTGAGAGCAAATAATCAAGTCTGTTGATTTACGGTAATGCGCGCGGTGCAATGTTTGACCACAACGGTTACGTAAGTCACAAACTGCACATTGCATAACGGCGTTGTAATTTACTTTTTGCCAGTCTTCATCTCTTACAGTTGAATAGTCTGAACGATCTCCGTAAGGCTTCACCACAATCATTGAGCCTTGCGCGTATACGCCATCCGGAATTGAGAAGGCGATATCGTCAATCCACTCTTCTGTTTCTGTTTTTTCTGCTTCTTCAAAGCGTTTTAAGCAAAGATATTGATCACGTGATTTGGCTAAACGTACGTCAATATTCAGACCTAAGTGATCACGTAATTTATGCACATCGCCGCCCTCTTTTACGAGCTGATCGATTAAAGTTTCATCGGCACATGCAATTAACGCGGGTTTGCCGGTATAACGAGCAAATGATACGGCTGGTAATAAGTAGGCGATTGTTTTCCCTGTCCCTACACCCGCTTCTGCAAACAGCACATTTTTTTCTTTTAATGCTTGTTCAATTTGGTACGCCATGAAAATTTGTTCATCGCGGCATTCAAAGCCCTTTTCAGGTAATTCATCATATAAAACGTCGCCCATCCAGTCACCTAATGACTCGAAAAATGAACGATCCTTTGATAACTCAAATGGTAAAGATTGTCTCAAATTCGTTCCCCCCGCAATGAAAAGGAAGGAGTAGCTTACTCCTTCCATCACTTAATAAAAAGATAGCCACCCATTTAAAACGTTTCATCTTTTTCAAAATTTTATTTTATTCGTACCTATCAGTATACTATGAAATTCCCACAAAACCTACTAATTTGTCCATTTCACATAATTAATTTCACTGTAGCATAATTATTGCTACCTATTGTATACCCAAATTGATAATAGGATATCCATCGCTTACGTAAATTAATCATCTCTAGGAGCCTTTTACACATAATCTGGATAGTAGGTTTCTGTAAATAGTTGACACTTCCCTAGTGCTTTATCAGCTGAAATTTCACTTTTCAAATGATTATACGCTTGTAAAATCAAAATATTAACCACTTTATTGACAACACTCTAGAAAAAATCATTTAATGGAAGTTCGACTGCGTTTTAGAACTCACTTCTACTTCGCATTGATTTAACAGACGCCTCAGGTTTGCGGCAATTTTTCTTTTGCAGTTCAAACATATGTATTAAAACATCCTTATCCAGTATATTTAAAATACACCATTTACGTCATTTTGCAAAATGGAGTAAAAACATAGTTAGTCCTAGTTGTTACATACTTTCCATCTTATTCTTATATACAAAAAGTCGAAATAATAAATGGAAATAATTAAGAAAATGTTGAAAAAGACTGCACTAAATATGATAAATTATCATTTTTAGAACAGCCTTTTTAAAAATTAATCTTCTCTTCTCGATTTTTGACCCCAGTATTGATAAAGGTCTGTACGGATAAAGCCGTTGAATAGCTTACGCTTTTTCGTCGTTTTTCTACCGTATAATTCTTCGAAGTTTTCCATTGAAGATAGCATATATACGGACCAGGTTGGATAATTGTTCATTACCTGACCAAAGTCACGGATCACTTGTTCAATTACTTCTACTTCACCGATACGTTCACCGTATGGAGGGTTCGTGACAACTACACCGTCTGTTAACGTTGTTGTAAAGTCTCTTGCTTGCATTTGTTTGAATGTAATTATGTCACCGAAACCTGCTTCAAGTGCATTTTCCTGTGCAATGCTCACCATGCGATGGTCAATATCAGAACCAATTATTGTTAACTCTTGATCATAATCTGCTGCTTCATCTGCTTCGTTACGCGCTTGCTCCCAAATAGCTTGTTTCATCCATGGCCACTCTTCAGAGATGAACTCACGGTTATAGCCAGGTGCGATATTTTGCCCAATCATTGCTGCTTCAAGTGCAATAGTACCTGAACCACAGAAAGGATCTACAAATGGACGATTCGGATTCCATTTAGAGATTTTAACAAGTGCCGCTGCTAATGTTTCTTTTAGCGGTGCATCCCCTTGTACTTGACGATACCCTCGTTTATGAAGTCCTACACCTGATGTATCTATCGTTAATGTCGCAACATCTTTTAAAATAGATATTTCAATTTTATATGTTGCACCAGACTCATCTAAGAAGCCTAGACGTTTATAGTGGAACTTCATGCGCTCCACAATTGCTTTCTTTGTAATCGCTTGGCAGTCTGGAACACTGAATAGTTTTGATTTTACCGATTTACCTGACACAGGGAATGCTGCATCTACCTGTAAATAACGTTCCCATTCAATCGCTTTTACACTTTCGAATAATTGGTCGAATGTATGTGCTGGGAATTGTGCGACCACAATTTTTACACGGTCAGCTACACGTAACCATAAGTTACAGCGCGCGATCGCCATTTCGTCTCCCTCAAAATACACTTTGCCGTTATCGACGCGTGTTTCATAGCCTAATGCCTGTACTTCTTCTGCAACAATTGCCTCTAAGCCCATTGCAGCTGTTGCTACTAGTTGAAATTTTGTCATAGTTTAAACCCTTCCTTGATGTTCGATTTCCCAAAACTGTATAAACTCGAGCAACTCGTTCATCGGTAACGGCTTACTATAGTAGTAGCCTTGAATATAATCACAGCCCATTGTACGTAAAAGTTCTACTTGCTGTGCACTTTCTGCACCTTCCGCAACAACTTTCATTTTCAAGCGATGCGCCATTTGAATGATTGCATCAACAATTGCTTGCTTGTCATCAAGCGAACAAATATGTTGAATGAAGCTGCGGTCAATTTTTAAAACATCGAGCGGGAAACGCACTAAATAGCTTAGTGACGAATAGCCTGTCCCAAAGTCGTCAATTGATAATTTGAATCCTAGTTGTTTTAATTTTACAAGCTTACTAATTGTTTCGGAAGCGCTGTTCATTACAGTGCGCTCCGTTACTTCAATTTCAAAGTTTTGAGCTGAAGCATTATTTTTTTCAAGTATTTTCTGAATTGATTCTAAGAAGCTTTGCTGTTGGAAGTGAATACTCGATACGTTAATAGCGATTGGTAATTTATTATACCCTTCGCTCGCCAGTACAGTATGTCCATCACAAGCAAGTTGAAAAATAATTTCGCTCAGCGGAATTATTAACCCTGTTTCTTCAGCATATGGAATGAATTCTGCAGGCGATACAAAGCCTAGCTTGTCATTTGTCCAACGTACTAACGCCTCTACACCAATAATCGTGTTCGTTTTAACACATATTTTTGGTTGGTAATATAGTGTGAAATCCCTATTATCAATTGCTTTACGGATTTCTGTATCTAATAATAATACGCGCTTCGTATCCGTATTTAAATCATCAAAATAAAAAGCAAAGCCATTACGACCATTCTCTTTAGAAAATGTCATCGCTTTATCTGCACGATTCACAAGTTCCTCTGTCGTATGTCCGTCGTTTGGATAAATACTAATGCCCATACTCGTTGACACAAAAATTTCCTGCTCATTAATTTTAATTGGTTTTTCAATGATACGAATGACCTGCTCGGCAAATTTCGCTGCCTCGCGTGGATGCACAATATTCGTTAACGTAATAACGAATTCATCCCCGCCGTAACGCGCTAAAATATCTTTATTTTTCAATAGCGACTTAATACGTTTCGCTATTTCCACAAGCAATAAATCACCAGTTGAATGACCTAACATATCATTTACATGTTTAAAGCGGTCTAAATCTAAGAAAAACACAGCATGGTAAACAGGCTTTGACATGCCTACGCTTGACTCTAATAATGCGTTCATTCGTTCTAAAAATGCAAAACGATTACACACATCGGTTAATGAATCACGCAGTGCTCGCTTCTCCAGCTCGTCCTCTACGATTTTACGTTCGGATAGGTCCGAAAAAATACCACAGTAATTCGTAATATTTTCTTCATTATCTTTCACAGCCATAATCGTTAACCATTCCGGATAAAGATCTCCTGTTTTACGACGGTTCCAGATTTCCCCTTGCCAGATCCCGTGCTCATGTAGACCTTTCCACATTCCTAAATAAAAATTCAAATCATGCACTCCAGATTGCAAGATCGATGGGTCTTTCCCCACAACTTCTTCGCGTTTATAACCAGTTACAAATTCAAAGGCTGGATTTACTCCAATTATCTTCTTTTGTTTATCGGTTATCATGATGCCTTCTGTAACGTTTTCGAAGATTTTAACAATTAAATTGTCTGGATAATGTGATAGCGACTCGTACTTATCTAAATGCAAACTAGCAAGTTTTCCGCTCAACGTTTTCACCCTTATCTCTAAAAGAAAGGCTCTCCACAAGAAATGGAGAGCCTTTTTATGTGTAAAAAAAGCACCAATAAATTCAGTAAGCCATGTTTTGTTCCTGAGTACTCAAACGGCTTGCGCCTCGTACGACCAGGCAGTAATCATCTATCTACGGAAAAAAATTCCCGTCCCTCCATCCGTTTAATTCCTTCAGGAGAGTGCCCCTACCATAATTTGGGTTTCTCACTCGTGGGGTTTACCTCGTTCCACCTTGCATGTTTCCAAGCAAGCATCGTCACTGTGGCACTTTCAGGAAGTTTCTACCATATCACAAGGACTTAGGTATTCCTTCCGCCGTCAGCTCAAGGCTGCCTTACCTTATTTTTTCAGTAAGCACGAACACTACGGTCATCTCAGAGCCGTGTGAGCATGGACTTTCCTCTACAACGTCTAGCGTTGCAGCGATTACTCGAATTTTTGATGGTATAGCTATTATACTAAAAATATAATAAAATTACAATAACATGTTCGCTTTACTTATTCATAAAGCTTGTTGCCAAATACATGTTTTTCTAGATTTGATAAACGTTTTAAGATATCAAAGTTTGTATTATTTGTTACAGGTGGTGCCGAAGACCTTCTAGAACTGTTTCCGAGCTCTGCCTTTAAGCGTTCATTCTCTTCTTGAAGTGCTGCCAACTTTGATTCGAATTGATCATAGTCCTCTCGAATTAAATCTAAAAACTGATCAACCTCATCTACATTATAGCCCTTCATGCTCTTTTTGAACTCTTTTTCTAAAATATAGTCAGCTGTTAATTTAGTATTCATGTTCATCGCCCTTCCATTCCACTACATAAGTGCTCTCATTATAGCATAGGACAGGCTTGAATCGTGTAACAAGAACACCTGCTTTTTAAAAATTTGTCGTTATTTGCGCTTGCCTGGGAAATGAATTTTATTTTCAATTCGTTTCATGCGTTTTTCCCAACAATTTAGCTGACGCTGCTTATGCTGTTGTTTCACATAATTAATTCCCTTAGTAACAGTTTGTCCTTTACAAGCATATTCATACGCTTTTTCAACATCCTTTAGTTGATGCTCATAAATGATTGCTAGCTGTTCATACGCTTGAGCTTGCTTACGCGAAGGTATTCCCTGTAACGCGTTTTCAAAAGACTGAGCTGCATTCAAATAATCGCGGCCTCGTTTTTGTTCATAGGCTAAAAAAAAATGGGCAAGCCCTGTTTCCTCAACATCAAATTTCTCCGTCACATTCGCGAGTACGCGGGCACTTACCTGCTTTTGTTTAAGATCCCCATACCATTTCCCAATATTCGTATACGTTGCAGCCGATTCCTCACCAAGCTCATCCAATAATAAATTCGTTGAATGGACATATAGCGTAATAAGTGAAAGTAAATCCCATTCATTATGCTGCAGCACCTTCATAAGAGTTTCAGCATTGCCACTTTTTACCGCGTCAAAATAAATAATTGGCGCTAAGTGACCCGGTATATCACCGTCTCGGTAGAAGCCAAGTTTTCTCTCTTCCACTTGCGTCAGCTTCATACGCTCTAAATCATCCTTCCACAAACGCTTCGTACTATGTAATAAATCAACTTGACGCTGCTGACGCAGCTTTGGGATTAACTGCTGATTTAATGTCCAACGCGTTTCAAGCATCGGCCAATCAAAGCTTTTACCATTATAGGTAATAATCGTCATAATACGCTGCCAAAATTTAGACTCAAATAACATCGCCGCCTCGTTTGATGGATCCGCGAGAACATACTGAGTTAACACAAACTCATCATCAAATGCTTCCAGTAAGCCGAGTAAAAAAATATGGGTCCCTACACCTTTTAAGCCAGTCGTTTCCGTATCAAAAAACACAAGCGTTTCGTTAGAATCCAAGGCGTACGGGTGCCCATCTTCTAGAAGTGCCCATCGTTCAATTGCTTCATAAAATTGACTAATCTCATAATGGCCATGTTTAAAATTAAGCGGATAGTGTACAACGCGCTTAAAAAGCACACCAAAATCATTCTCCACAAGTTCTAAACCTGCCTGCTGCCACTTCTCACAGTACGACGGCTTAGTAGGTTTTTGAAAGGTTTGCTTTTCCTCTACCTTTTCCGACTTCTTGCCAAGCATCTTTTTCATTTGTAAAATTTTATTTTCATATGACATTTCATCACATCATTTCATTTTTTAATATCGACAGCACATTCAGCACTTGTTTTTTTCCATTATTCAGGCTATCTTGGGCCCCGATACAAGACGGGCAACCATTTGGACACGGACAAGCATTCACATGCTCGATTGTACGCTCAAGTAAAGATAATAAAATATCATAGACTCGCTCACTTAAGCCGATACCACCAGGATAACTATCATAAATGAAAAGAGTCGGTTTTTCATTATGCACAGCCTTTACTTGTGGGACCACGGACACATCGCTGCGGTCACAATGAATAAACAACGGGATAAAACTTTCCATCGCATATGCGGCTCCTGATAATGCATCCGTCAACATTTCCTCTGACCAGTTATCTGGTAATGTAAAACTCATCCATGTTGCATTCGTATGCATTTCCATCGGCGGAAGGTTAATAGGACCTGAGCCAATATTATCATGTGTATTAAAACGAATCTTTTTGAAAATCGTTGGAATGGCAAGCAGACTTACATCACCGTAGCTTACTGTTGCTGATTCATAGTCAGCATGCTTATCCTCACTTAGTACCTTTAGCTCCACCGCTAAATTAGCATCCGTAAAGTAATCAACATCCACTTCACGAACGAAAGCTTTTTTTTCCTCCCAGTCGAGTTTTTCTACTTGGAACTGAGTGCCCTGGTGTAAATAGATAGCTTCCTCATGTAGCAGCGTCATCGCACTGTACGTATCCATTTCTCCAATCACCTTCGTATGGGCTGGAACAGAAATATCTATGATGACGACATTTTCTTGAGCAGCTGAGCGTAGGCTAATTTCATGTGCTGGGAAGCGGTCACTCATCCAGTGCCACTGTGTACTGGTTTTCACGAGCACGCCTTCTTCCTCTAAATATTGAAGCAGCTCTTGAATTTCGTATTCACTGTAATCATCCCTCATGGAAAAAGGCAGTTCAAACGCAGCGCATTTTAAATGGTCCATCAAAATTAATATATTCTCTGGATTAATTCGTGCTTCTTCTGGCTTACTGCCGAGTAAATACGTCGGATGCTGAACGACATATTGATCGAGCGCTATCGACTGTGCGACATAAATAATGAGCGCTTCGTCCTGACGACGACCTGCCCGACCAGCTTGTTGCCAAGCACTTGCAATATTTCCCGGATACCCTGTCATTATGCAAGCTTGCAACTGGCCAATATCTACGCCAAGCTCCAGTGCATTCGTACTAACGACAATCTGAATCGTGCCGTCTCGTAAACCCTTTTCAATTTCTCGACGTTCGCTCGGCAAATAACCACCGCGATAGCCTTGAATGGATTCATCCTGTATTTTTTTCGCCGTTAACGTTTTTAAGTACGTCACGAGCATCTCCACACGTACACGCGATTTTGCAAAAACAATCGTCTGAATACCCGCTTCAAATAAACGCTTCGATAAATCGCGGACCTCTAACACTGCACTACGACGGACTCCAAAAGTCGGGTGGACAATCGGAGGGTTGTAAAAAAGAAACGTCTTCTTACCAATCGGCGCGCCAGATTGGGTTATGAGCGCGTGCTTCGTATTCGTTAAGCTTTCCGCTAACTCTAGTGGATTTTTTATTGTAGCCGACGTACAAATAAATGTAGGGTTGCTACCATAAAACGCACAAATTCGCTTTAGTCTGCGAATAACATGGGCAACATGGGAACCGAACACTCCTTTATACGTATGCAATTCATCTATAACAATATATTTTAGGTTTTCAAATAAAGAAACCCACTTGGTATGATGCGGTAAAATGCCTGAATGTAGCATATCCGGATTTGTCATAACAATATGGCCCGCTTTTCGAATTTTTTGCCGAATTCCAGGCGCTGTATCACCATCATATGTATAACTTAAAATATCTTCTTCCATACTTACAATTAATTCATTTAAATCCGTTTTTTGGTCTTGCGCCAAAGCCTTCGTCGGAAATAAATAAATCGCACGGCTAGAAGGGTCTTCAAGTATTTGCTGTAAAACAGGTAAATGATAGCAATACGACTTTCCTGAAGCAGTAGGTGTCACCGCTGTAAAGGAATGTCCTGACACGGCATAATCAAATGCCGCGCGCTGATGTGTATACAATTGATCAATTCCGCGAAACGTCAGAGCCCTTTTAATAGAAGGATGAAGGTTGTCAGGCAATGCCGCATAACGCGCAGGCTGAGCGTTAAGTGTATGCCAGTGGACGATATTTTGCTTTAGTTCTTCATCGTACTGCCACTCACGCAACAATTCCTGAATTGAACGCTTTTTACTGAGCATCGCCTTCACCTTCCTTTAAATAACGTAGAAATGTCGACAATGTATAATGGACCGATTGCACGGATTGAATGAAGCGTTTTTTACTCGTTTCCTTATAAAAGGACTGTACCGTAAACTGCTCCATTGCATCCACTGCATGATCTATTTGCGGAATATGCATATATTTCGGCTGGTTGTCACGAATCCAAGCATGCGCTTGCTGTTGCCATTCATGTAGCATGCCATGTACTGTATCCGCGTACGGCTTTACTTGTCCGAAAAAATCTGGCACTGCATCTAGCTCACGCATTTTATAAAAACGATTTATCGCTTCATCGCATTCTGTTAATAGTATTGTTGTCTGTTCAGTTAATTGCATACATGGCACCCCTAAATAATTTCAATAGTACAGTTTAGTGTACCAAACTCTAGCACTTTTCACTACCAATAGGCGAACACCTATTCTTTACTTGAAAACACTTTTCTGCTAAGCTTACTTTCTGATGCGCTCTCACAAGTTGTGATTGGTAGCGATGTGTTAGCCTCGCCTGTTCAGTTTGTATTTGTAAGTGAAGCAACTCCGTGGCAACGTCAAGCTGATTAATTAATGCAGCAATCCTAGTCATTTCATTCCTCCTTTTCTTCGGTACTATTCAGTAGAAAAGTAGAAATTCCTTTACGGTCGTCAAAACTAGTCAAAGAATGATAAAAGGACTGAAAAAACGCGATTTTTTTGTGATAAACTAGTAACGAGCTACACACATATTTAGGAGGGTGATTTCATGGCGATTCGTTATCCAAATGGCAAACTGTATAAAGCGACACCGACCGAAACGCCTGCCGCATCAAAATCAAAGAAAAAAGACAAGGATTTTTCGTATAGTAATCGTGGTAAAAGCCTAGAAGATGATTTAAATGAAACAAATGCATTTTATTTACAGAAAAATTTGGCAAACATTCATAAGAAACCTGTTCCTGTGCAAATCGTCAAAGTAGAGTATCCATCACGAAGTGCGGCGGTCATTCGAGAAGCCTATTTCCGAACGCCTTCTACGACGGATTACAACGGTGTATGGAACGGCTACTATATTGACTTTGAAGCGAAAGAAACCGAAAGTAAAACGGCATTTCCTTTGAAAAACATCCATTTACACCAAGTAACACATATGAAATCCGTAAAGATGCAAAAAGGAATTACTTTTTTCATCATCCGCTTCTCTGCACTGATGCGTGATTTTATCGTCCCTTTTGAGGTGATTGAATCTGCATGGCAGCAAATGGAGGAAGGTGGTCGAAAATCGATTCCACTAACAATTTTTGAACAACAAACTGTTGAAGTAAAAACGGGCTACAATCCGCGGCTAGATTATTTATCAGCAGTAAAAAAGTTCATCGCAAACAAAACCGTTTGTGAAAGTGAGGAGATTTAATCGTGACTGAAAAAAAACGAACTCGTGAAGAAATAAAGCGCGAGCGTGAATTACAAAGAAAAAAAACAAAAACACCTACAAAAAAATGGATCAAGCGTATATTCTTGACGATTGTATTACTGGGGGTTCTCGGCTTTTTAAGCGGGGTCGGGTTATTTACGTATTACGCGAGCAATGCGCCTGAATTAGATGAAGAATTATTAAAAGATCCTGTTTCATCAGAATTTTATGATATTAACGGAGAACTATTTGCCTCGATTGGCGTTGAAAATCGCAAATACGTGGCATACAAAGACATTCCGCAGCCAATGATCGATGCCATAATCGCGACAGAAGATTCTCGCTTTTTCGATCATTTCGGTGTGGATATTTGGCGTTTAGGTTCAGCCGTTATTGCGAACTTCCGTGAAGGCTTCGGGGCACAGGGAGCAAGTACCATCACACAACAAGTAGTAAAAAACTCATTCTTTACAAATGAAAAGAAGCTCGAACGTAAAGCACAAGAAGCATGGCTTGCCATTAAGCTCGAACGACAATATTCAAAAGAAGAAATTTTCGAAATGTACTTTAATAAAATACTAATGTCCGGAAGGGTTTACGGTTTCGGTACAGCAGCGGAATATTTCTACGGGAAAGAATTAAGTGAGCTCAATTTAGACGAAATGGCCCTACTAGCAGGGATGCCACAAAGTCCAAATAATTACAACCCTTTCAAACATCCAGAGCGTGCGGAGAAACGTCGAAACATCGTATTATCTCTAATGGTACAGCACGAAAAAATTAGTGAAGCACAAGCGACAGAAGCGAAGGCAGTGGCTGTGTCAGAAGGTATACTCTCTGAGGAGCATCGTATTGCGAATCATACAACTAACTACCCTGCCTTCCTAGACGTTGTACTATCTGAGCTCGAAGCGAAAGGCGATCGTGATTTAATTTCAGAAGGCATTAAAGTGTACACAACTCTCGATCCTAAAGCACAGCAAATAGTTGAAAACATCATGAATAATGATGCCAACTTCCCTACTGAAAAGATCGAATCTGGCGTTTCTGTCCTCGATACAACGACGGGGGAAATTCGTGCAATCGGTGGTGGACGTAATTATTCCGGCAATTTTGACTATAACTTTGCCTATGACTTAACAACACGTGCACCTGGTTCAACGATGAAGCCATTAATTGATTACGGTCCTGCCATTGAAAATTTAAAATGGTCAACAGGAGAAACGATTGTCGATAAAGAAATGACGTATTCCAACTCGAAACAGGTTATTACTAACTGGGACGGAAAGTACAACGGTTCGATGACGATTCGTGAAGCATTATATACATCTCGTAACGTTCCTGCTGTAAAAACATTACAAGCAGTAGGCACCGATTACGCACAAAAATTCATTTCAAAACTTGGTATTGAGACAGATTACGTGGTAGAATCTGATGCAATCGGTGGTGGTAATATTAATATTTCGCCTATACAAATGGCAGCATCGTATGCGGCATTTGGTAATAACGGTGGCTACAATGACCCACATTCGATTTCAAAAATTGTGTTCCGTGACGGTACTACATCGAAATCATATAAAAAAGAAACAACTTTAGCGATGAGTGATTATACAGCTTATATGGTCACGGATATTTTACGTGATGTTGTAAGTAATAAAGCAAATGCATCTGCTCCAACTGCCATGGTTTCAGGCGTTGATATCGCAGGTAAAACAGGAACAACGAACTACTCTGCAGATGAATTTGCAAAACATAATTTAAGTAGTAGCGCTGTACCGGATTCATGGTTTACGGGCTATACAACGAATTATTCAATTGCCATTTGGAGTGGGTATTCGCAACGTAAAGATGCCATTACAACATGGCCGGAGCGACGTTTACCACAAACTTTATTTAAATCAATAATGACCGATTTAAACGCTTATAACCCAGCTGGTACTTTTAAACAACCAAGCTCAGTCGTATCAGCAACGATTGAAGTAGGAACAAGCCCATTAAAGCTAGCGAGTGAATACACACCTGCTGAACTGCGACAAACGGAACTATTTGTTAAAGGTACACAGCCAACTGAAGTATCAAATGAATATGAGGCTTTAGTACTTGACCCACCGTTTAATGTAAAGGCTAGCTACAATGACGTAGCGAACTTAATTGATTTAACTTGGGAACATACAATTCCAGATGCTACTGAGGAAGCAGCTGACACCCCATCTATCACATATGAAGTAACTATGACCGTTGAAGGTGAGCCACCTACAGTTATTGCGACGACAGGGGCAACGTCAGTACAAATACCAAATATCCAGCCTGGTAAGAATTATTCCTTCTCTATTGTCGCACTTTCTGGTGAAACAAGAAGTGAACCAGGATCGGTGTCGATTTACATTGAAGGCATTGTCGAAGAACCCGAGCCACAAGAGCCAGTTGAGGACGATCAAAATGACTGGACGGATCCAGGCGATAATAACGGAACAAATCCAGGTGAAAACAACGGCCAAAATGGTAATGGATCAGATACTAATAATGGCAACGGTAACGGTAACAGCAATGGAAATGGTAATGGTGTTCAGCCACCAACAGTTCCAAATGAGCCAAATAGTGGAGAAGAAGAACAAGAACCAAATAATGAATAAAAAAAATCCAGTAGCTGCGAGAATAACCTTCTCTGCAGCCACTGGATTTTTTGTGGTTAAAACCGTATGAATTTCTTAAGCTTTTAAACGAAGTCTCGCACAGCGTTTTTTCGTTTCTTTATATAACTCATCTAATTGGCGATAACAAGCGTATTGACCTGGCTTCATTTTGATAAAACTTAAACGTTCCATCCCATTAATCGGCAATAGTTCGTAAATCGCATGCTCCTGAAGTGCAATGTCTGTGTGAGATGCTTGCAGTAAAAATGTTACAAACTGTTCAATACCTTTCTCCATCAAAGGCTTCGCCGAACCATCACGCGCTTCGTGAGCCGCATGAATGTTTTCACGAAGCTCTTCCCACACAGTAATCCATGCGTCTACTGCCTCTTTTGAAATGACTTCCTTCTTTACTTCAATCATGCTTTGACCAGTCCTTTCTTTAAGCGCTTTTGCCCTTCTCGACAATCACTTAAGAGCGGACATTCACCGCAGCCTGGATTTTGCGCCTTACAATGATAACGACCGAAGAAAATGATTTGGTGATGCGCTTTTGACCATTTCTCAATCGGTGTTTTCTTCATAATCGTCTCTTCTACTTCTAGTACTGAATCTTTCCAGCGACATAGACCGAGACGTTTTGATACGCGCTCTACATGTGTATCTACTGCCATAGCTGGTATATCAAAAGCAACAGATAGTACAACGTTCGCTGTTTTACGTCCTACGCCAGGTAGCGATACTAATGCTTCACGATTTGCTGGAATTTCACCTTGAAACTCTGTTAATAGCTTCATGCACAGCAACTGTATATTTTTCGCCTTATTGCGGTACAATCCGATTGAACGAATATCTTGCTGTAATTCCTCTAACGGGACAGCTAAATAATCATGCGGTGTTTTATATTTTTGAAATAATGTTTTCGTTACTTTATTCACTAGAACATCTGTACATTGGGCAGATAAAAGGGTCGCAATTGTTAGCTCAAACGGATTATCATGTACGAGCTCACAATGTGCCTCTGGAAACATGCGGTCCATTTCATCTAAGAAATGCTTCCATTGTTTTTTTGTTAGCAAGGCTCGCCCTCCTATTCTCTCTCTTCTAGCCAATTATAGAATGACACTTTTTTCGTAGCAATATCTTGTACAGGTGGCTGTTGGGGCTGGTGTGTAACGGTTGACCGTTGACGGAACTGCTCAGTATGCTGCTCAATTTGCTTAATAGACGTAATATTTTTCTTTTTCCATTCAAATAATATTCGGTCAATGTAACGCAATGACACTTTCCCTGCCAATACCGCTTCTTTAAGTGCCGCTTTAATAATTTCAACAGAATGGCGATCTACATCAATCCACATTCCAATCGTTTCGATTTCAATTGGTGACAGTAATCGACCAAATTCCTGTTCAAATAAGCCGAAAATTGCCGCCTCTTCATTTTTCTCACCTATTTGTGCAACTTTTTGTTGTGATGCTTCTATATGATCTAAAATGCGTTCCCATAACGGATAGAGCGAAAATTTTTCATTTAGTTTACCAGCCGCATCTACCCCTTGAGTAATTTCAAGCAAGCCCTTTTGCATTAAACGCTGCAGCATTAATGAAATGGCATTCGGTTGAAAATGAGTACGGTTTACTAAATCGTCAGGTGTCGGAAATTCTACACCTTCTGCATGAAATGCTAATAAATGTAACACAATTATTGCTTCATCATCAGCAACATTTAATTGTCGATAAAACTGAAAAAAAAGCTGAGGAATCGTAACATTCCCCTGCTCAGTCCAAACGCGGATTCGATTATATGCAGTATTCATTTAGAATCCCCCTTTGACTAAAATAAGGTAATGAAGGGGCTGTCCCGAAAATGAATTCGGGCAACCCCTTAGAGTGCAATTAATTATGAATTTTTAGGCCAATAGGATGTTGGACCGGTACGCTTGCCACACGATGTGGCGAACTTAGGTTACTTCCTATGGATAAAGACGATTAAGCAGACGTGGGAACGGGATTGTTTCACGGATGTGTTCTGTTCCTGAAATCCACGCTACTGTACGCTCTAAACCAAGACCGAAGCCTGAGTGAGGTACTGAACCTTGTTTACGCAATTCTAAATACCATGCATAGGCATCCATTGATAGACCGTGTTCATTAAGACGTGATTTTAATAAATCATAGTCATGAATACGCTCAGAACCACCAATGATTTCGCCGTAACCTTCTGGCGCAATTAAGTCTGCACAAAGGACAACATCATCACGGTCTGGATGTGGCTGCATGTAGAATGGTTTGATCCCTACTGGATAGCAAGTAATGAACACCGGCTTGTCATATGTGTTGGCAATCGCCGTTTCATGTGGTGCACCGAAATCGTCCCCCCACTGAATATCGTCAAAACCTTGCTCGTGAAGGAATTTGATCGCATCGTCATAAGAAATGCGCGGGAAAGGTGCTGTAATGTTCTCAAGTTTTGAAGTATCACGACCAAGACGTTCTAATTCCAGCTTGCAGTTTTTTAGTACAGATTGAACGATATGCGACACATATTGCTCTTGTACTTCTAGGTTTTCTTCAAATTCAACGAAAGCCATTTCTGGCTCGATCATCCAGAACTCGATTAAGTGACGGCGAGTTTTCGATTTTTCAGCACGGAATGTTGGTCCGAATGAAAATACTTTTCCTAATGCCATGGCAGCTGCTTCCATATATAGCTGACCTGATTGAGAAAGGTAGGCATCTTCATCGAAGTATTTTGTCGCGAATAGCTCTGAAGTACCTTCTGGAGCTGAACCCGTTAAAATTGGAGGATCCATTTTTGTAAATCCATTGTCGTTGAAGAATTCATACGTTGCACGAATAATTTCGTTACGTACTTTCATTACCGCATGTTGTTTACGAGAACGTAACCATAAATGACGGTTGTCCATTAAGAACTCTGTACCATGTTCTTTCGGTGTGATTGGGAAATCTATAGCCGCGTGAATGACTTCAATTCCCGTTACACTAAGCTCGCAACCAAACGTTGAACGCTCGTCAGCTTTTACTTCGCCAATCACATACATTGAAGTTTCTTGTGTCATGCCTTTTGCTACTGTAAAAAGCTCTTCGCCTACTTCCTCTTTTACAACAACGCCCTGCACAAAGCCAGAACCGTCACGTAATTGTAGGAAAGCAATTTTGCCGCTTGAGCGTTTGTTCGCTAACCAAGCACCTAGTTTCACTGTTTCGCCGATATGCATAGGCATATCTTGAATCGTAATTTTTTTCATATTGCCCTCCAAAATCTAGAGCACAGTACGTCTTAGTCTTGCCATTTTGATTTTACAAATGTGTCGATGCGACGAACTGCCTCTTCTAATAATTCTAATGATGTTGCATACGATAAACGCATTGTTGCTGGTGCACCAAAGCCTGAACCTGGAATTACTGCAACATTTGCTTCCGTTAATAACGCGCTTGCAAAGTCATCTACTGATGCGTAGCCTGTTTTAGCAGCTGCTTCTGATACATCCGGAAGTAAGTAGAAAGCACCTTGAGGCTTTAATACTTTGAATCCTGGGATTGCTGCAACTTTAGGGAAAATTACTTCTAAACGTGATTCAAATGCTTGACGCATAACCTCTACTGTCTCCTGAGAGCCGTTATATGCCTCAACTGTTGCATATTGTGCAGTTGTTGTTGAATTTGAAGTAGAGTGGGATGCTAAGTCCGTCATCGCGTTTACAATTGATGCGTTCCCTGCTGCATACCCAATACGCCAACCAGTCATTGAGTGCGATTTTGCCACACCGTTGACAACGATTGTACGTGCTTTAACCTGCTCTGAAAGTTGCGCAATTGAGAAATGTTCTACTCCATTGTATACAAGCTTTTCATAAATTTCATCAGAAATGATTAGAATATCTTTATCTTCGGCAACTTTAGCTAACTCCGCTAATTCATCTTTCGAGTAAATCATACCAGATGGATTAGATGGTGAGTTAATAATAACTGCTTTTGTTTTATCTGTTACAGCGTTTGCTAATTGCTCAGCTGTAATTTTGTAACCTTGTTCAGCTGTACCTTCCACATAAACAGGTACACCGCCCGCTAATTTTACTTGCTCAGGATAAGAAACCCAATACGGAATCGGAATAATTACTTCGTCACCTTCATTTAAGATTACTTGGAAAAGCGTATAAAGCACGTGTTTTGCACCTACACCAACGATAATTTCGTTTGCTTTGTATGTAAGGTTATTGTCACGTGAAAGCTTGTCAATAATCGCTTGCTTTAATATAGGAAGACCGCCTGCTGGAGTGTATTTTGTAAATCCTTTATTCATTGAGATTGCGGCAGCATCTAAAATGTTTTGCGGTGTATTGAAGTCAGGTTCGCCTGCTCCAAGACCAATTACGTCAATGCCTTGCTCTTTTAGTTCCTTCGCTTTTGCTGTAATCGCCAGCGTTGAAGATGGTGTTAAAGTTTTTACACGGTTAGCTAATAATTGTTTCATTGAATTATTCTCCTCTACAAGTTCAAAATGCGTTTCCACCATTGTCCGTCTTCAAACAAAATATAGACATAATTAAGTTTTTCAGCTTCGTTAGTATAAGTAATTTCCCATACCGCGCCCGCCTCTTCAAAGCCTAATTTTGTATGAAGTATTTCTTTTACGGACGTTTCATTACTTAAAACGGTTAATGCTTGTTCTTTTGTAATACCGTCCTGCAAAAATACTTCCTGCATCGAATTCTCTTCTAAACTGATTGGGACGAAAATTGCTTTTTCCTTACCATATTCGTCTACCCCGAATACGGTAGTGTACGGCTTATTACCATTGTAAATGTAGGATTCTGAAACAACAGCAAGCGCCTTTGTATCAAGTGCTAGCTGTTCTGCTTGTTGTTCCATATCGTTGAATGGAGCATCGGCTTTCCAGAGTACTAAAACTGAAATGACAAGTGACAAAGATAAAATAAATACAGCACCAAAAATAAGCCAGTTTTTCATTCGTTCACCTGTAATTTCACAGATTGTAACGGATGGTTGCCGTTAACTGCGCTTTTGTAAAAATTTTGTTTCATAATTGTCAACCTGCTTTCTTTCCTCATCGTTTTTCATTATACCAAGTTCCGAGCTCTTGTACCATAGATGTGAGGGGTAGTTTTTGTATAGAAATCGGGGGTAATGCACGAATAAACTCCCCACCATATGATTTTGTATCAATTCGTCGGTCAAGCACGATGAATACCCCTTTATCTTCGCTTGAACGAATCAAACGACCGAAGCCCTGCTTAAAGCGTATAATCGCTTCAGGTAATGATAATTCCGCAAATGAATTACGGCCATTTGATTGTAAAAAATGCGCCCGAGACTTAAATGTCGGCTCATCAGGTGATGAAAACGGTAAACGCACAACAATAACTGCTGAAAGTCCGTCACCCGGTACATCTACCCCTTCCCAGAAGCTATTTGTCCCGAACAACACGGAATGATTAAACTTTTGAAAGGATTTCAGTAAACGCATGCGACTTCCTGCTGTCACACCTTGTGCAAATAACATATAGTCTCTGAGTAGCTCGCTTTCTTGGATGAGATCCACCGTTTTACGCAGCATGTCTTGCGATGTAAATAGGACAAAGCAGCGCCCTTCTGTTGTACGAACGGTGCGCGTGATGGCATGTGCTACTGCCTCAATATAATCCGTCTGGGATACGGCTTGAATATCCGGCATATCTGTTACCACATAGGCTTGCGCACCGCTATAATAACTTGGTGACGCCTGCAACACTTCGATTGGAACAGTAAGGTCTATACCGAGCTGGTCCGTAATGAAACGCTCATTATTTGGCACTGTTAGCGTACCAGATGTCCAAATAATCGATGCATGTTCTCGAATTGGGTCAAATAATTGCTGAATCACTGTCGTCACATTAATTGGCTTTTTAAAGAGCTGAATACTAGCAGGAATACTGCGGCGATCTACTTCAATCCAGGCTGAATAATGCTGATGCTGAATAAGGAATACCTCATCCCATTCCGATGCCTTTAACTTAAACTCGCGAATCCAGTATTGCCATTGCTCCAGTAAATACTGGTGTTCTGGTGCTAACTCGTCAACACCACCCTCAAACTGAACCGCTACCTCTTCTGCCAAATCAATCCAATTTTGAATCGCCGCTGAAACTTGCCCAATGCGTTTAAAATCAATGTCTAAATCTTGTAGGAAAATCGTTGGTTTCAAGTCGTGCTTATTCATGTTTTTCAGAGCTTGTTGGATATCCGAAACGAGTAGATTAATTGCGCCATCAAACTGTGTCGTCATTTGCATGAAGCGTTTTTCAAGCAGTAGCAATGTTTGTTTCGCTACACGTTGTTTTTTTAATGCCGCGCGCTGTAAGGAATAAAATAACTGTTCATCTGTGTAATTCCCAATTTGCCCGAATAAATACTTCCAGTTTGTGTAGGAGAAGATTTTTTCATCGCGCTGAATAGCAGCTTGCACAAATTGATGCGCCTCATCAATGATCCATCCGCCGATATTATCAAAAATTTGTTCATGGCGTACTAAATCAGCGAGTAGCATTGCATGATTGGTAATAATAACATCCGCCTGACGACTATTTTGCAACGCACGCGCGTAAAAATCATACAGCGGCATCTTCGTTTTCGGCACTTCAATTTTACGAATTTTATCTAATAGTAATTGTCCCCCACCTGTTACATTGAGCTCATCTAAGTCCCCTGTTTTCGTTTTAGAAAGCCAAATTAACACTTGCAGAACCGTTAATGTCTCATCATACGAATCATCTGGCACTTTTAACATATGCTCAAAGCGCGTGACATCCACGTAATGATTCATTCCTTTCAGTAGTGCAACTTTCACTTTTTCACCTAATACCGCTTCTAGCTTCGGTATTTCGTTATACAATAGTTGGTCGAGTAAATGTGATGTATATGTACTAATACCAACCTTTTTACCTTTTGTTTTGGCATAGTAAATCGAAGGCAGCAAGTAGGCCAAAGTTTTCCCAATCCCCGTTGACGCCTCAATAACTTGCTCCGTTTTATTATTAAAACTACGCCAAATGGTATCCATCATATGAAATTGCTGTGGGCGCTCTTCATAATTTGGTAGCGCACAAGACAAAAGCTCCATTTTTTCCGCATTCGTCTCTGGATAATGGTATTCGGGCACACTTGAACTCGGTGTTGGTGCCATTTTTTGGATTGCCAGTTTATTAAAATACACATGGTCCTTCGAATCCCCTACTTTTTTGCGTTTTTCATGAAGGGCTTCAAAAAACAGCTGCGATAAATTTGTTTTCAAACGGAATGAACGTTTATGCAGTTGCTCTAAAGTAAGCTGGGGTAAGTTAAGTAGCTCTTCCCAGCATTTCTTCAATAAAAGAGCCGTCGCTTTGGCATCATCATCCGCACGGTGCGCGCTTTCAAGCGGAATATTTAAATCGCTCGCTAAATCACTAAGTTTATAGCTCAGAGACATCGGAAATAATATTTTCGCTAGTTCAACTGTATCAATTTTTTTACCATGCCACTTCGGTAAACCGGCACGTATAAACTCCGACTGTAAGAAGGTCACATCAAAATCGGTATTATGTGCAACAAATACCGCATCTTGAAGCAGCTCATAAATATATTCAGCATGCACCTCAAATGGATGGGCGTCCGCAACATCAACATCCGTAATATTCGTTAAATCTTGAATAAGCAAAGGAATTGGTTTTCCTGGGTGAATGAATGTTGTAAAAGTCTTTTCAATACACCAATTTTTCATAATGACAATAGCGATTTGAATCATCCGATCACCATTTGACGGCGAGTGCCCTGTCGTTTCTAAATCAACTATTGCATATTTCTGACTTTCCATCATTGCGCTCAACTCACAGTTCAATTAATTATAACGGCATTTTATCATATTTTTCGTTATCCGGTCATGCAAAACATGTAGACAATATTCCGTTTAATTTTTCATCTGTTAGGAAATAGATAAACGCATGTTACATCGAAAGGATGATCGAAATGGAATCGGTAAAAAAAGAAATTTTAGAAGTCCTCAATAACTCCCATATTGGAACAATGGCGACAGTGAGTAATGGGAAGCCGTTTAGCCGGTATATGACATTCAAAAATAAAGATTTCGTGCTGTATACCGTAACAGATAAAAACTCTGATAAGGTGGACGAATTATTAGCAAATCCATATACACATATTTTATATGGCTATGAAAATGAAGGCTTTGGTGATGCTTTTGTTGAAATTGAAGGCAAAGTAACTGAATTTGATGATGCGGCATTGAAACTAAAATTAATGGATTTCTTCGCTAGCCTAGTTTTCAAAGAAAGAGAGCAGATGGTCATTTTAAAAATTGAACCAATTCGCATGCGCCTCATGAATAAAAAAGGTGAGCCACCGAAAGAATTAGAGTTTTCGTTAGAATAATTAGAAAAACACAACTCGCCCAAATTAGGGCGAGTTGTGTCTTTCCATATAAAAAATCCCCGAGCCATTTGTCGCAGCTTGGGGATTTCGTTTATAAATTATATGTAATTGAACGAACTTGTTTAACTTCTCTTTAAAAAAGGGTCTATTAAAGGCTCCTGTTGTGTAACTAGCTAATCCAAGCGTACTAGGCACGATTGTAATATGTTTTCACTACTGAAGTTTAATTCCACAATATCAACACGGTTATTAAACATAACCATAAAAAAGAGCAGGGGCTCATCTCCCTGCTCGCTGCAAAAGCTTCCCAGCGAATCCGTGCTGTTAGCGGAAGCTTTTGTTGTAAAGCCGAAGCTCTACGAAGGTTTTGGCACCTAAACTTCATTATACATATAAGATGTGGTTTTTGCAAGTAGATTTTAGACAACACTTATCATCTATGAATTTTCGTATTATTTACATTTTCGGACTAAAATGCTATATTTTTTACATATTATTCTTTTTAAATAGACATTTTGAAATATCTATTACATTAACTTTCAATACAGAATAGGTGGTGCTCTATATGAAAAAGCAACGAAGTTTAGTTTTACGTTTATCTTTAATAACAATTGGTGTGTTTTTGGTATTATTCACTCTATTTAACATCATCACTAATCAGTACGTGTATGACATTAGCAAAAAAGATCAGCAGCAATACGTTGAGGCTTTATCAAAAAACAGTGCTCTACTCATTCAAGAAAAGTTCAATGAGACAATCAGTTCGTTACAGGCAGATCGAGACCTTCTTGCTTCCTTATATAAACAAAACCAATTAAAGGGCGCAACGATTTTGGATTATAAAACGCAGGCACTGGAATCAAATGAAGAGATTTTAGGCTACGCGGTTATTTTAGATAGTCGCAATTTCTCCTCTGTAACCGAAGCAGACAGGCAATATATTGGAGAAGATTTAATGTATGCCACTTATATAAATCGTGTAAACGTTGACATCCACGCTGACTTTATCGAAGATGCCGCAGCTGGCGAATGGTATTTAGAGCCTAAAGCGAAAGGCCAAACGTATATAATAGAGCCGTATGATTATGAGCTAAATGGCCACACAATTTCCATGGTATCAGTAGCGATGCCGATTATAGTAGACAATTTGTTTATCGGCGTGAGTATTGCTGATTTTTCACTCGATTTTTTAGATCCAATTGTTCATGAAAACACTCCAGAAACAGCCATTCAGCGTGTTATTTCATCTGGGGGGTCTATCGTTTCGGATAGCCACGATGCAAATAATATTATGAAAAGTATTACGGAAATTACAACAGACTGGGACGGCATTAATGAAACAATTCAACGTGGTGAATCTTGGTCCTCCTATGCACATTCCACAACGTTTGATGAAGATGCGTACTCTGTGTTCCTACCGATTCAATTAGGTACTAGTGAAGACAACTGGATTATTGAAACACTCTTACCGAAATCAACAATATTAACAACGTTTTTTACAATTTTAAAAATGTCTTTATCCGCTAGTATTTTAATTGGCTTAATACTAGCAGCGGTTACCTATTTCTCTATTTACCGTAATTTAAAGCCGCTGAAAAATGTACAGCATGCATTACAGCAGGCAGCGCAAGGAGCCTTAACGATTTCGGTGGATGCGAATAAATTACAAAATGATGAAATTGGTGCAGTTGGCTTAGCCTATAATGCGATGCGTAGCCAGATGCATGAGGTTGTCTCAGATGTCAGTGCTTCCTCTACCCAGGTAGACGCACAGGCCGAAACAATGAACCGCGTAATGGAAGAAATGTCACAAAGTAGTGCAGAAATTTCAACGGCAATTGACGAAATTGCCAAGGGTGCGCTAAGTCAAGCCGAGGAAATTGAGCAATCGAATATGCACCTATCACTATTAGGCGACCGGATTGACGAGCTTTCTCTTCTATCTAAAGATATGATGGTACAAGTAAAAGCAACTGGGGAACAAGCACAATCAGGTATGGCAGAAGTCACTAAGCTACGAGAACATAGCAATAATACGAATGATGTAAATGCACAATTAGAACAACAGATGAAAAACCTAGCACAAAAAATTGCCAATATTGATCAGGTGATGAGTTCAATCCAAGGCATTACAGCACAAACAAATTTACTTGCGCTTAACGCATCGATTGAAGCTGCTCGTGCTGGCGAACATGGCAAAGGCTTTGCAGTTGTCGCAGATGAAGTTCGCAAGCTTGCAGAACAATCCCACCGTGAAACTGAAACCGTGCAGCATACAGTGACGAGTATTTTACAAGAAGCGGAACAAACGGCTGTCATCGTACAGAAAAACAGTCTGCTGTTGGCATTGCAAAATGATTCGGTAACAAGTACAGAATCAGCGTTCCATGAACAATCGCTCCAAGCTAAATTAATTCAGCAGCAGCTCTCAGGTTTAATGGATAAACTAGTCATCATGCTTGAACAAAAAGAATCTGTCATGACCGGCATGCAAACGGTCGCAGCCATTTCGGAACAATCCGCAGCTTCCGCAGAAGAAGTAACGGCTAGTGCCGACGAGCAAGTACAAGAAATGCATAAAATCGTCAAGATGATGCACGAATTAAAAGACGTAGCAACCCAACTAAATGCTGCGGCAAGCCGTTTTAAACTATGAACAAAAGCGCTAAAGTGCCTGCTTAGCCCCGACAGCTGCTTGCGAGCCCGAAGCGAAAGTAAACGCTCCACCACTTTCGCCAGAGGGCAGACCGCGACCTCGAGGGGCTGGCGCTTTAGCCTAGACGTTGCATTTACTTTTTTGTAAGTTATCCACATGGCGGTATTTTATAATTTCCTTAACAGAAATAAAATGAAGGGATGGATTGCTACGGTCCATCTCTTTTTATTTCACGAATTTTATTAAATCATTTTTTTTTTTGAAAAACGAGAATTGACGAATTTAATATACGACTTATCCGCAAATAAGTGCCATTGACGCTTAATTTCAAATAAGTTGTAGGTTAATTTCTCCAATTACAGCATTTATGAAAAAAAAACATCTGCATTAATAATTTCAGTATTCAAATAGAATGCAAGACATAATAACAATCTAAGAGGAGGATTTGCATGAAGATAAAATGGATACCAACCGCTTTATTACTCCTACTGATTTTTCTAGTTAGCTGTACACCAAATGAAACTGCACCATCAGAAATCTCGTTACCTGAAAATATTCCCGCTTATGTTCAACCAAGTGACTTCGAGGCAATAGACTGGGATAAAAAAGCAATGAAATTTGGAGAGGCTGGAATTATCGGCAATGAAAATAAGTCAGGTGTGATCGGTGTAGACGCGCCAAGTTTAACAACACAAAAGTGGATGTGGCATGTTTGGGGGATCGAGCAAAACCTAGATACAAAGCTAACAGTTGTTGGAGTTCATAAAGATTTACAAATAGTCCACCCCATATTAACAGATGGCTGGACAATCGGCCTAAGCGGACCAGTAAATGGAGCTGATGCACATGCCCCTTCTCATGTGAAAATACTACAGCCCGGACAATGGGCGATTTTACTTTATGTCAATGAACAATTATTTGACGTTTTAATTTATGACATTAATGAATAACGAACATGCTTCGCTCTAGTTATTTAGAGAGAAGCATGTTTTGCAGTGCCAACTTCAAAGTATACTATCCCCTAATTCTTATCATATCTCCCATTGACATAATAAACTTGCGATGATACTCTTTAACGTATTAGTGATTTAGCACACTAAAGGGAATTCGCAGAAAAATACATATACAAAGGGGATAATAAAAATGAAACGTATTGTAACATTACTTTTTGCATTTACAGCATTACTCACTGTCTTAACAGCTTGCGGAACGTCAACTTCAACGGATGACGTAGCCGAAAAGGACACTATTATCATCGGTATTGATGATAAATTTGCACCACTGGGCTTCCGTGATGAAAAAAATGAAATCGTTGGCTTCGACATTGACTATGCACGCGCTGCAGCTGAACATATGGGCGTAGAAGTAACTTTCCAACCAATTGATTGGAAAACGAAAGAAACAGAATTAAGTAGTGGCCGTATCGATTTAATTTGGAATGGTTACACAATTACGGATGAGCGTAAAGAAAAAGTATTATTTACAAAACCATACTTAGAAAACTCACAAGTTGTCATGACATTAAAAGATTCAACACTTACTTCATTAAGTGATTTAGCAGGTACGGAAATTGGCGTTCAAGCACTTTCTTCAGCTGTGGATGCACTAAATGCAAATCCGATTCATAGCGAAGTAAAAAAAGTAATAGAATTCTCAGATAATGTATTAGCTTTAACGGATTTAAAAACAGGCCGCGTTCAAGCAGTGATTATTGACGAAGTTGTCGGAGAATACTATATGACGCAAGAGCAAGATACATTTAAAATTCTTGATGAGTCATTAGCACCTGAACAATATGGTATTGGTGTGAAAAAAGGTAATGAAGCATTACTCGAAAAATTACAAGCTGCTTTAGATAAAATGAATGAAGACGGTACAGCAGCCGAAATTTCTAAAAAATGGTTCGGCGAAAATAAAGTTTTAAAATAAAGGCTCTACACCAAAATCTGAACTTGATAGCACATTCCACTCCAGGCGGTCGCTTTCCACGGGCGTGGCTTAAGCCTCCTCGGGCCAACACGATGTTGGTCACGAAGGCGTTGCCACAGGACGTGGCGTTCTTAGCCCTTCGTTCCTAAACGCTTCGTGCGGGGTCTCAAGGCTCACGCTTTTCCCGTAGGAGTCGCCGCCTTCCGTTCCATGTGTCTTTAAAGTAGTACACTTTCTTTTAAAGTAAAGGACATGTTTTGGTAAAGACCCTTAATAAACAAATCAAATACTTGCACACATAAGAGTTTCCTCGATGGTTATGAAAATATAAATATCTTAACCACATAAGAAAGAACATCAACTCGCCTATTTTGGGCGAGTTGTGTCTTTTCTAATGAAACACTTATCTTTTTGGGAGGGAAACGTTGATGTCCGACTATTTTAATACAATGGTTTTACCGATGCTTGAAGGCGCCAAAATGACCGTTCTATTGTTCATTATTGCGATTCTTATCTCGATTCCATTCGGATTTTTATTGACACTCGCTGTAAAAAGTCGCTTTAAAGCGCTCTCTTGGTCAGCGCATACATATATTTACGTCATGCGTGGGACGCCGCTCTTATTACAATTATTAGTCATTTGTTTCGGATTACCGATGATTCCGGGCATTGGTGAATATTTAGTATTGGACCGTTTTGTAGCAGCATGCTTAGGCTTCTCATTAAATTATGCAGCGTATTTTGCTGAGATTTTCCGTGGTGGCTTGCTCTCGGTTGATAAAGGTCAATACGAAGCTGCACAAGTGTTAGGCTTAACTAAATGGCAAACGATAACGCGCATTATTTTGCCACAAATGTTCCGAGTGGCGCTTCCTGCTATATCGAATGAATCCGTGACACTGATTAAAGATACAGCCCTTCTTTATGCAGTTGCCGTTCCTGAATTGCTCCATTTCGCGCAAACAGCCGTAAACCGTGACTTTACAATCGTTCCATATTTCATCGCTGGTGCTATATATTTAGTCATGACGCTGCTGTTAACGATCTTCTTTAAATGGTTGGAAAGACGCTTTAAATTTGAATAAAAGAGGTGCATACGATGGCTCTTATCGAAATATCGAATTTGAAAAAATCGTTCGATCAATTACAAGTATTGAAACAAATTTCATTTAATATTGAAAAAAATGATGTAGTTGCCGTCATTGGGCCTTCTGGTTCAGGAAAAAGTACAATGCTACGCAGCTTAGTTCATTTAGAACAAATTAACGGCGGGAGCATCCTTGTTGAGGGCGATTATTTAGTAAAAGATGGTGTGTACGCAAAGCCACAAGAGGTAAAAAAAATTACCGCAAAAATGGGCATGGTATTCCAGCATTTCAATCTGTTTCCTCATTTAACGGTGAAGGAAAACTTAGAAATCTCACCAACTTTACTTAAAACCGAATCTGCTGAAGCGATTCAAAAACGCAGTCAAGATCTCTTACAAAAAGTAGGCTTAACAGACAAGGCGCATGTCTACCCTGCCAATCTATCTGGCGGTCAAAAACAACGTGTAGCCATTGCGCGAGCACTTATGATGAACCCGCAAATTTTATTATTCGATGAACCCACCTCTGCACTCGATCCGGAGCTAACAGGCGAAGTGTTAAAAGTAATGAAGGACCTCGCTGAAGAACATATGACAATGATCGTCGTTACACATGAAATGGGCTTTGCTCAAGAAGTTGCGAATAAAGTCGTCTTTATGGATGGCGGCGAAATTATCGAAGCAAATCATCCCGACGAATTATTCGACAATCCACAACATGAACGGACTAAAGCATTTTTACAAAAAACATCATCTAAATAATTCACAAAGGCTTGGCTCTGTTTAACGAGAACCAAGCCTTTGTGCGCTACGAATACATAATTCGCAACGTTTTATATTAAAACATCGTCGGTAAAAACTCCGATTTGTAACGACTATTTTTACGCAACCAAATTTTCAAAATATCTCGGTGTGTTAACAACTTACGGCGACGATAATAACGCTCCTTCACCTCGTGCAAACTTTCAAGTAACAATTTTGTTTCTGGGTAACAATTTTCCGGATTTACTAACATATCAAGCTTAAAGCTAATTAGCTCATGCTCCTGCAGTGATGCAAGTAACCCCGCAAATACAAAGCTCATCTCTGCAATCTCTTCTATTACCTCTAACTCCATTAGCCGAAACAACACATCTTCCACTTCTTTTTCAAGCGCAATTAAGCGCTGTTCGTCTGACATATCGACACGTCCTTTTGATAAAATTACTAGTTGAGTATAGTAGAAATTAGAGTTTTGGGTTAGAAATGGCACTTTGAAAAAAATAATTACGATGACAGATAAAAATACAACTCTAAGCATTATTCCATGCATACTAAATATTCAATATTATGTTATACTCTTAGATTTATTTAAAAATGGATCCCCAATCCAAACACCGCCCCAGCAACATCACCAATATGCTCACTCACAGTCGGATGTGGGAAAATCATACCTTCTAAATCCTTCGCAGTTCCACCTGCCACCTTCACCGCTAGCATAGAATTCAGAATTTCCGTTGCCCCATCTCCAACTACGCAGGCACCTAAAATTCGGCCGCCTAATGTTGCAGTAATCAGCTTTATAAAGCCTTCTGTATTGCCTTCCATCAATGCTTTCGGATTTGTTGGGAGTGCTATTTTTGTGACGATGGCTTCTTCTGACACTTCATGCTCAAGTAAGCCGAATGTTGCAATTTCAGGATTTGTATAGACGCAGCGTGGGATGTTGGTTTGATTGACAGGTATAGGGTGCTCCCCTAGCATCGAATCGATTGCATGCTTGCCTTCCGCCGAGGCAGAGTGTGCTAGCTGGTAGCCGCCAACTAAGTCCCCAATTGCATAAATCCCGGGAATACTCGTTTCGTAATGCTCATTCACTGCAATTAAACGTCCGTCCATCGCAAGGCCTAAACTTTCCGCGATTTCCACGTTCGGACGGCGCCCTGTTGCAAATAATAAATTTTCGTATGTATAAACGCCTTTTGATGTATGTATTTCATGGCCCTTAATTGCTTCAAAACTAAAGTCTAATACAAGCTCAATCCCTAGTTTCGCCATTTTTTCTCTAATGATTGGGCGTGCATCTGCTTCTTCGGTTTGCAAAATGTCCGCGCTATGGTTTAACACAGTAACTTTTGTTCCCAGTGGTGCTAAACTAAACGCCATTTCAATCGCAATAACTCCACCACCAATAATTGTTAGCTGCTTTGGTAATTGTGCGATATCAAAAAAAGTATCCGTCGTAAAATAGGTAGCCGTTTCAATCCCTTTAAATGGCGGTACAAAAGGTCGACTTCCTGTTGCGAGTATAACATTTTTCGCTTCAAACGCTTCCTCACCAACGTACACGATCCGATCAGCTGATACGCTTGCCTCACCACGGTACATCGTAATTTTTGCACTTTCAATAAAACCTTCAATATTAGCTAATAACTGCTGTACGACAATATCTTTACGTTTCATTAATTTCGGGAAATCAATGTTTACCAGGGGAACAGTAATGCCCCAGTCCTTGCCGCGCTGGATTTCCTGAACAAGCTTACTATGTTCAAGCATAATTTTAGACGGAATACAGCCGACATTATAACATGCGCCGCCTACCTTTCCCTTTTCTACAAGCGCTACGCTCATCCCTCTTTTAGCCGCATGAATGGCTGCCACATAGCCCCCTGGACCCGCGCCGATTATTGCTACATCAAATTGTTTCATTCAACTTTCACCTCAGTTTCACGATATCATGTAAAATTATGGAACGCAATGAATGATTTGCAAATTAAAATGTACTATATAAAGACCATTTACAGTAAACATTTTCTTATTTATAAAATGGCTGCAATGACACAACCCCAGCCAGCAAGTAATAGAACCCCACCAATTGGAGTAATAGCACCAAGCTTACGAATGCCTGTGATTGACAGCACATACAAGCTACCTGAGAATACGATGACACCTGCTGCTAGTAAGTATGTTGCCCATGTAAGGCCTACCATCCCACCAAATACATCATCCATAATTCCAACACATAATAATGCGAGCCCATGATACATTTGATAACGGACAGCCGTTTCCCATGTTTCCGCATAGCGTGGTTCTGCAAATTTGTCTTTCAGTGCGTGTGCGCCAAATGCCCCGAGCGCGACAGCAAATAAAGCAAAAATGGCACCTAGTAATAAAGCTATTTTCATATAGTTAACCCTCCTATCCAGTCTATTCTAGCACATCTGCTAGTTCTGGGAGCGCGGTGATGGCACCAACTTTTTCACAAACTTTAGCGCCAACTCGATTCGCAAACGCCACCATTTTTAGTAACTTTTCCTGCTTCACTGCTCCTGGCTCCGCTTGTTGCGCAAACTGACAGAGCATCGCCCCAACAAACGCATCCCCCGCACCGGTGGAATCAATGGACACTATTTTAATAGAAGGTATTTGCACGAGCGTATCCCCGTCTGAGAAATACGTACCCGCCTCTCCACATGTCACGGCAAGCCACTTAACGCCTAAATCATGCATTCGCGCGACACCTACTGAGAGCGATGATTGACCTGTTAAAATCTCCAGTTCCTCCTCGCTTACCTTCACAAATTGAGCACGCTGTAAAAATGGCTGGCACCTCTCAATAAATTCCGTACGGTGCCCCTTCCATAAATCTTCACGGTAATTGGGATCAAATGATAAAAATGAGCCCTGCGCATGAAATTGCTCGTAAAAATGCGTATATGCCGAATAAAATGGATCGCTCAATAGTGCCGTTGCCGAACCGAAATGAACAAGTTTGTACTGAATGAAAGTTGTTTCATCCACATCTGCGCGTGTGAACTGTGCATCCGCACCGCGATTAAATAAGAAGTCGCGCTCACCCCCTGCTACTCTTGATACAAAAGCGAGTGTTGTTGGAACTTCGCCATCCTTCACAAGAAAGTCTATACCTACCCCTGCATCCACTAGTGTTTGCTCTAAAAAATGACCAAATGCATCATTGCCTACTTTCCCAGCAAAAACAGCTCTACCTCCAAGTTTCACAATTGCCGCGCACACATTCGCAGGGGCACCACCTGCTTGTTTTTCAAAGTGCTGCGCTTTATTTAAATCTACATCCACTTCCATACTGAAAAAATCAACTAGCAGCTCGCCAATACATAATACGGAATTTGTCATCATGTTCTCTCCTTTACTATACTTCTTGGATTCTTAAGTGCGATTTATAGGCTCAAGGGATGTTTGGGTTGCACTCATTTGGAAACACCACCTGTAATTCGTTCCTTTTAGTATACAAGAAAATGATCGGTGTTAAATGAGAGAATGATGCTTTCATTCTACCTTTTGACGTTTATAAGAAATTGACTTCCATAGACAATAATAAAGGCTGTGCCAAAAGGTTATATTACCACCTTTGGCACAGCCCTTAAGCTGCCTAGCAAATTATTTTAAAATCTTCACCGTCACTGTTCGGCGTCCCCATTTGTAGGCTGTTGCTTTATCTGCAACAAGAATATCGATTTTATTGCCTTTAATTGAGCCACCTGTATCCCCAGCAATCGCAATACCGTAGCCTTCCACCCAAACCTTTGTACCTAGTGGAATGACTTTCGGATCTACAGAAATGACTTTAATACCTGGATCTTTTCGTAGGTTAATGCCCGTTCTTGAAAATCCTGAACATCCGGTACAATATGCTGTGTACGCGGATGCAGATACTTTGAACGTTTTTACTACATCTAGTTCTTCTTCTTCGTCAATCTGAACGGCTGGTTTATTTTTAATATGACTTGGGAGCTGTAGTACCAATCCTAACTCTGCTTCTTCCGTACTTTTTAAATCATTTAAGTCAAGTAGTACATCCACTGTCGTTTCGTATTTCTCAGAAATTTTTTCAAGTGTTTCACCGGATTTTACTGTATGGGTTGCAGCAAAAGTTGTATTGACAAACAGTACACAACTAAATGTTATTGCACTTGCTAAAGCCAAAACCTTTTTTAACATCATATGAGTACAATCCTCCTAGTTTTCGCAGTATAAACCGCAACTTTATTACCTAGGTTTAATTGTACACTTCTAATATTTCAAAACTATTACAATTATATATATAACAAATTACATTTGAAACATTTCCCAATGTTATTTTACATTAATAAATTAACTGAGCTATTCATGATATTCCAGTACTTTTTTAGCAAATTTTATTATACTAATCAATCTTATCCCTGTGAATGTGACAAAAACATTTCAATACTGTTGATAATTTTTCATCCTTTCCCAAACATCCATGCTAAATCCAGAAATATTTGTAATAATTCTAATGTTGAATAAAATAATGACGGTAAGAAAGAATAACTGCAGCTAACCATATAATCGGCGCTATTGAAAACATTAATATACAGCGCATAAACACCTCGCTTGTTAAAGGCTCCGCCAGGTCACCTAATGCTCCATATACTGCAAAACAGGGCCCAAACAATACGATGATAGAAAAGCTTATTATGAGTCCAAGTTTCTCTGCATGTTGCGGATGCATTTTTGTCGCGAGTACACTCGACACAATCAGAATCAACATAATAATTGCAATAAATAGCAGTACATTTAAATCTAGTTGACCATGTGTTACGTAATAAATAAAGACTAAAATTGCTGCTGTTATGATCATATGAATCAAGTTTTTCATTAAACAATCCCTCCTAATATGGAATGATAAAGCCTGGTCAAACACTTTTCTCATATTCGTTTTTGGTATACTGAATAATGTCCTCAACCGTCCGTCATAACTTCAAATTGGCAACTGGAACTACTAACACATCATATGATTAAAAAAAAGAAGTCTGAACCATTTGGACAGACTTCTTTCTATATTTATTTGTTGTAGCGCTTCATTAAATTTCAGTCTTCTTCGCAACGTTAGCACTTTCAAACGTTGCCATTTCCTTAATCATCGCATTGGCTGCTAGAAGTATCGGATAGGCAATCGCTGCACCGGTACCTTCACCGAGACGTAGGTTTAATTCAACAAGTGGATCTTTGCCGAGAAATTCAATTGCTTTTGAATGACCTGGTTCCATAGAGCGGTGACCGACAATCATATACTCTTCAACGCCTGGTGCAAGTAATCGAGCAATACAAGTAGAAACCATACAAATAAAGCCGTCCAGTGAAATTGGCACGCGATTTTCAGCAGCATCAATCATCACACCTGCCATTGCCCCCATTTCTAACCCTCCCACTTGACTAAGGAGCTCATAACCATTTTGTCCATCAGCACTATGGAAGCCAATTGCAGCACGAATAATATCTGCTTTATGTACAAGTTGCGTGACCGAAATACCTGTCCCACGTCCAACAAGCTCACTCGGATCGATTTTTGTCATCGCAGCAAAGCATGCACTACTTGGTGTAGTATTACCAATACCTACTTCCTCCACGATTAAACAGCCAACACCGCACGCTATCTTTCTCTTAGCCGCTTCGTACCCAACAAGAACCGCTTGTTTTGCTTCATCAATCGTCATTGCACGTTCTTTTACAAAGTTTCCTGTTGCCCGACGTACTTTCTTGTTTACAACGCCATCTGTGTCAAAATCCGTTAACACACCTTCGTCATAAACAGTTACGTCCGCACCAATTTGACGACCGAACACGTTAATGCCCGCACCACCATCGACCATATTTAACGCCATTTGTACCGTTCCTTCTTGTGGAAAAGCCGAAACCCCTTCAGCAACAATGCCATGATCTGCTGCAAATATTAAAATACCAGGTTGTAAATCAAGTTTTACTTGTCCTGTCATACCTGCAACCGCAATGGCAAGTTCTTCTAAGCGACCAAGACTCCCCCCTGTGGCTTTGTTAATGAATCAATGTAACGGCTCGCTTCTTGCCGTGCCACGTCATCAATCGTTGGAATTTTAAATGTTGTCAAAAAAACACTCCCTTATTCTAATCATCTGTTGCCTGTTTTAGTATATATCACTGACTTAGTTGGGCGCATAAGGAAAAATATATCTTAGAAAAACTACGCAGAAAAATGTAAAATAAAGGTTTTTTATCCCGAGGATCAAATACCACTAATGGAAATATTATCAAAAAATAGTTGACGAAAAAACGAAATAGTTATACAGTTAGTTACACAACCAACTAACCAAATAACTAGGAGGTGTATTGTGAATCAATCGCTCAGCAATGAAAAGCCCATTTTCCAGCAAATTCGAGAGCGTATTGAGGATGCTATTTTGGATGAAATATTAATGCCTGAAGATCGTATCCCGTCAACGAATGAATTTGCCAAGGAATATCAGATAAACCCTGCTACTGCAGGCAAAGGGGTTAATGAATTAGTAGATAAAGGCATAATTTACAAAAAACGAGGTGTTGGTATGTTTGTCAGTGCTGACGCTCGCTCTATTTTGATCGAGGAGAGAAAAGAAAGTTTTTTCTTTAACTACATTGAACCATTGAAAAATGAAGCAACTAGACTTGGCATCTCGGAAGAAGAATTAAACAATATGTTACGAAGGGGATAACGTATGATAATCGAAACGAGAAATGTGAGTATGTCTTACAAGGAAAAGCGAGCATTAAAAAATATTTCCTTTAAAATTGAAGGTCCAAAAATTATCGGTTTCTTAGGCCATAATGGTGCCGGAAAAACTACATTTTTAAATTTACTAGCTGGGCTCATTCCTGCTACAAATGGGGAGATCCTTGTTAATGGCAAAAACGTCTTTAATAATTCACGTATTTTAAAGGATATATGCTTTGTTGCGGAAACTGGAAACTTCCAGGAGGAATTGACGATAGGGCAAAGTTTAAAGGCTAGTAGCTTCTTTTATCCAAATTGGGATGCGGAGCTAGCATTAGAGCTCATTCAGCTTTTCGCTCTAAACAAAAAGGATAAAATTAAAAATCTTTCAAAAGGAATGGTTTCGGCTCTAGGTATCATTACTGGTTTTGCGAGTAATACATCCATTACAATTTTTGACGAACCATATATTGGTCTAGATGTAGCTGCAAGAAGTTTATTTTATGACCTTTTGATTAGTCAGCAGGCTAAATATCCTCGACTTTTTATTTTATCCACGCATTTAATTGATGAAGCAAGCAATTTATTTGATGAAGTACTCATTATGCAAGAAGGAAAATTGCTATTGCAAAAGAACTTTGATGAGTGGAATGACTATGTTATTGCCGTAAAGGGTGCACCTCAAAACGTGGAAAAAGTGATCGAACCTTTCGAAGTCATTTATAAACACACATTTATGAATGAATTGACAGCAATCATTTATTTAAACGGGCAATCCATTGAACAAACAGACTTAAAATTCGAAAATGTTTCATTGCACGACATGCTAGTGTATTTAAGTAAACAGCAGAAGGAAGGTTTGTATGTATGAATATAGTAAAGGGAAGTTTTTATGTTCTATTTCTTAGCTATAAAAAACAAAACATCATTTTCTGGAGCATTATCACTAGCATTGTTTTATTGTCTTTCTTTTTAAACCATGCGTTCAGTGAAAATATTCATTTCTTATTATCAATTTCTATTCCCGTTTATATTTTTTACTCCATTATGGCTTCTAAACTGATAAACAAAACGATGCCCTATTTTTTAAAACTTGGTGTGAATCGAGTACAATATATTGCGATTATTGGATTGTTTTTTGTAACATGGAGTATTGTTGGTGCTTTAATTATTGGTTTATTCCACGAAGGAATCACATTATTATCCAGCTCACTTAACATTAAAAATGCGATATTAATCCATCCTATTTTACTTTTCAATGTAGAACACCCGTTCATGCAAACCTTTTTACTAGATGCCGTATTGCTAATAAATGCGTTAATGTTCGGACTATTCATTAACATGATGTTTTACAGATTTGGGACAATCGGCGGCTATTCGTACATTGGCTGTCTCGTTTTCGTACCAATTGCAACTGTCATTTTTGATTTGTATGAATCTCTACTAACTGTTTTCAATGATTTAACATTTATTTCCTTCATTACATTTCTCATTTTGATTAGCATCATTTTTTATGTCCTAATTGCGAGCAGCTTACGAAAAGTACCCGCGATTCCAGCATAACAATTAGAAAAGCCGAATTCAGTCGTTAAGCTGCTGAATTCGGCTTTTTTTTTACATAACTGTTGCTTCTGGCTCGTAGCTGATAATATCTTTAATCGTATTATTTTCGCCCATAATTGCTACGGTTGGCTGATGGTCGGCTACTTCATTGTTGTCTACATAGACGTAAGAAATAATAATGACAATATCGCCCTTTTGTACAAGGCGGGCTGCTGCACCGTTTACACAAATCACACCTGAACCGCGCTCTCCTGCAATAATATACGTCTCAAAGCGTGCGCCGTTGTTATTATTAACAATATGCACTTTTTCATTTGGGAGCATCCCTACTGCATCTAGTAAATCTGCATCAATTGTAATTGAACCAACATAATTTAAATCTGCTTGCGTTACTTGCGCGCGGTGGATTTTACTATTCATCATCATTCTAAACATATGCTTTTTCCCCTTTTAATGAAAAGATGACATTATCAATTAAACGTGTTTTGCCAATATAAACTGCAGTCGCTAGTAGCACTTGTTCCGTTTTGTCATTAATAGCACTTAAATCTGGATAGGATAAAAGCTGCAAGTAGTCAATACTGCCTGATGTATGTTCTTCAATATACGCTGATGCGATCGCCACCGCCTGTCCCACATTCCCTGTTTTTAACATCTGGTCATGAGCTAAGCGTAGTGCGGCGTGAATAGCCGGTGCTTCTGTACGGTCCTGTGCTGATAAATAGACGTTGCGGCTTGATTTTGCTAAGCCGTCCTCTTCGCGCACAATCGGTACAATGCGTAGCTCTAGTGGGAAGTTGTAGTCACGTACCATCGTTTGAATAATCGCTACTTGCTGTGCATCCTTTTGTCCAAAATACGCATAGTTTGGCTGGACTAAATTAAAGAGCTTTGCTACAACTTGCAGTACGCCGTCAAAATGCCCTGGACGTGTAGCGCCGCATAAAATTTCAGCTTGCCTTCCTGCACGAATGTATATACCACCGTCAGTTGGGTACATTTCCTCGACACTCGGTGCAAAAATGATATCTACGCCCACTGTTTCTGCAAGTGCAGTATCATGCGGTAAATCACGTGGGTACGAGCTGAAATCTTCAGTTGGTCCAAACTGTGTTGGGTTGACAAAAATGCTCATCACCACAATGTCATTTTCCCTGCTTGCATTGGTAGCTAATGCTAAGTGACCTTCGTGTAAATAACCCATTGTTGGCACAAAACCAATTGATTTCCCTGCTATTTTCGCCGCTGATACGAGTTCTTTTAATTCAGCTATTGTGTGGACTACCTTCATTTAATTGACGCCTCCGTATAATTGATTCAACTGAGTATCATTCATTGTAAAACGGTGTGGATCACTAGGGAATGTGCCTGCCTTCACTGCCTTTGTATAACCGTTAATGCCACGCTCTATTTCAATCCCTACCTCTGCAAAGCCTTTAACAAATTTCGGGATATGATGCTTGCCATATTGTAATAAATCATGGAATACAAGTACTTGTCCATCTGCTTCAACTCCTGCTCCAATACCGATTGTAGGAATTGTTAACACGCGAGAAACGGCCTCTGTTAGCTGGTATGGAATACATTCTAAAACGACTGCACACGCACCCGCCTCTTCACATGCTTTCGCATCCTCAATTAGTTGTACAGCCTGCTCCGCTGTTTTGCCCTGTACTTTATAGCCCCCAAGTACGCCAGCTGATTGCGGCAATAAACCAAGGTGTGCTACGACTGGAATTCCAGCATTCGTAAGCTTTTTAATAACGTCGACTACTTCACCCGCGCCCTCTACTTTTAGCGCATTGGCATTCGTCGCTTGCATCATGTGAACCGCTGTCTTTAAAGTGTCATTTATATTACCATGATAAGAACCAAATGGCATGTCCACCACAATAAATGTAGTTGGTGCGCCGCGGCGAACGGCTTTACTATGATGCACCATATCCTCCACTGTTACTGGCATTGTTGAATCATAGCCGAGCACGACCATGCCAAGAGAATCGCCTACTAAAATCATGTCGACACCGGCATCTTCTGAAAATTTTGCGCTTGGATAATCATAGGCAGTAATCATGACAATTTTTTCGTCCTGCTTCTTCATTTTGAGAAAATCACTAGTTGTTTTCATTACGCTCCTCCTCTTTTTAAGAAGAAAACATTAGAAAGACACATTTCGCACCACTATAGTGCGAGTTGATGTCCTTTCTTTTGTATATAGGAATGTTGTACTTTTCTATACACAAAAAAATACCCTTCTATCTAAAATTAGACAGAAGGGTAGCGTCATACGTGAAGATAGGTTTAAACGCGTGTTTTCTTCCGTCCCTGTCATATAAGATCAAGGCAGATATGTTGTTGTAGTTTGTATTACAAAAGGTACAGTTCACAGTTGATACTGTCCTACGGCTACTATAACAAGTTTGGAAGAAAACGTACAGTAAATCATTTTCGTAACATTATTTTTTTATTTCAATATCGGCTGAATAAATACCTTGAATTTCTCCATTCGGCAAACGGATTTCTAAAACACCATCTTCCGTAATCCCGACCGCTACTCCTTCAACAACTTCACGAAGCGTCGTCGCCTTCACTTGCTTGCCGATTGTACCGGAAGCATTTTCCCATAATTCTTTAATTAAACCAAAACCGTGCTTTATGTAATGATCGCTATATTGCTCTAGAAATTCTAGTACATTCGCAACAAACTGTGCACGGTCAATTTTCTCGCCCTCTTCAATTGCAATCGACGTCGCAATCGATTGTAGCTCGTCTGGAAAATCACTCATTTGTTGATTAACATTAATGCCGATTCCAATGAGTAGCGCTTGTATGCGGTCTGTCTCGGAAACCATTTCTGTTAAAATACCTGTACATTTGCGGCCATTAATTAAAATATCATTCGGCCATTTTATTTCTGGTGTAAAGTTTTTGAACTGTGCCTTCATGGCGTGTATGACCGCTACTGCTGTTACGAGTGTAAACTGTGGGGCTTGGTGTGGTAACACATCGGGACGAATGATGACCGTCATCCAAATCCCTTTACCTGCACTCGAATTCCACTCACGCATCATGCGACCACGTCCAGCCGTTTGAAACTCTGCTAGCACGACCGTCCCGTCCGGAGCACCCGCGCGAACTAAATCATGGGCAATTAATTGCGTAGATTGTACTTCCTCAAAATAGTGCACTGTTTGTCCAAAACGCTCCGTCGTTAACTGTGCTTTCAACTGGGCTACGTCAACAACATCTGGCACATCTACTAGCTTATAACCTTTTTTCTTCACGGTTTCAAATGTGTACCCGTCCTGCTGCAATGCCTGTAGATGCTTCCAAATCGCAGTACGTGAAACTTGAAAATCATCAGCGAGCTGCTGACCAGAAATAGGTGAACCCTTTGCTTGTAAAAACCGTTGTAAAAGCTCATCCTTCATCGTTAAACGCATTTATTAACCATTCCTTTAACTGTTGTGGATCATTGGCTACTTCCCCGTTTAGTACGGCTTGTAGGGCATCATTTAGTACCTGTTTTAACCAAGGACCTCTCTTTTTACTTGTCCATTGCATAAAATCATGACCTGATACTGCAAGTTCTGACGTTTGCTGAATTGGTAGAGCTAATTTATTTTGTTCGATTTCTTCAAAAGAAACGGTTTGCTCTCCTTGTTGCCACTGTGCAAAGCGGTATGCCGTTTGTAGTGCATAAAGTTCATATCGGAAATAATGTACCGGCTGCCACCCTGCCTCAAGCGCTTTATATGCCTGTAGAACTTGCTTAACAAAGGCTTTATCTTTATTGGAGCATTTATAAACCGTTAATAGCTGTGCGTCGAAATCGGCATTTAATACACATAAATACGCCCAGCCGACAATGCGGTCCTCAGTTTGAAAGTCTGCCCATTGCGAGGCCTTAAATTGACCTGGTAAAAAGCTTGCTAGCTCCGACTGCTCTAGTGAAGCGAGACCAATTGCCACATACTTACCTGTCCAAATTTTCGATAGCTCAGCATGGATTCGCTCCATCGCAACATACTGAATCGTTGCTGCATGCTGCTTGATTGCCATCATTGTCGCTTCTTCAATGGCAAAACCGAGCTGCGCACTAAAGCGGACAGCTCGTAGCATTCGTAGTGCATCCTCTTGAAAACGAAGCACGGGGTCGCCAACTGCACGAATCATTTTCGCATCAATATCTGCTTTACCACCATATAAGTCAATCAGCTCATTCGTACGTGTAAGGGCCATTGCATTCATCGTGAAATCACGGCGCTGTAAATCATCTTTCAATGTGCGAACAAATTGTACAGCATCCGGACGACGATGATCTACATACGTTCCATCTGTGCGATATGTCGTTACTTCAATGGGCTCGACCATGTCCGTAACAAGGACGGTGCCATGTTCAATGCCGACATCAATCGTAGTTGAAAATAGCGCCTTCACTTCTGTTGGTAGTGCACTTGTTGCTACATCTACATCATGACTTGCCTTTTGTAAATACAGATCACGTACCGCACCGCCAACTACAACTGCCTCAAAACCAGCTTGTTCTATTTTTTCAATGACCTGCATTGCTGCCTGCCAGTTCTTCGTATTCATAATTTTACAGCCGCCAGTCGTTCATATAATTGTTCGTATTGGAGAATTACTTTTTCGGAGTGGAACTTTTGTTGAACAGCATTTATTGCTGCTTGACGGAAACGAAGTAGTTTAGCTTCATCACTCAGTAGTTCGATCGCATAATGAGCCACAGCATCTGTATCTCCTAGCTCTACTAAATAGCCATTTTCATCATGATCGATTACTTCTGGAATGCCACCGATTGCAGTTCCTATACCTGGGACTCCGCATGCCATTGCTTCCAGTAACACCAGCCCAAATGACTCTTTTTCGGAAAGTAGAAGTTTTAAGTCACTAATCGCAAACAGCTCCGCGATATTTTCCTGCTTCCCTAAAAATAATACATCCTGCTTGTAAGGAGTGGCTTTTACTAAATCCATTATTCGCTGCTTCTCCGGTCCGTCGCCTACTAATAAAAGTTTCACTGGCATGACGTCACGAATTTTCACGAAAGAATTTACAACGTCCGGCAGATTTTTTATTTTGCGGAAGTTCGAGACGTGAATAATGACACGCTCTTCTTTGGGGATACCGAATTGTTCCTTCAAATTACCTGGATCGAGCGGCTTGAACACATTGCCATCGACGAAATTATAAATGGTTTCAATTTCCTTCGTTGTGTCAATCAACTCATACGTTTGCTTCTTTAAGGAATCGGACACTGCCGTTACGCAATCGGAACGGTTAATACCATATTTAATTGCTTGTGCAAGCGTAGAATCCTCCCCTAAAACTGATATATCTGTACCATGTAATGTCGTTACAATGCCGACTTTCTCACCGCTCATCTCGCGAGCCAGTACAGCACACACCGCATGTGGGATTGCATAATGCACATGCAAAACATCTAGTTGCTCATCTTGAATAACATCCGCCATTTTACTAGCAAGCGCAATATCATACGGTGGATATTGAAATACTGAGTAATTGTTCACTTCGACTTCATGGAAAAAGACGTTCGGATATATTTTATTTAATCTAAAAGGTACGCTCGACGTAATGAAATGTATTTCATGCCCACGTTCTGCAAGCATTTTGCCAAGCTCTGTTGCAATTACACCTGAACCGCCAACTGTTGGGTAACATGTTATACCAATCTTAAGTTTTCGCATCCGCATCTTCACCCTTTCTTTTGCCATTTCTATGTTTGACGCTGCTATTTCTAATTGTTGATTTTTTACTGCCATGGATTCGCCCTAGCTGCTCGTTTTTGCGATAGGCGCGAAGGTGAATCCATCTACTTATGGAAACATTTGAAGAACAACAATGTAATATAACAGCGCCAACTATTAAATTTACTGGCGTCGCTCTTGAATAATTCTCCAATCAACAAATCCTTCTTTTAAGCCTTTTAATAAAATTTCCGCTGTTCCCATATTCGTTGCGAGCGGGATATGATATAAATCACATAAACGAACAAGCGCTGCAACATCCGGTTCATGTGGCTGGGCCGTTAACGGGTCACGGAAGAAAAACACCATATCCATATCATCATTTGCAATCATTGCACCAATTTGTTGGTCGCCCCCTAGTGGACCCGAACGAAAACGCGTAATCGTTAAACCCGTTTCCTCACTAATTAATAAGCCTGTTGTGCCTGTAGCATACAGATCATGCTCAGCTAAAATATCACGGTATGCGATGGCAAACTGAATTAAATTATCTTTTTTTCGGTCGTGTGCAATTAAAGCAATTTTCATATTATTCATTCCTTCTATTATATGATATTTTCCAAGCCATATACTAAATCTTCCATATCCAGTACTCTTTCGATACAGAATGTTACGCCGCTCATAAATGATTCACGGTTGAACGAATCATGACGAATTGTTAGCAACTGCCCTTCACCGCCAAATAATACTTGTTGATGTGCAACGAGTCCTGGAAGACGGACAGAGTGAATATGCATACCTTCAAACTCTGCTCCACGCGCGCCTTGCATCATTTCTTTTTCGTTCGGATGACCTTGGCCTTTTGGGTCACGAACTTCCGCAATCATTTGCGCTGTTTTTAAACCAGTTCCAGACGGCGCATCTAGTTTATTATCATGATGCATTTCGATAATTTCAACGTTCGGTAAATACTTTGCCGCTTCACGTGCAAACTTCATCATTAAAATCGCACCAATTGCAAAATTTGGAGCAATAATGCAACCCATTTTTTTAGATGCCGCGAGTTCTTTTAATTCTACTAACTGCTCATCTGTAAAACCCGTTGTTCCTATAACTGGGCGAACATTATGAACTAATGCTTGCTTTGTATGTTCATAAACCGCATGCGGATTCGTTAAATCTACGAGTACATCTGGTTTTGTTTCTTCTACTAATGCACAAAAATCAGTGTAAATTGGAACCTTGTAATTTTCCGGGAAGATATCAAGATCTGCCAATGTTTGTCCTACTTGCTTGTAGTCCAGTATAGCGACTAGCTCCATGCCCTCACGCTTAATAACTGTATGTACTGCTTCTATACCCATTTTTCCTCGTGCACCGGCAATTGCTACTTTGATTGTCATTTTACTGTTCGTCCTTTCGTGTCCAACGATCTTTGTCTCGTGTTTCGAATTTCTGTAGTACGCGTAGTAAAGCTTCATCTAGACGAATACCTTGCTCATTGGCAAAGCATACTAAAACGAAGAAGAAATCTCCTAACTCTTCTTCAATGCTATTGTCATCCTCAGTCATTTTCTTTTTCTTATGTCCGTAAACATCCTGCACTTCTCGCGATAATTCTCCTAGCTCTTCTGTTAAACGTGCAAGCATTTCAAACGGCGGAAAATAGCCTTCTTTAAACTGTCCGATATAATTATCAACTCTCTGCTGCAGCTGCTGCAATGAGATTTCATTCGACATAGACTCACACTCCTTTCTTTATGGTATATATTTCGCTAACTATTGTCAAAAGATGAAAATTGCAACATAATAAGTCTTACATCATCTTTCCGTAATTATATGCTTATTTATGAGTAATTTGTTCATTTTTTGATAGGAGGTTTACTATGAAAGGCATTAAAATTCAAAATATTATTGGCATCATAATCGGTGCAGCTATCTTTAGTTTTGGCTTTGTTCACTTTAATATGCAAAACCATCTTGGAGAAGGCGGTTTTAGTGGAATTACCCTTATTTTGTATTTTACACTAAACTGGGATCCAGCATTGCTGAATTTAATTTTAAACATTCCGATGTTTATATTAGGTTGGAAGCTTTTAGGGAAGAAAGCATTTGCTTATACCATTGTTGGAACCATTTCAGTATCGGTCTTTTTAAAGGTATTCCAGCATTATGAATTCCAAATGAATTTACAAGATGATAAGCTACTTGTTGCGTTATTTGCAGGTGTTTTTGTCGGCGTCGGCCTTGGGATTGTATTCCGTTGTGGCGGCACTACGGGTGGGGTAGATATTATCGCACGTCTCGCAAATAAATTTTTAGGCTGGAGCATGGGAAAAACGATGTTCGCCTTTGATTTCATTGTTATTCTATTATCGTGGCTAACATTCCTTGATGCCCGTTCCATGATGTATACGCTTGTTGCTGTTTATGTGGGGGGACGTGTCATTGATTTAGTGCAGGACGGAGCGTATTCTGCAAAAGGTGCGCTCATTATTTCAAATCATTCGGATGTAATTGCGAACTTTATTTCTGAGAAAATGGAGCGAGGTGTGACGATTTTTGACGGGCACGGGCATTTCACGAAAGAGCATAAAAATGTGTTATATTGCGTGGTCGGACGAAATGAACTTGTTCGCCTAAAATCTATTATTAACGATATTGATCCTCACGCGTTCGTGTCGATTATCGAAGTGCATGACGTTGCTGGTGAAGGTTTTACGTTGGACGAAAAAAAACAACCGCTTCATTAATTTTCATAGACCACACTTTTCAATCGCAAGGAAGTCAGCCTAACTGCGCCGCATCCTTTCGTCAACGGCTGACTGATTGGCATCGTGCCAACCCGAAGTGCATGACGTTGCTGGTGAAGGCTTTACGTTTGATGAAAAAAACAACCACTTCAATAACAAAAAAAAACACGCATTCGAGAACAAACTCGAATGCGTGTATTTTAATTAATCGTCTGAACGCATACCTGTATAAATTAATACTAAACGTACTAACTCTAATACAGCTACTGCCGCCGCTGCAACGTATGTTAATGCCGCTGCATTTAGCACTTTGCGAGCAGATCGTTCTTCATTATTACCAATAATACCAAGTGACACAACTTCATTCATCGCTCGCTTCGAAGCATCAAACTCTACTGGAAGTGTAACAATTTGGAAAACTACTCCAACTGCAAGTAACACAATACCTAATAAAAGTAATCCTGAAAATTGTGCAAAAATACCAATCATAACGAAAACCCATGAGAAGTTAGAAGATATATTTGCTACAGGTACTAGTTTTGCACGTAGTGTTAATAACGAATATGCTTCTTTATGCTGAATTGCATGGCCAACCTCATGCGCTGCTACCGCTGTACCTGCAATCGAAGTGTTGTAATAATTGTCTTCAGATAGTGCAACTGTTTTAGTTGCTGGATTGTAGTGATCTGATAAAACGCCTTGTGTCGGTACTACACGCACATCTGTTAATCCGTGCTGATCTAATATTAAACGAGCAACTTGCGCACCCGTCATCCCCTTTTGTGCTGGAACTTTTGCAAACTTTTTATATGTGCTTTTTACCTTCATCTGCGCATATATAGGTAATAGCATAATAATCGCAAAGTAAACTATAAACATTCCCATTAAATCTCTTCCTTTCTAACTTACAATTCAATTTCAATTTTAAATATATTTTACATCTGTTGCAAATATTCACGCTTGCGAGCTTCTAAATAAGCAAGCAAAATACAGCAAATAGACAGCCAGAACGTAAAATACCCAATTTGACTAGTATATAGGTCAAGCACTCTGTACATTGGCATTTGCCCAAACACATAGTCGATCACGTCATTATGGAGCGTCCAAATCGCCGCAAGGATCACATGAACAACACCGAACCGGTACTTAGGTAAATAGAGCACTGCTTGAACCGCCATCATAAAATGTGAAAAAATAAGCATCCAACCTGTCCCACCTATTGAACCCGATTCCGCTAGGGTTAACAAGTTCATTACAACCGCCCATAACCCATATTTAATCAGTGTAATGAGTGCCAGCACTTCCACAAGCTTAAAGTTTTTGCCGAGTAGCCAACCAATAATAGCAATACAGAAAAATAAACTTGCTGTTGGGCTATCTGGTACAAAAATATAAAATTTCGGCTCGGTAATAGCTAGCTGACCTTTATACCAATAGTAACCATATGCTGTCCCTAATACGTTAATGATTAAGAGCAATGTTAAAAACGCACGGTGCGTTATCATATACCAGCCTTGCATCATAATTGATTTCATAACGATTACTCCTTTACTATATACGATTCAGATGTCATTAAGTTTCGTTTTTTTTGAATTCTTATGTATTATGGCACAAACTTTAAAGTAAAAAAAGAGAGCCAGCGAACTGACTCTCTTCAATCTTATTATTCAGCTACTTTTAAGCTAGCGATGAATTCAGATAATACCTGAAGCTCTTCTTCAGTACCGCTAAACGCGCCTGCTGGCATACCACCACGACCGTTTGCGATAACTTCATGAACTTCTTCAGCTGTTAATTCATTGCCTAATAGCATTGGACCAGATACACCAGCTAAATCGCCACCGTGACAACCAATACAAGATGCTTGAGCTTGATAAATCTCATAACCTTGTGAAGCCTCATCAATTTCGATATCAGGTAATAATCCTAAATCCTTATCAGAAATCACACCTTGCGCGTCAACAGCTTCCCAGTTTGTTGCCTGAACTGATTCCCATGTAAGGTAAATCATAGATGCAAGTGCTAAAAGCATAAATGCAGTAGGTAATGGGCGCTTAGATGGACGACGTTCTGGCGTCGTATCTAAGAATGGTACTAATGCTAGAGCACCAAACGCTAAACCTGGAATAATTACAGCCCCAATAACATTGTATGGACCTGAAGCAAATGTATATTTTAATAATTGGTACATTGATAAGAAGTACCAGTCCGGTAACGGAATATAAGAAGCATTTGTTGGATCTGCCGGGCCTTCAAGTGGTGAAGGGTGCGCGACAGTTAATAGTAAGTACCCAATTAGGAAAACAGCACCAACCATCCATTCTTTTAATAAGAAGTCAGGCCAGAAAGCTTCTGTTTTACCTGGATACTCGGAATAATCTTTAGGCTTGTTCGGCATACGATTATGAGTCGTAACACGCGAGTCGCCTACGAATTTCATCCCTTTTCCGCGATGCATAGTGTCCCCTCCTTTAGTAAATCATAAAAACGTTGTGCTCAGATCAAAGCGGACCTGAAATACCTTGTCGACGAATCATCACAAAGTGAGCTGCCATCAATCCAAATAATACTGCAGGTAAGAAGAATACGTGAATTGCAAAGAAACGTGTTAAAGTTTGTGCACCAATGATTGCAGAATCACCAGCAAGTAAAACTTTAATCATACCACCAATAAATGGTACTGACGCGGCAATTTCAATACCTACCTTCGTTGCAAATAACGCCTTCATGTCCCAAGGAAGTAAATAACCTGTGAAACCTAACCCTAACATTACACCAAAAATACCAACGCCCACAATCCAGTTTAATTCACGAGGTTTTTTATATGAACCTGTGAAGAATACACGAAGAGTATGTAAGAACATCATAACGATAACTAATGAAGCTCCCCAGTGGTGCATACCGCGAACGATTTCCCCGAACGCTACTTCGTTTTGTAAGTAATAAACTGATTTCCAAGCATTCTCTACGTCTGGTACGTAGTACATTGTTAAGAACATACCAGATAATATTTGGATTACTGTGATGAAGAAAGTTAATCCACCAAAACAGTAAACGAATGCTGAAAAGTGATGTGCAGGGTTAACGTGCTCTGGCACTTCATGGTCGGCAATATCACGCCAAATCGGTGTGATGTCTAAACGCTCATCGACCCAATCATAAATTTTATTTAGCACTGATTTCGTACCCCCTAACTAATTAACTAAAAGTGTTTGCAATCTTTTTCCCAAGCAATAAATAACCATCTTTTTCTGCCACTTCATACTCGTCTAGCGGCCCAAGAGGTGGTGTACCTGCAATGTTTTTCCCCGTCTTCTCGTAACGACCTGCGTGACAAGCACAGAAGAATTGATTAGCATGTTCTGGGTCACCTTCCCAGTTTACAGTACAACCTAAATGCTTACATACTGGTGATAGTGCCACAATTTTACTACCATCGTGGTATACCCATGCAGCTTCTGTTACTTCAGATTTATACCAAGCGTCAGTTTGCTCAAACGTAAAATCAACTTTTGTTGGCGCTTCTGTAATATCTGCAATTTTTTGGCTTGTTAAAACAAAATCCCCATCAGCCTTCGTTTGAAGAACTGGGTCAATTGCAAAACGCACCATTGGCATTAACATACCTGCCGCCATAAATCCACCAACACCTGTTAAAGTGTAGTTTAGAAATTGACGTCGTGTTACTCGATTATTACTCATCCTTTTCCCCCCTCTAACTAAAAGGTCAGTCCAACGGACATATACTTTTACAAATAGTAAATAACTAGGACATATCTATGATATATCAAGAGAATAGGTTGGTCAACAATGCTTTATGAGGATTTGATAACTTTATGAACTTTTCATGAATCAATTTTTCTATTGCTGTGACCAAGCTTTAGTGAGAATCGGAATGACTTGTTTTAATTGATCTTCTAATATCCGCTGTTTTACTGCTTTATCCATTGATTCTAGCGGTATTGAAGGTAACCAAATCACTTCAATCTCATTTTGCTTACTTGTCCAATAATGGTCACACGTCATAAAAAAAACAGTTTTAAATCCGGCCGCATGCAGCTCGGATTTAATTTGAACCGGATTTGTATCGTTTCGCGTATTGTCTGTATAAGAAAACGGTGGAGTTAACATTAAACGCCCTTTAAATTGGTGCTCTACAAATGCTGTTAATGACATTAAATACTCTACCTTAGAACTGCTCTGTTTCATGCCTTCGTTTGATAAATCTAAGCTAACCAGTGGTACGATAGCTGTGTCGATAAATTGCTTTTGCTCTTGGAATTGTTCTACATCTTTAACATTAAAAATCATGAAATTCCCCCCATAATCAGTATGAAATGTTGAAGCCCTTTGTTGGACTTCAACATTCATTATTTTGACGACTGCTTTAGTGCTTGTAGTAAATTGGAAAGCTCAAAAAACCTTTCCTTGTCTCCGCTATCCAATGCCTCGTCTATTTCTTTTAAAATTTTCTCTTCTTGGAATACGAGCATACTATTTTTTAATAATTGTTCAGCAATTACGCGATCCTTTTCACTTATATGCAAATATTTCGGCATAAATGGATTGTCTTCTAACACAGCCAGATAGTAAGGACTTGGCGGGATGTTTGGGAAATTAAGCTGCATATACATGGCTTCTTTCGGATTTAACCGTAAATCATGAAACGATTTTTCCGCGTCTGACGTCATAATATTACCTTTATAAAATCGGAATGGAATACCATTGCTCTCGACCGAGGACATAACAATTGCACGTGGGCAATAGTGTGCCTCCTCAACAAAATGAATATTTTCTAGCAAAGCGTCATTGCTTAATAAATAGTTTAATATCCACACGCCTTCTCTTCTTTTAAGTTGGTAATTTTTAAGAAACCACCTGACAAAGGTTTTTTTGTCGATAATTGGAATGGAAGAAGTCATGAACTAATCCTCCTTTACTCAAAGCGATCAAATAGGTCCGACCATTGCTGCTCGGCAGGTTGTAGTGCCATCAGCTGCTGTGCAATTTGTTTTGCCTCTTCACGTTTGCCTTCTTCTAATAAGAAGTAGCAGTATTTTTCTAAAAATGATACATCTTCTTTGAAATCATTATATGCAAGCGTGTAAATTTCATATGCTTTTTCAAACTGTTCTTCTTTATCATACGCTTCTGCAACAAATGGATACAGTGCAGACCAATCAAATTCATTGCGTTTTACAAATTCGTATAGATCAATTACTGCCTCGTAGCGCTGCTCTGTTGTATAGACAGACATTAACACTAAAATTGCTTCCATGTACTCAGGATCAAGTGCAATGGCCTCCTGCAAGTAACCGATTGCTTCCTCAGATAAGCTATTTTTCAGCGCCATCTTCCCTGCAAATAGAAATAATGATTTATCGTACTCGTCACGCTTTAAACCTTCTTTAATCGCAACAAGCGCTTGTTTGTTATCTTCAAGCATCGCATAGCTTTCCGCTAATAATAAATAAGCTGAGAAATAATCGGGATCTAGTTCTTTTAAATCTTCAAGTTGCTTAATTGCAAGCTCATATTTTTGCGTTTGGAAGGCAGCATAAGCTGAGCCAAATAATAAGTCTGGTGTAACATCTTCTTCTAGCGCCTCCATATAATATTCAAACGCCGCCTCATAGCCAGCTCCGGCACGATAAACTTCCGCTAAACGCTGCGCAAGTGATACACCGGCAAATGTTTTATCGATTTCATATAGTTCTTCGTAAATACGAACAGCTTCAGTAAAACGGCCTGTTTCAAATAATAGCTCTGCCTTAGCAAATTGTAATAATGGTTCCAATGGTAAAATTTGAAGTGCTTCGTTAATGCGCTGCTCCGCTACTTCAAATAATCCTTGCATTTGGTAATAATCCGCCAGAACGAGTAATGTTTGCGGATATTCAGGTGCATCGTCTGGAACGCCCATTAATAAATCCAGTGCATCATCTTCCTCGCCCTTTTCCATTAGCACGGTTGCACGGTCAATCGCAATTTGCGCCTCTTCTGGGAATAGGAATTGTAAATGTTCAAAAACGCGGTCTGCTTCATTTATATAACCATATTGCATAAAAACCTCAGCAATTTCATATTGTTCAGCCGGTGCTTCGTTTATTAAAAAACTTTCTAAAAGCACATCAATTTGTGCTAAATCTCCATTTTGAATTGCTTGTAGCATATCGTTCATTAAATTTGTCAAATCATTCACCTTTACTTTCTTAATTCAATCCTAATGCTACCGTACTACTAGGACTTGCACAAGAAAAAACTCTCCTCAAGAACGGGAGAGTTTAGTGAATTTTACCTTTGAAGAAGTGTTTCTAAATGCTCAAAAAATGTTGGGTAGGAAACGGCAATACATGCTGCATCATCAAGCGTTACGGGGTCATCTGTAACGAGCGCTGCCACAGCCGCCATCATGCCAATACGGTGGTCGCCGTATGATTTTAAGGCACCGCCGTGAAGCTTTGTTGGTCCGTTAATAATCATACCGTCATCCGTTGCTTCAATATTTGCACCCAGTTTTTTCAGTTCTGTTACAACAGCTGTAATGCGGTCAGTTTCTTTTACTTTTAGTTCTTCTGCATCTTTAATTACTGTTGTGCCCGTTGCTTGTGTAGCAAGTAGGGCTAAAATCGGAATTTCATCTATTAAACGCGGAATAATGTTTCCTTCAATTGTCGTTGCTTGTAAATCGGATGTACTAATCGTAATCGTTGCCGTTGGTTCTGCTGCTTGCTCATTCTCGATCCCAACTCGCATTGCGGCGCCCATTTTCTCTAATACTTCAATAATGCCTGCGCGTGTTTCATTGACACCAACATTTTTTAATATTATCTCACTACCTTTTGTAATCGCACCGGCAACTAAGAAAAATGCTGCTGAAGAAATATCTCCAGGCACATTCACATGAGTTCCCGTTAATTGCTGACCGCCTTCAAATGAAACGACACCATCCGTTACGTCTATTATTGCACCAAATTGGCGTAGCATTCGCTCTGTATGGTCACGTGAAACTTCACTTTCACGCACAATCGTTGTCCCTTGTGCACGTAGTCCTGCAAGTAAAATAGCAGATTTTACTTGTGCACTAGCAACAGGCATTGTGTAATCAATAGCTTGTAAATCCGTTCCTTGAATAGCGAGTGGTGTATATTGTCCATTTTCTCGACCGGCAATTTGCGCCCCCATTAAACGTAGCGGATCAGCAACACGGCGCATAGGGCGTTTACCAATCGATGCATCACCGGTCATTATTGTATGTAGCTTTGTTCCGCCTAAGATGCCGAGCATTAAACGCGTTGTTGTGCCTGAGTTTCCTGTATAGAGTACCTCTTTCGGCTCTGCCCAGCCGTCCATACCAGGGCTTTCAATTACTACATTTGTACCGTTTACGTCAATTTTAACGCCAAGCTTTCGGAAGCAATCAATTGTACTTAGGCAGTCTTCCCCTAGTAAAAATCCTTCAACTGTCGTCGTTCCTTTAGCAATGGAGCCAAACATGACCGAACGATGCGAAATCGATTTATCGCCAGGCACAGTGATCGTTCCTTTTAGCTGCGGTTGATCAAACTGAATCGTTTTCTCACTCATATGAATTCCTCCTTGTAATAAATAGTGCTGTACCTTTTGTTTTCTTCCTGTACAGAAAGAGGTGTCTCAATAACCCTAATGAGACACCTTCTTTATTAAGCTATATACGTCTCAAAATTCGCGCGGTGTGCAATACATTTTGCTGCTCGCTCGCGGTCATCACTATTTTGGAAGCTAATGACTAAAATTCCGAAGACGTCCACACGTGTTTCAACGATGCGGATATTTATGATACTAATATGTTCCTCTGCCAAATACCCCGTAATTTCTGAAATTACACCAGGATAATCCGGAATGTCTACATATAAATCAAACGGCATAAAGAAGGCACCCGTAGAAATCGGCAATTCATCTCGCACATCTCTTGCGACGGCAAAATACTGTTCAATTTCTGTTTCTTCTCCTTGCTCAAGTAGCTCTTTAACATGTGTCATTTCGGCAAGCCAAGTATTTAGCTGTCCAGAAAGCTCCTTACGATTTTGCAACGTTATATCACGCCACAATACCGGATTAGAAGAAGCTATCCGTGTAATATCACGAAATCCACCTGCCGCAAGTAAAGTAGTCATTGGAAAGTCATTCTTTTCACGGTTTAGCTGATGAACAAGTGAAGCTGCCACAATATGTGGGAAATGACTTACGACTGCCGTCATATGATCATGCTCTGTTGCATCTACTTTAACAAGCTTACCAAGCGTAAACTTCAGCAGTTGCTCCAGTTCATCAATCCTTTTGGGATCCTCATCTACTTGGGGTGTTAGCAAATAATAGGCATTTTCTAATAAATACGGCTTGGCAGCGGTCACACCACTTTTATGTGAGCCCGCCATAGGATGTCCGCCGATAAATGTAATGCCGATGTCTCGAAGCTCCTGCGCTTTGTCCATAATTAACCCTTTTGTGCTTCCGGTATCTGTAACGATGACAGAACGCTTTAAGGGCCAAGATTTTAATTGTTCCATCCAATCAAGTGTTGCATTTACGGGGGTCCCAAAAATAATAACATCCGCTTGTTCAACAGCTTCTAGTGGATTATCTACAACTTCGTGCACAATTTTTAATGTGCTCGCCAAATCGCGTGTTTTTTCATGAAAGTCATAGCCAAACACTTTCGTATGCGGAGCTTTTTGTAAAGCTAGAGCGATGGAACCGCCAATAAGTCCAAGTCCGATGACGAAAACATTCCGTGTCATGCAAACACACCCTGCTCTGTCAGAACTTCTTCGAGTAACGTTAGGAATTTTGCATTTTGAGCTTCTGTTCCGATTGTTACACGAATATAGCCTTGAATACCAAGTGCCGCACCACTGCGAATGATAAATCCTCGCTTCATCATTTCCTCAAATACAACGTTGCTATCTGCTTTTACTTCAAATAGTACAAAGTTTGTTTGAGACGAGAAGTAATGGAGTCCGTGTTTTTCACAAAATGCGACGTATTGCGCTTTCCCCTTTTCATTCGCTTCACAACAATGTTTAATATAGTCTTGGTCAGATAACCCGACAATTGCAACAGCCTGACTTAAAATTGTGTTATTAAATGGTGCTCGTACAGGATCTAGCTTCGCAATAACATCCGCTTGCGCAATACCGTATCCTAAGCGGAATGATGCAAGACCATACGCTTTTGAGAATGTACGTAATAAAATTAAATTTGAATACTCACGGAAATAATGAATTGTTTCCTTATACGCTGGATCATTGACATACTCGATATAGGCTTCATCTAACACAACCAACACATCTTCTGGTACTTTTGCTAAAAAGTTGCTTAATTCTTCGTCTGAAACGATTGTACCTGTAGGGTTATTGGGATTACATACCCACACAACTGACGTATTTTCATCGATTGCATCAAGCATGTTGTCTAAATCATGTTTGCCGTCTTTTAACGGTACTTTGCGTACTTCTGCGCCCTCAATTTCAGCGTTGTGCCAGTATTGCGAGAATGATAAATCAGCCATAACTGTGTTAACGCCTGGATACAACAATGCACGTGTAATAATCGCAATTAAATCGTCCGAGCCATTGCCAAAAATAAGCTCTGATTCTTTTACATCATAATGGTTTGCCACTGCTGTACGTAGAGTTTGTGCGTAGCCATCTGGATAAATCGCATGGTTCGCAGCATCCGCTTGTAAAAATGCTTTTACTTTTGGTGAGCTGCCAAATGGATTTTCATTTGATGCAAGCTTCACTACTTCGTCTAATCCGAACATTCTTTTTACTTCTTCCATTGGTTTACCAGGTTGATATGCTTTCATACCATGAATTTGTTGTTTCCATTTCATCGTTAAACGTCTCCTCTTATTCGTAAACTGAACTTATCTCACTAAATCAGGTCGTAATTTCACCGCTTCATTTAAATAAATATGATGAATCTCATGTTGTGGTGTATCTATATTTACGTGTAGTAAGACACGGATGCAAAGTGGCAATGCACCTGGTACATCCATTTCATGCATGCACATAATCGGTACGTACTGCCAGCCTTCCATTAACCGTACTGATTTTGCCGGGAACGCTGATTTCACGTCCGGTGTCGTTGAAATCGTAATTGAAGCAATATTTTCTGGCGATACATTATTTGCCTCAGCAACTCGCTGTACTAGCTTTACTGTCTCGCTCCACACTAGCTCTGGTATATCCGATTCAATTGTTGTTGCACCTCGAATGCCACGAATCATATCAGCACCTCCGCTAATAAATTTCTAAATTGTTTGTCTATCTCTCGACACTCTGCTAACTCAATTTTTTGAACAAATGGCTTGCCTACTTCTTCTAATAAAACAAATTGCAAAATGCCATAATCCGCTTTTTTATCCTTTAATAGATATTCGATTAGTTCATCAAAGCTAAACTTGCTCACCGCTTCAAATGGGTAGCCGTTTTCAACAGCAAATGTTAAAAATGACGTCGTGAAGCTACGATCAATCGTGCCATAGCGCTCACTTAGTAATAAACTATACACAAGTCCTATCATTACCGCTTCACCGTGCGCTAAACCACCGTAACCAGCTGCAGCTTCCATCGCATGACCATATGTATGACCTAAGTTTAAATACTTCCTAACAGATTGCTCCGTTTCATCCTCTTCGACAATTGCGGCTTTTACCCTCACACCCGCTGCTAAATAATTTCCCAGTAGGTCTTCAGATAATGCTGTTACTTTATCACCATTCATGAGTTGCTGTAACCACTCTGCATCTGAAATCATCGCATGCTTAATTACTTCAGCCATTCCTGAGCGCACTTCTTTTTTGCTAAGTGTGCGCAGCAGCTGCGTGTCATACAAGACCGCTTGCGGCTGATAAAAGGCTCCGATCATATTTTTTCCAAGTGCATGGTTGATCGCTGTTTTGCCACCAACCGCTGAGTCATGCGCTAGGATGGTTGTCGGCACTTGAATAAACGAGATACCGCGCATATACGTTGCCGCCACAAAACCCGCTAAATCTCCCACAGCACCTCCACCAAATGCGATCACAAGTGATTTACGCGTGCATTTCTTTTCTAATAAAAATGTTTGTGTCGCATTATAGTTATCAAAGCTTTTACAGCTCTCTCCCGATGGCATGACAAAAACATGAAAGTCAAATGGAAAGTTGGCTGTAAAATAAGATTGTTGTGCTTCCCAAACGCGTTCGTCTGTTAGCACAAACACTTTATCAGATTGCTCGATAAGTTGAGCATAACGTAACACGGCTGCTTTTAAAATGCCGTTACCGATCGTTACATCATACGAATGAGATGCAGTACGCACTGGAATGTTCATATTAAAACTCCTTTGTATACTTGCGCATTTCTTCAATTTGTGCTTGCAATTGTGGTAATTGGTCGCTTTGGAATTGATCAACAATCGCGCTCGCAATTTCCCAGGCAATAACGTGCTCCGCCACGATCGATGCTGCCGGTACTGCACAGCTATCAGAACGCTCGACACTTGCTTTAAAAGGTTCTTTTGTTTCAATATCTACACTTTGTAGAGGTTTATAAAGTGTCGGAATTGGCTTCATTACGCCGCGTACAACGATTGGCATACCTGTTGTCATACCGCCCTCTAAGCCTCCTAGACGGTTACTCGCTCGTGTATAGCCATTGTCTTCGTCCCACAGGATTTCATCATGTACTTCAGAACCTTTACGGCGAGCCATCTCAAAGCCGATTCCAAATTCAACGCCTTTAAATGCATTAATACTTAGCATCGCTGCAGCTAGCTTTGCATCTAATTTACGGTCATAGTGTACATATGAGCCGATACCCGCTGGAAGACCTTCTACGATTACTTCGACAATGCCTCCGATTGAGTCACCCGCTTGTTTCGCTTCATCAATTGCTTCTACCATTTTCGCTGAAGCATCTGAGTCTACACAATAGCATGGATCTGATTCGACGATAGCACGAATCTCATCCACAGATTTACCTTCTACTTTTGAAACGTCCGCTTTAATGCCAACAATTTCTGTTACGTGGGCAACAACCGAAATCCCTAGCTCACTAAGTAACGCTTTGGCTACAGAACCTACTGCCACACGTACAGTCGTTTCACGTGCACTTGAACGCTCTAAAACGTTTCGCAGATCGCGGTGACCATATTTCATGCCCCCTACTAAGTCTGCATGACCAGGACGTGGACGTGAAATTTGACGCTTAATTTCGTTAGGATCAATATCTTCAGGAAGTTCAGCCGCTCCCATAATTTTCGTCCAATGCTTCCAGTCATCATTTGTTACAACAAGCGCAACCGGTGATCCTAGTGTTTTACCATGGCGAACGCCTGACACGATTTCAACCGTATCTGTTTCAATTTGCATACGACGACCTCGGCCATGGCCTCCTTGACGACGCTTTAAATCATAGTTCACCTTTTCTGCCGTCACTGGTAAAAGGGATGGTAAGCCCTCGATAATTGTAGTTAGTTGTGGTCCGTGAGACTCACCTGCTGTTAAATAACGCATAAAACACTTTCTCCCTTCAACTCGCTAAAGTATTTATTTTTTACTATAACATATTTTATTTTAAATAACAGTACACATTTTCCAAGATTCTTTCTCTATTTGAGAATATTCTGAACGTTTTACTTAAAAAAAATGATGTATGCTTCAAACACCCAGAAATAAAAATACGCTTTTCGCCAATTGTACGAAAAGCGTCCTTCATTCATATGAAAAGTTTCCAATTCATAAAACTTGTGCAGTTTACATACATTCACTTTACTTTTGTACGATTATTTTTTTCGATAAAAGAACGTATCTTCCACTTCAAAGCCGTAACGCGCCGGATTGAAAATTTGTTCGGTTGAACCAACAAATAATATCCCCCCTGGGCGTAATGCCTTGCTAAAGTTTTCATAAATTTGATCTTTTGCTTCTTCTGTAAAGTAAATCATTACATTACGACAGACGATTAAATCAAAATTGGATTCAAACGTATCTTTTAATAAATTATGTTTTTTAAACTTAACTGTACGTTTAATTTCATCTTTTACTTTATAAAACTGACCTTCTGTTTCAAAATACTTTGCTTGTACATCTTTTGGCACTTCTGCTAATGAGCGGTCTGGATATAGCCCTAGTTTTGCCTTTTGAATGACATTTTCATCTAAATCAGTCGCCAATATATTTACTTGTGATAATGGTAAATGATGCGATAAAACCATTGCTAATGAGTACGGCTCTTCTCCAGTAGAACAAGCTGCACTCCATATTTTCGGGCGTTTATTCGTTTGTAAAAGCATCGGGAAAATTTTATTTTGCAGTACTTCCCAGCGTTTTCCGTTACGATAAAACTCAGAGACATTTATGGTCATACGATCTAAAAATTCATTCATTAAATCGCGGTCTTTATCGAGTGCGCCAAAAAACTCTACAAAATTTTTATAGCCCTTTTTTTCATAAAGCGATGTAAGTCGACGCTTCATTTGCGCCTCTTTATATAGTGCCAAATCAATTCCTGTTTTTCGTTTGATGCCATCAATAAATTGTACATAGTCTGACATTGTCTCATCGATCCCCTCATATGGCGTAAAACTATTATAGCGGAAAATTCCAGTTTCTGAAATAGTTATTGTCTCAAATCCTTATTGCTTGCGGGATTCTAGTAAATATTGCTTCGAATGTTCCAGTTCCATTCTCATTTTTTCTGTTTCCATTGCATAGCCTTCAATACGAAGTTGCTCTAACTCAGTTTCTTTTTCAAGCATTTTAATTTGAAGCTTTAATTTTGAGCGATTATGCCCAGTCAAAATGGCTGTTAAAGAAATTAAAGCACCCGAACCAAAGATGATCGATAAAATGATAATATCTTCCATATGAAATCCTCTCTTCCTTAAAGATTTACGTCGTTTTCTTAATAGCCAATCGGTTGTTGTGTTTGTATAAGTAGCTGCTTAGATTAGTGCAATTTTATAAGTTTCTTTTTGAGTATTAATAGTTTATGTTTCTAATTACACTTTTTTCAAGTTCTAACCTTTTCAACTCAAATTTCTTATTTTTTGAAATCATTTCTATAATAATGGCTGTTACAGCAATAATTCCAATCGCAATTCACATATACATACTTATTTCAACCTTTCTCTATTTCAATTATACGATATTTAGTTGTTAATAGTTTCATTTTTCCAATAATTTTACATCAGAAAAACTCAACTTGCTCAAAATAGGGCGAGTTGATGTCATTCCTTATGTGGATTAGAAGCTGCTAAAGCGCCTGCTTAGCCCTGACAGCTGCTTGCGAGCCCGAAGCGAAAGTAAACGCTCCACCACTTTCGCCAGGGCAGACCGCGACCTCGAGGGGCTGGCGCTTTCGCCTAGACGTTGCATTTACTTTTTTGAATGTTATCCACATGGCGAAATTTTATACTTTCCTTAACAATAAAAAAACAGCTACCACCCGAAGGTCATAGCTGTTTGAATGTTAAATTTAATAATGAATTAAACTAAATCTTCACCAAAGAATAAAGAGATTTCGCGCTCTGCAGATGCAAGAGAGTCCGAACCGTGGATAATGTTGTGAGATACTGTTGTAGCATAGTCGCCACGGATAGTACCAGGAGCTGAATCAGAAGGTTTTGTAGCACCCATCATCATACGAGCTAATGAGATTACAGATTCGCCTTCCCATACCATTGCAAATACTGGACCAGAAGTGATGAAATCAGTTAATTCGCCGAAGAAAGGACGCTCTGCGTGTTCTGCATAGTGTTTTTCAGCTAATTCTTGAGGAATTACCATTAATTTTGCCGCGCGTAATACGAAACCACGACGCTCTAAACGATCTACGATATCTCCTACTAATTGACGTTCAACGCCATCAGGTTTAACCATTAAAAAAGTTTTTTCAATTGCCATTGTTTTAAACACTCCTTAAGTTTGAGTAAAAGGTTTTTCACCTACCGATAAATATTACCAAAATCCTAAACAAACTTCAACCTTTAGCTAAAATTTGCGTTTTCCGATAAATAATGCGATATCACGCAATTTTTTCTTCATCGGGTGATTTGGTAGCCCTTCTATCTCTTTTAACGCCTTTTTTAAATACAATTCGCTAATATGCATTGCTTGTTTAATTGCTGCAGACTTACGGACTATCTGAAGCATCTCTTTGCGTTCTGTTTCTGATAATTCGCCCACTGACACCTTCTCGATGTATGGCTGAATCTTTGGATCGTCTTTCATTAGTAAAATCGGCAACGTCATATTGCCATGCAGTAAATCACTACCAGCTGGCTTGCCAAGTTCCTTATCAGTAGCAGTGAAGTCTAAAATATCATCAACTATTTGGAAACTCATGCCAACAAAATAGCCGTAGCGCTTTAAGTGACGCGTGTTTTTTTCATCTACCCCACCTACAACTGCACCCAGCTCACAACTTGACTCAATAAGCAGTGCCGTTTTACGTTTAATACGACGAAAATAATCTTTTAAATTTTGATTTAAACGAAACTTATCTTCTATTTGAATCACTTCACCGTTACAAATTTCAACCATTGTCCGAGCTAAAATTTGGTGGGCACGTGGGTTTTCAATGACCGTTACATATTCTAATGCACGTGCAAAAATAAAGTCACCCGTATACATGGCCACTCGATTATTCCACTGTGCCTTCACCGTATGTCTTCCTCTTCGCATATCAGAGTTATCAATGACATCATCATGCACAAGCGAAGCCATATGTATTAACTCTAATGGTACAGCAATATTTTTCATTCGTTCAATATTATAGTCTCCAAATTTAGCACTTAGTAACACAAATACCGGCCGAATTCGTTTACCACCAGCTTGCAATAAATGAATTGAAGCATCATTCAATAAGTGTGAAGATGAGTTCAACGCTTTTTCTAATTCTTTTTCGATGATCTCTATGTCCGGCTTAATATCGGTATAGAGTAGTTTAAGCTTCATCTTTTCCACGCGTCAAAACCTTCTCCCACTAGAGTTCTTTTTTTAGGCCCATATGCATCGCTGCCGCTCCGCCACTATAGCCTTTATACGTCACTTTTTCAAAGCCGGCCTCACCGAACATAGTTGCTAGCTTTCTCATGCCTGGGAAGTCATTTGCAGACTCTTGTAGCCATGAGTACTCTTTATAGCTTTTCGCAAAAAGTTTACCGAAAATCGGCATAATGAATTTAAAGTAGAATCGGAATAGTTGTCGGTAACCAGGAATTTCAGATTGTGAAGTTTCTAAACACACGGCTATACCACCTGGTTTTAAGACACGATTCATTTCACGTAACACTTGCATATAATCCGGAACATTTCGCAAGCCAAAACCAATTGTGACATAATCAAATGAATTATCCTCAAATGGTAGCTCCATCGCATTCCCATGTAGAAGCTCAATTTGAGGATAGGGCTTCACTTTGTCTTCACCAACTTTCAGCATGTTTTTACTGAAATCTAGCCCCTTTACCATTCCCTGCTCACCAGCAGCCTTCGCAAGTGCAATTGTCCAATCTGCTGTCCCACAGCAAACGTCTAAGCATTTTGCGCCCGGTTGTACATTCATACGCTTCATTGTATCTTCACGCCACTTCACGTGCATTTGAAAGCTAATTACTGAGTTCATTTTGTCATAGCTCTCAGAAATCGTTTCAAATACTTCGTGTACATGTTGTTCTTTCGATTTTGTCATTGTTTTCAAAACCTTTCTTGTCACTTATGACGAGACGTCATGCTCTTGATGTGTTGTTTCAATTCTTCGTTTAAAAGCTTTGAAGATTGTAACTGTTCATCTAGAGCACCTGTAAGCGCCATAATTTCTCGGTGCAGTTCGTCTTGAATTGATTGGGACGCTAGCACACTCTCTGCTAATGCTCGTCCAAATAAGGATGCTTGACCGTTTTCAAGCTTTTCGAGCTCAAGCTGTAATCGTACAATAGTAAGAGCTACTTTTAGATATGGTTTATATGCTTCGAAACCATAGACATCATAAAACTGTTCGATTAACTCACACTCAATTACAGTTAAGCTTTCAATCCACTGTGCAAAACTTCGATTAGCTGACTCATAAACCGCAATTTGATGCTCACAACGGTTTACAATCCCTTTAGAGAGCTTTTGAATCAACAAAACATTACCTGTATGCGCTAACAACTGATAGTAGCGCCCACTATAATAATCACCCGACAGAACGGTCAACTGCTGTTCTAAGCTCGTTGCGTTCTGCTCTTGTATTTTATCATGCTCAACTAAGGACGCATGGACTATGCCCACTGTCGTCGCACTAATTATGCGTTCCCCATTCAATACTTCATCATTTAAAAAGGGAAGTTGAATGAAAAATAGCTGATTTTGATCTAAAGTCGGTTCCCCTGTATAGTGTAATAATGCTCTATGACGAACATGCATGAAAATATTTGATTTTAATTGCTCTATTGCTTTCGGAATGTATGTTGCATCCATAGAAATTACTCCATTTCAGTGTTGTATCAATGTCAAAGCTTTATTTTTTTGAACCGCTTTGGATAACTCCATGTGCGGAATGAATTTGGGCTTTACCACGGATTTTCATTGCAGACGTGTGCTCCGTAAACTGCGCAATCATTACTTCGCCTGCATCTAGCTTTTCTGAATGATGGAATTTTGTATCTGTACCACGCGTTAAGCCAATTACGTGGACGCCATCTTCTTCTGCTTCAATAATAATATAATCAGGTTGTGTCATCGTCCGATTCTCCCCATTACAACATTTTCTATGTTTATCATATCACAAAATCCAGCAAATTAAGACATCTGAATAAATGTAATTACTTCGCGACGCTTCACTTCATCCGTTTCATAAACACCACGTGCAGCAGATGTAATTGTTTTTGAACCTGGTTTTTTTAGTCCGCGCATTGTCATACACATATGCTCGGCTTCTACTACAACGTAAACGCCTTTTGGATCCAGCATTTCCATAATCGTCTCAGCAACCTTCGATGTAATGCGCTCTTGTAGCTGCGGACGACGAGCAACCGATTCTACACAACGACCTAGCTTACTTAAGCCTGCTACTTTGCCATTTTTGGGGATATATGCTACATGTGCTTTCCCGTAAAACGGAACTAAATGATGCTCACACATTGAATAAAACGGAATATCCTTAACAAGAACAAATTCTTCGTGATCTTCATGAAAAACTGTACTGAAAAAGTCACGTGGATCTTCATTTAATCCACTAAACATTTCAGCGTACATTTTAGATACCCTCTTCGGCGTATCCAGTAAACCTTCACGTTCTACATCTTCCCCTACAGCTTCTAAGATCATTTTTACTGCTTCTTCTATCTTTTTTAAATCAACATTCGTCATGAAAACAAATCCTCCTAAAACAATTTACAGTTCATTTTAACAAATGAATCGTAGCATATCCTCCCAAGAAGTTCAAAAGCCGATTCTTCAATCGGAGAAATCGAACATAATTGAAAGAAAAATACGTCATTTTTTTGATCTGTGCTTATGTAAAAAGAGCAGCCTTCATGAATTCATGAAGGCTGCTCTATGTAACTCGAGACGTGTATTATTTTACAGCATCTTTAAGCGCTTTACCTGGTTTAAAAGCAGGTACTTTGCTTGCAGCGATTTCGATTTCTTCACCAGATTGTGGGTTACGACCTTTACGAGCCGCACGCTCACGCACTTCGAAGTTACCAAAACCGATTAATTGTACTTTGTCACCCTTTGCAAGAGTATCTTGAATTGTATCAAATACCGCTTCAACTGCTTTAGAAGCGTCTTTCTTAGAAAGACCTGCAGCTTCAGCAACAGAGTTAACTAATTCTGTTTTATTCACACCATTCACCTCCTCTCAAAGGTTCATGAATCTAAATCCTGTAAAAAGAGTAACACATGCAAAACCGCGACGCAACTGTATTTACCCATGTTTTATAGATAAATACGGTTTTTTTAGAATAAAACACAAATTACAGGACATTTCACCTATTAGGCAAACCATCCTGTACATATTTTTACAATTTTTGTATTTTTCTAAATCTCTAAATAATAAATGTAATGAGCCCTCTATCGCCTTCATTTACCATGCGCTCTATTGTTTGGCGCATTCTTTTCTTCGCACTAGCTGGTACAGCATTCATTTTGTAGCGGATGCTTTCTTTTAAAACTTCATGTAATGGTGTACCAAATAATTGTGTTTGCCACAAAGCCTGACGATCAAAATTATATGCATGTGTTAAATCTTTTAGTAATTGCTGACTGTGGAATTCCGAGCCAATAAGTGGTGCAAATTCTGACTCCATATCGATACGAATAACATGGTAGGAAGGAGCTGTTGCTTTCATACGCACGCCAAAGAAGTTATTTTGCTTGATCAGCTCTGGCTCATTTGGTGAAAACTCTTCCATTGTTGGCAATGTCACACCATAACCATGCTCTCTCGCTTGATTAATCGCTTCACGGAAACGTTTATGCGCTTCCTTTGCTTCGGCAGCTTCCTTGATGAATAGTAGCCAATCCTTTTTAGACTCTACAGGAGAATCCAACCACTGCTTACATACAAATTTATACGTTTCCGGGGTAATCGTAAGACGAATCGTGGCAACACCTAAACCTGCATCAACACGCGCTACCTCACTACTCTCAACAAATTCTAACTGCTGTAGCATATCCGTTGCCTGTTGCACATCTCGAATTTTCATCGACTCGCCACTTAATTGTTCGATAGCCTCACGCAATGTGGCATTCAGTTCATGTGAGGGTTCTAACACATCAAGCCAGTCTGGTTTTTCTACCTCAATTTGGTCCACGGAAAACTCAAAAAGCGCCTCCTGCAAAATATAAGCGATATCGCTCACCTGCATTTGATCCACCGAAACAGCAATGACTGGCACATCATATTTATCAATTAATTGATTGCGTAAATTTGCCGTCTCTGCATGCGCGGGCATTGTACTATTTAATACAATAACAAAAGGTTTACCGATATCTTGCAGTTGCTGAATAATTTGCTCTTCCGCCACTTGTGCAGCTTGACGAGCAATTCCATTTACCGTACCATCCGTTGTCACGACAACGCCGATATTAGCATGATCACGAATGACCTTATCTGTACCTATTTTCGCAGCCTCTTGAAAGGCGATAGGTTCATTATGCCAAGGCGTATGAACGTATTTCGGACCATTTTCATCCTCATACCCACGTACCCCATCAATAATATATCCTACACAATCAGCTAAACGAATTCGGAATGGTATAGCGCTGTCGCCAATTGTAATCGTTGTCCCCTGGGCAGGAACAAATTTTGGCTCTGCTGTCATAATGACTGGACCTGGTGAACTTTGTGGCAACTCGTCCATTGCACGCCTACGATCGTCCTCATTTATGATATTCGGTAAAACGACCCCTTCCATGACTTTTTTCACAAACGTCGACTTGCCAACGCGTACGGGCCCTACAACGCCGATATATACATCGCCATTTGTTCGTTCTGCTAGTTGTTGAAATACTTGTTCGCTTATATCTGCTCCCCCTTTTCATATTAATTTATGTAGTACTCACTAATTATATGAAAAAAACCTCACACAAATGCTGTGTGAGGTTTTTATTATTTCGTTGGGTCGTACATGAAGACCGGTTCATTATTTTCATCTACTGTATAAGGAAGCGAGTAGGCAGGTACAACTGGATATGCTTCAACAAGTAAATTTCGAATATCTTCGCCCGGCTCTACAGTAACATTATTTTCTTGAATAAATTGATATAAATCAATCGAGTAGTCGACAAATAAGTCACCTTCAGATGTTACGATAATAGGCAATTGATTGTTAGAGTACGGACTTGGAACCGTAATTTCCTCTTTATAGCCAATATTTTCAAAATTAATAGTGTACACATACTCAGCTAGCTTATCCTTGTATTGCGGATAAGTTGTCGCCATAAAGCGAATATTTACTTCACGCATACGCTCAGGTACACGTAAATCAACAAGCTTCACAGTCGGGGTTTCTTCTGGATTCCAAATAATATATTGGAAAAGACCACCCTTTTCGAAAGAATTAGCTGGTGAGCTCGCTAAATATTTCGGTACAAGTTTTTCAAAATCAATTAAATATTTTATAAAAACATCTGTATCCATATCACGAGTTTTAATCGGCAGGACGCCTGTTTCTTTTTGGAAGTCATTTACCGCACGTTGTACCGCTGCCAACTGATCCACATCTGGCACTTGGTTCTCCGTTTTTTGTTCTTCTGGAAACATACAACCCGCAAGAAGCACAGCCGTCATTGCAAATAAAACAAGTAATTTCCACCCTTTTATCATCTTTACACCACCAATATACGCTTTAATTTGGCCAAGTCGCTACGACCAGTACCATTAAGAACGAACCAATTAATAACATTCCATAGGCAAGAAATTTCAAAATAAATGCCAGCACCGGATTATTGATCCATTTTCTTACTACTGAAATTAATAATACAGAAAAAATTAATAAGCCAATTGCATAAAAGGACACCCACATTACATCTAGAGCGTGCATTTGCGCTAACGGGCCTCTCGCCGAATTCAATAAAAACATGGAAGCATCCATAAAATAGTATGGATTCTGCAACTTTAAAACCGCCTTTCAAACAAATATGTAATTACACACTGATAGTAATTATACCGTTTTAGCTATTAAAAGAATAGGAGGTATGCATGCATACCTCCTTCATTTGTGACAATTTATTAAATTTTTAGCGCTGTTTAAACATTCGTGGGCGAAATCACTTTTCTTTAGCGCATATCGTCAATTTCTCGTTTTTTCATACGAATCATCAGTTCATCGACAGCGGCTTTCGGTTCTTTATCATTAAATAGCACTTCAAATAAGGCAGAAGTAATTGGCATCGGCACATCGTATTTCAACGCTAGCTGATGTGCAGCCTTCGTCGTACGTACACCTTCTACAACCATGCCCATTTGTTCCAACACTTCTGGTAACTTCATGCCTTTACCAAGTAAATTGCCTGCACGCCAGTTACGTGAATGGACACTTGTACATGTAACGATTAAATCGCCCATACCCGTTAATCCAGCAAAGGTAAACGGATTACCACCCATCTTCACTCCAAGACGTGTAATCTCTGCTAAGCCGCGTGTAATTAACGCTGCCTTTGCATTATCCCCGTAATTTAAGCCGTCTGTAATGCCTGCCGCTAAAGCAATAACATTTTTCAACGCACCACCGATTTCAACACCAATTACATCATCATTCGTATACACACGGAAATAGCCGTTCATAAATAAATCTTGAACCTTTTCAGCAGCTACCAAGTTAGCACAGGCTGCCGTAATTGTTGTTGGATATTGTAGTACAACTTCTTCCGCATGGCTTGGTCCTGATAAAACAACGATGTCTTCGATGACTTCCAGATTTAAGCTTTCATTCATTAACTCTGAAATACGTAATAATGAATCCGGCTCAATTCCTTTTGAAACATGGACGAATAAAACTTTTTTTGCAAGTATGCCTGATAAATTTTCGCATACTTCACGAATTGCCTTCGTTGGCACTGCCACAACAATTGTCGTCGCGTGCGCAGCAGCTTTTGCTAGTTCATGCGTTGCCGCTAGATTGGTCGGTAATGTGGAATTCGGCAAATATTTTTTATTCGTATGGTGTTCATTAATTTCAATTGCCTGGTCCTCGCGGTGCGTCCAAAGCAATGTATTATGCCCATTTTCAGCAAGCACAACGGCAAGTGCAGATCCCCAAGAACCTGCTCCTAAAACTGTAACATTTTCCATACTTTCTGTCCCCTTAAGTTCAAATTAGTCACGCGCACGTGTAATTAAACGAATTGGAGTTCCTTCAAAATCAAATGTTTCACGAATACGGTTTTCTAAGAAACGCTCATACGAGAAGTGCATTAGCTCCGGTTCATTCACAAATACAACAAATGTTGGTGGCTTAATGGCAACTTGTGTTGCATAGTACAGACGTAGACGTCGCCCTTTGTCTGTTGGGGCCGGGTTACGTGCTACTGCATCTTCAATTACTTCATTTAAAATAGAAGATTGAATACGCATTGCATGGTTTTCACTTACGCGTTGAATTACTGGTAATAAGTTAAGCACACGCTGCTTCGTTTTCGCAGATACGAAGACGATCGGCGCATAGTCTAAGAATAAGAAATGCTCACGAATTTGATGTGTATAGAAATTCATTGTTTTTTCGTCTTTTTCAATCGCATCCCATTTGTTGACAACGATAATAACAGCTTTCCCTGCTTCATGTGCGTATCCTGCAATTTTTTTATCTTGCTCCTGGATACCTTCTTCAGCATTGAAAACAACTAATACAACGTCAGAACGTTCAATTGCTCGTAGCGCACGTAATACTGAATACTTTTCAGTTGTTTCGTACACTTTCCCTTTTTTACGCATACCTGCCGTGTCAATGATGACATAATCTTGTCCATCATGTGAGTAGGGTGAGTCAATTGCGTCACGTGTTGTACCAGAAATATCACTTACGATTACACGTTCTTGACCTAAGAATGCATTTACTAATGATGATTTACCAACGTTTGGACGTCCAATAAGTGAGAATTTAATTGTATCTTCATCATATTGCTCTTCGTCCTCTTCCGGGAAATGCTTCGCACATTCATCAAGTAAATCCCCAAGACCTAAGCCGTGAGAACCTGAAATCGGCCAAGGCTCACCGAAACCTAATGAGTAGAAATCATAAATCATTTCACGCATGTCCGGGTTATCTACTTTATTTACTGCTAAAACAACCGGTTTCTTTGTTTTGTATAAAATTTTTGCTACTTGCTCATCCGCAGCTGTTACACCTTCACGACCATTTGTCATGAAAATAATTACATCTGCCTCATCAATTGCAATTTCTGCTTGTTGACGAATTTGTTCTAAAAACGGCTCGTCTCCGATTTCGATACCACCCGTATCAATAATATTAAATTCATGTGCTAGCCAATCTGCCGAACTATAAATACGGTCACGTGTTACACCTGGAATATCTTCCACGATTGATACACGTTCTCCAACGATACGGTTGAAAATTGTCGATTTACCTACGTTCGGACGACCTACGATGGCGATTACTGGTTTTGTCATCTGTACTTCATCCTTCCAAACTCTAATCTTTCTGTATTATACACGAATTCCGCCATTATAGCATTTTTTCGAAACATTCTAAAGGTTAACATGTGTACGCAAAAAAAAACGAACGCATCAAAGCGTCCGTTTTTTTGATTAATCTCTATTTGCAAAACCTTTTAATTTATCACCAATAACATCACTTAAGGAGAATCCTGTGTTTTCTACAGGTAGCACGTAATCAAATACTTCTTCTTTGCCTGGATTTTCAAGTAAGTCTTTAATATTTAAAGCAAGGCGTTTTTCTCCTGCATTTACTTCAAGTACTTTAACTTGTACTTCCTGACCTTCTTTTAATACTTCATGCGGAGTGTTTATATGTTTATGGGAAATTTGAGAAATATGCACAAGTCCTTCAACACCTGGGAATACTTCTACAAATGCACCAAATGTAACAAGGCGTTTTACAACTCCAGTTAAAATCGCTCCTTTAACTGCACGGTTTGTAATATCCGTCCACGGACCAGGAAGTGTATCTTTAATCGATAGCGACACGCGCTCATTTGCTACATCTACCGATAATACTTTAACCTTTACTGTTTGTCCTTCTGAAAGCACAGATGACACATCGTCAATATGCTCATGTGACACTTGAGAGATATGCACAAGTCCATCAATGCCACCTAAATCCACGAATGCACCAAAGCTAGCTAAACGCTGTACCTTGCCTTCTAGCAGATCTCCCTCTTGAATCGTATCAATGACTTGCTTTTTCTTTGATGCTTTTTCCGATTCAACAACGGCACGGTGCGATAAAATTAGGCGCCCCTTGTCCTTATCTAACTCGGTAATTTTAAAGCGCATCGTTCTACCCTTGTAATCTTCAAAATCTTCAACAAAATAATCTTCAACGAGTGAAGCTGGTACGAAGCCGCGTACACCTAAATCGACTACTAAGCCGCCCTTTACGACGTCTTTTACTTCAGCCTCAAAAACTTCACCTGAAGCAAATTTAGCTTCTAGCTTATCCCACGCTTGCAAGGCATCTACCTTGCGCTTCGATAGAACAAAGTTTTCTTCTTCAACTTTCGTAATCATCAAGTTCAGTGTGTCCCCTACAGAGACAACATCCGAAGCTTTTTCAATGTGTAAGCTTGAAAGTTCGCTAATCGGTATAATTCCATCAAAAGGTGCACCCTCTATAGAAACTATTACTGCCTTTTCATCTACTTGTACAGCAATGCCTTTCACAATATCTCCTTCACGAAACTCTTGGTTTGACCCTAAATTCATTTCTTCAGACATATGTAACCCTCCTTCGCATATTCCATTTTTATTTTATTCGAAAACTTCGACAAAAACAAAAAATATACCTTTATTTTCAGAAATTTCATAATGTTGACGTATTTGTTATTTCTTTTACATCATTTTTTCGTTTGCTAATTTTAAAATTTTTGTTGCTGCCTCTTCAATAGTTAATGCCGTTGTATCTAGGTATAGCGCATCTTCTGCTTGAATTAATGGTGATGCCTCACGCTCGCTATCTAATTTATCGCGTAAGGCAATTTCTTCTTGTAAATTTTCGATTGTCGAGGGAATTCCACGGCCCTCATTATCTAAGAAACGGCGACGTGCGCGCTCTTCTACTGATGCAGACATAAATATTTTTAACTCCGCATCTTTTAAGACATGCGTTGCGATATCACGCCCGTCCATTACAACACCACCGTTAGCCGCAAGTTCTTGCTGCATAGTTACTAAAATCCTACGAATATTAGGATGTGCTGCCACTTGTGAAACATTTGATGTTACTTTGTTTGAACGAATGGCATCAGATACATTCTCACCGTCTACAAAAACGAGTTGTCCTTGTGGTGAAGGTTGTAATTTAATTTCTGTTTGACGAAGCATTTCCTCTAAACGAACCGAATCATCTAATTGTATGTTTTGTTGCATTCCTTTATACGTAACTGCGCGGTACATAGCACCTGTATCAATGTAAGTAAATGTTAGTGCCTCTGCTACAATTTTGGCAATTGTGCTTTTTCCAGCACCTGCTGGGCCATCAATTGCAATTTGAATTTTTTTTGTCATAACTATCCCTACTTTCCAATTATATTGTACCATAAATTATTTTATTATTAGTCTCTCAGCATTAGAGGTACGGACAAATTTTAAGCTAAATAAAAAGCCGCAAAAAGATTGCGACTTTCGGAAAAATTGATTATAGTTTGTTCATTTCTTTTTTACGAATTATTAACTGACGCTCAAAGCAAAAGCGAACAATATGCTGTTTATCAAGCTCATCCGTATCGGTAAATTGAACGGAAGCAATATGAGCCTCATCTCGTTCAAAAATACGGATAATGACAGCATCTGTTTGAACATATCGCATATCGCCATTCGAAAATGGTAGGACAATCATAAGTCGCACATAGTCACCGTCTTTAAAATCGACCAGTGACTTTAAATGCAGCGCTGTTCCCCCGGCACTAATGTCCTCGGCAACAAACTGATAGAAACGTCCGTTATGCTCTAATGCGATGTCAACGGGTGTCTCCACACGTACGTACTCCCTACGCTGAATTTTAATAAACTCTTCCTCTGGCGGGCAAGCCAATAAAATCATTGGAATATTCCCTGCTCTGCGCCCTAATACTTCCGTATTAAAAGCAAAGCTCTGCTTATCTTCTGTATGAAAACTTACACGGAATTGCGCGCCATCTACTAAGAATGCCGTTTTCTTTGTCATGACGTTTGTTGGGTAATCAATGTAAATAACATTTTCTTCTTGTTCCACAACTTTACAACGGAATTTTTCAATTCGTTCAGTATAAGTTGGCTCTAATGTAAGTAGTGTACCGATTTTTAGCTCCATCTTTTTCTCCTTGTACGTTATAGAATAGTAATTCTATTATCGCACGGGTTGGCTAAATTTTCTAGATGTTCAGCCGATGTTTTGTATTCTATGGGAGTTGCTCAGTCTTAATCACTTCATGCGTCTCTGCATCGACTACCACACGAAACGTATCATGCAATTCATTTTGTACATGAGCAATCACTTGATAGCATCTTCGCAATTGTAATGTTTTATTATCTGTATAGATCGTTTTCACTTCTTCTACTACTACATTTTCATTAAAGAATTTATCCCAATCAACCGGGGTAACTGGCTGGTCCTTGATTGATTCTTTTTGAATGTATTCCATCGCGTTGACACCGAGTACTTCCCCATTATCCTTCGCAAGCTTCACCTGAATGCTGTCCGGATAAACAAGCGCTTCATCCTCCCCGTAAACACGAGTAAATACAAAATGCCACGCCTCATGATTTTCACGTGATTCTGAGATTACAACATCCTTGTAACCGACTTGTTCCATAAATTGCTCTGCTTTTTGCACGATTTGCTCATGTGATTGTGCTTCCTTACGAATAGGGCGCTCTAATAAAAAGGATAACAAATGACCGCCATTTTCCGTAATATCTGCATAACCAATACGGGCTCCTCGGATAAATTGAATATGATAAAACGGATACGATGCATCATCATGGCTTTTCGTAACAGTTAAGGCTGCCTCAGAAATACCTGGGAAAAATTTTTGGAACTTATTAATAGCCTCCTGCTTCGTCACCTGTTTGTCCATTAAATGCTTTAAGTCCCGCTTCTTCTCATAATCAGATTCACTTGCCGTTAATGGAAAGTCCGTTTCGTTATAGCTCTTTAACTGCGTAGAAACTGTTTTAAACGGTGATTCAGAGAGTTCCATTGTCTGATTTGTCGACCATTTACTATAATCGCCGTCCTGCTCATAAAATTTTGCGGTCGCCACCGTCCATTCCTCCGTAAACGAATGTAAGTTTGGGGTTACCTTGTCCATTTGTTTACGCCACACAGATGCGTCTTCACTCGCGGCAGCAACTTTTGCCGAATCACCAATTTTCCCTAAATAACGCATCCATTGCGTTGTTACTTCTTCATGCAATGGCAAATTGGATACCGTATTGCGTAAATCACTGCTCATGCGCCAAATATTATCTAGCTCATTATTTAGCGCCTTCTCATCCTCAAAAAGCAATGACTGTGAAATGGTTTTATGAAGCAATGAAAGTTTTTCAGATGCATTAGTTAGTTCGTTTGTATAACGAGTATGAAGTGCCTGTTCGAGCTGATTGTTACTGCGATTAGCTCCAAATGCATATATGCCTAATGCCACGACAACAATAGTTAATAAATAAACTAGATTTTTCATCGGCACGCTCCTTTATAAGCAGAAAATATGCTCGCCTATCTGTTTAATTTGTGGTCGTGTCCAAATCCATTTACTTGTCGCCGTTTCAGGATTGAAATAGTACAAGGCATTTTCAGATGGGTCCCAACCATTTAGCGCATCAAGTACTGCTTCTTTTGCTCGTGCATTCGGTGTCAGCCAAATTTGCCCATCAGCAACTGCGGTAAACGCACCTGGCTGAAAAATAATACCTGAAATAGAATCCGGGAACTCTGAAGATTCCAAACGATTTAAAATTACAGCGGCCACCGCTACTTGCCCTTCGTACGGTTCACCACGTGCCTCACCGTAAACAGCATTCGCGAGTATTTGCAAATCTCGTTCAGAATACTTTGCTGGTAACTGGATGTCTGAACTTGAGGAACTACCCGCACCCTTTTGTACTTGTTGCTCTAACGGTGTCCCGCCGTAATAAGTAAAGCGGTTGCCTTGCTTAATTTGATTCTTCACAAAAGCCTCGTCGTAATCCGAGTTGTTCACAAGCTTATTTTTAGTGTTCTTACCTGCAATACCATCGATTGGCAGTCCATACTGCTCCTGAAAATTACGTAACGCCCAGTAAGTACCATAGCCAAATTTACCGTCAATTTTCCCGTGATAATAACTCAAATATTGTAGCCTAGCTTGTAGCTCATACACGTCATCCCCAAAGGCGCCGCGCTGGATTATTTGTCCCGTAAAAGCTGTCGCTTGGAGCGATAGGCTTAGACTAAATATGAGAACAAGATAAATTATTCGTTTCAATGTCTTCCACTCCTTTTTCTTAGGATGGAAGGAAGATACTGATTTATACATTAGAAAGACACATCTCGCCAAAAATAGGGCGAGATGCTGTCCTTACTTATGTAGATAAGAAAGTTATACTTACTTATCTACCAAAAAAAGCTTTTATTCACCAAAGTAAATAAAAGCTTTAATAACGGCCTAGTTGGGATAATATTAAACTTCAATCAGTTTCTATTTTCTCTCGTTGTTAGTGTACCGAGTTAGTTATAGGCAGTAACTATTTTACTTGCGCTAAACCTTAATGACCATTTATTCGGGATAAATGCTCAACTAAATGCTGATGAGCGAGCTTCACCTTACGCAGCGCAAACCACCAAAGAAATAACATGAACGGAAGCATTAAGTAGACGAAATTCCCTTCAAGTGTCAAAATTGCATTATAGCTAAAATGCAGAATAATTGGCCCTGTTAATGCTACCAACAAGTATTCCGTTTGTTTGTCATTCATTGAAAACTTACTTTTACCAAAGTAATAACCCATCACAACACCAAAAAGTGCATGACTGGATACCGGTAACAACGCGCGCATAAATGCTGTGTCCAATCCAAATGACAATAAATAAATGACATTTTCAACAGTAGCAAATCCAAGTGACACAGCCGCTCCGTAAAGAATGCCGTCATAAGGATCATCAAATTCAACATGACGTAAAATCGTTATAAAAATAACGAACCATTTAAAAAATTCCTCCATCGCACTCGTAAATACAACATTGGAGACGAATGGACTTGAAAAGGTGCCCTCTGCCTGCAATACATATTGAATAAATAAAATTGGGAACGTTATTAGCCCCCCATAAATAAATGAGTGGAGCAATGTTCTACGCGGTTCGGTAGACATTTGATTACGCAAATAAAAATAGCTTAAAAGCGCTAATCCCGGCGCAATGGCTGCTGATAATATTATGAACATATTGCCGGCTCCTTTCAATCGTGAATACTTATAATTATAGCACTAAACTTACTAATAGAATGTAATTGAGGAGGCTTTTATCATGAAAAAAAACATTTTATTACTCCACACAGGTGGAACAATTTCAATGAATATGAATAATGAAACAGGTGCAGTTATACCAAATAAAAACAATCCACTGATAGGTGCAAATCCTGTCCTTGCAAAGTACGCCAACATCATAGAGGTCGAGGCTTTTAATCTCCCTTCGCCACATGTTACACCGAAAGAAATGCTCACACTGCGCAATTTGATCGTAGACTATACGAAAAAATTTTCTATTGACGGGGTGGTCATTACGCACGGTACCGATACGTTAGAAGAAACGGCTTATTTTTTAGATTTAACAACGCGCTATAAATTCCCGATTGTTTTAACAGGAGCGATGCGTTCATCAAATGAACTTGGTGCGGACGGCGTTTATAACTTAGTCAAAGCTGTGCGGGTTGCTAGCGATGACCAAGCACGTGAAAAAGGTGTCCTCGTTGTTATGAATGATGAGGTACATCTTGCATGTAATATTACGAAAACTTCAACTTCTAGCGTCAATACCTTTCAAAGTCCACAGTATGGTCCGATTGGCTTAATTACGACAAAAAAGGTGCACATTCATCATATGCCTTTGCGTCGCCAATTTGTAGAAGTTGCCAACATTGAAAAACGGGTGTCTCTCCTAAAAGTTTACGCAGGAATGGACGGAGATTTAATTAACGCAATCCTCGGTATGAATTATGACGGAGTTGTATTAGAAGGTCTTGGTCAAGGAAATGTACCACCTGCAGTTGCAGTGAGCATTGACAAGTTGCTCGAAGAAAACATTCCCGTCATCCTCGTATCTCGCTGCTTTAACGGCATTGCAGAAGGTGTTTACGACTATGAAGGCGGCGGTAAAAGCCTCGAAGACAAAGGTGTTATTTTTGCAACAGGCATAAATGGTCAAAAGGCAAGGTTAAAGCTATTAATCGGGTTGAATCAAGTGCAGTCCCCTGTAGATCTAAAAGAATTTTTCGCCAAATAAAAAGCATTTCCATCCTGGCTTTAGCCGCGTTGGAAATGCTTCTTTTTATAATCGTTTACTTGCAATATAGTGCGCAATTTGCCCACCATGGAAGCGACCATTTTCAATAAAAATCTCATTGGCATTATTTCCTGCTGCCAGTACTCCGGCAATAAATAAATTGTCCACATTTGTTTCCATCGTTTCTGGATCATAGTCAGGGCGGCCTGTCTTCTCATCCATCACAACGCCCATCGCTCGAAGAAATCCGTGGTCTGGATGATAGCCCGTCATTGCAAACACCGTATCATTTTTCAGTATTTGCTGCTCGCCTTCAAGTTCGAGATCGACTTCATCAGCTCGAATTTCATTTACCCTGCTATTAAAATGCATTGTGATTTCACCGTCACGCACAAGACCTGCAAATTCAGGTAATACCCAAGGCTTTATACTTGGTGAATAATCATCCCCGCGGTACACAACCGTTACACGCGCACCAGCCTTATGTAACTCTAGCGCAGCATCCACCGCCGAGTTTTTACCGCCAATTACGATGACATCTGTATCGAAAAATTCATGCGCTTCCTTGAAATAATGATGAACTTTCGGCAAGTCCTCACCTGGAATGCCCATATAATTTGGGTGATCGTAATAACCCGTTGCAATAATGACATACGGTGTTTTATAAGTTTGTTTATCCGTTGTTACAGTAAACATATCGCCCGCCTTTTCTACGCGCTCAACTCTTTCAAAACGGTTCACTTGAACATTTTTCGCCTTCACTACTTCCCGATAATAAACAAGTGCTTGATTACGTCGCGGTTTACGTTCCTCAATAATAAATGGCACATTACCAATTGCTAATTTTTCACTTGTACTAAAAAATGTTTGATGTGTTGGGTAATTGTAAATTGCGTTTACAATATTCCCCTTTTCAATGACAACAGGCGTTAATCCGATATTCTGAAGCTCAATGGCCGCCGATAAACCACAAGGACCCCCACCTACGATGACTGCATCGACTGTTTGCATAAAAACATCTCCTTAAAACAATTCAATACCCATATTATACTGCTAAACAAATTTAATTTGTCCGTTTATTCATCGAAACGACTATGTCAATTACGTGACATTCTGGCTTTGCGCCTAACCGAAATGGCACGAGCGTTGTACCGTAACCATTACTAATAAGTGTATGCACTCCCTGTCGTACAGTAAAAGAGCCTTGCGGATGTAAAGCAAATTTACCAAAGCGAATTTGGCCACCATGTAAATGTCCACCCATCATTAAAATCGGCTTAAACTGCTCCACCACTTTATAAAAAATTTGTGGATTATGAGAAATAAAAATGGTTTTTCCATCTTTACATTGTTCAATTGCTTTTTCAATATCGTAATTTGCTGACGTATCATCTATGGCACTGAGCCAAATCGGATTTCTCACATTTGGTAGTAAAAGCGCATCATTTTCAACAACGGTTACATTATACTGCAAAAATAAATCACATAGCCAGTCTTCCCCAACCTCGCGATCATTATTGCCCCATACAAAGTAAACTGGTCCAAGTTGCTTTAGTCGTTTTATATTTTGTTCAATGCGCGGCCTAGGAGTACGTTTATCTGCAAAATCTCCTCCAATTATGACCGCTTGAACTGTCCCCTTAACAGACTGAATCATTGCTTCATTAATGGCACGTACATGTGTATCTGAAATAAAAAAAAGCCGGATTGTTTCCTCTTCACCTTGGATATTTAATTGATGATGATGAATATGATTTTCATTTGCTTGTTTCATCATGATGAGCACAAATGCAATACCGATCGTAAATAAACAATAAATAACGATCATGCTGCCTTCCTCCGTTCCAATAGAAAAAGACGAGGCCGTGATAACGGTCGTCTTTTTCCTTGTCATTTGCGCTTAATGCAAATACCAATAATTATTACGGGATAATTAACACCTGTCCAGCTGAAATGCTATCTGATGATAAATTATTTGCGCGTTTAATTTTATCTATTACACTTCCACTACCATCATTATAATATTTTAGTGCGATACGATATAAATTATCAGTAGATTGGACCGTATGTGTTTTTTGTTGTTCATTAGCCTGAGCTTCTTCGGCTTTTTTCTTCGCTTCTTCCTCTTTTGCTTTTTGCGCAGCGAGTTTTTGTGCCTCTTCAGCTGCCGCTTCTTCCTTTACTGCCTGTTCGTTAGCATCTGCATCCGCTTCATCTTTCTGCTCAGGATCTTTTTCTTGCGATTCATCGATTACAGCGCCACTCGACTCAGCTGGTTCATTTTTTTCCAACTGTACGACAAAATTATCATCATCTTTTTTTACTACTTCTTCCTCTGCAGGATCATAGAAAAACCATACATATCCTAAAATTGTTAACGGAATAAATATAAACACCACTGTCAAAATTGACATTAACGGGTTTCGTTGTTTTTTCGTTTTCTTGTTTTTATGACGATTTGATCGTGACATTCTAGATGTTGGCTCGTTTTTTAACTCAATTTCTTGACGATGCTCCTCAACCTTTTCGCGGTAATCTTTTTTAGTCATTCCAGCAACCCTCCGACTTTCGCTATCTATACTGTATATTATGACGAATTTCCACAAAAAAGTAAACGTTTCGTCGATAATTCAGACGTCTTGAATTAACAATTGTCGTAAGCGCGTCTGCCAGGAAATCGTTGTTACTGGTGCTTGTACTTGTTGTCTTGTTCGAAGGAGCCGATCATAGTCCATGCCACAGCCGGAACAGCAGTTGTCAGGAGTATATGCTAGTATTTGACCAAAATGCTCAACTAAAAGTGCTCGCATACAGCCTTCTGTTTCGATTATTTTCATCATTGCTTTTACCGCCTCATATTTTTTGATTTCCATTGACAGTAAGCGTGATTTTACTTCTTCTAATGTTTCTTGTTGCATCCAATAATGAAGAACACGAAAGGCCGTTTCAGATATTTCGCCCGCATTTATCATATTCACCGGATTTTCCCTTCTTGCACGCATATCTGCATAGCTGTGTGCATGCGCTGCCTTCGGTAAATCATCCGTCACAATAAACTTTGCAAACTGCTCATCCCCATCTGCATATAACAGAAAGACAAGTGAATCCTTGCCATCACGACCCGCTCGTCCAATTTCCTGCATATAGTTCGCTACGGTGGCCGGCATCGATTCATGAATAACTTGACGAATATTATTTTTATGCACGCCCATACCAAATGCATTCGTCGCAATGATCCAGTCCAAATCCCCCGCAATAAACTGTTGTTGAATAAATTGTCGGTCCTGTGCATCTTTCCCCGCATGATAAGCTGCAGCCGCAATTCCTTGCTCTAACAACATTAAACTTATATTCTCGGTTTTTGCGCGAGACTGCGTGTAAATAATACCTGGCCCCTCAGTCTTTTTGACATGTTCAATCATCCAGTCTAGCTTGTCTTCTTTATGTTGAAAAAACTTTTTTGCTAAATGAATATTCGGACGGTCCACATCATGAATAAACTGATACGGTTCGCTCATTTTTAAATACTGTTCTATATCTTTTAAAACCGTCGTTGTCGCCGTTGCTGAAAGCGCAAGTAGAGGCGGTCGATTTGATGCATCTATTGTCTCACCAATGCGTAAATAATCCGGCCTAAAATCAAAGCCCCATTGCGAAATGCAATGTGCCTCATCTGCTACAATAAGTGACAGATCAATTTGTGCCAGACGCTCCTTTACTTGTGGTTGTAGGAGCATTTCAGGTGATGTAAAAATAAAGCGGTACTCATGTAAAAAGTGGAGTGCATAGCGCTTTTGCTCGGGTGTTAAAAAGGAATTTAATGCCACAACTCGCTTCTCACCAAATTGCTTCATTTGGTCAACTTGATCCTGCATAAGAGATAGTAACGGTGAAACAATAAGAACGGGTTTATTAAAAATGTAACCAGGTAGCTGATAGCACAGCGATTTGCCCATCCCGGTTGGTAGTAAGGCGACAACATCTTTACCCGCCATTAATTGTTCAATGACTTCCTTTTGTCCCGGGCGAAACGTTGTGTAACCAAAATGTTTTTGCAATAGTTGTTCAAGCTCCACTATGCTTCGACCCCTTTCGCTAACACGAGTCGTAGCTGGAAAAAGCTTAAATGCGGTACGACTTCATGTAACACTTTTAATTTCTTAGTATTATAATTTTCGATCGCCGTATGCACGAGTGCTTGGTCATCCTCGCTCACAAATTTCTGTACTAAAAACTGATCATCATTCATCGCAAGCTCTACAATATGATCCTCAATCGTACTCGTTTTTAGTCGGCGCAGTTGGCTAATTTGCTCAATGTCATATCCTTGTTTAAATAGTTGCGCAGTTTGAAAGGCAGAGCCGGTTAGCGGAATTTCAATTCGCACATGCTGCGTTAATTGATTTAGGATTGGATAGTGTTCTTTATATTCATATAGTATATTTAACCAATTATGCAAACTACTTATATACCGAAGCTGCACATCAAGCTCCTGCAGTTTCTGCCCAAATGCAAGCTGCTGCCATGTTAAACCCGCTTGTTTGTAGCCAGCAAGGCGGAAAATTACTGTTTCTTTTAATGCTTCATCCACATTTGTTGCGGTTAAACTGGTTTCAATTTCTGCAAGCAATGTACGTTGCAATGTTTTTGTCTGATAGTGATTAGCAATTAAAAATTCACGAACCCACTTTTGCGTACTTTCATTTTTTTCAATTGGGATAAAGGCCCGAACTGCGGCAGACTGGTGAGACAAGCTTTGGACAATCAATGCCAGCCGCGCAAAAAATAAATGTTCATTACCGCGATAATGCCAGCCATCAAAAGTGTATGGGAACGACTCACTTGCCTTCTCACTTCCAAGCTCCGTCATTTGATAGTAGCCGTTTTCTTGCATCGTTATATAGCTATAGGCTAATAATAAATCGACTTCTGCATCAAATTTTTTTCGCGAAAGTTTTGGTAATAGGCCAAAAAATGGGTATAGTTTAAAAATCCCTACGTCTTGAATAGTTTGACCAGAACGTTTGCCCCTAAGCATATGATATGCAGCGGAAACGGTCCGTTCATTATGAAATTTTTGGAAAATTATTAAAAGAATTTGTTGAATTAGCAAATCAAATCCCTCGTTTTCGTAGTATTATGTTGAAAAGTCTAGTAAACAGATTTAGAATAATAAAGAGCTTAAGGAAGCGAACGGATAAAGGAGAGGTAATAATGCCAAAATATACAATCGTAGATAAAGACACTTGTATCGCTTGTGGCGCTTGTGGCGCAGCTGCACCCGATATTTATGATTATGATGATGAAGGAATTGCTTTCGTTATTTTAGATGATAACATGGGTACTACTGAAGTTCCAGATGATCTACTAGAAGATATGCAAGATGCATTCGAAGGCTGCCCAACAGATTCTATCAAAGTTGCGGACGAAACTTTCGACGGCGACTCATTAAAATTCGAATAGTACTACATGAAAAGGCTGCACCAAAATTCGACTTTCGCTCGAATTTGGTCCAGCCTTTTATTTTAATGAATAAGAAAGTGTAACTGTCCCATGCCATACAGAAAAACGAATGAGGAATAACAAAAGCGCTAAGACCCATGCTTAGCCCCGACAAGCGAAGACGCTCTTTGCCTCCCCGAGGAATCGAAGCTACCTCTAACTTAGAGATTGGCACAAGGTTAGCTTGCTCCATGTATTTTTTACATAGTAGCTGTCAACAATTAAGTATTGATTAACACTTTTCATAATGTTATAGTGAGTTTTAGTAGTTGGTACTAATAACTAGTATTTATAAGGGGTGTAAAATATGGATTTATTACAATTAACAAATAAAAATATCGTCGTGATGGGCGTAGCAAATGAACGCAGTATCGCTTGGGGCATTGCCAAAAAGTTGCTAGAAGTTGGGGCTAATGTTATTTTCACTTATCGTAAGGAACGCTCAAAAGGAAAAATTGATAAAGTGCTGGCTAATTACCCAGACCATAATACAGCAGTCGTTGAATGTGACGTTAATAGCGATGAGAGCATTGCAAAAGCGTTCACAGAAATCGGTGAAAAATACGGGGTCATTCACGGGGTTGTCCATTCTTTAGCCTTCGCCAATGCAGAAGACTTAAAAAACCGCTTTGTTGAGACGACACGTGACGGCTACGCATTTGCACAGGACACGAGCTCATACTCATTAATCGCAGTAAGTAAAGCGGCAAAACCTTATATGACTGAGGGTGGCTCGATTGTCACAATGAGTTATTTAGGTGCTGAACGCGTTCTTGATGGCTATAACGTAATGGGCGTAGCAAAAGCTGCATTAGAAGCTTCTATGCGCTACCTTGCTGCCGATTTAGGTGCAGACAATATTCGTGTCAATGCCCTTTCAGCTGGTGCAATTCGTACACTTGCTGCAAAAGGCATACCAAGCTTCAACCAAATTTTACACAAAATTGAAGACACTGCCCCACTAAAACGCAACACAAATCAAGAAGAAGTTGCAGACATGACGCTTGTGATGCTAAGTCAGCTATCACGCGGTGTTACAGGCGAAACGATTTATATCGACTGTGGCTATAATATTATGGGGTAAACTGCTCTCGTTAACAGCCCATACAGCATTTAACGAAAATTGTAGAAGATATATGATGCACTTGCATTAGAAAGACACATCTCGCCCAATATAGGGCGAGATGATGTCCTTACTTATGTCGATATGAAAGTTATACTTTCTTATCGGGTCTTTACTAAAACATGTGCTTTACTTTAAAAGAAAGTGTACTACTTTATAGGCACATGGAACGGAAGGCGGCGACTCCTGCGGGAAAAGCGTGAGCCTTGAGACCCCGCACGAAGCGAAGCGGAGGAGGAGGCTCAAGCCACGCCCGCGGAAAGCGTCCGCCTGGAGTGGAATGTGCTGTCAAGTACAGATTTTAGTGTAGAGCCTTCTTATCTCCTAAAAAAATGAAAAACGCATCTGTTTCTCCATATTATGGAGTCAGATGCGTTTTTTTCGTTCAGTTTACTACTCTCAAATGCAGATCAATACAAGCATATTTTCAGACAGCTATAGAAAAGTAAAATCAGGAAACAATACTATCCACAGTCCAGATTTCAGTAAATTTATGCTTTTTTAGAATTAATTATGTATTTCCGGACATTATTTTGTCATTTTTCTTATTTTGTAGAAAAAACACTTACTATTTTGATATAGTATACGAATGTCAATTAACTAAAAATTAAGGAGGTATACAATGGCAGTTATCGAAAACTTTGTAGCACAATTAAATAATTTCCTTTATTCATATTTAATGATTTACATGCTCATCGGGATTGGTCTATTTTTTACAATTCGTACAAAATTCATACAGTTCCGTTTATTACCAGAAATGTTTCGTGTTATAACAGAAAAAGCGCCTATCGGAAAAAACGGCAAAAAAGGAATTTCTTCATTCCAAGCATTCACGATCAGTGCTGCGTCACGTATCGGAACAGGAAACGTTGCTGGTGTTGCAACAGCTATTGCACTTGGAGGTCCTGGTGCGATCTTCTGGATGTGGCTAATTGCTCTCATCGGTGCAGCTTCTTCCTTCATAGAAAGCACACTTGCGCAAGTCTATAAAATACGGGATGGAGAAGTATTCCGTGGTGGCCCTGCGTACTATATGCAAAAAGGGCTTAATAAGCGGTGGATGGGCATTGCTTTTGCCATAGCCATTACGCTTTGTTATGGTTTTGTCTTTAACTCCGTACAAGCAAATACAATTGCAATCGCCTTTAGTAATAGCTTTGGCACTTCTCGAGTTATCATGGGCTTAATTTTATCTGTGCTTACCGGGCTCATTATTTTTGGTGGTTTAAAACGGATCGTTAGCATAACAACCTATTTAGTTCCTATCATGGCCATCGTTTATATTGGATTAGCTTTAGTTATTATGATGATGAACATTAGTGAGTTACCAAGTTTATTTTTATTAATTTTTAAATCAGCTTTTGGTGTTGAAGAAGCGTTTGCAGGGATGATTGGTGCAGCGATTATGAATGGGATTAAACGCGGACTTTTTTCAAACGAGGCCGGTATGGGTTCTGTACCAAATGCAGCCGCAACAGCAGATGTTTCTCACCCAGTAAAACAAGGTTTAATTCAAACATTAGGTGTATTTATCGATACCTTAATAATTTGTACATCAACTGCGATGATTGTTTTATTAAGTGATGCATATTTACAAGCAGATGCCCAATCAATTAACTTAACACAAGCTTCACTAACAGAACATCTTGGTAGCTGGGCTGGTGCGTTACTCGCAGTCATCATTTTCATGTTTGCGTTTAGTTCAGTTATCGGAAACTACTATTATGGTGAAACAAATATTGAATTTATTAAACAATCAAAAACAGCACTTAATATTTACCGCCTATTAGTTGTGGCATTTGTATTCTTTGGCTCTATAGCAAAAGTGCAATTAGTTTGGGATTTAGCAGATGTATTCATGGCATTTATGGCGCTTATTAACTTAGTCGCGATTTTAATGCTTTGGAAAATTGCGAAAAAAGTATTGGACAACTATATGGTTCAAAAGAAAGCTGGCAAGGAACCTGTTTTCTATTCGGATGACGTTGGTGATATCGGAGAAGTTGATTGTTGGGAACGCAACCGACAGAACTAAAGAAAGAAGCTGAACGCATGTAATCGTTCAGCTTCTTTTTACTTTACTAATACATCTTCATATATTGCTCCCGTTCCCATGGGTGTACAGTTGTACGGATTCTGTACCTATATAATAGGTTAAGTTATGGTATACCATAAACGTTGATATTAAAGGTTTTTACCAATTGTATTCCACATAAAACACCATGATAAATTATGAGTATGTGGGCAGTTTGTGGACAATTGACTTTTGGATTTGTGGACAATCATATTTGAGTGCCCTATGCATACGTTATGCATACTGTCGTTCTCGTAAATATGCAGTGATATTATAGGATACTAAACAAGCATAAAGTACAGTTATTGTTTTTGGGTGTATACAAATGGTTAAATTATCCATTATCATATACTAGAAGGATGGTGGTAATTATGGATAATTTATTTCTAATTGTTTTTTTATTGAGTGTACTAGCTTTGGTTGGTTTTGGCGTCCTATCGTTAATTAGTTTTGGTAAAAAGGATGCTTTAAAGGGTAAGAAAATGTTGAAGTATACAGGTGGATCAGTACTTGCATTAATCATTTCTTTCGTGGGATTTGGTGTTACAACTGATTCTGTTGAAAAGGCAGAAGAGGATAATACTGTAGCAGAAGTAGAAGCAGCCAAAACTGAGAAAGTCGTAGTTGAAGAAACTGAGGAAGAAAAGGCTGCACGTGAAGCTAAAGAAGCCGAAGAAAAAATAGTAGCTGAACAAAAAGCAAAAGAGGAAGAAGAGGCTAAAGCTAAAGCGGAAGAAAAAGCAAAAGAAGAAAGTGTCCCAAGAGAATATAAGTCTGCATTAAAAAAAGCAGAATCATATGCGAAGACTATGAATATGTCAAAGGTAGGTATTTATGAGCAATTAGTATCGGAATATGGAGAGAATTTCCCTAAGGAAGCTGCTCAATATGCTATCGATAATATTAAATTTGATTGGAAAGAAAATGCATTAAAAAAAGCGGAGTCATATGCAGAAACTATGGATATGTCAGATTCAGCTATTTATGACCAATTAATTTCTGAATATGGGGAAAAATTCACTCCTGCAGAAGCGCAATACGCTATCGATAACTTAAAATAACCAAAAAGCCCTCCACAATTGTGTGGTTGGGCTTTTTTCATTAAATCGTTTTACCAACTTCACGTAGAATGTCAAAAAATAATGGTGATAGTTGAATGAGTACATATCCTAATCCTGCTTTCATTATCATATCCCATGCTTTTTCGGAATTCCCAAACATAAAGAAGAAGCAAGCACCCACCATAATAACACTAGCTATCGGAAAACTAATCGCTACTAAAATTTGAATTAATGGATCCAATGCGTGTGCTAAAATATCAAGCGATTTATCTGCAATGAGTCCAGTGTTGGACGGAATAGGCGTCGACATAGTTACGGGTATTAATTCAGGCGCTTGTGAGAAAACGTTCAAAGCAGGTTCTGTAACTGTTGGAGGTGTCATGACTGGGGCAATTGTAGTAGTTGTTGTAAAGCGATTTATAATATACGGAACGCTTGCTAGTAATGGAATTGATGCAGCAACAACCATTGTTCTCTTGGTTGCGTATTTATTACCTTCCTCTTTCAAACGGTCCGAGAAGTCTGTATATTCAGTAGCTGGCACTACCTCAACTTTCAACTTCTTACCAAACACATCGTTTCCTCCTTCATTTTATATCGTCGAGTGTATATACCTTTACGACACGTAGCTCTCCACAAAGTTCTTTTAACTGTTGCCTTCGCAATTCTGTAGTCGTCAGCCAAACGATTGTAGGAAAATAACCTAGCTTTGCCTCGATTAAACCGTTACTAGCTAATTCTTCATATCGCGCGATTTTAGCCCGATTTTCTTTCATAGGTTGCAATCGGTCAACTTCTAAAAAATGATGTTGCAAACTCTTTGTATACATCGCGTCTGTGACGACATGCGTTTTTCCATCAGATATTTTAACTTCATTCCGCCAATCCGGTGGACAATTCGAAAACAACCAAAACTCATTCCGCAAAACGGTGTGTTGGACATGGCCGCCTTTCTTGCGAATCTTAGTGCACTCAACATAGCCCCTACCTAACTTACTTAAGTAGTAAATACTCTGGTATCCCTCGCGCATACATGCTATATAATCCGACAAATCGCGGAGGACTCTATTGGCATTACGCACTTTCCCTAACTCAAAATAATGATTGAGTTGATCGCGTGTCATAAAATCAAACTTCTTCAAAAGTAACAGTATCTGCTCGTCCCGATGGCTCAACTGTTTCTTTGACAATTTTGATTTCCTCCTTCTTTTTGATGTAAGGAGTAATTGTGTTGTGGATGGTTTCTGGAGTAATGAGTGGAGTTTGAAGAATTTCGCGTTTGTCTGCGGTCTGATAGATAGCTCTACCTTTTATTTGCGGAAGGAGTTCGGCACCTGTCTCATCTAGTACAACCCTTGAAGCGGTAGCGGATTGAACACGAAACGATAGTTTTGCATCACTATTTTGTTTACATTGACGAGGAATAACATCACCTGTTGGGTATTGAGTAGCGAGTATCTGACGGAATCCAAGTCCAGCTCCTAATCGAGCAATTTGGCTCATGAGTTTTTGGCATTCTTCTTTTAATTTCTTTTCATCTCTAGTCACGGCTTCAGCAGGATTTAATTCACCTACCTCATCAATGATAATAAAATAACGTTCTTTTATATTTGCTTGCTGCACATTCTTTTTACCCATCATTCGTAACTGATTTTGAATGGCCCGCATTCGTTCGTAAGCTAATTGCAGTGTAGTTAAAGCTTCTTCGGGTTCGTAAGCAATTGATACGGTCTGTTTAATGTTCTCGTAATCGCATAATTCAACTCCACCTTTTAAATCGATAAGGAATAAATGTACTTGCTCTGGATTGCTCTGTATTAAACTCGTGATCATTGAATTGATAAAATTACTTTTACCATACCGAGTAGCGCCGCCTAAGACCAAGTGCGGTATTTTTTCGAAGTCGTGATATCTAAACGCGTTTTTATCACGTGTAACACCCACTGGTATACACCAATTTCCCCCGGCTTTAAATTCTACTTGTTTGGGCATGGGCTCGTTGTAAACTTTTACTATTAATAACCCATCGAAATCTAATTCAATTTCTTTTCTCTCGGTCAGTTTTGTCTTCCACAGTTGTTGAAGATTGTTGATCAAGTTCGAATCAATTTGTAACTTTTTCAAGTCCTCAAAAGTGATGTGTTGACGTCTGTTATTTAATCCGTCCTCCAATACTTTAAATTTATTTAGGTAATCATCAAAGCTACGACCAAGCGGAATTCGGTATTTGTATTCCATTCCCCAGTCGTATGATTTCTTTTTTATTAACTGTGTAGTCAACGTATCTTTTCCGTCCTTTACATTTAATCCAGACAAAGAAATAATTCGCTGAATTTTCCCGCTGTCATTTACATTTAGTCCCTTCTTTTCAAGAAATGCTTTAATGGCAATTCCACCCAAAAAAGTTGTCGTAAAAATTTCGAACAGCAATTTGCATCTCCTTTCGTTTGAGGTTGCGCCACTGGTTCTCTTACATAGTAAGAGTTACGGCAATCAAGCATATCAAAGTTGATTTTGGAGTATTGGGAATAAAGGGTTTTGGCACTACCAAGTCGAATACTAAGGTAGCATTAAATGAGGTATATGATGAGGTATTGCATCTGGTAGTATTGTATTTCCGAAATTCGTAAATTATGACAATCGTAATTGAGTAAATTTATGGAGTGATGAAATGGGGCGAGAAATCGAAATCAAGTTGAAGGGGATATTAAAGGATAGAGGAATGGAACAAAAGGATCTTGCTGCATTAACGAAATTATCGAATAGGACTATTTCTGAATTGGTAAACAACAAAGTAGTTCACGTCCCTAAAGTTTCACTATGCAAAATCGCCGATGCATTAGAAATCGATGATATTAGGGAATTAATTGATTTTAAACAAAAAAAAGACCGCTATCCAAAGTAATGGATTAAGCGGTTATTTTCTATCCTCTGGCGTGTGATAAGGCATACCTAACAATCGATTTGTTTCTTCTTCGACCCAATTTCGTAGAGCTACATTCATATACCTTCTTGTGTCTGCATTACCTCTTACCAACACTGCATATTCTGTGACTTCTCCATCCACTCTATCCGATTGAATTTTAACTCCGAGCTTACCGAGTTCCGATTTCGTTGTTATTAAGTCTTGCTGCAACTCTTTTATTTTTACATCAAACCATGTTGCAAAAGCTCGTTGCATTTTAAATGTAGTCAACTGGTTACGTTCATGCTCGAATGTGCGGATAGTTAGGTTTAAGATGATTTGTCTGTGGATCAGTGATTGAATTTCATTTAGCATATTACGACCTCCATTTCACTTCATTATAGAACAAATGTTTGTATTTTGTACATAAAAAAAGTACCACCCTCTACAATAAAGTAGAAAAGGCGGTCAATTTTGAACAAAGACTTGATACACTTATATTATAATACAATTGGATATTATTTCGAGTGGTTATTTTGCAAGTGCATATAATGTCGCAAGTCCGATAATGTCGTGTTTTTTTAATTCACCTTTATCGAAAGCATCTTGCCACGATTTATTAAACGCGCCTGCTTTAATACCTTTCGCAATTAAATCCTTTTGTGCATTCTTATCTTTAATGAGAGCATCTGTTTTAACCTTTAATGTAGGGCTTGAAAACTCCATTTCAACATCTCCTTTACTTGTTACTCTTTTTCCGACGGCCGCTGCTAATACCTCTGCTATCGCTTGGCAAATTTTCTCGAAATCACGTTGGTAGATAGCAGCGTCAATAGTTGAGTTAACAAAGCAAATCTCAATTAAGATGGCCGGCTCATAAGTGCTAGCAAGTACACCCAAATCTTTTCGTTGTTTAGCACCACGGTTTAACAAGCCACCACCTGTTGCATCGCTAATGGCTTCAGCAATTTTAGCTGCTAAATCCTTTTGATCGTAGTAAAGAACCTCTGTGCCAATAGCTCTGTTTTGAGTGCCACCAGATGCGTTAAAGTGAATCGACACGATAAGCCCGTCTTTGTCCTTGTTGTGCTCTTTTACGAGCGCATCAATATTCTGCTTCTGATTTGTTGATGTGTTGTCCTCAAAGTATGTGGCTGGCACCTTCCATGACTTTAAAATATCATAGACACGTTTTGTTACCTTTCTTGCTTCTGTTACTTCATTCAAAATACCGTTAGAGCCACTACCTGTGTTCTTCCAATGACCAGGGTGAAGTTCGATTTCTTTTACTGTCATTTGTCCTCACCATCTTTCGATTTATCATCATTATCCATTTGCAACTGAGTGAACGCATTTGCTAAATACTTCGGAACACGAATGCCTAGCTTACCTAAGTTTTCAATCATACTGATACCTTCCATACCAATTAAAAATAGAATCATTGCATTTCGCATAAAGTTTCCACTCTCTGTTGCCATGTCTAATTGCACTGCAGCAATGACCATCAACCCCATTGCAGTCTTTTTAATTAAGCCTTTAAACATCTTTTTGCTTTCAGTTTTCTTGAAGACTAGGCTCACCATAAATCCTAGTGCATAGTCGATGGCCATAAATATTACTAATGCTTTTATCAAGTGGTCAATACCTCCGACAAGGTACCCTATCCACGCCATTAAGCCACCTACGATTGATGTATATAGTGTGTCTGTTTTCATATAACACTTCCTTTTTTGCATAATAAATGCCCTCCACAAATGAAACGTGGAAGGCAACTCATTGTTAATACTATTTAATTTCGCTCTCGCTCAACGAAAACTCGTTAACACCTTTAAATCTATAAATTCGCTTCACAACTTTTCTACCATTTCCATGTAAACCAAAATTAAGGGTTCCTTCTGATGCCTGTACACCTATCCCAGCACTCCCGGAATTATCATAAATCTCTTCGATTTCCACTTCTTCAGCGTGTTGTATTCTTTGAGCTATCGCTAATTCTTGAGCTACTCTCGCTTGATTTTCAGAAATTCTGTGTTGTACCTCTTGTAATTGTTCTTCACTTTCTAGTTCTGCAACATTTCCCCGCTCGCTTACGGTTATTGATTTTTGGATAGATTCAGCCAATTTGCTTGTTAGTAATGAGATTAATTCTAAGTCTAGCATGTTAAAAAAACACTCCCTTCTAAATATTAGATTACTACAGGAGGTAAAGTTTTACTTCTATTATTTTGTCGCACTGTAATTATCTTCTAACCTCCCCACTAATTTGTGAGAGTTCTTGTTTTATTTTTTGAATAAGAGTTGGCCTGTTATTTCCAAACGTAGCTTCAATACTAAAACCACTTTGCTCATAAATCTCTTTAACTTCAGTAATTCTCGCATTCATTGTGATTCGCCAATCGACATTCTGGATAGTTGGAATATCGCCAAGATCATAGTCTTGTTGATAAACAAAAGGGCTATTCGTTAATATCTGCCCTTCTAAATATTCTTCTTGCATCAGCTCATTTAATTGTTGTTGTCCACGATCCGTTAACGATTGAATAATTTGTTGCACTGGAATAGGTTGTTCCTCATCGTCAACTTCTGCAACGTCCCTTGCATCGATAAATATTTCATGACGTTTTAATCCTGCGTATGAGCCAACCGCTACAATTCGTCTTTCAATACCTTCACCCTGCCCAGCTACAATTGCTACATTTTTAAAATTGAGTTCGCTTTGAGTGTAATGCATCGATTTAAGCGATTCGAATTGTGGACTGAATACAACTGGAGGATTCATCGACTGATTAACTGTTAAATCTCTGCCTTCCACAATATCGAATACCCACTGCTTATTAGCGATATCAAGCGTTACATCCCAACCAAGACCACTTCCAAGAGATAATGTACTCATTTCTTCACCAACGTTTTTAAAACGTGAAGAATAAGAAATATTGCTACCTCTAGCTAAATCGGGTGCAATCACTAGTTGTGGTACTTTACGCCTTGCATCTACTGGATTGACAAGGTTTTGATTAACGTAATGCTTCATGACTGTTTCTGTGTTGCCTGACTTATTATCATAAGCAGTGCGTTCAGGTGGCATCGTAATACGCTGCGCAACAATCGATTTTAATGCATAACCTTTAATCAACCAGTTCTCCGTGATTTTACCGTTTTCATCAAGTTCAATTTCCCTGTGCTTAATAATAAAAACCTTATTCAAGTTGTTTCCAACAAGAATAAGGTTATCCTTTAATAATGTATCTGAGTATTTTTTGTAACGATTAATACGTAATTCAATAGCGCCGATGCCATGCCAGGAACGAATGAAGAACATGGATTCATAGTTGTCGATTTCGGCTAAAATGTCCATGTTTAAGGATAATATTCGAATGGGCTTTTTCATTGTTATTCATCAAATGCAGTTAGTTCAATTTGCTCTTTAATCGCCGCAATCATATCTTCTTCTATGGCTGCAAAAGGCACCTCGCTAGCCATGAATCTAAATTGTTTATCTTCTCCACCAACTACAGCCACTATGCGCCTAGCATAATAGTGTTCTTCTACAGCACGAGTTGGCTGTCCGATTGTTGGATTTTTAAATTGTAATTTCGATTCCTTTAATACAATATTCATTGCAATACCTCCTCAAATTCTGTTACTTCTGTTATTTCGTCAACTTCAAAAGAATAGGTTTCCCCATACCACGATTCTCCTGCTTCTCTTTCAACACCTTTTATATACCAATCTTGAACGTTATCATCATTACGAGTACCAATTACTAAAACTTTATATACTCTTGCTTTTTCACAAGTGACTAGCAATTTATCACCCATGACTTCCCCATAAGCTCTACCAAAATGTTTGAATGGATTAACCCACACATCGACATTTATATTAAGATGCTCAAAGTAATCTGGTAGTATGACTTCTACGACATCATTATCATTTACAGCTTCAACTGTATATCTGTATAAAGTGTCACCTGTAGTAGGGCTTTCTACAGCACCATGTCTTATTACATGCGTATGTTTTTTATATGGATGTGGATGTGGTATTTCGAAATTCTTTGTACCTGTCACACTTAATGCCCCTCTGACAATCCACTTATTAGTGAAACTTGGGTCACCAATTATGCCTTCATTTGAATTAAGTGCTGTTACCCCATAACCCAAAGCTGTAGCCATATTTGCTTCTGCTTTACTGAAGGCACCTAAAGCCAATGTTGCCGTTCCCCTTGCAGACGATAGAGAACCAAAAGCTGAAGCATACGTCCCTTGGGCGATAGATGAAGAACCTACATTTGGCGTACTAGAATAAACAACATTATACGCTTGAAGTGCTAAATTACGAATACTATAGGTTGCAATTGTTGTTGGTACTAAATCTTGGGTATTTGCACTGGAATCATTTGTTAATAGAACAATACCCTTCACAGATGTAGTAGCATTTTGTACAGGCGTCGCACTAATGACTCCATTATTGACATTTATTCCTGTCCCTATTTTAACGTGACCGAATTCGTTTATAGAAGCCTTTTTACCCATATGTTCTGAAAGTGCATTATCATCAAAATTAGGTAAAATATTACTCCCTGCATATGGACAAATGATATCCGTACCACGTTCATCCGTTACGGCATTTGTGGATATAAACGTTTGTCCACCGATTACCTTTACTTGTGCAAGGCTGATTTCATAAAGGTTAGGTGTTTGAGTTAACGTTGGAGCCACTGGACTAGTGGTTGGCACACCTTTCTTGATAAATGCTTTTACATAACGAGCTTCTGTACTTAAATCCAGTCGGATAACCACACGATCAATACGGCTATTTCCTAAGGTTTCAGTGTCATGAGTCAATTCTTTAAAGCTATCATTTTCGTAATATTTAGCTTCTACAAATGCGATACCCGTATTTATTTTTGTGACCATATTAGAACCATTAGCACTTACAGCTAGCATATTGCCAGTACCCTTCATAACTCCTGTCGTAACAAGCGCTCCGAAATACTTCGTAAACTGTTGTGCATTATACTCTCTGTCGTATGTGACACCATCATCTAGTAAAACTGCATCAAAAAAACTATAATGTTCTGCCATTATTTCACTTCCTTTTAAACGCTTAAATAGCGATGTTTGTATTCTACATACACTTCTGGGTTTCCACCGTCTGTAATAAAACTAAATCGATTTTCACCAACATCTAAACTAAAAAAAGTAGATGCCAAGTCAATGTAATGAAATGCATTTTGCACAATGTCATCAGGACCTATAATTTCAACTCTCTTATTCCCGAATGAAGTATCGAGTATTAATTTATAGCCCTCAGGAATAGCCCGATTAACACGAATAAATTCCCCTGTAGTAAGGTTCGTAATTTTCGGATTAGTTACTGGACCACGGAACTCTACTCGAATTGGCGTCGGTACATCACCCTTATTCACTAGAATTCGAGAATCGCCACGCGTTGAAAATCGTACTGGAAATCTAAAACTAAAACGGAAATTGCCTACGAAATCTTCTAGTTTATAATTTTCTCTATTTATATCCTCCCAGAATGGAGAAGGACATAACAAATTAACCATTGCACGCTGTAATCGAAACAATTTGTTTTCTCTACCTGTCGGGAATATAGGTACGCTTTCAGGAATCGCTTGTATTTCCTTAATTGTATTGCCGTTCTCGTAAATTAGCATACCCAAACCTAGCTTTGGATTTAATACCGTTGCTAGGTGCTGACGTTGAACTAATAGCGTGTCGTTATCATCCGCTAAAATCGCTACTTTAAGCGATAACGCCCGTGGTTGTAATAATGAATCAACAAACGTACTGCCGTCTTGGAAAGGTGCAGTTTGCATTTGTATATCTGCTCCTACGTCCCCTTTACCTTCCACAGATTCAAGTAGAAAAGGGCGCCGATTCGATAACTCGATAGACTGCCCTCTTGCGTTTATAAATATAATTTTTTCCGCCAATTAGACACCCCATTCCATAGCGAATTGACGTTGTGTTTGTAATGCTTTTCGTGCGATTTCACTTGGTGACGTATTCGGTACTTGGTTAATGATCGTAATACTTGGTTGCATATACCTCGAGTTATCAATCGTTGATGTGGAGGACATAGTACTTGCTGTCCTAATTTCAGCTGATTTCGCCGCACTACTAGATAAACTACCATACGCGTTGTTCATCGCTTCTTGCAAACGACCATGCGATTGTTCCATACCTTTGATTAACCCTTCATTGATGTTGACACCGAAGCCCATTGTAACCCTTGAAGGTGATTTAATTTTTAAAGCATTGGCAATCGTTTTACTAATAGATTCAGCAATTTCCTGTGCTTTACGTTGCAATGCACCTTGCGTTGACGATAGACCTTGCAACAAACCATTACCAGCATCTACGCCAATTTGTTTTAATGATGATAGTTCTGTAGCCGTTGTTTGAGTGAGCGACTCAATTTTACCTGACCACTCAATTTGCAATCTGTCGAGTTCGCTTGCAGCTGCCGTTCTTAACGATTTAATTTGCTTGTCTGTATCGTTCTTCATGCCAACCATTTCAATTTCCGCTTGTTTACGAGCGAGTGCAGATTTCTCTTTATACAAATTACTGTATTGAGTTAATTGCGTATCAGTCATGCTATTTAATGCAATTAATTGGGGAAGTGCATTCGGTCCCATTTCTCGTAATTCTGCTAACAATCCTTTATCAATCGCTTTTTCAGATAACGTTTCAATTTCCCTTTGCCACGCTTTAAAACCTTCAACTTGTGTTCCTAAGTTAACAAGTAATTGGTCGCCTGTTGTATCAATTTCAACTTTAAATTCATCAAATAAATTCTTGAATGAATAAAGAGATGTCGCGCGTTTGTTCACTGCATCTTCATAAGCTTTAGTAAGTGTTTCTTCTTGCTTCACTAAATCTTCATTCACCTTTTGAATTTGATTAGAATAATCATTGTTTATTGAAATCAATTCTTTGTTAACTGCTTCAACTGCTGTTTTATATGTTTTCTGCGCTTCTACACGCTCTTTTGTACCTTTATCGAACATTAACATGGATTGCTCCCAAATTTGCGCTTCAGCAACTAAAGAAAGTTGCTCTGTTGATTTCTTATCTTCGAGGTACTGCTTGATAGCTGCTAACTTTTGAGAAGAGACTTCAGACTCTTTCTTTTGCATATCCGCCCAGGCTTTTGTATTAACCGCATCGAGTTTATCGTGCATATCTTTTTCAAGTCCTTGAATCTGCGAAGATGTAAACTTTTTAAGATTCTTGCGTTTTGTTGCGTATGTTTCTTGAATTTTTGTTCGATCTGCTTCAGCTTTATCAGCAATCTTTGCTACTTCAGCTGCGTTATTTTTGGTAACATTCGTAATGATACTAGAGATGCTTTCCATCTTTTTCTGAATTAAAGGCTCTTTATCGCCGATTCCGATAACTAAACCGTCACCGATATCATTACCAACAGCCATCATGACGCGAGAAGGAGATTTGATACCTAATATTTTCTTAGTCCATTCAGGAATTAATGAAGCGAGTTCTTCAACTTTTTTTTGTACACCGTCAAACTTATCTCCGATACCTTTGATTAAACCTGAAACGATATCTAAGCCAATTTGCTTTAAATTAATTCCTTTTAAAAACGCTTCTGCTTCATTCCATTTACCGACGATTTTATCCTTCGCTTCATTCATTTTTATGCCAACGTTCTTGCCCATTCCTTGGAATTTTTCGTTTACACTCGATGCCATTTCTTTGACCAATTTTGATGTGTCATTATAAGCTTGCGTCCAGTCACGTTTAATATTTGTTCCTAGTTCTTTCAACTTGTTAGAAACGTCCGTTTTCATGACTTCCCATTTAGATTTAATTTCGCCTGTTTCCCAGTCAACTTGATCAACGTGTTCGCCTGCTTGTAATTTTGCTTCAGATACAATTTCATCATGCATTTCTTCCGCATAGAAAATAGTTTGATCTCGTGATTTCTTCGCTTCGGCAATCATACGATCTGCTTGTTCTGTAGTAATCTCACTTGTTTCATCCCTCAAACGGGTTATATGAGCAATCGATTCTTCATATTGCTTATTGGCTTCTTCTATAACTTTTTGCTTTTGATCAACAGCGTTTTTAACAACTTCCGCTGCCTGCAATGCTGTAACCTCAGATGCATCAACTCTCATTTTTTCAAGGATAACTTTTTGCTCTACTTCGCTTTCTGATAAAACACGTACTGCATCTTCTTTCATTTGCAAATTAATATTATTGATTACTACTCTTTCCTGATAAGTCAACTGACGATTTTCTTCAATTGCTTTTTGTGTAATATCCGCAACAAGTTGATTTTTAGCAGTTAGTCTTTCAATTTCTGCATCATGAGCTTGTTGACGCTTCTCTAAAATTTTTGCTTCTTCATTGGATGTTAATGCTGACGAATTAAGGAAATAGTTTTGCAAACTTTCCATCTGCGCATTATGTTTTTCATTGGAGCTTTCCACAATTTGAGAATACATCGCATCGAATTTAGAAGTTAAATCCGTAGCAATTTCATCTGTAATTTTTGTGGAGGTCAAATATAACGTCGATAAAGTTTGACCAACATCATCTGAGATTTTTACAAAGCCGCCTACTGCATTGGCCGTAGCTTCAGATACGCCCACTGACCAATCCTCTATTTGTATAGCGGACTCACCCATTTGCTTACCTACGACTACAGCCGCAGTACCGATTGCCGCAATTCCTGCAACCGTCCAACCTAAAGGGCCTGATAAGGCAGTTAATACCGGAGATAAGAATCCTAATTTTGCAGTTAATAAAGCCGTAACACCGCCAGCCGTTCCAATTGCTGTAGAAAGAGTACCGACCGCACCTATTATTGTTCCGAAACTAGAAATTAATGCTCCTCCGATAATTAACAGAGGCCCAATTGCTGCTGCAATTGCACCGATTACCAATGCTAACTTTTGAGATCTTTCGCTCATGTCACTGAATTTTTCCACCCAATCGGCAACTTTATTTACAATATCCAAAACGATAGGTATTAATATCTCGCCAATTGTCATCGCGATTTCCATCATTCTGTTTTTCATCGTGAGTAATTGAGATTCTGTCGTCGCATAGCGCTTTGAAGCTTCGTCCGTTAATGCAGAGTTTTCTTCCCACGCATCGTTAGACATTTTTATCGCCTCGGCAAAGAGCTCATTAGCATTCCCTGCACGAAGTAAACTGTCGCGTAATCGAACTTCTGTAATGCCCATTTCTTGAAGCATATTAATAGCAGATTCGCCTGCTTCCTCTGCGTTACCTAATCCATTTATAAATGCCCCAAGTGCACCGATCGCATCTGTTTCAAATGCTTTTACGAATTGTTCACTAGTCATTCCGGCAATTTTAGAGAAGCCATCTAAATTCGCGCCCGCCTTAATCATGTTGTTTAGTTCAGTTTTCGTCATGCCAAGGGATTCCGCCATTAGCGTAAAACCTTTACTGTTGTTAGACGACATTAACTGCATTTCCCGCAACGATAAGCCTGTTTTTTGTGTTAACTCCTGTACGCCCTTAAAGCCTGCCGTACTGGCAACCTGCATATTTACCATTACTTTACTGATCGCACTACCGCCCATTTCAGCCTCAATACCAACAGATGTTAGGGCTGCAGATAAACCAAGTATGTCTGCTTCACTTAAACCAATTTGCGCTCCCGCACCGGCAAGACGCATCGCCATAGCCGAAATTTCGGATTCAGTCGTTGCGAAGTTGTTACCCAGCTCTACAATAGAGCTACCCATTTTGTCAAAGTCATCTTGAGACATTCCGACGATATTTGCAAATCGAGCAAATTCGGTAGCAGCTTGATCAGCGGTCATATTTGTTGCAGTAGTTAAGTCAGATACTGTAGATGTAAAGCTGAGTAAGCTATCTTCAGCAATACCTAATTGCCCTGCCATCTCCATAATTTCCGCTAATTCACTTGCAGATGACGGTCCAGCTTTTGCCATATCACGAATACCCTGCTCAAGTTTAGCGAAGCCTTCTTCTGTCGTATCAACAGTTTTGCGAACGCCTGCAAAAGCGGATTCAAAGTCGACTGCCGCTTTAAATGAAGCTGCACCTAACGCGATAATTGGAGCCGTTACTTTCATTGATAAATCCTTACCAATAGAAGACATCTTATCGCCGACTGATTTTAAGGTAGCACCTACTGCTTCCATGCGCTGACCTACTTGAGTCCACTGACTAGATTGAATGCGAAGTTCTTCTGTCACTTCAGATAACTCGCGCTCTAATCTGTTATATTCAGTTTGCGCACGGTTGACGAGATTCGCTTGCCTTTCAAGTTGTGTTTCCGTTGCAGTGCCGCTTGCCTTCATCTCATCGTAGCGTTTGCGCTGTTCCTGCAGTTTTAAGCTGGAGGCATCAAATGAACGATTTAAGACATCTTGTTTTTGGCGCATACCATCAATAGAGTTCTCGTAAGCTGCACCTTTTGCACGAATAGCTTGTAACTCAGAACCCATGGATTTTAAATGCCTATCCACTTGAGCTATTGTTTTATTAAAATTTGCCGCATTAAGCGACAGACTAACCTCTAATGAACCTAAACTTGTCATATATTCTTCACCGCCTTTTTAGGCAAAATAAAAATCACAGCCAATTAATATCATCTGCTGTGACCTCTTCAATTTCCTCATAATCGCTCATAAGCTCATACCAAAAATGAATATCCATCTGGTCAATCTCATGGAGCTTGTATCCGGCTTTTAGTAAGTCCCTATACATTTGCTTAATGCTTTCGTAAGGATTATTACTTACTTTCCCTCAGAGTCTACTGTTTCTAAACCACCTACATTTAGTACACTATTAAACACGCGCATAATTTCATCTTGGAATTTGTACGCTTCTACGCCGTCATAAAAATCATCCACAGTAAATTGATGATTAAAGACCGCAATAACGAACTCCACCATCTCATCAAAAGTATCAACAGAAATATTCGTACCTTGATCTTTCATTTTTTCGTTTAAGGCTAGTGCGTTGCGGAAAATTCGTGCTGCTACGAAATCGTTTATAAACGTTTTATCTTCACCTTTAATGCGTACTACAATTTTCATGAAATCCCATCCTTTTCGTTAAGTACATTATTAAATTTAAAAAGAAAAGCAGCCCTCGAAAGGACCGCTTTTATTAGAATTAAGGTGTTGGCGTAATTGTCGGTAATGTTACTGTAGCAAAGAAAGTTTCTGCTGTTGCTGTCACTCCAGTATCGCGTGTATCGACGACATGTTTAATGTTTCCGTTGATAAGAGGTAATGCTTCGCCGCTGAAAGGATACGTTTTGTAATTTGTTTCTCCTTTTTTACGAGTAGCTGCCGCTTCTTCACCCGGTTTTAATTTTGATTTGAAGAACCAAGTCAGCTTAGAGCCAGATTCAAAACCAATTGCAATCGGATTAGGCGAGTCATTTGAGTTGGTGATAATACCACCCTCGTCTGACATCGCATGGCCATACCAGTCAACTAATACTTCTGTTGGTAAATCCGCAGTTTCTCCGGCAATTGTAATGGAATCAAGTTGCGCCTCAGAGTCTACAACACGGTCCCCGGCATCAAGGTGCGCTTCAGAAAAATTCGGTGTTAACGTTAAAGAGATAGGCATTGTTAATGTTTTAACTGCTCCCCACGCTTCTGTAGCTTCGTTCGTCATAATTGCATAATGGATTTTCTTTAAACTAATTTTCTGTGGTTTTTCATTTAATGGTGTCATTTAAGAACCCCCTAATTTTAGTAGTCGTCAAAAAAGGCAAACCGCATCACTTTATTAAAGTGTGAGTCGCCTTCGTTATATGGTGCGTCGTGTTCAAATGTACGCTCATAACCTGCTTGGTCCATTAACTTCTTAATGTTTTCAGAAAGTGTATGAGGATTTGACTTTGACCAAATGTTTAGCTGGATAAGACGTTCTGTTTCAAATTCCTTATCCGCTGCTTCTAGTGACGGATTTGCATTAATTTCTAAAAACGTAACATACTGATCAGGCAGAGTTGAGCCTTTTGGTAATGCTTGAAAGGCTACAGCTTTATTGAGTGGACTGAGCGCACTAATAATATGAGTATTAATATCAATCATAGTTTCAAATCCCTTTTAATGACTTCTGCCATTTCCAGCATCGCAGTATCTTTACTGCCTTCAAATCCGCGTGTAAAGAAGGGATTCGCTGCAGTTGCGCCCCATGTGACTTTCTGCTCTTTCCCCTTCTTTTTGGCGACTGCAGAACCTGCTGAACGACCAAACTCAACTAAGTGAGCGTGATAAGCTTGCCCAGTGTGAATTTTCACTTCGCCATCGACAGGACGGCTTGATTTAATGTTGTTTTTAAGTGTTGCAGAATCTTCTCCTGAGCGCTTGTCAACTGGCGCCTCTTCCGAAATCGCATCTTTTACAACTTTGGCTGCTTTGATCAGAGCCTTACGTTCGGTATCTTCTTCAATAGCCATTCGAGCTATATTTTGCATTACTGCATCAAGACCACTAAAATTAATTTCCAACTACAACACCTCCGCCGCGATAATAGTGAGCCACTGATTACGTTCATCATCGTTGACTATTGATTCAATTTCGTAGGTTTTTTCTTTAAAAACAATTCGCATTTCCTCAGAAAGATCCTCATGATATCGAACACCGAAAATACTCTTCCCTTGCCACTGAGTAGCATCAGAATTAAATACTTTGTAGCCGCGCTGCGTTTTAATTTCAGCCCACACTTTTTTATAATCCGTCCATTCTTCCGATGCGTAGCCATCAGGTCCAATTGCTTTTGGATCAGGTGGTGTTTGAAAAAGTATGCGGTTATTCAGTTTCGCTGGATTGTTGTTGTGTTGATAGTTCATCAGGATTCACCCACTTTAGTTGTAAAATCATCGACTGAACACCATATGGAATTGGAATTTGTTCTACTTTAATCGTCGTCGGTGTAATTGCTAGGCGGTTTTCATAAAAGTGTGTAGCGAGCACCATGACGGCTAAGCGATGTTGGGCAAACACTTCTCTTCCGTCAATTTCAAGATAATAATCATTGGGCTGTTTCACACCCGCTCCCTCTAAATAAATCTGGGCTGACGTTAAAAATGTCTTGAGGGAACGTCCTTCATCCTCCCCATCAACACGTAAGAATTCCTTGAGCTCATCTAATAATGAGTAAGTTTCCTCAGCCATTATTCATCACCTTTTTCTACGGTAGTAGCCGGTGCTTTTTTAGCTCTTGTTGTTTTTGGAACTGGTGGTTCAGATGTCTTATCTTCCACAATTTTCAAAAACGGTACGCCATAAATGTGGTGGGGTTGGGTTAAAAATGTTGCACGCGATTCATCGAGTTCTTTTCCCTCAGTTGGATAGATATCTCCAGGCTCATAAATGTGACCTGCGTGTCGATTTTCTTTAAATCGATTAATCACTTTGTACATGTAATTCACCTTCTTTCAAAGACAAAATTAAAAGCCGCTAACTCCAATTAAGGAGTTGCGACTACATCTGCAATACGGAATGCAGAGGCTAATTTAATACGGTGATCAAAGTAAGCTGTGACAACAAATTGTTCAATGCCTGTTTTGATATCTTTGTCACGCTCAAACGTCTCACCAATATCGTAGTTAAAGTGAGAATAAGATAAATCCCCTACGATTGGTTTTGTTGCAGCATCCGCAAAGATAACTGGCTTGCCTAATACTTGCTCAGGTTGTGCAGTATATAGAGTTGCATTACCATTTGCTAATTTTTCGATGATGTCAGAATAATCAGCATAGGACATGAGGATTTTGGCATTCTCACGGTAATCTTCATGTAGATTAGCAATCGCTTTGCGAATAGCCGTGTAAGTGTCGGCACCAGTCACTTTTGCAATTGCATTTTCTGTCGAATAGAAACTCATGTGTTCTTCTCCAACTTTTGGCGTTGCAGCAAAAGCTACTTTCTTTTCTTTTGCAGCTACACCCGATTTAAGCGCATTTTCAACATGACCAACTAAATCAGCATCTGAACCGTTTATAACCGTTTCGGATACACCTGCGAATACTTTGAATTTATTTCGCGTGAAGGTTACTGTGTCGCCTTTTGCTTCAAGTTCTTTCGCTGTTGCCATGTCTGCAATAAAATCATCATCATCTAATATAAACGATAGGCGTGGCAATTCAAGGTTTGTGATTTGAGTAACAGCAGAATGCCCCCGTAATGGATTTTTCGCAAGTGGTGCAAGAATAACGTCATTAGAAACCGTTTTCGGTAGGAACTTACCTCCACCTGATGCAACATCGTCTCCTAGTGCCGCGCGCACATCATTATCAATTACTTTGCTACGCATCGTAGAACGAATTAATGATGCTTTCGCCGCAACCACTTTTTGTTGTGGATTCTCGATACCTGATATACCCGCTTTTTGCTGTGCGAACTTTGCAGTTTGCTCTGCTTCAAGTTGATCATGCTGTTGCTTGATTACATCAAAACGCGCCTGAAGATCCGCTTTCGATGATTGCGCCGCTTTAATATCTTCAATGGAAGCTGATGGGTCCATTGCTTTTGCACCTAAATCTTCCTCTGTTTTCGCAAGTTGCTGACCAAGAGTTGCCATCGCTTGCTTTAATTCGTAAATCGTTTTTTTTCCGAACATTGTTAAGTCATGTGGCATAAGCATTGCCATTGTGACTGCTGCTGTTAAATATGATTTCATGTAGAAAACCTCCTAATTTTTATTAAATATTTAATGCATTCAAATAAGTAAGATTCGCCTTCGAATCTGCAAGGATTTTTTCACGGAACGCTTTTTCTTCGGCTGACATTTGTGTTTTTACTTGAGGCTGCTTCATTAATTCTTGGGGTACATTTTTATATTGCTTCATTAATTCCTCATCAACGCAAGCTGCCGCGTTACTTGCCTCAACTACAACGTCACAAAGACCGTATTCAAATGCTTGTTCAGCCGATAGCCACGTATCTGCATCTAGTAGCGCTTGTAATGTATCCGCATCTAATTTGTTACCAGCTTTGTCCAGGTAAATCTGAATAGCCGACTGATTGATACGCTCAATGTCATCCGCTGCTTTGCGTAATTGTGCTGCGTTACCACTTGCCCATGTCCAAGCATTATGAATCATCATTAGGCTATTCGAAGGCATTCGAATTTCATCGCCTACCATTGCAATAATGGACGCACAAGAAGCTGCAAGTGCGTCAATATGAACAACAATGCGTGCTCCATGACGTTGCAACATATTAATGATTGCTAAGCCTTCAAAAACGCTACCACCTGGACTATTGATGTACAGATTGATTGTTTCAATGTCACTTCCAAGCGCGTCAAGTTCATTTTTAAATGTAATAGAGGAAACTTCACCATACTCCTCCCACGCATACTTTGTAATTTCGCCATAAATAAAAACGTCAGCTGATTTATTGTCAGCAGACGCCTTCATTTGAAAGAACTTATTTTGTTGTTTCTGCTTTACTGTCACTAAATTTCACCTCCCTCTATAGGCGATTTATTTGATTTACGCAATGTCGGGTCCATTTCCTGCGGGTACAGGTCGCCACTTATCCATAAAACGTCAGCCATACCACCCATAGGAGCGAGATCTTCAAGCATTCGTACCTCATCCGGTTTCATGGCGCCGCTACGTAACATAGCCTGATAAAATTGTGTACGTGCTGAAGTATCGCCGCGCAGTAGTCCACCCAAATTGAATTTAAAGTACATGCCGCGCTTACGGTCCTCGCTAGTAAGTAATTTACGGTTAAACTCATGCTCATATTGGCGCACAATTGGAAGCAGCGTCATGTTAACGAACTGAATCATCATTTGTTCATTAGATGACATGGAGCCACCTTCAACATCATTTAAAAAGCTAACTGGCACATTAAAAACGTTGGCTACTCGTGAACGTGTAATTCGTTCCGATGCCAACGTGTCTGATGCAAAGTATTGTTTTTGTAATTTATCAATTTCTACCCCTGGCTCTTGGAATAATATTCCTCCATTTTCTGCATAAAAGCGACGGAAATCACTAATAATACGATCTCGCATTTCCGTGTCCACGTTGGCTTTATACTTCAAAATGAATGATTCTTTCTTCTCCATCTCAGACAAGCTAAATTCCTGCACAGCCTTATCATATTTAATCGTATTGGATAAAACTTTTAATGGATTAATGCCTCGCCAACGTGACGGACCACGAATATGTTTTACATGCAGCATGTCGCTGTTGTGAACATACATTGTATTAGTCTCACCTTGCACCTTATACCAGAGCGCACCGTCATCTCGATTAATAAATTCTGTTACACATGACGGATCTAAAGGTATAATTTCATGGGCTTGTTGTCTAATATCACGCAAAATAACTGCATAACCATTCCCTGATTCATTTCGGCTCACTTCTAGCGCATTCAACAAATCAAAGGAGTTCATATTTTGGTTTGGCTCATTTACTAATGTGTCGTAAGCTTGGTGGTCTGTGACGAGCTTATAATTTTGATGGAGCTTAATCGGAAGTGCTGAAACGGTATTAGCCAAACGACTAATTACACTAAAAATTGTTTCATTTGTGGCTAATTGTCCATTGTCGATGCCCCAAAAGGTTCGCCCTATCCAATTAGTAAAATTGTAGCCTGCACCTTTCCATGATACATATGCTGAGTAAGCCGACACTTTTACACGTTGCCAAAATTTCAATTTCTCACCTCCTCCTGATTAAGTCACTGAAATAAACCCTGCATTGCCAGTCGGTTTCACTTCACTTAGTAGGACCATCACTTCTGTATGTGAATTGACCATCGATGCAAATCCATCTATTTTACGATACCTACTCTGTTTTGAAGCCATCCAGTTCTTTTTAGGGTCTTCTTTAATACGTACATTGTTTATATACCAGCGGAGCAAACGGTTATTATTGAAAATCACATTGCCATCTAAAAACATTTCCTTTAGATCCTTAATTGCCGGACTCAACGTGATTGGACCTTGAATCGTTACCTGCATTTCAAAACCGTATGCTTCAAGTGCCTTCACTAAGCGGAACGCATTTGCTCGGTCATATGTGATTTTTAAAATATTGTACATCTCGCTTTGCTCAACAAACCACTCATAAACGAGCTGATAATCAATATAATCACCTTCACAAATTGTTAATTCTCCTGCTTTTTCAAGTTCACGATATGGGAGTTTTTCAGCATCCTCATTTACCTTTTTCTCTGTCACCCACGAATGGGACAAAACAAAAACCTCTCTAGTATCATAGAGAGGAAATTCTAAATTGGCGCTTGTGAAATCTTCTGTCGATGATAAGTCGAAACCACCGACACATTCCATTCCAATCAAGCTATCCATATCTATTGTTTTATTGTTTTTCTTCAACGTCTGATAAGTAATAAATGATTGGCCGTTTGCTTTTGCAAAAATATTAAACTGCTTGGTAACCCAATCGGCGAACTCTGCAGGAGTGTCTTTGTCTGAATTGAAATCTTCAACAAGCTGTGGGAGATCAAGCGAAACACCGATATTTGGATTTGCTTTAATCCACATTTCCGGATTATTGATTTCGTCTTCGTGATCTAACTCGAATAACAGATAAAATTTACGATCCTGCGTGTTCGTTCCTTGTAAAACGTCTGTGCCAATTTCGTAATATTCAACTAGTGGACCGTCAAGCTCATATCCTGCCGTTGTAATATAGAGAACCATTGGCTGCTTTCGTGCAGACCAAGAACGCTTAATAACGTTAATTAATTTAAAGTCTTTAAACTCGTGAATCTCGTCAAAGATACCCAGGTGTGTATTGAGTCCGTCTAATTTTTTTGAATCAGATGCACGAGATTCGATTTTACTTTTGCTTTGGTCATGGAAAATGCCTTTTTGATTTTCTCTTAATTTTTTTCTTAATGATGGAGAGGATTGAATCATTGCTCTCGCTTCATCAAATAACTCTCCTGCTTGCTGCTTCGTGTTGGCCAAAATATAAACGCGTGCTCCTGGCTCATTGTCTTTACAAACTGCATAATCGGACAACGCCGAAATCTTTGTTGTTTTACCATTCTTACGAGCGACAAAAACGACTCCTTCACGAAATCGGCGGTAATACGTGTCACGGTGAACCCAACCATATAGAGAACCTATTTCAAAATGTTGCCACGGCTGCAACACCAATTTGTTGTAATCGCCTTTTGATGGCTTACAAAACTTTTCGGTAAAGCGAATCGGACGGTGACCCATCTCTTCATCAAAAATATAGGGGAATTCATCTGTGCCTTGACGGTCAAGATCGTTCATATGTCGGGTACAAGCAAGCTTTACTTTCTCACCAGCAATGATGTCACCTGCTAAAACACGTTCAGCATACCAAGTTGTTAATAGATTAGGAGAAGCATCTAACAAGATATGTCCCTTTTCAATTTGTTCAGCTTTCCAAGCATCGTACCATTTCTTAATTTCGATAGAACTAGAAGTTATCGAAATCTTCGTCATCGTCATCACCTTCTAGTTGCTTTCGTTGCGCTGGAGTGAGACCGAGTGATTTTAGTAAGTTGTTCAATACAAGAACCGTTTTTGTTAACTCAATGGCCATTGGATTTTTAATGACGTTTGTTGCACCCGCTTTATTTGTGTACTCCATCATTAGATCATTACTATCAACCTCTTTTTTCAGTCGACGATAAAATCTATGTGTCTCCACGTAAAGCTGAATTATCTCATCATCAGATTTTTGATAATTTTCGCCCAAATATTTGCGAATTTTGGCTGCTGTTGGAATCGCCACTTTTTCGCCTCCTTTCATGGAGTTTTTGCTGACCCCCCTTTACCTAAAAAACACCTCGCGCACTCAGCGATTGAGGCATCCGGTGTAGGGTATATATTATTTTAAAAAAACTTTAAGGGGGGGCTATAATAGAATAATATATTTTTAGTATAAACTTTAATTAACTAAAGTGTAGAATTAGATTATTTCAGGGTTAGCTTGTATCGTAACGACCTTTAGCTTGTTAGATGTATAACCCTGCTGACCGTGCTGCTTGTTGTGGCATTGATTGCAGAGACTGATTAAGTTATTTAACGTTAGTGCTAGCTTGATGTCATCCTTTACCTCAACGATATGATGAACCATGTCGGCATTGGTGATGCGCTTATGCTTCAAGCACTCTTGGCATAGGTAGCTATCTCGAAGCAATGCAAGCTCGCGAGCACGTTTCCAAGCGGTAGAATGATAGAAGCGGTCACGGTCCTTGTTGCGCGAGTACTTGTCATAGGGCTTGTTGTTAACCATCAATAGCAGCTGCCTTCAATTCATTCATGTGCTTCTTGATTTCTTCACGCAAAGAGATCTGCATTGATACCAATGTCTGATACTCATCTGTCCCTGCTTTCCACTTTAATTGTCGGTCAATCTCTCGCACCTTCTTCAGTAACTGGCGAACGTGTTCATCTGTATAGAAGCAGACGTAATCGCGCTGACAATTTGGGCAAGTGAAGTAGGTCTTCTCAACACCACCTGGTAGTTTGTCCTTATTGAAGTGTGCAACGTGCCACTTGTGACCGCATGATTTGTTGCACTTAGCGTAAATAGTCCCTATGTTATTCACCTTCTTCAATCTGGACTAACGCTAGATCAATGCTAACGATAGTTGACTTGATTTCTTTCCTTTGCTGATGAGCAGTAGCGATATCTTCTTGTAATATATTTATTCGCTCCTCAATGTGCTTAAAATGCTTTTCCATTTCGCGTTTATTTTCCAGTAGAATTTCTTTTGCTGTCGCCATTCCATTCATTCCTTTCAAGGTTTATAAAATAAAAACCATGCACCATCTTGTGAGTTGAGGAGGAAGCAACTCGATGATTCATGGTTTTTATTCCATAAGAAAAGCCATACTCCTATTGAATATGACCTTTGTTTTACTATTATTTAAATAATGCTACAAAACCTACCACTAGCGTTAGAATAGCTATTACTACTGTTACCTTATCTTTTTCTGAAACTTCATTTCTAATAATGCTTATAAAACCTACTACCATATCTATTACCTCAATTAAAATTGAAAGAACAACAAAATATAAACACAAGCCTATAAAAATTATACTATTTTCAATTAATCCTTTTATATATTCTAAAAAGAAGGAAGGCTGTATGAATAGAGATAAAATAATGGCCAACCTACATACCATAAAAAATGTACTTAATCTAAAGTTAGTTTTATCTTCCTTAATTCTGCTTAGTGATATACCAATAGCAATTACAAACATACCCACAGTTAAAAAGATTAATATCGTACCACTGCTAGATTTTATCCATTCCTCTATTACATTAAAGTTGCCTTTTAAAAAAATGCTCAGTATACAAGTAATAATAATACTTGATCCCAATAATATAAATTTATTACCCACTCTTTTATTAAGCTTTTCTCGGTTTATCATTTCTAATTCTTTTGTTACTGTTCTACTTAGTTGATCTTCGCAATTATTTTCTATCCCGAATTCCTCCTTCAATTATTAAATCCAAAATATCTAACCTTTATGTATAAATAAACTTTAAGTCAACCAAACAATTTTCTCTAATAATACCAATATATCATGATTATTTCCAAAACGTGTCCCGAAATCCTCCTCTTTTCCTCCCGATTTCCTCCTTAAATCATCCCCATTTCCTCCTAACTTAATTTGAATCAATCTTTCAGCATAGAAATCACGTAAATATAACGCCTATTTATCGCCTGTTTACATGCTTTGAACAGGTCATTACTCCTATAATGTCACATTCACCAAGTTGCCAAATACCACACCGTATATAAGCTTCTAGCCACCTCTAAAACCGAATGTGACTTTGTCTAAAAAAGACCCTTTAAAATTTACATAATTAAAAGCATGATAAGAATATGCGCAAACAAAAAACCTCCAATAGTTTGGAGGTTTACCAGTCAACTTTCGATTGTAAGGCATTTAATTCGTCTTGAATAATACCAATATAAATGAGAGTGTCAGATGGATTGTTATGATTTAGTGTTTCTTGCAACATCGCAATGTTTTTAAATTTCTTGTAGTGATGGTAGCCATATGTTTTGCGCAGCGTATGCGTACCCACTCGCTCAAGATCAAAATACTCTGCAGCTTCACGTAATATTTCATAAGCTCGCTTTCGTGTAATTGGTTGGTTCTTTCCTTTACGGGACTTGAATAGAAATTCGTCTTTTGATTTACCGTCAACATATTTTCGAACAGCTTTTTTCAGTTCTGGTGGCATCCTGACCTCACGATACTTGTCTGTCTTCTTTTCGTAAACGATAATATCCCACCCAAGCACATCCTTTACTCTCAATGGCAGTATATCCGAAATACGGAATCCGCATTGAGTGCCCACCAAGAACATGATGAAGTCGCGTTCGTTCTTTTCCTGGAAAAAGCGCTTAAATTTGCTCAGCAATTCTTTATCGCGTATTGGCTGCACTCTTGTCATACTGCTACACCTCGATTATCCTTGTCCTGAAAATAGACTTCGATTTTCAAAGCGAATGCCATACGAAGCATTGCCTGCCATTTCAGTTTATAGTATTTATTTTTGCCAACTGCCAGATCCGTCCAAATATCAATATCAAATTTAATGTCTTCTGCAAGAAAGCGGTCCACGATAATCAGGCGTTCTTCCTCTTTCAATGTTTGCAGTGCATCAATAATCTTATTCATAAACTTGGTACGTGCCAGTTCATATTCTGCACGTTCAATTGCCACATTTTCCGTTTTACTATTAAACGTGTTCGTATTACTTGGAGGAATAATAGAATACGACGGCGTAATTGTTGGCATCTCACTAGATGGTAGCGTCATTAAATATTCACGGTATTTATCCAATACTTTTTCCAAAGCCAATTTAGTCTTCTTCTCGTCAATTCGAGGGATATGTTTTTTCAATGAACTCACCTTCCAGTTTATTTAATTTTTAATGAATAATTTTTCGAACCCTGTATCTAGGTCTTCTATCCAGTACCTGGTCCCTGATAAAAATCCTTTGTAAATTTAATTTGTGCTGCTGGATGTTTTGTTCAAGTTGTTCCTCCCGCTTTAATGAAGCCTGGTATTTTTCTAGAAACGGCCTAAAATGCTCCACGAAGCTTTTTAGATAATTTTTTAGTTTCTCTATGACCGTAAAAAGCCCTTCAATAAATTTTGTGATGAATTCATTTTTTGTAGTACTAATATCGAATGTTTGCATGTTTATACACCCTTTCTTATTTCCTTCGAATTGCTCCGCCAACGCGCTTGAACGTGTCTCGTCGAATACCCATCAAATCCTCAACATCACGTCTACTAAGTTTTTCTTTTTGCTTTGAAGGTTGACGTCTTTTTGTCGCCGTCTTTTTGTTCGTTTTACTTTTGCCCAAGCCGTTTCGAGCTAACTCTGATTGCAATGTCCGCATGCCCCTCTCCCCTTTATTCCGAATTGGAATTTCACTTTGTGTATGTTTGCGTTAAGATAAATAAAAAAGAGGACAACAAGAGACGGCAGCAAATGCTGCTATCAATTGTTGTCCTCCAGATGGCTGGTAGAACTATTATTTAGCTATTGATTTTCCAATTGTTTTAAATTAACAATTGGAATTTATTGTAATTCTGTTAGAATTTTTATAATGTTTGGTATTTGAGACTTCAACTCATCTTTAACATAATCTCCCCCCGTTGAACAAAGGAAATCTTTAATTCTCTTAAATTGTTTTTTAACCAGACTTTCTTCTTTATTATCATTTTCTATTGAATTCTCTAAATCACTTACTATTACTTGAAATTCAATTTCTTTCTCATTATTAACAAATTTTATTTCTTTTAACTTCACAAGAAGATTATCTATATCTATTTTATTAGTAACAGCTACACTAACTTTAGTATCATTATTAACACTGTTTTCATTATTAATACTATTGCCATTTTGAATTATGATCGAATTATCATTAACAGTATTTTCAATAAAACTAATTGCACGGATATATTTATTCATGATACCGAATACAGGACTATCCAAAACATCCACTTCTAGATAGAGTTTCAATTTAATTTTTGAATAACTATTATATTCTTTTAAGTATTGTTCATAAAGTTGATCTAATTTATAAAATTCCATAATCATACAAATTTTAACATGCATTGATTCAATATATGATACTAAGTATTCTTCCAACTCAATTTGTTCTGAAGAGTACTCTCCCTCGTCATGTCCTCGGTATCCCCTATATATATCTTCTAATTCTCCAATTACTTTATACATTTTTCTTGAATCTTCATAGATGTCGTTTATAAGAGCTGGTATATTTAATATTGTATACATTTTAACCCTCCTAAAATATTTTTTGTTCTTCATTTAAGGCTCTACATCAAAATCTGTACTTGACAGCACATTCCACTCCAGGCGGACGCTTTCCGTTCCATGTGCTAATAAAGTAGTACACTTTCTTTTTAAGTAAAGCACATGTTTTGGTAACGAACCTCATTTAATTTTAGTAAATACACGGGAAAATAATTATAATTTGTATTTCAAAACTCCTCACCCTCATCCCACTTAACACGTTTTACCTGGCCTTGGTGAGTAATGATCTTTGTTTCGGCATGTTTAGGAAGCTCCGCTACTTTTGCTTTCCCTTTTGAAACGACTATCACACAATTCTCAGGTAACTCCATTATATCAACATTCAAACTGCCATCAACAGAAATTTCCAATTCTCGCATTCTCATACAGTTCCCCCCTTTGTGTTATAATGAGTCAATTGGTGCAAGGGAAAACGTTTGAAAATATGTAGAAGCTACGGTTGCCGCCGTAGCTTTTTTCATGCGATCCACTGCAATTCTTTTTCTTCGCATATGATTTGTTCGCCAGCAATTAAAACAGTGTAATTTGTTGTGCCAGAGTAATTTTGTGTAATTGTCTGAATTTCTCCTACTCTATTAATCAAGTGAGAGCAATAATATTTACGGTAATTGTGCAATTCGCTATCAGCTGCTTCTTCCAGTAGAATAAGCTTAACTTTATCGTGTTCTTGAAAAATCACTTCTGGTGCTGCATCGAATATTGTTAGTTGCTCAAGCATCTGCTTCAATTACCTTCCACATGCTTCGATTAATTCCGTGTCGGACTTTCCATTTATCAATTGCTGATTTTGGCATACCTACAATTTCAGCTACTTCTTTATCGGAAAAACCGCGCTGTTTTAATTTAAGATAAACGTTTACTGACAACTCTCTTTCTTTTCCAATAGATGCGTACATTTTATATTCTTCCTGATCTTTAAATGGATGATCGTCCACATGAACAAGGACTTTTTGTTCTAACAATTTTCCGCATCGTTTAATTTCTTGTAAAACCATTTTGCGTTTTGCCTTGTCCTTTTCACGCTTTAACGAAGCCTGCAGCTCATCTAACTTTTGTAAAATAGCAAGCCGTTTAGTTTTTAATTCCTTTCGTGCCTGGCGCACTTCTATTGCTTTCATTAAAATTCTCCTTCCTTTATTTTGGTTCAAATGTTCTTGATTCTATAAAGATACCTCCTGTAATTTATTTGATAGTTCAACAAACAAGGCTTCTCTCCTGTTATCAAGCGCTACATCAATCGCATCCATTAACTGTTGTTTTTCAAGTTCTGCTACAATTGCTACTGCTTCATCGGTCGAAGTTTCGATGACTTCTGTTTGTGGAAGCATATCGAGTATCGGTTTTAGATGTTTATCCAAGTCTGAGATGATCGCCATTTGATACAACGACAAACGAATAAAGCGATTGCCACACTGAAACACGAATACTTCCGAAAGATTTTCGATTTGCATCGTTTTTAAATCAATACTCATTTCCTTTCCTTCAATTGCTATGAAATGAAATTCTTGTTCATCCTTCGCGATTGTAAGCTGTTCATTAGAGAACGTTAAACGTAATTTGTCACCTGTGTGCTTTATATGGAACGGCCTCAAATATTGAATCTTTATCATCTAAACATCTCCCTTTCTCTACAACGCATTTTGTGCAAAATGTGCAGTAACTAGATTAAGCTGCCATCAACCAATACAAGCCCATTTTCAATCAACTCAAATTGCTCTACTACTTCACCAACAGTTTTACTTTTCATTTCACAAGCAAGCATGAATTTTAATAATGCCTCCGATTTAGAAATTTCTTTCGGATAACTCTCGATTGCCTCAATCGATTCTTCGTCATCACCGCACACAGTTTCAATATACGTTTCAATAGCTCTTTGCCAAGCTTCCTTACCTGATAATTTCAAAGGATTATTTTCCGGGCTGTAATCTTTACGAACTGCTATTAACCCGTAATACTCCGACTTGTTAAATTCAAAATACATAACTGGAGAACCAGCCTTGATATAATCATCTTTTAGAAAAAAGCTTTTTACATTAAAATCTACTTCTCGTTGTTCCATATCCTTCACCCTTTCAACTGGTTGTTAATTTGCTGATTATGATCTTTTAACCAAGCTGCATTTTCCTTCATTTCGTAGTTGCGCACTATTATGCGCTCACGTTCTTTCTTTGCGCATTCAATGTGGTGGATGTCGTAACGTTCTGTAATATTCCAACTGGAACACTCATAAACAGGTTCTTTACAAAAACAACAGTCTGCTATTTTCATAATGTTAAGCTATGAAAACCTTCAAACGTTCCCATGTGTTCAGCTTCGTGAAATTGATTTGAGTCTAAGCAAAGTCTATCTGCATAAATCTCTCCTTCTTCATCAACCCAAGGCTTAGAATATACATCAAGACTTTTTTTACCCATGTAAATTGTTTGTAATGTTGCTGTATCAGTTTGTTCCACGGTGCCCCATTCAGTTGCGTTTTCCCATTCTAAACTGACATCTATTTCAACTGCAGCATTTAATCTGACACGCGTTGATAATTCCTCACATGTTTCCTCGGTGCAGTACAAAATTTCCTCTTTACAGTGATGAACAGTGTCACAAGCATCGCAAACATAAACGTATAATAACCCCATCTGCATTCCCCTTTCTTACTGCACAAAATTTATCGAAACCCACTTTATTTATCTTTGTAATAACATTCAAAGCATACCGCTGTTACAGATTCCTCTTTTGATTCACCTATTTCTTTTTCACATCGTGTACAAACGATTGTGTAAGTCATATTCATTCTCCTTCCTACACAATTTATTTCTAACGTGCTCCATTTCCATCCAATTCTTTTTGCCAAATAGCAATGTGGTCTAGTGTTTGTTGCCAACCATCTAAACATTGCTGTAAATAAGTTACTTCTTTTTGGTAAAGTACATAGTCGTTTGTATTAGGTGAAGTTGTAGCAAGTTTTTTCTTCATTTCCTCTAGCTCATAGCGAACACGATGATATTTACGATCAGTCTCAGCATGAGCTAATTGCAAAATAACCTGCCGTTCAATAATGACTTCTTTGCTTATTTGAAAAGCTTCCGCCCATCGCTTATAAAATCGATTATTTGGCATAAACTATTCCTGCTACTTTCCTCAACATTTTTGTCGAGGTGTGCATTATACGAATGTCTCTTCTTTTTTCTATCAACTAGAAAATTTTCAAATTAAAAATTTAAATTTAAGACCTCAAATATAGAATTTGATTATAGTTGGAGCAAATGTACAATCTCTTTTCCTTCCGAAAACATAAGTTATTAATGTTAGACAATAAATTCGGAAAGGAGGTCCTTGACATGAGTAATACGAGTAATACGAAAAATACATGTAGTAGATGTGACAATCGTTGTAACGGCTGTATATGTGACCAATTAAGACGCTTAAAAAGAGGTACTGAGGTAGATGTTTTCTTATCAGGTGGTCAGATCTTAGAAGATGTCATTTTCATCAGGTTTGATCGGAATAATTGCTGTGCATTCTTTAAAGATAACGAAACAGAACCAGGTTCTACACTCATCGTAGATTGCCAAAAAGTCGATGCTATTCGCATAGAAGCAGACTAGGTTACCAGAGGCCCCTTTCATTATGGAAGTGGCCTTTCTTAAGTTTTCAGCATGCTATTTTAAAAATTTATTAGTATTTATTACTACTACTTTAAGATTTTTTACCCTTTATTTAATTCAAGATGTGCATTAAATTAGTTGATTATTTTTTTCGACGAAAGGATATGTGTCCTGCTGTATTTACTTCCAGGTATCCCAGTTCAACTAGCTCATTAATTGCTTTTCGAGCGTTTATATACCCAGTTCTAAACTTTCTTTGAACTTGATTAGGACTGAAGCAATCACCTATCTTAGGTGCGATATGCTCCATAAATTCAATAACTTCTCCTATTTTCAAAGTTGTTTTCTCCACATAAATCCTCCTTCACTTTTTGTACAAATTGCACATTACTTAGAAAATGGATATTCGTTCTTTTTTAATCTTCCTATCATCAAAAATAATAGCTGTGCTAATTCTTCTCTTTCAGAATCAGATAGCTTATCGACCGTTGGGAATACCCCAAAATCAATTCGTTGGTCAGAATATTTATTTGTTGTGTGTATTCTAATTAAATCCGTTTCATTTCCCATTTCCTTCACCCTTTCTATGACCATCTCGTCCTGTTGCACGTAATGGTTACTACGCATTTTTGTTCTAAAGCTCGCATACTTCAACCCGCGCTTTAACTGTTTGATTCAAAACCTGTCCAATTTCAATAAGCTCGTACTTAACCGGGCATCTATGGCAATCTTCTGAATAGCCATCTACTAAGCGATACGGACAACCTACGCAACGATGATTGTGCAGTAGTTTCTGTCGGTCAAGCGCTTCCTGACGATCGTAAAATAACTCATTCACAATGCCCATTTGCTCAACCTCAATTCACGATAATGTCTTCTGCACGTTTCAATTTGTGTGAAGCCGGTGCAATCGGAATGCCATGTTTGTTATACATAGCTATTCCAACTGTCCATCCTGCAGCTAAATACTTATTAACCTGTAACTCAACTAGCGGACCCACTACTACAACTGGATCTTGTCCAGGCGTTTTAAAAACTGTTGCTGTAGACATTCACATACCCCCTAATTCTTTTTAAAAAAGTGATTATTTAACATCAAAAGAGTAAAAAAAATTAGCACTTCTAAGCTTACAAACTAGCATTCATGTTTTTGTTATAGATTCGTTCTAGTTCTGCATCTGGCATGTTTTGTAAGCATTCCTCAGTAAAGTTGGTCATCATGGAGCAAATGAATACGAGCTCGTCACGTTCTTCCTGCGTCACAGCTACTCCTCCCTTCGAAGCTTGTCTAAGATTTTTTGCCGCTCTGCTTCAAAATCTACATCCGCTATTTGTGTCGTTGCTGGAACATCTGGTTTGTTATTCCGGCCCTCAAACCAATCAGGAATATTTTCTTGACGACCTGTTTTTTTATATCCCTGTTGCTTAGGCTTTTGATTTTTTTGAGCCTCATACCGCAAGCGATCAGCCTCTACATCAGCTAGCGTTTTGAGTTGCTTGTTATACCAATCTTTCAAAATTGTTTCCACGTAATTCCATCGAAGCGCATTATTTTCAACTGCTAGCTTCATAGCGTGGATTACAAGCTCATCTGATAGGTCATCCATCCAGAAGCCAATTTTTTGATTAACGTGTGAAGATAATACGCCGAATCCATTTTCCTGGTAGAACGAGTAAGCCGTTTCGATTTTTGGGATTTGCTGTGCTACAGGCGAAGCCTTTTTACCATCTTCATCATCATTTTTTATATCTGTTGTAGTCTCTGTAGTATTCTCTGTGTATTCTCTGGTTATTGGTGTAGTCAAATTGGCGAAATCGTTTACGTCATTTTGACTATTTGCATCACGACAATTTGACGAAATGGAAGATGTCATTTTGTCCATATGCATCTCGTCATTTTGGCGAAATGCTTCATTACAACGTTTGTCGAGGTTTTCATAGTCAATTCGGTACCATTTTGTTCTATCCATTTTCATACGATTAAAGTTGCCGACAACTAACAATTGTTCGTCTTCTAAATTTTTAATCACACGATCCAGAGTCCGCTTTGACCAGAAAGGAAATTCTACATGCCATTCTTCTAGCGTCTTGTATGTCCACTTATACCCATCACGATGGTTTGTTGATATCCTTAGCCAGTAGTGTACTTGCTGTAATAACAACGCATTATTTAGCCCGATTTTGACAGCCAGTGACGGTAACACCTGAAGCGGTGGCTCATTAATTAGTAAATTCATGTTAGCTCCCCCCTATTATGGTGACGGTATAGTACGTGTACGGCCTAATTCACGATGCATAATCAACCATTCGTCAGATTTCTTTTTGCTGATAAACCAGTTGCTTGGATTTAGCCGGAATGATTTTATGTAGTTCCTCTCGTTGACTGACGGCTTACGACCTTGTTTCATACTGGGACACCCCCTTCCCATGCATAAACAAATTTCAATGCATCCTGCAATTCATGCTGCTTTACATCACGGTAAGAGCCCACATGATAGCGTTCTTTAATGGCCGTATATAATGCTCGGAATAATACTGGACGATCTCCTGACTGCTTGGACAATTGATACACACGTTCACCAATGGCACGTTGTAATCGACGCTGTTCCCCAGAATGGAGCGTAACATCTTTTAGACGCTGCTCAATTTCTTGGACACGACTCTCTAAAGCTATGAATCTCTTTTCGTCATAAGGCAAAGCCGCTTGGTTCGGTGCAGTCTGCAACTCTCTTGTAATTGCATAGTACTGACTAACAAGCAGATTATAAGCTTGCCACGCCTGTTTAGAATTAAGCGATTTGGCTAGCATAAATGCGCCTTCTTCCGTCCATAAATACAAGTTTGATGCGAATTTAAGGGTGGCGTCATTTTGTCGCTCACCCTTAAATTGCTTGAGTGTTTCGCCAGTGAGTGCAAAATAATGTTTGCCTTGTTCAAAGTGAGCAATGTTACGTTGGAAATTGCGAGTAACTGATTTTGTATCCGCATCAAATGCTTGAGCGATTTGAGCTGTTGTTAAAACACGTTTACCTTCACGTTCAATAACTTCCAAATTCATGCCTATTCCCCTTTCTTACAGGGTGACGTCAATCCGTCGCCACCCTTTATGAATTACTGGTGGCTTTCTTCAAGCATTGCCAATGTATCTTTAATGCCGCTAACGCGTGCCATTTGAACACTGTATAACGCTTTTGATTTAGCGTATTCATAGTCATTCTCAGCATTTGCAACATCCAGTGCAAGATCTGCAAGCAGCTCCTTTTCATCTTTTAAAAACTGCTGCATTTTTTGAATAACTGTTTCCATTCAAAATTCCTCCCCTTGATATGTTTTTTAAAATCATTCATAATAGAAGGACATAATATTAACTGAGGGACTCGCCAAAGTTTCAGTTACCTGCAAGCGCATCTTGTGCTTGCTTTTTTTATGCCCATTTCCATACATAAACCACCTTTCTAAAAATTCAGATAAACCAGATTGCAATGCCTCCAATAATGGGTAGGAGCTGCTGGATAATCGTGATACCATCCATTCCATATAAGAATGCTACAATCACTTCTGGACAGTTTGTTATCTGACCCCACTGCATCAGCGTATAAGCATCCGGTACTTTTTCATCGTTCTCAAATTTGCTAATGGAGGATTGTGAATAGTTCATATCAACCCCCATTTCAAACTGTGATAGACCTTTCTTTTGTCGACATGCCTTTAATAACGCGCCTAGTTTTACATTCACCAAATTCATCACCTTTCTTATTCCGAACTGGAATTTTAACTTGAAACACATAGTGGTAAAATTTTATTAATAGAAGAAACGAATACTCTCCTTGATACCTCGACAAAATCTTCGCTTCAACTATCAGCTAATGAGTGACTAAACTAGTCACTCCCCCACATTAATTCTTCGGCTGACGACTGGACCACTCATACAAAAACTCTTCAGCCAATCGCGCATTAATGAGCCACTTCCTACCGACTCTGAATTTAGGAAAGTCCGGATCATAAAAGAATGTTTCTTTTACTGTCGTTTCACTTAAACTCACCTGCCTGCAAAGCTCCTGCATATCCCAGAAGGTTGCTTTATGCACCAACCCGTCAACACGTTTGCGAATTTCTTCACGAAGTATTGCTTCTGCTGCAGCGTCATTAATTTGTATCTGTAACATGGATGTCATTGATATACCTCCTTTCAAGGTAGGCGACAAATTGTCGCAAGCCTATAAAACTCACTTAAAACCTCACTAATTGTCTCAGCAATCTGAGAGGGCTCTTTATTCAAATCCCCTGGTTTCCCTCTCACCTACCTTCTAAAATTTCTATTTTAGCAACTTTTTAAGCAAAAAAAATCCAAGATTTCACAATCGAGTATTCTTGCAAGTAACGGTAATTGATCTGCTTTAAATGAATATGTCCCGTTTTCATATTTCATGTATGTTGAAGCATTCTTCATCCCCATCAAAACAGCTACATCTTGCAACGTTTTATTAAGGATTTGTCTGCGTTGTTTCACGTATTCGAGGCTGAAGACTTTCACTTATTCCCTCCCCTTCCGATTTCTGTTTTAGCAACTCCTTGAATAGAATATATCATTGCTGTTTTAGAAACGCAAGATAAAAATTTCTATTTTAGAAATAATTTAATTTCCAAAATGGAAACATGGTATATTAAAAATAGAACTCACTGAAAGCGGTGAATAACATGGACATAGGAAAGAAAATAATCTCTTTACGAGAAAAAATAGGCTGGACTCAAAGAGAACTAGCAAATCGTTTAAACATAAATGTTAGTGTTATGAATCGAATCGAATCGAATGAAAGACCTGTTAAAGATAGCGAGTTGCTTAACTTAGCAAACGTATTAGATGTCAGCACAGACTACCTTCTTGGCCGCACAGACACCCCAGAACCTACATCAATGCCACAAGACGAAGAAGCAGCTTTCCAGGCATTCATCAACGATCCAGAGCTCGGCGTCTGGTACAAAGAGCTGCCACAATCCAGCGAAGAAGAATTACGTAAGTTACGTGCTATATGGGAAATGATTAAAAATGAAAAACGTTAACTACATAAATTAATATAAATCACAGGTTTTAAAGACATTTTGTATTATTTTATGTAGAGAGTTTTTTCAATTAAATAAGGACATGCTGCAATGGCATGTCCTTTTCTTACAAATTAAAAGTTTTGTATTTATTAAAGTAATCACATGTGCAACCTACAAATTAAAAAATTGATTATAAATATTATGGAATGGGTGATGTTATGTTGGAATTAAAAATGACGTTTGATTTAAAAACCATTGATCATCTAGGAGTGAAGCTATATAACACTTTTCCTCCAGTAATTGCTGAGTTAGTTTCAAACGCTTATGATGCAGAAGCAAATAAAGTTAGTATTTTAATTGATTATGAAAATAAATCTGCTACGGTTCAGGATGATGGTCATGGTATGACATTATCTGAAATAAACGATCAATTTCTAGTAATAGGAAGAAATAGACGATTATCTGATAGTAGTGGGATGTCTAAAAACAATTTAAGACAAGTAACGGGAAAAAAAGGACTTGGGAAACTAGCTGTCTTTGGTATTACAGAGGAAATTGTAATTCACTCAATATCCGATAATTTAAAAAATTCATTTTCTATGAATTATAATGATATCAAAAATGTTTCAAGTGCCACTTATCACCCAAAAATATTAAACAAAAATGTAGTAGAAAATACCGCAAAAGGCACTATTATCGAGTTAAATAATATACGCCAAAAAACTATTACAGATATTAACACTCTCGCCGAAGGGCTTTCATCAAGATTTCAAATATTTGATAGTAGCTTTGTTGTGGAAATTATTAATATGAATACTAATGAAAGTGTAACAGTTACTAATGAAACATATCATTCTAGAATCGATTTTGAATTCAGTTGGAACTTTCCAGATGACTTTAATCAAGAAATCGCTGCCAATACATACTTAGAATGGTTAGAAGCGAAAGGCGCTACAGGAAAGATATTGACAAAATCTACTCCACTGCAAGAATCACATAAAGGCATTATTATATATGCGCGTAAAAAGTTAGTTCAAGAAAAGACTTTTTTTAATGACAGATCTAATGATTTCTTTAATACATATGTAACAGGATATTTTACAGCTGACTTTATTGATGAAAGTAATGACGATGACATTGTTTCCACTGATCGCAAATCGATTTTATGGGATTCAAATGAAGAATTGAGATACTTAAAAAAAGCATTAGACGAAGTATTAAAAATCGCAGCTAAATCATGGAGAGTTCAGAGAGATACTAAAAGAAAAGCTGAAATTGAACAGTTTTTGCCAAATAATTTTTACGATGATATGTCCCCTTCAGATAAAATGATTTTAAAAAAGGTAGAGAAACAATTAGTAGCTAAACTTCCATCCCAAAATGATACTGTACAGGCTGCATCTCTATTAAATGCTTTTAAACAACAATTTAAATTTGAAAGTTTTAAAGAGTATGTACATGAGATGCATGAAACCGAATTGACAATTGAAAATATGGAAAAGCTAAGCAATGATTGGGAAAGTATCGAGATAAATGAAATGGCTAAGCTAGCTTTAGGGAGAGTAAAAACTATTCAAAGATTCGAAGACTTTATTAATGGTAATGCTTCTGAAACAAAAGTAATCCAACCATTCCTAGAAAAATTCCCATGGATATTAGAACCTCGAATGTCCGTTTTCGATAGAGAAGTAACATTTAAAAAAATACTTCATGAAAATTTCCCCGATGAAGAATTAGTAGAGTCAAACAGAAGAATTGATTTCTTATGCTCTAATGTTAATGGAGATGTAATTATTATTGAGTTAAAAAGACCAGGAATAAAACTTTCAATGAAAGAAATTCGACAGGCACGGAAATATGAGATTTTTTTACTTGATAAAAGAAAAGGACAAATTAACTCCGTGAAGACCTATTTAATTAGCGATCGATATGATATGGATGAAGAGGCTCTAGATATGTACGAATCACATACGGCATCTGGCAAACTTTTTATTAAAACATATACTGAACTCATAGACCAAGCAAAACAATATCATAAACATTTTATTGATATGCAGGAAGATATAAATTCAGTAAAAACTGAGATGATTTCAGCACAAGCTACAATCCATTCTGCTTTAAAAGAAGCAGCTCCTACCTCATAGTAACTTAGTACTTATTGAAAATAGTTACATCAAATTAACTTGATGTAACTCTTTTTTTAGTTTTTTTGCAATTTGCTTTGCCATTAATGGTGGGACCGCATTACCAATTTGTTTAAAGGCAGCCGTACGAGAATCTTCAAAATAAAAGTCATCTGGGAACGATTGAATTCGTGCTGCTTCTCTTACAGTTAAAGATCTATTTTGCTCGATATCAGGATGGATAAAATGATGCCCATCTTTCGAAATATGGGCAACTACTGTATGTGCTAGAAATTCATTTCTAACCATTTTATATCTATCTAAAAAAGAATCGCTATTTTTATGTGTTATTAGCCTGGAAGGTAATTCATTATATTTTAAAGATCTCTTTTCATTGTTCCAAGCATCTACAACAAGTCTGTAAATCTCCAAATCATTCTCATTATTTGGCCTTGAGATATGTTGAGTAAGTATGTTCCAATCATTTAATCTGATGCCTTCAATAGAAGTATTCTTTTTAAGAACATACTTCCCTTTCCCATTAACAGATTCTCCAGCATTCATTTTAGGTAGGTCTTTAAATAGTTCTTTAATTGTGGGTGATTCAATTTGTAAATCAAAATCAGGATATTCAAAATCTATATCTTTTTTCCAACCGATTATTATAACTCGCTCTCTTACTTGAGATACTCCGAAATCTTTTGCATTTAATATTTGATAATCCATTTTATATCCGGCATTACTTAAATTCCTACGAATATTTTTATACACTTTGCCCTCTTGTGCTGTAAGTATGCCTCTTACATTTTCGAAAACAAACATTTTTGGCTGATATTTCCTTAGGAATCGTATATAGTATCGGTAGAAATAATTTCTTGGGTCATTTTTCATCCTATCAGGGTCTCTTGATATACCTGCTGTAGAATACGCTTGACAAGGTGGTCCGCCGATTATTAGATCTACAGAGTCATTCTCTAAAACATCATCAATTTGTTTAAAAATATTAGGAATGGTTTTATTGCTAATTTCAGCCTCAATTACTTTATCTAATACCTCTTGAGGGACATTATTATATAATTCCTCTCTAGTGATATTTGCTAGTAGATAATTCTTATATATATCTAACAAATTATTTTCTTTTAAAAAATAGTATGCCTCACGTGTTTTCAAAGTGTTGCATGCACTTTTATCCATCTCTACATGGGCAAGAATATCATAACCTTCTTGTCTAAATCCCTCAGACAATCCGCCTGCACCTGCAAATAGATCTATTATCTTCAAAACGTTCAACTCCTTAAAAAAATTATACCAGGTTTGAAAACATAAACAAGAATATATTTCAACATCTTAAAAATCATTAAAATTCTGACTTCCACTTTAACATAGCTTGCTATACACTGATATAGAACAAGTGTTCTTATTTTCTATTATTGGAGATGGTTGGATGTTATGCTACTTGACTCACACAGAGGAATTTGTAAAAGAAATGTACCTGAAAATCGATATTCATAGCCCTCAGCAGCTTCGATTTTCAACTCTAGCCGAACGATTACATATCGATACATTTTATTGGCCAGAAACTAGCCAAGCCCTTTTTATGAACGATAAAGGATTTGTTTTCTTGAATGAACGCCTAACACCGCAACAACAATGGCAAGAATTTTGCCATGAGCTAGCTCACGTTCTATTACATACTGGTAACCAGCGTCGAATGCCCGAAAGTTTCCGGGTATATCAGGAAGCCAAAGCAAATACGTTTATGTATCACGCTGCAGTGCCTACATTTATGCTAGATCAGTTAAATCTATTTGATTTTGAAATAACAGGTGTCTATGAGGTTCAAAAGCGATTCAATGTAGAATACGATTTCGCCTTGAAACGACTGCTTCAATACATAAGTAACAAAAATAGTATGCTAAATCGGAATATCTGAAACGATTCCACAAACTTTGAAATACATATAAGCTAAATTTAAGTAAGGAGATGATTTTATGGCGTCATATCGAAAACGTGGAAAGTATTGGTCCTATAGAATACGTGTGAAGGGATTTAATGATGAATGGACGGAGTATTCGGAGAGTGGCTTCCATACAAAAATTGAAGCACGTGATGCAGCGATTAATAAAGAGGTTGAATTAAAAAGCATAGAGAAGTTTGCTGGGAATATGCGTTTTAAAGATTATGGCGCATTGTGGCTCGAAAATTATGTGAAGGACAAGTTAAAGCCAAATACGTATAAAACTTATCGTAATGCAATTGAAGATCATGCTGTGCCTGTTTTTGGTCATTTGAACTTAAAAGATATTCGCCCAATGACTTATCAAAAATTCATTGATGGCATTATCGAAAAAGGTTTAGCACGAACAACAGCCCGTCGTGTTCATAACGCAATTAATCAATGTATGAAACGCGCTGTTCTGAATGGCTATATCACTAAAAATCCATGCGAAAATGTTGTCATTAAGAAATTGTCCGTGAAAAAGTTGAAGTTTATTGAACCGGATTTAATTCCTCAAATACTAGCTTACATTTATCGGAGAAATTATACGTATGGTCTGTTTTTCGAAACACTATTTGAAAGTGGCATGCGAAAAGGAGAATGTGCTGCACTAAGATTAGATGATATTTTTTGGCGTGAAAACATTTTGCGTGTTGATCAAACACTTGAATTTCAACCTGAAAATGATGATGAACTACTAGGTGATACAAAAAGTTATGCTTCTACACGTGAGATTAAAATGCGTGAAAAATATATGCTAAAGCTAAAAACTTATATTAAATATCGTACTGAACAAAAAATGTTAGTTGGTGAACTTTATAATCATGAACTTAACCTTGTATTCGCTCGTGATGATGGCTCCCCTCTTCCCAAATCTACTTTATGGAATTCATTTAAATCAGCTATGGAACATATCAAACATGAATCGCTGCCAATTCACTCTACACGACATACACATGTTGCAATGTTAATTGAAGCAAATTGGGATATGAAATCTATCGCAGATCGTTTAGGTCATCATTCTCCTGTTACGACAATGAATACTTATGCACACATATCGAATAAAGTTGCAGAGAGGACCATTGATAGTTTTGATGATTATATGGACAAGTTAGGAGAGTTTTAAAAGTTTGTGGACATTATGTGGACAATCTAAAATACTCATGTGGACAGAAAAAAATGAAAAAGCGTCGGAGCCTAGTTGCCCCAACGCTTTTTCATTAATACATCTTCATATATTGCTCCCGTTCCCATGGGTGTACAGTGGTACGGAACATGTCGAACTCTACTTCTTTTGCTTCCTTGAAGTTGGCGTAAATGTGCTCACCTAATGCATCTACAATTACTTGATCTTTAGCTAGTGTAGCTAATGCTACATCTAATGAAGCTGGTAAATTATCAATCCCATGCTCAGCACGTTCTACCGCATTCATTACATAAATATTACGGTCAACTGCTGCTGGTGGGGTTAATGCGTTTTTCACCCCGTCTAAACCGGCTGCTAAAATAACTGCCATTGCCAAATACGGATTTGCAGCTGGGTCCACCGAACGTAACTCAATACGTGTTGACAGACCGCGTGAAGCAGGAATACGGATTAACGGTGAACGATTTTGTGCGGACCATGCAACGTAGCAAGGTGCTTCGTATCCAGGTACTAAACGTTTGTATGAGTTGACAATCGGATTTGTTATTGCTGTGAAACCTTGCACGTGTTTCAATACACCTGCCATAAAATGACGGGCTGTATCGGATAATTGCAAATCAGCACCTTCATCCCAAAATGCATTTTTTTCACCTTCAAATAAAGATAAGTTAAAATGCATGCCTGAACCGTTTACACCGAATAAAGGTTTTGGCATAAATGTTGCATGTAGACCATGTTTACGCGCAATTGTTTTAACGACAAGTTTGAATGTTTGAATATTGTCACACGCCTCAACTGCGTTTGCATATTTGAAATCAATTTCATGCTGACCTGGCGCTACCTCATGATGAGAAGCTTCCACTTCAAAGCCCATCTCTTCAAGCTCTAATACGATATCTCGGCGGCAGTTTTCACCAAGATCCGTTGGTGCTAAGTCAAAGTAACCACCATCATCATTTAATTCTAATGTTGGATTCCCTTTATCATCTAATTTAAATAAGAAGAATTCCGGCTCTGGTCCTAAGTTAAAGCTTGTAAAGCCTAGCTCTTCCATCTGTTTTAACATACGTTTTAAGTTGGAGCGTGGATCTCCTTCAAAAGGGGTACCATTTGGACGAGCGATGTCACAGATGAGGCGTGCTACTTTCCCCTTTTCAGCAGTCCAAGGGAAAATCATGAATGTATCTAAATCTGGGCGTAAATACATGTCAGATTCTTCAATACGAACGAAGCCCTCAATTGAGGAACCATCAAACATCATTTTATTATCCAATGCTTTATCTAGCTGGCTTAATGGAATTTCAACATTTTTTATTGTACCTAAAATATCCGTAAATTGAAGACGGATGAACTTTACATTTTTGTCCTTCACGATACGTTTAATATCGTCCTTCATGTACTTACTAGTTGAATTTACCATTCCATTCACTCTCCTACTATTTTATTAAACTTTGTCATTTTTAAATTGAAAGAAACGCGATAAGTCGCCTTGACGTAACGAAGATTTTTGCATACGTTGTGCCTGTTGCATCTCTTCACGCAAAATCACTCTCAGTTCAGCATCCGAAATTGATAATGTGTTAGAATTTCTTACATTACTTACATTACTTAGCTTTCTCATATCAAATACTTTTCTAATACCAGCCATATTAATCCCCTGATCAAGCAGCTCTCGTATTTCGAGTAGCGAATCTACATCGTCTAAAGAAAACATTCGCCGATTACCTTCAGACCTCGCAGGTTCAATTAGTCCATGCTCCTCGTAATAGCGAATTTGCCTTGCTGTTAAGTCGGTTAATTGCATGACCATGCTGATCGGGAGTAACGGCATTGCCCTTCGAAACTCTCGACTCATTATCTTCGCCTCCCTTTCTTAAGAATTACTTTACCATATGTTATGTCTAATATCAATTTTATGTTAGGAAATATAACATATCTTTTTTAGATCGTTTTTATCGCACGGCGGTATTAAATCAACCATACAAAAAGCCGCTTGAAAAGACTCGTCAGAATCCTTCCAAACAGCTATCAAAAAGTATGTTTCGGCCTTTTATTTACGACGGAGTACTGCCCTCACCGGTGCCCCGTCCCCTCCTTCTATTTTCAGCGGCAGCCCAATAAAATCATATAAACCTGATGATATATCTTGTAACATTAAGTTTTCAATAATGTGAACACCATTCTCATACAATGCATGATGCGCTTCCACTTCCTTATTATCCAGTGCATCAACAGATGGGCAATCTACCCCCACTAACACGACACCTCTTTTTTTCAGAAAAGGCCCTAGTTGCGGACTTAGTACAGTAATTTCATGTGGGAAATCATCCACGTTCACAACCTTTGTCATCTTGAGCAAAATGCGGTGCACACCAAAAAAATTAATCGATTGTAACCATTTTGGCGTAATTTCTTGTACATCGGTTGCGTCAATGACTAATGCTTCCCCGATAAAAACATTTATATCTAATTGTTCAATTGTCGGGCCATCATCATCAAAATGAAAAGGGGCATCCGCATGGGTCCCAGTATGCGTACTCGTCGTAAATTTCCCAATATTGACCGATCCCGTTTGCGCCTTCGTATAGGTTAATTCAAACGCAAATGGTGTATCTCCAGGCCAAGTACCCATCGCATTTCGAAATGGTTGTGTAATATCGATCCACTCACTCATCAACTCCCCACCTACTTTTACAGATTTGTTCGTAAGTCCCATAGTTCCGGAAAGAAACGATGGTCAAGTACTTGCTTTAAGTAATTAACACCAGATGAGCCACCCGTTCCGATTTTAAAGCCAATAATGCGTTCTACTGTTTTCATATGGCGAAAGCGCCACTGCTGTAGCCAGTCTTCTATGTCAACTAACTTTTCCCCTAACTGATACAAATCCCAGTAATGTTCCACATTTAAATATACCGTTTTCCACGCCTCCGCCACTGTGTCATCTCCGCCATACGTTACACTATAATCACGTGTTAACAAGTCCGGATTAATCGACAGACCCGCTTTCGCTAGCGCCGCAATGGTTACATCATATATGCTCGGTGCAGCATACGCTTCTTTTAAAATAGCTACTAATGCTGCATTTTTCTCGTAGATTTTTAAAATATGCGGAGTTTTATAGCCTAGCGCAAATTCAATGAGACGATATTGGTATGACTGAAAACCCGATGCTTTTCCTAAGTCATCGCGGAACTTCAAATATTCCGAAGGTGTCATCGTTGCCAGAACGTCCCATGCCTGAATAATTTGCGTTTGGATTTTCGACACGCGGGCAAGCATTTTAAAGGCCGGCTGCATTTCCCCTCGCTCAATCGTTGCAATTGCACCTTTCATTTCATGTAAAATCAGTTTCATCCATAGCTCACTCACTTGATGAATAATAATGAAAAGCATTTCGTCATGATGATCGGAAAGCCGATTTTGACTCGATAATATTTCATTAAGTGCCAAATATTCACCATACGTCCTATCGTTCTTAAAGTCGGTGTGAATCCCTTTTTCACGTTTCAACTTTTCCTCTAGCTCTGAAATCGATTTTTTTGACATGAAATCCCTCCCTTTGATTTAAGCGATAACACCTCGTTTATTTTCGAAATTTTTGTATGTTTCTTCTGCCATAATGTGTTTTAAAATTTGTATTGTTTCCCATACGTCCGTGTAGGAATTATAAAGCGCGACCGGTGCAAGTCGAATACCGTTCGGTGCACGAAAATCAGGAATAACGCCAGCCTCTTTCAATGCCTTGCAAATACGAGCAGCCTCATTATGCACTAAAAAAATATGTCCACCACGGGAATCATCTTGCGGATTGCCAAATAAAAATGCGAATTCATTAAGCTCAGCCTTTATCAGCTGCATGAAATAAGCAGTTAGTTGCAATGATTTTTTACGAATTGCTTCAATCCCTACTTCTGCAAACATTTCTAGCGAGCCATAAATCGGCGCTAAGCTCAGTACATGAGGTGTACCAACTTGATAGGCACCAGCTGTTTGGGCAGGTGTCATCTGTTCCTCTAAATCAAATTGCTTTGTTTTATCTGAGCCGAACCAACCAGCAAGTCCCGGAGTTCGACCAAAATGCTGCTCATGCACAAAAATCCCCGCTACAGAGCCTGGCCCACCATTTAAATGTTTGTAAGTACACCAAAACGCAAAATCCACTTCCCAGTCATGAAGAGCATGCGGCATCGAACCAATCGAGTGACATAAATCTAAACCAAGAATAATCCCTCGTTCCTTTGCCACCTGCGCTATTTTCTTCATATCTAAAACTTGACCACTACGATAAAGTACACTTGGTACAATGGCTACCGCTACGTCCCCCGTCATCGCCGCAATAATGTTCTCTTCCGAAAGAGTTTGACCATCCGTTGATTTCACAAGCTTCACATGCTCACTTGGATTTAGCCCATGCAGTTCGATCTGACTATGGATTGCATATAAATCCGTCGGGAAATTTAGTTCGTCCGCTAAAATTTTCGAACGCGTTGAGGTCGGTTTATAAAATGTAGCGAGCAGTTGATGCAAATTGCTCGTCGTTGAACCAGTCAAAATAACTTCATCCGATTTGGCCCCTATGAGTGGTGCACACATCCGACCTAGCTTTTCCGATAAATAAAACCACGGATGCGCTCCCGAAGTCCATCCATCAATGCCGTACTGCTTCCACGAATCTAGCAACGATAGCAACGCAGCCTCCGCTCGCTTCGACAATAAGCCTAAAGAATTTCCGTCCATATAATATATCCCTTCTCTTAGGTAAAATTCCCCTCTATATGAACGCAGTGGATCTCTTTCATCTAGTTGTAGTGCATATGCGCGCCGAATATCCATGGATTTCATCTCCTTTTTTTACATGGCCTTTATTTATCATTAAATGATTTAGTTCGCTGAAATATCATTAAAATGTAATTATGATACTGTATAACACTACAAAGATGATGATTCTTCCAAAAATATCCACTAAAAAAAGTGCCTCAAACGCATTTTTCAAATACGTTTGAGACACTCCTATTATTTTAAGACATATATTGTGCGCGTTGGTTTTCAATCCAAACTTTCATTGTACGGAATAGTAAAATCGCAATGACCATTAACATAATCCCTTTGATAAGGTTGAATGGTAAAATCCCTAACACGATCGTTTCATACATATCGAATGAACCCCAACCAAGGAAGTACGAGTACATCGGTAAAAAGGCAAAGTAGTTTAATACACTCATACCAACCGCCATCGATATTGTTCCCGCAACTAATCCTACTGTTAAGCCTGTTACCGTCGCGAATTTTTTATAAAGGAAGTATGCAGGTAAGATGAATAACACACCTGTCATAAAGTTTGCCATATGTCCTACTGGCACCCCTGTTGGTGTACCCGAGAAAATCCAATCTAAAACATTTTTCATTAACTCAACTAAAATACCGGCAACTGGACCCATTGTGATTGCCGCAATTAACGCTGGTACATCGCTGAAATCGATTTGTAGGAACACCGGAAACCATGGTAGCGGAAAGTTAAATAACATAAGTACAAACGACACGCTACTTAACATCGCAATTGTTACGAATGAACGTAACTTTAAATTTTGTTTTTGCATCGAAAAATCTCTCCTCTTTGCTGATTGCATCTCGCAAGAAGAAAGGACAGTACTAATCAAATTTTACGAAAAAAACCCTTACGCAAAAAAGCATAAGGGAGAAATAGGCACACTTAAATAGGGGTCTATTCGCAATATAAACTGTGTACGATACCAAAAAATGATATCGTGAAATAAAGCTTCACCAAAAGGTAAAACTTTTACTGTACAGTAAAAATGCGACATTTTCGTAAAAATGACGACCGTACCTTCATCTTCTCCCATCCAGACTATACTGTCGGCTTTGGAATTTCACCAAATCCTGCACGCAAAAAGCGGCTCGCGGGCTCGAGAAGCTTGTTCACAACGTCCTCCAAGTAAATGGTCGGAGGTTGTAGCCTCTATTACCGCCGGTCGGGAATTACACCCTGCCCCGAAGATGAATCAATATGAAATTATGTTACAATCACTATTATAGAATAAAAACAAGAATTGTAAAGCCTTTTCGCTTAATACTGTTATTATTTTCTAATTATTTTGAAGAAAATCCATGTTTATCCCATTTGCTCCGATTGGAGTTGGCATCATTTCATTAAAATTAAAACCGCCCCACTCAGATTGTATGATGTTTTCAAAACGTACTTGTTGATTAAATCCAGCCGCAGTTAATAATATTGCTTCAAGCATGCGCATTGCTTCCTCTGCATTATAACCGTCTAAATTGAGTGGTTCTACAAATCGAATTTTTACAAAATCAACATGCTCTTTAACCTCATACTTAACACCCTTAATAATCGCTGATTGATACACGTCATTATATTCAACAGGCATACGCTCAAGCGCTTCGGTCACCGTATCAAAAAGTTCTTGGTTATTTGGCGCTAAATAACTAGGACCATCTTCCAACTGAAATACCGCATAGCTATAATGCAGCATGTCACCTCCTAATTGCGACGGTTCACTCGGTTCACCTGCTTGATCAAACGTAATGGGTTTGCCGCTTTCGTCTACATTCACGAGTGTCCCATAATTTTTTCCAAACGTATGTTGGAGCGTGCCACCATATACATACATCGTTGCAGACGCTACATCGTATTGATGATTATCTGGCATACTATGTGTTATCGTCGTGCCAGACTCTGTTAAACGCCCTGTGTACGGATGATAGTCATCAAATCCAAGCGCTTGCTCATTGATACGTGATGCGTACTTTTCGTAAAGCTGAAGTTGCGTTGGTTGTTCGTTGAAATCGTCTGAAATCTGCTCATTTGGAATGAGGAACGTCATAGGAATACTTTCAGCACCGGCAGTTAACCCTATCGGAAAGACCGTTACATCTTTAATATCCTCGGTATACACAGCTGTTTTTATAGCATCCACTGAAAATTGTCTGACTGACGCTTTATTTTCAATCGATTCATTTACAGTACCACTAATGGCATTTTCCTCCGTCGAATATTCTTCAATGTCCATCGACGTGGTTGCTGTGTCATAAATTTGCGTTTCTTCTAGTTCTTGTGTTTTTAAAAGATACGCACCGATTAATGTTAAAAAGATAATAGCTGCGCTAGCAATAAAAATCCCAAATGAATTCTTTTTTCTCTTAACTATAGGTTGTGGGCTCTCCTCTTCATGAAATGCATTTACTTCTTTTAATTTTGAGAGGACATCATCTTTCGAACGAGTATCATGAATTTTTGGTGCTTGCTCTAATAACTCTTCGATATCAATATCTTTCCATTTGTCGTTCGTCATAATGAATTCGCCTCCTTATCTTCATTGCTTATAAGTAAATCTTTTAATTGTTTAATCGCTCGGTGTTGCGTCGTCTTCACTTTACCTTCAGACCAGCCTAAAATTTCTGCTGTCTCTGTAATCGAGAGTTCTTGGAAATAACGCATGACAATCACCATTTTTTGATCGCCCGTACACTGTTCTAGCGCTTCTAGTACCTCCCGCAGTTGATCGCTCAGCTCAGTAAATTGCTCTGGTGTTTGCAAAGGGGAATACAGTTGCTCCGTTTCCCATTCAAATGCTGTAAATGAATGACGATTTTGCACAGCATTTTTGCGAAAATGGTCAATTGCTACATTTTTCGCAATGGAAAATAACCAGGTTTTCTCGCTACTCTTGCCTTCAAATCGAGAGTAAGCTTTAAGTACACGCACATAAACTTCATGCGATAAATCCTCCGCTACAGAACGATTTTTCACTAAATAGATTAAGAAATTAAATACATCCTGATGGTATACATCATATAATCGATGGAATATGGATTCTTTCACCCACTCCACCTCCGTTCCTACTTATTTGTCGTTACGAATTACGAAAAGTTTCAACGTATGTATGTTAAAAAAGGTGTGCTACGAAAAAAATAGTAGCAGCACCTTTTTTATATTGGCAAGTAGAACGTAAAGGTAGTTCCTTCTTTTTCAACACTATTAACCGCTATAGTTCCTTTATGTGCCTCTACAATATTGCGCGCAATGGCTAGGCCGAGACCTGTGCCTCCTTTTGAACGTGTACGTGCTTTATCAGCTTTATAGAAACGTTCAAATACATATGGCAGATCGTCTTGTGGAATTCCAACACCTGTATCGCGTACTTGTATTTTGGCATACGTTTGCTCTTTAAGTAAAGATACCGTAACGGAGCCCTCTTCTGGCGTATGACGGAGTGCATTATCAATTAAATTTGTTAATACTTGTTCAATGCGGTCTTCGTCAATATGAATCATCGCGGTCGGTGTAAATTCCGTTTCAAAACGTAAATTCACTTGTTTTTCCTTGGCTACCTGACCGAATTTGTGCGTCATGCGCTCTACAACAGACACCATTGGTACATTTTCTTTATACAAGGTCATATGCCCTGATTCCATGCGTGCCAAATCTAATAAATCCGTTACTAATCGACCCATACGCTGCGATTCATCATAAATGATACGAATCATCTCATTACGCTCTTCGTCACTTGTCACGACGTCGTCTAAAATCGCCTCGGAATAGCCCTGAAGCATTGCTATTGGTGTACGTAACTCATGAGAAACATTGGCGATAAAGTCGGATCGCAACTTCTCTAAACGGTTTTGTTCGGTTTTATCTCGGATGACCGCAACTGCACCACGAATGGCCTCGCCGCTATATAACGGACTAAACGTTATGCCATAATAGGAACCTTCCATCGACAGTTCCTCTTCTAGCTTATCCTCAAAATCTAGAACATGGTCTAACATATGATAAAGCTCTGGTGGAATCGGTTTTGCACTTTGTGACCCTTTACTAATAAACCACTTTTGCAATAAACGATCAGCAGGTGGATTGCTTACTAAAATTGTACGATCTCGGTTAAAGGTAATAACCGCATCCGTCATTGACGTTAATATGCTTGATAGCTGCTCTTTTTCTTGATTAATTACTTCTAAATGATGTTTTAGCTGGCGGCCCATTTGGTTAAAGGCTACAGCTAGCTGACCAATTTCATCGTTTTGCTTCGTGGGTAATTTCGAATCAAAGCGCCCTTTTGCCAGTTCAAACGCATGCTCTCGCATTTTACGCAGTGGGTAAGTAATACGAGAGGAGAGGAAAAATGCAAAAATCGTCGTTAAAATAAAGGCGATGGTCGCAGATAAAAACACAATTTTCGTCGTTTCTCTACTCGTTTGATGGATAGCGTCTGGATTTTGATAAATAAAAACTGCTCCATGCATCTCATTTTCACTTTTCAATGGGAATCCGAGAACCACATAGGAATCCATTTTACCCTTTTCTGTATTGGACGGTAAAATGAGCTCCTTGCTAATCGGTTTCATTGAAGCGTAAATTTCCTCAAATGCTTTATTCGTTAAAATACTTTGCTGGATGCTTTCGCTATTTACGCCATCCTGCACAGCATAAACGACTTTGTTTGGATTTTCTGCTATTAATGCATTTGTATGCTCATTCAGTATTTCTTTAATTATTTCAATCGAGATACTGTTCACTTGCTCGTCATCAACAATGCTCGCAATTGTTGCAGCCGTTTGACGAAGTGAGCTTTCTGCCTGCTGATTATGATAGTTTTCAAGGAATTCTAACATTAATACCGTAAATACAAAAAGTACAAATGAAACGAGAAGCAATATGGTTACCCATAGCTTCCCGACAATACTATTCCATATTCTATTCATTCACGACCTCAAATTTATAGCCAACGCCCCAAACAGTTACGATCATTTTTGCCGCATTTTCAGAAACACGGTTCAACTTTTCACGTAAACGCTTTACATGTGTATCGACTGTGCGCAGGTCTCCGAAGAAATCATAATGCCACACTTCTTTTAACAGTTGTTCACGGTCAAACACTTTATCTGGTGATTTTGCTAAAAAGTATAACAGTTCATATTCTTTTGGTGTTAAATTAACTTCCGTAGCATCCGCTGTTACACGGTGCGCATCATGATCAATTGTTAAATGCGGGAAGACGACTAAATCTTTTGAAGAAGACGGATTTGATACTGGTGAGAACGCAGAAGAGCGTCTTAAGATCGCCTTCACACGTAGGACTACCTCACGCGGGCTGAACGGCTTCACGATATAATCATCCGCTCCAAGTTCAAAGCCCTGCACGCGGTTTGCTTCTTCACCTTTTGCAGTTAATAGAATAATTGGTGTTGTTTTCTTTTCACGAATTTCCCCACATGCTTGGAGGCCATCCTTTTCAGGCATCATAATATCTAAAAGAATGCAATGATAGTCATTTTCAAATGCCTTCTCAATTGCCTCTTCTCCATTTTCGGCTTCATCCACCGTATAGCCTTCACGCTCTAAATACATTTTCAATAACCGACGAATTCGGTCTTCATCATCTACAATTAGGACAGAAATATTTTCAGACACTGGTGTTTCCCCTTTCGAGTTCTCTATTTCTCTACTCTATTGTACAATTTAGTACGCCAAATGAAAAGAAAAGCTCTACCCAATAATGAGAAGAACTTTCTTTTTGCATTTGGCGCAGTTAAACGCTTCTAATATTTTATTTGCTATCCAACCGTGCTAGCGCACAAACCGCATGAGCCCACTGTAGTGGTCTCCTACGGTTCGTCTTCGCGCTTTATGTTAGGCACGGTTGTGATAAATTTTAACTACTATTATTCAATTCCTCTATAACAACAATTTTACTTATACATAGCCTTGAAATTATATCGCTACTCGTTATGCGTAAGAGTGTAAACCAGCAATAATTAAGTTCACTGCAACTAAGTTGAACATAATAATAGCGAAACCAATAACTGTTAGCCAAGCACTCTTTTTACCTTCCCAGCCTTTTGATAGGCGTAAGTGAAGGTATGCTGCATAGAATAAAAATGTAATCAGTGCCCATACTTCTTTTGGATCCCAGCCCCAGAAACGGCTCCACGCAACTTGCGCCCAAATCATGGCGAAGATTAGTGCGCCTAATGTAAATACCGGGAAACCGATTAGCACTGAGCGGTAACCAATTTCATCCATTAATTGTGAATTCACACGTTTTAACAATGGCTGAATCATAGAAGAAATCGAACGTCGTGTTATGAGACGGACTAAAACATAAATAATCGTACCGAAAATAATCGACCAAACAACCGTTGAAAGCTTACGCGCATCAATTAATGCAGGCATTTCTGCTAATGGCGCCATTTTATCCTCAGATAAAACAACGTAATCATTCATACCAAAAATAGCTGGCACGTTATACGTAATTTCGCTTGCGATACCTTCTTTATTTGTGTAATCAAATTTCGACTCATAACCCATCGCATTAAATGTTACGGATGACACAATAAAGCCTACAACTAATACTAAGGAGAACATTACGGCTTCTAACCAGAAACGTTCTTTTGATTTCTTCGTTAAATCAACATTTTTCAACAAGTAAATTAACCCTGCAACCGCACTAATCGATAAAATAGATTGGCCAAGTGCTGCAGTAATCACGTGAATTGTTAACCAATGGCTTTGTAGTGAAGGCACTAGTGGGCTGACTTCACTCGGGAACATTGATGCGTAAGCAATAATTAAAAGCGCGATTGGTAGCGCCACAACACCAAGTGCTGATACACGATAAAGAAAGTAGATTAAAATGAATGATAGTACGATGAACATGCCGAATGCTGTCGTAAATTCAAACATATTACTTACAGGTGCATGACCTGTGTAAATCCAACGGGTAATAAAGTAGCCTAGTTGAGCTAAGAACCCAATAATTGTTACGATAATTGCTAGCTTGCCCCATTTTTCAGCGCGTGCTACTGCAGTATCATTTTGTGAACCTTTGATTGCTCCACCAAATAATAGCGTAGCAATTAAGTATGCTAGGAAAGCAGTAAATAGTAAATTACCGCTTAAATCAATCAAACTCATACGGTTTTATCACCTTTCGTTTCTTTCTCTTCTGTATCGACTTCTGCTTGATCCACATATTGAGGTAGATGAGCAAACTCAGTTATTGAATCTAAATCTTTCTTAATACTGAACCAGTTTTTATTTGTATGTGCAGCAAGACGGAGTGTGCCGTCCTCTAATTGTTCCACCCATATACGACGGTGATTCCAATAGGAACCGATTACAACACCTAGCATAAATATAATCCCCCCAATAATTAAGACAGAGAGAGTTTTATCTTTACGAACAGTTAAACCTGACATGCTACGTGTTTCTACATTAGCAAACTTCATTTTATAAACATTTTCACCTGATGGCTCTAATGTTTGTTTAATCGCAACAAAGCTTGTTTCGCCTTTTGGTTTGTCCGGTGTAATCATTTTGAAAATAAATGCTGGATTATTTGGTATAGCCGTTGCTGTTTGTGGAACGCCCTCTTCAAATCCAGAGAAATCTGGATAATACGACATTAGTTGGACTTTTGTTTCGTCGCCCAAAATATACTCATCTTTCGGGTTTGTTAAATCGATATTAATTTGGCCTAAAGACTCACCTGTCTCTTTATTCGTTAACTCGAAAATCATCGCCTTTAACTCATTTAAACGGTAGTCCATTTGATAAATTGCATAACCGTCTTCTTTTAACGGGTGGTTTACACGGATTTCGTAATCTTTTACTTCCTCGAGGTCATCTGTTTGACCTGCAACTGCGCCCTCTTTTTGTTTATAAAGCAAAACGTTCGTTTGGAAGTTTTTTGCAACTACGTTCACACCTTGTTTAAGTTGCTCACCTTGTGGATCATTATCATATGTGTCTAGTATAAATTTTTCGCTTTCCAAGAAATAGCCTTCCATCCCAGGAATTGCACGGGTTTCACCTTCGCGAAGCCACATTGATTCGTCTATATAAAACCCTGGAAGTAGACGTAGCATAATACCTAGTAAAAAGACGATTAAGCCAACATGGTTTATGTACGGACCGTAACGGGCAAAGCGACCACGTTCTGCTAAAAGCGCCTTATCTTCACGGCGCACATTGTATTTTAAAGCCTTCATCTTTTGTTCAACGAGTGAAAGCGTATCTTCACCCTCAACTGTTACCGGACCTTCCGCAACAACACGTTGACGCTTCATAAAGCTCACGTGACGTTTTACACGTTGGTTTTTCAACGACTTGTGTAATGGAATTCCACGGTCTAAACTAGCGATAATAATTGAAATACCGAGCATCCCAACTAAAATTTGGAACCACCATGAAGTATATAAATTGGATAAGCCTAGCTCATAATATAATTTACCAAACGAGCCGTATATGTCTTCATAATAAGCAGCTTTTTCAGTTTCTGAAGACACGCTAACATAAAATTCTTGCGGTAAAATCGTACCGATAGATGCTGCAATTAAGTTGATTAAAATAAGCGCAATCCCAACTTTAACACTTGAGAAGAAGTTCCATACTTTGTCGATAATTGATTTATTATAGGTTTTTGAGCGGATGGCAATCCCGTCATAGCGCATATCTACGAGTTTCTTCCCTTTTTCCTCTTCTGTTAAAGGACGTCCACATTTCGCACATAGCTTTGTGCCTACTGGGTTTTCATGACCGCATTCGCAAATGATTTTTTTCATCATGTAAAACTCCTATTCCGGCTTAATTGACTCCATGAACGAGGAAATTTGCGCCTCACTCATTTCGCCCGTAATAATTTTTTCCACTTTACCTTCTGGATTAATTAAAATTGTTGTTGGCAATGGGTTAATATTATAAGCCGTAAATACACTTTTCGTTTTATCAATAGCTACCGGGAAGTTTAAACCCATATTTGCTACATATTTTTGTACTTCGAAATCAGACTGTGCAAAATTCACTGCTAATACTTGTACACCTTGATCTTTAAATGATGCATACTGACGATTCATTGCGGGCATTTCTTTTTCACAAGGCTCACACCAAGTTCCCCAGAAATTTAAAAACACGCCTTGTCCTTCATAATCTGATAGGCGATGTGTGTTGCCGTTTAAATCGACTAATGCAAAATCAGGTGCCTCAGCGCCAATCTTTAGTATTTCCACTTCATCTTTCATGGCTGTTGTAAATACTGTATAGGCAATCGCTAAAATAAGTACGGTTAAAATGATACCGCGAGTAATCGATCGTTTTTTCTTATGATCCATGTACTTAAATCCTCCCCCCGAAAAACGCTATATCTTTATCCATTATAGCAAAGAAAACGTATGCTTTTTTCGTTTAATTCGAATGATTTATGAACGTTTCCACTAATTGGTTAGTGTTAATCCAACTTACCTGTTTCGGCTAATACGCGCAGTAATTTTACTTCATGTTTTGTTAACTCGCGGTATTCGCCAGGAACTAAACCACCAAGGTCTAAAAAGGCGAAACGCTCACGTTTAAGTTTCACAACTGGTGTGCCAATTGCTTCAAACATACGACGTACTTGACGGTTTTTACCTTCGTGAATGGTAATTTCACAAATTGCTTTACCCGCAGCTTCATCATAAGAAGTCATACTTACTTTGGCTGGAGCTGTTTTTCCATCTTCGAGTTTAATCCCACTTTGTAATTTCATTAGTCCCTCTTTCGTAGGAACTCCTTTTACGCGTGCAATATACGTTTTGTCGATTTTAAATTTCGGATGTGTTAACTGATAAGAAAATTCACCATCATTCGTCAACAGCAATAAACCCGTCGTATCATAATCTAGACGTCCTACAGGGAAAATACGTTGGTACACTTTCTTTTTGAAAATATCCGTTACTGTTTTACGTCCCTTATCGTCTGTTACAGCGGAAATATAGCCACGTGGTTTATAAAGTAAGAAGTACACTTTATCTTCTTTCTCTAATTTTACACCTTCAACCTCAATTTCATCAGATGCCGCTACTTTTGTACCAAGCTCCTTCACGACTTTACCGTTAACCTTAACCTTACCTTCGACAATTAATTGTTCTGCTTTACGTCTTGATGCAACACCAGCGTATGCAATAACCTTTTGTAATCTTTCCATAAGCTCACCTCATTGATTGATAGACAGCTTTGCGCATGCAACCCATGCATTCGACAAAGCTAGACTTCATAAATTAATTAACCTAAAACGCCACGTCGTGTGGCAACGGTTATCGGGCTAACATCCTGTTTCAGGGAGGATAACCTAATACCGCCACGTCCTGTGGCAACGGTTACCGGGCTAACATCCTGTTAGCCCTATTCTGTTGAAAATTATTGCATACTTTACTTGATTATTAAAGGGAAATAACTTATTTCGACATGTGCGACGATATAATCCACTATTTTTTTCCATGCAAAAAAAGAAGACCGCTATGTTAGCCGTCTTACTTTCTCTCCACACGTTTCGAAAAAATTACACGGTTTTGTAGAAATACATGCCAAATCGCTGTATTTGACGCCTCGTTTCTTGAAAGATGGACAACATGCTGAATTTGCTTAACTTCTTCTCTTTTCAGCAACAGCGAGATCGGCTCATTCAGCTTAACCTTTGCACCACTTAATGAATAATTCCCTTTTTTTGCAAGTGTCACAACTTCGTATCCATTATCAACCTTTTGTGCTAAGGATTTGTGAACATTCCAATCATTGCCTTCATTTATTGTGACGACAACGAATTTTTTTTGTTCCCGTTCAAAATAAGTAGCAAGTGTTCGTCCTGCCACTTTTGTATAACCTGTTTTACCAGCAACCGCTCCAATGTCACTATGCAGCAAACGATGCTTGTTCTGCCATGCAACGGTCCCTTTATAAATTTTCGTGGAGGCAATGCGTCGAAAATCCGGATTTTTCATAGCAATTTGTAGCATGCGCGCCGTATCATAGGCACTTGATAAGTGTGTCTCAGCATGCAACCCAGAAGGATTATCAAAGTTTGTATTTGTTAATCCATAAAATAAGGCCTTTTCATTCATTAAATGGACAAAGCCTTCTTTTGAGCCACCAACATGCTCAGCAAGCGCATAGGCAGCGTCATTTCCAGACCGAAGTAACAAGCCATATAAAAGTTCCTCAATCGTCCACTCATCGCCTACCTCCAAATAAATGGACGAACCCTCACTCGCAACAGCCTGCTGTGAAATAACAACTTTTTCTTGAAGATCACTACTATTTTCAATTACTACAAGCGCCGTCCACATTTTCGTTAAACTTGCGATGGGCAGCTGTGCATGCGGATTCACCCCTTCAAGTAGGCGTCCTGTTTGCGCATCAATCACGGCGTACCCACTGCCGGCAGCCTGAATTGGTAATCCATGCAACACAAGGCTAGCAAATAATACGAGCACCATTGCCCACTTTTTCAACGAGCCACTCCTTTAGTTTTGGTTAAAAGTTTCTTGAAACTTCGTTAAAAATAAATCCGTTTCTTGCTCTTCCTCAGCTTGTGCTGCATCCGGCAACGGGGGTAGCTCCTGCAGACTTTTTAAGCCAAAGTAATTTAAAAATTCCTTTGTTGTACCATATAAAATGGCACGTCCAGTTCCTTCTGCTCGCCCTACTTCCTGCACTAATGCACGCGAGACAAGTGTCGCAATCGGACGTTCACTTTTTACGCCGCGTAAATCCTCAACCTCAGCACGTGTAATCGGCTGTTTATATGCAATAATGGCCAATACCTCTAGTGAGGCAGCCGTTAATACTTGATTCGTTGGGTTTTCAACAAGCTTTTTAATAGCGTCAGCTAAAGCAGGCTTCGTTGTTATTTGATACGATCCAGCAAGCTGTTTTAATGTAATGCCGCGCACTTCTGATTCCTCATATTGCGTTTGCAATTCACTAAGTCCCGCTTCAATATCCATTGGTTCTACTTCTAAATACTGCGCTAATTGTTTTACGGACATCCCCTCGTCTCCTACGACGAAAAGTAGTGCCTCAATTTTGCTCATCAAATTGTTCGAGTTCATCGCCAATATCCTCCTTTTGTAAAAGTACAGTGAGATCATCGAAGTTATGTTGCTGTTCTACAAAAACGACTTGGCGTTTCATTAATTCAAGCAAGGTTAAAAAAGTCACAACTAGTGTTGCTTTATCATCATATGGGAATAGCTCTGAAAACATAGCCCTTCCACCACGGTTCTTTAATACATCAACAACAACGCGCATTTGTTCTTTCACCGAGATTTCTTGTCTTGCCACACGCGTATGTAATGGTTTTTTTAACTGCTTACGGCGCATGAGCTTTTGGAAGGCACTTAACATATCGTACACATTAACATTCGCATCAAAAAGAACAAGTTGCTCTTCTGGCATAAACTCTGATAAATCAGAGGGCGGTTTCGTATAAACTTGCGCACGCTCTGTTTCTAATACTTGTAATTCTGACGCCGCTTCTTTATATTTTTTATATTCAATAAGGCGCGTAACGAGCTCCTCACGAGGGTCAGGCCCGTCTACTTCAAGCTCTGATTCATCAATTTCACCTTCATGTATCGGTAGCAACATACGGCTTTTTATTGCTAGGAGTGTTGCAGCCATTACTAAATATTCGCTTGCTTCGTTTAGTTCAAGCGTTTGCATTGCATGGATATGATCGATATATTGCGATGTTAACTCAGCCATCGGAATATCATAAATATCAATTTCCAAGCGATGAATTAAGTGTAATAATAAATCAAGAGGCCCTGAAAAGGCGTCTAACTTTACTTCATAGGACATATTGGTACCACCTGTCATTTCTAGTCGAAAAATAATCATAACACGTTTTTCAGCCGAAACAATACGTTTTGTCTGACAACCTGACTGTTATTAACAAATTCAGTATAGAGGAAAGGTGATAAGAATGCATCCATTGTTTCATCATCTATTTGTTGATTATTGTACATATTTCAATGGCAATGAAGATTATTTTGAATGCCATGAAGTGTTGGAGGAATACTGGAAGGAAATTGCGCCTGGCGTTAAGGATCACCCACTCGTTGGCTATGTGCAACTAGCAACAGGGATGTACCATTTGCGACGTGGCAATACCATTGGTGCTCAGCGCATCTTACTAAAGGCAAAAGTAAATTTTGAAGCAAATAAGGGCTCGAAATTTTTTGATTATGTAGATACAAGTAAACTAATGCTAGATGTAGACGCGACACTATACTGTATTACACAAAATAGACCGTTTGAACCATTTCAGCTTACGCTGACAAATACTACATTGCAAACTTTGGTGTGCGAACAAATTGCTAAGCAACCCGAACAAGATCCTGCCTTTCTTTTCAATAAACATATGCTACGCGACCGCTCAGATATTCTTGAAGCCCGTGCCGAAAAATTAAGAAAAACGCAGCTCGGCCCAAAATAGGGCAAGAAAATTCCCTTTCTTATCCACAAAAAAGAAGCCGACATTAGTCAGCTTCTTTTAAGATTGGTATACATTTTTGGATGAAAGGCTCTGTTTCTTCATTTGGCTTAATAACTTTGTAGCCAAGCTCACGTAGCTCTTGTAGCATTTCAATTGCTACACCTTCCCCACGGTATGACGGTATGACGGTAATATGCTGAATCGTCGCATTTGCATCATCTGCAAGTACGCCAACAATCCCAACATACTCCTCATCCTTTTTCCATAAATATAAAACCCAATTATCTTCTTGCTCGTATTGTTGGATGGTTTCCATTAATCTCTTTAAATCTTTTTCTTGCGGCATTAATGAAATTAAACCCATTGCAATCTTTTCAAGCACTTTTTTATATCGTACTAACATTATATAACATTCCCTCATTTTTAATCATTGCATACCTATCATTACAAAAATAGATATTGCAATAAAACAAATTTACATGAATTTACGCTATAAACGTTGGAATGATCCAAAATAGATATAAAATTGCCCAAAATGCGCAAAATACTAAAATAAATACTAATAACATCCATTTTGAAATTTTCAAAGCTTACTCACCCTTTTTTAATGTTAACGGGAGATCATTGACAACGATATCTTCATAGCTTTCACGTTTAATTACTAGCTGATGCACGCCAGCTTCAGCAAACACAACAGCTGGTCTAGGTACACGATTGTAGTTAGACGCCATTGAATAACCGTATGCTCCGGTACAGAACATCGCTAAAATATCACCGGGGCTTACTTGTTGTAACGGTGCATCAATAATTAACTTATCACCTGACTCACATAGCTTTCCTGCTACAGTGTATGTACTTTTTTTGTCGTCATTTGCTTTATTTGCAATGACCGCCTCATATTTTGCATCGTATAGTGCTGGACGAATATTATCGCTCATACCACCATCAACTGCAATATACTCACGTACACCAGGAACGGTTTTTTGTGAACCAATTGTGTATAAAGATGTACCTGCATCCCCAACTAAAGAACGACCTGGTTCGATCCAAATCTCCGGCATTGCTAATTTTAACGCACGTGCCTCTTCTTGTACAGTTTTTATCATCTCTGCCACATACTCATGAGGCTCAAGTGGTTTGTCCTCTTCTGTATAACGAATACCGAAGCCACCACCTAAATTTAATACGGTACATTCAAAGTTGTGCGCCTCTTTCCAAGCACCCATTTTTTGCATCACTTTACCCGCCGCTAAACTAAAGCCGTCCGTTTCAAAGATCTGAGAGCCAATATGGCAATGTAAGCCTAAAAGTTGTAAGTATTCATGACCATTCACTTGCGCAAATGCTTCATCTGCCTGACCGTTATTTAAATCAAAGCCGAATTTTGAATCAGCTTGACCTGTTGTAATGAAATCATGTGTATGCGCTTCAACGCCTGGTGTAACGCGTAATAATATATTCATAGGTTGTTGTTTTGCTTCAGAAATGTCTTTTAGTAGTCCAATTTCATAGAAGTTATCGACTACAATACAGCCAATTTTCGAATCAAATGCAAGCTCTAACTCCAAAACCGATTTATTATTCCCGTGGAAATGAATGCGCTCCGCCGGGAATCCAGATTTAAGTGCTGTATAAAGCTCGCCTCCAGATACAACATCCAGTGATAAATCTTCCTCTGCTACTAGCTGATACACGGCTACACAAGCAAATGCTTTTGATGCGTAAGCAACTTGCGCTGTTACACCTAACTGTTTAAATGTATCGATGAATCCACGCGCACGCTTGCGAATTAATGCGGTATCGTACACGAATAAAGGTGTCCCGTACGTTTCTGCAAGCTCAGTCGTATCCACTGCACCAATTGTTAAATGTCCGTTTTCATTAATGCCCTGCGTTCCGTAAAAATGCATAGTTCTCTCTCCTTTGTCCACATTAGCATGTACACGCTAATTTTCTTAAAAGTCACAAAATATCATATGTTGAACTTTAACATAGGAGAGAGTCTCGTGCAATGTGCGTTCATGACCGTTTCCGCTGTTTTGCCCCCACAATATACGGTCTCGGTGCGTCATCCGACATTGGGAAACGAATAAATACGCGCAGGAAAGCCTTTGGGAAAAATGGAACGAGCGGCCACATATACGGCACCCTCATCGGCTTTAATGAACATAAATAAGAAAAAATAATAAAAATGGCGATGAAAAAACCGTTTGCTCCTGCAATTGCCGTTGCACTAAGAAGTAGTATCCGAAACACTTTTACTGAAATACTGAGTTCATAATTCGGAATAGCAAACGTGAAGATTGCTGCAATCGCTGTATACAATACGACCTCACCTGAAAATAACCCGACCTCAATAGCGATTTGTCCGATAATAACACCCGCAACTAACCCCATGGCGGTCGACAGTGGTGTAGGTGTATGAATGGCCGCAATCCGTAAGTATTCGAGCCCAATATCAGCAATTAGCAATTGTAAAAAGAGCGGTACCTCACTCGGTTCTGCTACCCCTAAAAAGGAAAGTTTGTCCGGTAAAAATTGTTCATGTGTGGCAAATAAATACCACAGCGGCAATAAAACAAGGCTTAGAATTACAGCTACATAACGTAGTAACCGCATAATCGAGCCAATGACCGGAGCCTGCCGATATTCCTCCGCGTGCTGTAGTAAGTGAAACATTGTCACCGGCATAAGCATAACGGACGGAGACGTATCAACAACTATCGCAATATGCCCTTCTAATAAGTGCGCCGCTACAATATCTGGGCGCTCTGAATAGCGAACAAATGGCATCGGATGAAATCTTTGCTTAAATAACCATTCCTCTAGTGACTTGTCCGCCATAGTGAGTCCGTCATGTTTGATCAACTTAAATCGGTCTTGAATCCACTTTAAATGTTCTTCATTGACCAGATTGTTCATATACGAAATGCTCACATCTGTCTGACCAAGCGTGGAAATTTTGTGCATATTAAAACGCAACTCAGTACTCCGAATACGACGTCGAATCAGCGCTACATTTTGAATAATATTTTCAGCAAAGCCGTCCCGTGAACCACGAATAACTTTTTCATTATCAGGCTCTTCTGGATTACGTCCAGGATAATTCCGGAATTCTGCTAAATAGCAGTAACCATGTGCTGTTACAAATCCTACTCGTCCACTTAATATACCGAGCAAAAATTCATCAATTGTAGGCGCTTCATCCGTCCCGTAATAATTGAAATGTTCATGAAAATACTCTTTATCGTCTTCTATTTCCTCTTCCGCTACAAATTGCAAATCTGAGAGTATTTCAGTAATGCTATCGCCGTTCACAAGGCCACTAATATAAACAATAAGCGTATCCATATTTCTAATAAAGATCCGCTTAATGCAAACATCAAATGAATCGCCATTACCAAACTTGGAACTTAAAAATTGCTCTGCTTCTTCTACGGAACTGAAAAGCTGATTTGTCATTTATTCACCGTCTTTGTTGTTCTAGTTGCATTAGCTTCCATCCAGACTTTAAGTTGCGCTAATATTTTCTTCTCAAGCCTTGAAACTTGTACTTGTGAAATACCTAGTCTGTCGGCGATTTCCGTTTGTGTTAAATCTAAAAAGTAGCGGAAATAAATAATTGATTGCTCGCGCTTCCCGAGCTTTTTTAACACCTCCTTCAATGGTATATAGTCAAACGGTAATTCAGATTTTTCATCCTTCATTTGATCCATGAGCGTAATAGAATCGCCATCATTTTCAAATAGTTGCTCATGAAGCGAAGCGGGATCCCGCATAGCGTCGGCCGCCATTAAAATATCCTCATGCGAAACACCGAGTAGATTTGCGAGTTCCATTATCGACGGCGGCTTTTCATGCGTTTTCATATAGTCATCGGTAGCATGCCGAATTTTGAAATTTAGCTCCCGAATAGAACGGCTAACCTTGACCATGCCATCGTCGCGGAGAAAACGCTGGATTTCTCCAATAATCATCGGCACCGCATACGTTGAAAATTTCACCTCATAGGAAAGATCAAACTTATCGATGGATTTCATTAAGCCGATGCAGCCGATTTGAAATAAATCCTCCAACTCTACACCACGCGAGGCAAAGCGTTGTACAATAGACCACACAAGCCTCGTATTGCCCTCAATCATCCGTTTTCTCGCCTCTTTATCACCAGCTTGCGAATGCGCAATGAGCATCCGCATTTCATCCTGTGTCAACAACGTTTCAGACGGCTGTTCGATTGTCCTCATCCCCCTATGTCTTTACGTTACGAGTGTACGGACAGAAGAAATTTGCTTCGTAAAAGTTATGACCGTTCCTTCCCCGATGACCGACTCTACTTGCAGATGATCCGAAAAGCTTTCCATAATAGTAAAGCCCATGCCAGACCGTTCAATTTCAGATTTTGTTGTAAACAACGGCTCTTTTGCTTGTTCAATATCCGCAATGCCGCAACCCTCGTCTTTAATCGCCACACTAATGACGTCAAAATCTCGCACTGCATGTACTGTAATAACGCCATTTGGATTTCCTGCATAGCCATGAATAATTGCATTAGAAACTGCCTCTGAGATGATTGTTTTACATTCTGATAGTTCATCGATTGTCGGATCCAACTGTGCGACAAAGCTTGTAACAGCCATCCGCGCAAGGCCTTCATTTTCACTGCGCGCCAAAAACGTCAGTGTCATTTCGTTATCCATTGACAATCCCCCTTGCCTGCATAATCGCTGTCTGTTCCAGTCCGTTCATTGTGTATGCACCGAGTCCGGAAAACTGAAAAATCTTTTGCATAGTAGGCGATGGATTGAGTAAAACTGTATGTCCATCTACCGCCCTTAACTCACGTATTCTTCCTAAAATTAGCCCGATGCCGGAACTATCCATAAAATGCAAATGCTCTAGATTCCAAATAATTGTTTTCACATTGCCTTGCAAAATAGTTTTTGAAATATGTGCGCGTACTTTTTCAGTTTCATGATGATCCAGCTCACCAAATAACCGAATGACCGCAATTTCATTTGGATACATTGTGATATCAAACTTCATTTTCTCGCCCCCTCTTGTTTCGCTATTCCACATGAATAGGAGCTTTCCTTTCTGAATGACAAAACTAGAACTGATTCGCTAATAGTAGTGCAGAAGTGACACACTAGAAGTTACTTGCAGTATGGAAAATCCGCCCTGTTTTTAAACATAAAAAAATAAGGCGTGACAAATTTAGTCACACCTTATTCGGCGAAAAATATTATTTTGTTAGGTATGAACACTGGGGCGTGTGCTTCCGTTTCATAAATAGATTTTTCCCTTAAGACTCCGTGCTTTATTTTGAGATAACTGCTGGCATTCACGAAACACAAAATGTTTACAGCTGTTACATGATTTGTGGTTGATGCATTCGATTGCTCCAGTAATAGCATCGCCTGTTTGCGTATAAAAGTTTTCCTGACCAATTTCCTCTGTTAACCCATTCGCATCAAGCATCTGTTTTAAACTGGATTGTACCCCTGTTACAAGGACCTTTCCACCTTGTTCTGTAAAATTTCGGACAATATTTCGGAAATACTCTTCACCGGTCGTATCAATGAACGGTACCTTGCTCATTCGCAAAATAAGTACCCTTGGATGATAATGAATTGTATTTAAAATCGACTGCTCAAATGTTTGGGCCGCACCGAAGAATAACGGTCCTTCAATCGTATAGACGCTTATTTGGGGACAATCATGAGTATCTGACACCATGTCGGCAAGTAGCTTTCCTTCTGTCGTTTCTAAATCAGGAAGCACCTTTGTCACGACAAGCACTTCACTCATACGCTTCGCAAATAAGACCACCGCTAGCATGAGTCCAACCTGTACCGCAAATGTTAAGCTCGTAAATACTGTTAATAAAAACGTAATAACAAGGACGAGTGAATCCCCTGACTTTAATTTTAGGATATGTGAAAAATGATGGCGCTCACTCATATTCCACGCAACAATCATAAGAACAGGTGCTAAGCTTGCAAGTGGAATATGAACGGCATATGGCGCAAGAACTAAGAGCGTCAACAAAACAAAGATGGCGTGAATAACACCAGACATCGGCGAAGTAGCACCCGTCTTAATATTTGTAGCTGTGCGGGCAATTGCACCTGTCGCCGGAATTCCTCCGAAAAATGGTGTTACGATATTAGCAATCCCTTGACCGATCAATTCACGATTACTATTATGCTTACTATTCGTCATTCCATCGGCAACAACAGCAGAAAGTAGTGATTCAATCCCACCAAGCATGGCAATAACGAATGCCGGACCTAACAGTAAATAAAGGCGTTCAAATGTAATTTCCGGAATGGAAAATTGCGGCAAAGTATTCGGAATGGTGCCATATGTAGAGCCAATTGTAGCCACTTGTCCCGGTAAAAATAGGATTGTTACCATCGCCGAAAGAATAATACCAACAAGTGCACCTGGCACTTTTGGTAACACACGCGGCGTTAATAATATGGTCACTAAGCTAATCACCGCCACAACGATGCTAAAAATATTTACGGTATTTAGATGAGAAACAATTTCTAAAATATTTTCATGGAACTTTTCATGTTGCTTCATCCCAGTTAATCCAAGAAAGTTTCCAACCTGTCCAGCAAAAATAGTAACGGCAATCCCTGCTGTAAAGCCAACTGTAACAGGTCTAGGGATGAATTTAATGAGCGTCCCAAGCTTAAATATCCCCATTAGCACGAGCATCGTTCCAGCCATAACACCTGCAATCAGTAAGTTCTCGTAGCCATAAACTAGCACTATACCAAGTAATACTGGTACAAAAGCTCCAGTTGGGCCACCAATTTGATATTTCGAGCCGCCGAGTAGCGAAATTAAAAGCCCTGCTATAATTGCCGTGTAAATGCCGTATTCAGGCTTAACACCAGATGCAATAGCAAATGACATTGCTAGTGGGACAGCTACAATCCCAACGATTATGCCCGATAATAAATCCTTTTTAAAATGATTAAACGAATAGCCTTGAAACCTTCCCGTCCAAATACGAGACATACAACCCCTTCTTCACCTTAAATTTTTATATTACTAAAAATAGGGCTCTACACCAAAATATGTACTTGACAGCACATTCCACTCCAGGCGGTCGCTTTCCGCGGGCGTGGCTTGAGCCTCCTCCTCCGCTTCGCTTCGTGCGGGGTCTCAAGGCTCACGCTTTTCCCACAGGAGTCGCCGCCTTCCGTTCCATGTGCTTATAAAGTTGTACACTTTCTTTTAAAGTAAAGCACATGTTTTGGTAAACACCCAAAAATAGAAAATATGAACATTTTTGAACTAATATTACTCATATTCTACCATATTTTAATGAATTTAATAGTAAGAAATGATAGAATTTAGAAAGACACAACTTGCCCAAAAGAGGGTGGGTTAATGTCCCTACTGATGTGGATGTGAAAGTTATGCTTTCTTATCCACTAAAAAAAGCTGTGCCCATAGTGAAATTCACTTTGGCACAGCTTTCTAACTATTATTTAGTAATAATCGCTTCAATTAATTTAGGAGCGGTAACTTGTTCAGGTGAAAGATGAATATGCGCGTAAATTTTTTCGATCACTTCACCGATGTCTTCACTATTCGCATAAATCGTCACTAATGATTCTCCTTTAGCTACTGAATCGCCTACTTTTTTGCGCAGTACTAACCCAACTGCTAGATCAATTTCAGAATCCTTTGTTGCACGGCCAGCGCCAAGAAGCATTGCTGCAGTACCGATATCATCTGCTTCGATTTTAGAAACATAGCCTGCCTCTTTCGCAGGTACGTCAATTTGGAATTTTGCTTGTGGTAAACGGGATGGATCATCGACAACAGATGCGTCGCCGCCCTGAGCTGTAATAAATTTTTTCAGTACTTCAAGTGCCGCACCATTTGCTACAACTTCTTCAAGCATCGTACGTGCTTCTTCAATTGTCGCTGCCTTGCCGCCAAGTACAACCATTTGTGAACCAAGTGTGTAGCAAAGCTCGTTTAAGTCAGCTGGGCCATGACCTTTTAATGTATCAATTGCTTCTTGCACTTCAAGCGCATTACCAATTGCATACCCTAATGGCTGGCTCATATCTGAAATAATCGCCATCGTGTTACGACCAACATTATTCCCGATTTTCACCATTGCTTCAGCAAGTAGTTTGGAATCTTCTACGGTTTTCATAAATGCACCGTCGCCCGTTTTTACATCAAGTACAATGGCATCTGCACCAGCTGCAATTTTTTTACTCATAATTGAGCTTGCGATTAACGGAATACTTGATACAGTCCCTGTTACATCACGTAATGCATAGAGCTTTTTATCTGCAGGGGTTAAGTTACCGCTTTGGCCGATAACCGCCATTTTAAGATCGTTTACTTGCTTCGCGAACTGCTCGCTTGTAAGCTCCACGTGAAAACCTTTTATTGCTTCTAGTTTGTCTATTGTCCCACCTGTATGACCTAGGCCGCGACCAGACATTTTGGCAACCGGAACCCCTACTGCTGCTACCATAGCTGCAAGAGGTAATGTTGTCGTATCCCCTACACCGCCTGTTGAGTGTTTATCCACTTTGATTCCTTCAATGCTTGATAGGTCGATTTGATCGCCTGATTCAACCATAGCCATCGTTAAGTCTGCGCGCTCGCGGTCATTCATATCTTGAAAGTAAATTGCCATACATAGTGCACTTGCTTGATAATCTGGAACCTGCCCATCTGTATAACCGTTTACAAAAAAGCGAATTTCCTCTTTAGAAAGCTCTCCGCCGTTTCGTTTTTTTTCAATAATATCAACCATTCTCATATGATGGTCCCCCTTATTTCAAATCACTTAAAAAGCTCGTTCCAAATTGAGGTGCTTTTACACTAAAGTTTTCCGCCACCGTTGCTGCAATATCCGCAAATGTATTGCGAAGTGGGATTTCAGTACCTTTAGTAAAGCGTGGAGAATAGACGATTAATGGCACGTATTCACGCGTATGATCTGTTCCTGGGAATGTGGGATCATTGCCGTGGTCTGCTGTAATGATGACTAAATCATCTTCACCCATTGCTTCTAGCACTTCAGGTAAACGGCGGTCAAACTCTTCTAGTGCCTCACCGTAACCGATTGGATCGCGGCGGTGGCCGAAGTTTGCATCAAAGTCTACTAAGTTCAAGAAGCTCAGACCGTGAAAATCACGTTTTACTACTTCATTTATTTTATCCATGCCGTCTGAATTGCTTTTTGTACGGATTGATTCTGTAACACCATCATTATTGAAGATGTCCGAAATTTTACCGATTGCAATAACATCGAAGCCGGCATCCTTCATTTCAGCCATTGTCGTACGGCCAAATGGAGTTAATGCATAATCATGACGATTAGGTGTACGAGTAAAGTTGCCTGGAGTGCCGATAAACGGACGCGCAATAATACGGCCAACTAAATATTCAGGATCTAGCGTTAATTCACGTGCAATCTCACAAATTTTATAAAGTTCTTCTAATGGTACAATTTCTTCATGTGCAGCAATTTGTAATACAGGATCTGCCGATGTATAAACGATAATCGCACCTGTTTCCATATGCTCTGGTCCGAAATCATCAATCACTGCTGTCCCACTATAGGGTAAGTTGCATAAAACCTTACGTCCAGTACGTTTCTCAAGCTCCGCAATTAATTCAGCCGGAAAGCCTTCTGGATACACTTTAAACGGCTTGTCGATATGTAAGCCCATAATCTCCCAGTGACCAGTCATCGTATCTTTGCCGACAGACGCTTCTTGCATCATGCCGTAAAAGCCTTTCGGTGTATGCGCTTTCTCAATACCTGGGAGCTCGTGAATATTAGATAATCCGAGGCTACTCATTGTCGGCATCTTTAAGCCATTCATTTTTTCAGCGATATGGCCTAATGTATGTGCACCAACATCCCCAAACTTATCGGCATCTGGTGCTTCACCAATGCCTACTGAGTCCATTACGATAACGTGAATTTTTTTAAATGGTTTCATAGTTATATTTCACTCCTCTTTCATATCATCTATTTTACCAAAAATTCCGGAGAAATAAAGGTCAGACATCCGACTGTATTTACTGACTATTGTCATTGTTGGCTACTTTATGAAAGATTTTTCTTATGACGCCTATTATGCCCGCGGATGGAACTGTTTATATACTTCAGAAAGACGTGTTTTACTAATATGTGTATAGATTTGCGTCGTAGAAATATCGGCATGCCCAAGTAGTTCCTGCACTGCTCGCAAATCGGCTCCGTTTTCGATTAAATGCGTCGCAAACGAGTGTCGCAGTACGTGCGGTGTAATCTCTTTTTGAATATTGGCAGTCGCTGCATGCTCCTTTAAAAGCTTCCAGCACCCTTGTCTAGTAAAACGTTTCCCTCTTTGATTGATAAAAAACGCTTCACTCTTTGGATAATTACCTTGTAATACGGGACGCGCTTTCGTTAAGTAGTTCTCGCATGCTCCAAGTGCACCTCGTCCGAGTGGAACAATTCGCTCCTTACCACCCTTACCAAAAACACGCACAAAGCCCATCGTCATATGTACATCTTCTAAATTCAGCTCGACTAATTCACTAATGCGCATACCTGAGCCGTAAAGCAGTTCGAGTAATGCTACATCGCGTACGCCTTGTGGTTTAGCAAGGTTCGGTGCAGCAATTAGCGCATCAATCTCCTCAACAGATAACACTTTTGGGAGTTTTTGTTCTCTAGCAGGCATTTCAAGATGCACTGTTGGATCTGTTTCTGTCACCTTCTCACGCAGTAAAAACTGATGAAACGAACGAATAGACGAAATATGGCGAGCAGTTGTCCGAGCCGATTTCCCTTGTGCGCGCAGGCTTTCTAAATGCAGTAAAATATGATTCCTCGTCACCTCATTAAAGGATTCAAGCTGCTGTACTTGTTCTAAATGAGCCGCATAGCTTTGTAAATCTCTTTTATACGATTGTAGCGTATTATCTGATAGCTGCCGTTCTACTCTTATAAAATGGATATAATCCGCAATCGGGTCTGTATATTGATTCATCGATACCGCCTCGTTTCCTACTAAATTGTTATAGTCAGTTTAGCATGAAATTCCAAAAGTGGCTGTCCCAAAAGTAAAAAACAAAGAATGATCGTCATCGTTTAATTAGTGGATGCGAAAGCATAACTTTCCCATCCACATAAGTAAAGACATCAACTTGTCCTATTTTGGGCGAGTTGATGTCCTTAACCATAAAAAAAAACAGCCCCTCAGCTGCTTTTTTCTTGCTACTTATACTTCCGCTTATTTACTGTCTCCATCGTTGTCGTGACAACGCCAGCAAATTCCGTGAAATGTTAGTCTATGATCTTTAATAATGAAATTCCAGCGCTTTTCTACGATAACTTCTACGTCTTCTAGTAAGTCTTCCTGTATTTCATCTACTGCACCACATTCAATACAAACTAAGTGATGATGGAAATGCATTGCGCCTTCTTGACGCAGGTCATAGCGTGATACCCCATCACCAAAATTAATTTTATCGACAACTTTCAGCTCCGTTAAAAGCTCTAGTGTACGATACACTGTAGCCAGCCCTATTTCAGGTGCCTTATCTTTTACTAATAAGTAAACATCTTCGGCACTTAAATGGTCCTCTTCATGCTCTAGTAAAACAGCCACTGTCGCTTCTCGCTGTGGCGTCAGCTTATAGCTAGCACTATGCAATTGTTTTTTTATTCGATCTATTCGGCTCTCCATGCGACGCCCCCCTATACTTATTTAATTATACCAAATGAGTAAATCTGTTTACAAGTTAATGATTCATATAAATACGTACGATATTGCGACGATTTCTGCAATAAACACGATCAGTATGATAAGTATAATAGTTAAAACTCTCTTAAGTGAATAACCTTTCCTCATTCTATGTCCGAAACCCCTTGTACTATTCTTTGTACTGATATTCGTACATAGCACTATTAGTAAAATACAATAAATTAGCTGAAAAGGGAACCACCAAAGCCCATATAACTTTATTGAATTGTGCTGGACGAGCAAAAAAACGGAGCTAAAGCCGAAAAAAGTGATTTTAATTCCAACAAAAATTTGCGCACATATAGCTAGAAACGAATGGGTTGAAAAAAATAGTACAATAATAATGGATAGAAAAACGGGTAATGCACTCGCTAGAATGGATGGCTTCTCAAGTGTCAATAAGCGACTGTCTGCCCACTTAATAACTTGCATCGCTTCTTGTAGTTCAAATAATTGATAACACGCGACTCCGCTCATAAAACAGATCGCTATCATCGTCGCATATTGCACGTACATAGTTTTTCGCATATATGAACACCCTCCTCGTCCATACAACTTATGCTCGTCCACCACGCATATGCAAAAAAAAAACTATAACTTCATTCAGCTGGCGTCCCAACGCCGGCTGAATGAAGTTATAGCCTCCGGCGGATGTCTCAGATTTTGAAAGGGGTCAATGATGTTAGCCTAAATTCGTCGCATCCATACGACAACGGCTAACTGACCTGCATCGTGCAGGCCCATGCCCATGCACAATTCAAAATCTGGACGTCAATTTCGCTGGGGCGAATTTGATAGGTGTTGCATTTTCATCCAGAGCACAGCAAAGGCTGTTTTTGCATCAAAAATACGCTTATCCGCCACCATTGCCTCTGCTTCCTCAATTGTCACGGCCATTAGCTCTACGAATTCATCTTCATCTAACTGCGCTTGCTCCTCTAAAACAAATAATCTTCGTGCCGCATAAAGATGAATCACTTCATCTGCAAACCCAGGGGAGGTAACGAAGGTTTGAATATATGTAAGTTCCTCGCAACCATAACCTGTCTCTTCTGCTAATTCACGGCGTGCAGTGACAGCAGGTGCCTCGCCCGGCTCTAATTTCCCAGCAGGAATTTCAATGATTGAACGTTCGATTGCTTTTCGGTACTGCTCAACTACTAATAGCTTCCCTTCATCCGTTATCGCAATGACTGCAACTGCACCTGGATGATTAATAATTTCTCGATTACTCGTCTTGCCATTCGGTAATTGAACCTCGTCTACTTTTAATGAAATGACACGCCCTGTAAAAATAGTATTCGATGTAATAGTTTTTTCCTCAAATTTTTTCATTTGGCTTCCTCACTTGTCGTTATGATTGATTTCATTGTACCATTAGAAATGGAATATTTCGAAGCAAGCACATTGGAGGAATTGTAGATGAAAAAAAGAAATCTCGGTAACAGTAATTTTACTATTTCCGAGTTAAGCCTAGGCTGCATGTCCTTACCGTCCAATACGGCGGATGCACGCGAAGTCATTGCGGCAGCACTTGATGCAGGTATTAATTATTTTGATACAGCAGATTTATACGATAAAGGAGAAAATGAAGCGGTTGTCGGTGCAATCCTAAAACCTCACCGCCATGACATCATCCTCGCAACAAAAGTCGGAAATCGTTGGCAGGACTGCGTGGACGGTTGGTCGTGGGATCCTTCTCCTGCACATATTAAAGAAGCCGTGAAAGAAAGCTTAAGACGACTTCAAACAGATTATATTGATGTATACCAGCTTCACGGTGGCACAATTGATGATCCGTGGGAGGAAATCATTGCGACATTTGACGACTTAAAAAAGGACGGGCTCATTCGCGAATACGGGATCTCTTCGATTCGTCCGAATGTTTTTGTGCCATTTTTACAAGAAAGCCATGCTGTGAGCAATATGATGCAGTTTAATATTTTCGATCAGCGCGCAGAGGAATGGTTTAGTACCATTGAGGCAGCTAGTGCTTCGGTTGTGACGCGCGGTTCGATTGCGAAAGGTTTACTAACGGCTGAATGGAAAACTCGTTTACAGCCGTATATGAGCTATTCTGAGAAGGAAGCACAATATGTACTCCTGCAGCTAGAGGAACTATTTGGCGATGTACATACGGCAGCACTTGCATTTAATTTACAATTTGAAGCAGTTGCATCTACCGTTATTGGTGCACGGACGAAGGAACAATTACAGATGAATTTAAACTCATACAGTCAATTACAGCAACTCGGCGACATTGCACAAATTAAACAATTTACAAAACAAGACATTTATACCGATCATCGGTGAAAAAAATGCTTTTTCTCGTCATAATAGCGTTAGCTGTCGTCGCCTTTGCATCTAATATGACGTACCAACAACAAACGATTGTCCCTGCTTTAAGGGAGTTACTACAAAATAAACCGTTTGAAGAATTACTCAGCAAAATCGAAGTAACCTATTGGGGAGAAACCTTATCCGTTGAAACGCGTGGCTATTATTATTTTCTTGAGTTTTTAATTCGTAAAGCGACACATTTTACTGGTTACGGCGTTATTGCCCTAATTTTCTTTTTCTTTTACCGAAAACTATGCTGGCGTCCATCAAGTATTTTCGCGATTATCTCGGTTATTATATTGGCAAGCTTTGATGAAATTCGTCAATCCTACAAACCAGGGCGCACTGGTATTTTTGATGATGTACTAATTGATACAGCCGGAGCTTTCACATTTATACTCGTAGTAAAAATTTTTTTTGCATTGAAGCATCGGTGGAAACCTTCCTATAATTCAAAAAGCTGAGTCTGCAATCGCGGACTCAGCTTTTTTTACTTTAAAATTTAGAACCTTGATCGCCGTAATTATTTAATAGCTCTTCAAAACTCATATTTTTTTCCTTTTGCTTGCGTTCAAAGACAAGTCGGGCTTGACGTTCTTCCTCTTGCGCTTGCACTTCTGCAACGAGAGATTGCTTTGCTGCCTTTAGCTTAGCTAACACGTCGCCGCCTAATTGATCTTTTAATGTGAGTAGCTCTGTCGTTTCATTTTTAGGCATTGCCGCTTGCTTTTGCCCTTGTTTTTTCTTTTTCCCCATGTCGTTCACCTTCTCTATCAAATTCGCCTCATGCAGCCGGTGTTTGTGTGCCCGCTGAATGTAGTTAAATTAACGTTGAACGATTGTTGCTACACCTTGGCCGCCGCCGATGCATAAAGTAGCAAGACCGGACTTTGCGTCTTGCTTTTGCATTTCATGAAGTAGTGTCACCAAAATTCGGGCACCACTCGCACCAATAGGATGACCAAGTGCAATCGCTCCCCCGTTCACATTTAGTTTATCATGATTAAACCCTAATTCGCGATCAACTGCAATTGATTGTGCCGCAAACGCTTCATTTGCTTCAATTAAATCAATATCATCGAGTGTGACTTTCGCTTTTACTAGTACTTTTTTTACTGCGAGCACTGGCCCAATACCCATCATAGACGGATCTACACCTGAACTTGCATTTGCCACAAGTGTTGCGAGCGGTGTTAAACCTAACTCAAATGCTCGCTGCTTTGACATTACAACTACCGCTGCTGCCCCATCATTAATACCAGATGCATTACCTGCTGTTACCGAGCCATCCTTTTTAAATGCCGGACGCAAGTAACCTAATTTTTCTGCCGTTGTTTCTGGCTTGGCGTACTCATCCTTTGCAAAAATAACCGGCTCTCCTTTACGTTGCGGAATTTCTACTGGTACAATTTCGTCTTCAAACTTGCCAGCTTCAATCGCCGCTGCTGCACGGGCTTGAGAACGGGCTGAAAAGGCATCCTGCTCCTCGCGTGTAATGTTGTGCGCATCGCATAGATTTTCTGCCGTTACTCCCATATGATAATTATAAAATGCACACCATAAACCGTCCTGAATCATTGTATCAACAACCTTTTGATCGCCCATACGAAACCCTTCACGTGCATTTTTTAAGACGTACGGTGCTTGACTCATATTTTCAAAGCCACCTGCAACGACTATGTCTGCGTCTCCTGCTGCGATGGCCTGCGCTGCTAAATGAACGGCCTTTAATCCTGACCCACATACTTTATTAATGGTTAATGCCGGGACAGCATGCGGCAGCCCAGCGTGAATCGATGCCTGACGTGCTGGATTTTGACCAAGACCTGCAGCTAGTACATTCCCCATAATCACTTCATCAACAAGTTCTGGCTCAATACCCGCTCGTTTTACAGCTTCCTTAATGACAATCCCACCAAGTACTGGTGCTGCCACATCCTTCAAAGCCCCTTGGAACGAACCTATAGCTGTTCGCACTGCGCTGACGATTACTACTTCTTGTGTCATATTCTCTCCCCTTTTCTCCAATCCTTTTGTAATACAAGTCTATCACTCTATAAACGGCGCCCTCAAGATAATTTTACCAAATATTTAAATAATTTATGTTAGAGGTTTTAAGTTGGTATTCTTTGATGTTTTATATCAATTTTATCGGGGAAAATAATAAAAAAATATTATATTTTGATTGTGAGGTGAAACGATTGAAAAAGAAAATTGTGTTTTTTTCTAGTATTGCCACTACAATTTTAGCTACTGTAACTGCTATATCAGGGATTTTGCTCACCAATCGACTGATGTATATTAAACCAAAAGACCCTACCTTTGTTTATGAGCGCGAAACAAAAGCAAGACGTTTTGATGAGGTGTGGTATAACGAGTGCCCTAAGCAGGAGCTCTCGATATCTTCACCAAATGGCTATACGATTAAAGGGATTTTTTTGAAGCCGCTCGAAACGACAAATACGATTATCATTTGTCATGGTGTTACTGAAAATAAAATAAACTCTGTAAAATACGCGCGCATGTTTGAACGTCTCGGCTTTAATATGGTTGTGTATGACCATCGTCGACATGGCGATTCAGGTGGGAAGACGACTAGCTATGGTTATTATGAAAAATTTGACTTAGGGGCAGTTGTTCAAGAGATCCGTTCAATAATAGGTGAGGACGCCCTCTTAGGAATTCACGGTGAATCCATGGGCGCAGCCACTACCCTTTTATATGCAGGGACAGTTAATGATGGAGGGAATTTTTATATTTCAGATTGTGCCTTCTCGGATTTCAGAGAGCTGCTATACCTAATTATCAAGCACACGATTTCGTTTAATTTCCGTGCGGCGGTTCCTATTAGCGATTTATTTATGCGTTTACGTGACGGCTATTCCTTACGAAGTGTGACACCGAAAGAAGTAGTGCAGCATATTAAAAAACCCGTATTATTTATTCATAGCATCCCAGATGAATTCATCCCTTATGAAATGGCAGAAGATCTATTTAAATTAAAGCCAGACCCAAAAATGTTACTCCTTTTTGATAAAGGCGGTCATGCTCAGTCATTTAATGAATCACCTGAACAATATGAGCTACTGGTAAAGGAGTTTCTTTATCAATTTGTACCAAACTCTGGTGGCTTTATGGATGATGGGGAGGAACCTGCATCATAATGTACACCAACCAATAAGGGGATTCATGCAAAAATAAATGCATTGAATGCCCTTTATTTTTCGTTCACCCTCAAAGAAAACAATTCGCCCAAAATAGGGTTAGTTGATGTCCTTACTTATGTGGATGGGTAAGTTTCGCTTCCTTATGCCCGCAAAAAAAGTTCGATTTCAAATTTGAAATCGAACTTTTAATGTATGGTTTATTAAAACATATGTGTACGCGAATTAATCCTCGAAAACAATATGCCATTCTGCGCGTTTTTCTAAAAATTCTTGTGCAAGCGCCTGAGCACCTTCTAAGCTATGGCTTGCCGCCCAGCCGCATTGTACTTCATTACATGCTGGTACAGAAGTTGCAGCAAGTACTTCATTTGTTGTTTTTTCTAAAATATCTAAAATTCCTTCATAGTCATCATAGTTTAAAAATGATACATAAAAGCCTGTTTGGCAGCCCATTGGTGAAAGGTCTACTACAAGGTCTGAATAGTTGCGAATACGATCTGCCATTAAATGCTCCAGTGAATGAAGCGCCGGCATTTCCATATGTGCTTTATTTGGCTGTTTGAAGCGGATATCGTATTTTGTCACAACATCGCCATGCGCTCCTGTTTTTGTGCCTGCTAAACGAACATAAGGTGCGACTACTTTCGTATGATCTAAATCAAAACTTTCAACATTTGTTTTCTCAGTTTTCATTATAGTTCCTCCTAAATAAATTGCATTGATTGAATAAATGCTGTAATCCGTTCATTCTTTTGATTCGCGAAAAACGCTTCAGTCTCGCCATCAAATACAATGTCACCGTCTTCTAAAAATAAAATTCGGTCTGCCACTTCTCTAGCAAAGTTCAAGTTATGCGTCACAATAATCATAGATTTACCCTCTTCGGATAATTTTTTCAGCACCTTTAATACTTCCCCTTCAAGTTCAGGGTCAAGTGCGCTTGTCGGCTCATCAAATAGCAAAAAGGTCGGCTCCATAGCCAGCGCTCTTGCAATTGCCACACGTTGTTGTTGACCCCCTGATAACTGCGAGGGGTAACTTTCCATTTTATGCGCGAGCCCTACTTTTGTAAGTAGCTGCTCTCCCATTGCTAGCATTTTATTCTTATCTTTTTTTAAAACTGTAATTGGTCCTTCGACAACGTTTTCTAGCACGTTCAGATGCGGAAATAAATTAAAGGACTGGAATACCATAGCTGTACTTTGTCGAATAGCTAGCTTATCCTTTTGACTTAGCATCTTGGCAAAATCCACTTTTACTTGCCCTACTTCTAATGTACCATATTGTGGGATTTCAAGTAAATTAATACAACGTAATAGCGTTGATTTCCCAGAACCTGATGGACCTAAAATCACCGTTGTTTCACCTCGATGAAACTGTAGTGAAATATTTTTAAGTGCGTGTTGAATACCAAAATATTTATTCATTTCTTGAAATACTACGATGTCGTCCACACCCTTTCTTAAATATATTTAGATGCTGATTTTTCCAATTTGCCTTGCGCATACGTTAACACGGTACAAATGACTAAATACAATGCTGCAACAAGACTGTAAATCGCAAGCGGTTCATATGTACGTGCGGTAATTTGCTGACCAATCATAAACATTTCCGTAATCGTAATACTTGCCGCTAGTGAAGTACCCTTTACTAAATCAATAAAATTATTTGTAATTGGCGGTAGCGAGATACGCACAGTTTGTGGTGCAATGACGCGGCGTAGTACTTGCCAATAAGTCATGCCAAGTGATTCGGCTGCCTCCCACTGCCCTTTTGGAATTGCTAAAATCGAAGCTCGAATGGACTCCGATGCATACGCCCCTGTATTTAATGAAAATGTAATGATGGCTGCGGTCCAGGCATCTAGTGTAATGCCTGCTTTTGGTACGCCGTAAAAGACGATAAATAATTGAACTAATAACGGTGTCCCTCTGAAAATCCATACATATGTACTAAAAATGAATTTTAAAATTTTAAAGTTAGATAGTTTGATTAATGCTGTAATAACAGCAATAACCAATGCAATTGCAAATGAAATGAGTGAAAGTGGAATCGTTGCGAGTAATCCCGCCTTCAAAATCGGCCAAATGGATTGTAAAATAATTTCGAGTTCACGGCTCATATTGGTCATCCCTTCCTTAGAAAAACACAACTCGACCAAAATAGGGCGAGTTGATATCATTACTTATGTGGATGAGAAAGTTATACTTTCTTATCCACTAAAGAAAAATCAATCGGCTTTGATTGCCGATTGATTGCCTTCAATTATTGAGAAATAATGTTATCACCAAAGTATTTCTCAGAGATAGCTGCAAACGTTCCATCCTCGCTACGCTTTTTAATAATGTCATTTAAGGCTTCACGAAACTCTTCATTATTTTGGTTTAAGATTAAGGCGATGTCTGTTGAGCTTACTTCCCCTTCTACTAAACGAAGAGGTGCATCTTTTTGTTCTTTTAAAAATGTTAAGAACGTTACTTGATCATGGATCGTACCATCCGCACGTTTTTGTAATACAAGTTCGATTGAGTTTGTTAAATTGTCCATAGGTACTACTTCTGCACCTAAATCAATTGCTTCTTGTGCGAAGTTACTTGTAATCGTTTGTGCGGCTTTTTTACCTGCAAAATCCTCTAACGATTGAATGTCGCTATCAGTATGAACCGCTAGTTTCGCTACAGATCTCATATACGGAATCGTAAAATCATACTTCTCTTTACGTTCATCAGTAATCGAAATGTTGTTAATAACGAAATCGTATTTATCTGTATCTAACCCTGCAATTAATGCATCCCATTTTGTTTCCACATATTTTACTTCTACACCTAAATCTTTCGCAATTTGATCCGCTATTTCATATTCAAAACCTGTTAATGCACCTGATTCATCATGGAAACTGAATGGTGGGAATGTACCCTCCAAGCCAATTGTAATCACACCAGCCTCTTTGATTTGCTGTAATTTATTTTGTTGCTCTGCGCTTGATGAGTCAGATTCATCTGAGCTACATGCGACTAGTAATACTGACAATCCAAGAAATAAACCTGTTAATAATTTTTTCATCTTACCATCTCCCTCTAGATTCTAAATCCTAGTTCTTTTATATGTTTTATAGTATTACATGGCTACGTCAATAAATCAACAGTATTTTCTAAGAAATTTATGTTAAATAAAATAAAAAGGCTACCTAATGCAGAATGAAACATCATGCATCCGATAACCTTTGATTAATTATTTATTTATCCTGTACTTTATTCATACTAGCCATCATTTGACGAACTTGTTTCTCTGATGGTTTACGTCCCATTTGAGCCATCATTACTCGAATCATTTGTTCGTTAATTGGTGGATTTTCTTTTAAATATTTCATCATATATTGACGAGCGATATAGAAACCTAGTGCTGCGCCTCCGATTAAAGCCACGATAATTAATACAATTCCAAGCCATAAATTCATTTATGTCCTACCTCCTCCACGTGCGATATACCGAGAAAAACTCTCCAAAATGGATTATACACTAAATTGTATAACGTTTCTATTATTAATTTCTATGAAAAAGGCTTACGTGCTCTACGCCTCTAGACCTAGTGAAAGATACAGTAATAGGTCATTACCGAAAATTACAAGTCAAGGTACGATAAGGACATCACTAACAAGGAGGATGAAACATTTGAAAAAGTTTCTTTTATTTACAATAGGCGCCTTCGCTGCACTAATTGCACTCGTTGCCTTATTACCTGTAGCGGGTCTGATCATTTCAGGATTGCTCGTAGCTGCAGGCTTACATTACTACACGAAAAGCACAGCTGTTTTCAGTAAAGTAATGAGCATTGTTCTAGCACTAGCAGGATTAATGAGTGCATTATCGAACACACCTGGATTTATCGGCTTAGTTGCAATCGCCATTCTTTACTTCATTTACAAAAACTGGAACGTCAAAGGCGATGAAGTTATTGTCGAAAGTGAACATGAAAACGATCCATTCACAAACTTTGAAAAAGAATGGGCAAAATTATCAAAATAATGTAGAGGAGCGATTTACAATGAAAAACTTAATTCAACGTTTCAAGTATACAATTCAGGCGGATTTACATGACTTATTTGATAAAAAGGAGCAAAAAAATCCGATTTCCCTGCTAAATCAGTATATCCGCGAGGCGGAAAAGCAAACGGAACAAACAGGAAAACTGCTAGCGCGCCAAAGTCAATTGAAAAAAGAACTAGAAACACAGCTGCAACAAACGGAAGAAATGCTAGCAAAACGCGAGTCACAGTTAGCACTTGCAACGGCGAGCGGTGAAGCGGATTTAATTGCCTTTGCGAATGAAGAGGTCGCAGCATATACAGTGCGTAAGTCTGAGCTTCTATCTAGTATAAATGCGAGTACTCAAGAATATTTTGAACTTGAACGTAAATTTGAAACGATGAAGCATAAAATTAAAGATATGAAAGTTCGTCAGCTGCAACTGATGGGCAAAGAAAATGTAACACGAGCACATCATCAAATGGATAAAGTATTGACGTCAAACAATGAATCAAACTTTGATGAACTATCCAACTATATTGATGAGCTTGCACAAAAAATCGATAAAAAATACGAAGTAACAACATTCGAAACACGCCTAGCTCAACTAGAAAAAGAAGGCACATCAAAAGCTATTGAACTAGGCAAATAATGCTATACTATTGAGGAGGAGGAAGCGCTATGCTTTCTCCCTTTCTAACGTTAAAAAGGAGGGGCCTTACTTGACTAAATTTTCGACGGATCAGCTGTCATTTCTCGTCATTAGCTTTTTGTTAATCGTCTTAGTCGAACTAACCATTTTCAATAATGGTGGCGTGTTCCTATTAATTTTCGGGGCAGGTCTTACTTATTTTGGTGTCAAAAAGTCGAAACGGACGATGTTTTGGATTGGTATTATTTTAATGCTGTTCGCCCTTCTTAGCTTATGGACACTACGCCTTTTCGTAATTGGCTTACTCATATACTTACTATATAAACTACAGAAAAAATCAGCTGAAGTAATTGAACTAAATAAGGAACCGTTACAAGCTGATGTGCAGCAAGCTACATTAATTGGTACAACGTCTTCCCCACTTGATGCGTACAAATGGAAGGATGTTCAAATTCAACGTTTCATAGGGGATATTACCATTGACGCGACGCAGACGATTTTACCTGTTGGAAAATCCGTTATTTCGATTCAGCAAGCCCTTGGTAAGGTGCGCGTCATTATTCCGTATGAGGTGCCTGTACGCTTGCACTATACTACGATTTACGGTGAAGCGACTTGCTTACGAGCTGCACCAAAACGTCTATTTAACGAACAGCTACAGTTTGAGGATGGCGATCTTAATGCAAAACGCGAGCTCGTTATTTATGTGGCGACGTGGATTGGTGATGTGGAGGTACAGCGCGCATGATTTCATTTATTGGCCGTTTTATCACGCTATTTTTCATGCTTTTTACGCTGACATTTATCGTTCTTGTGTTGCTATTAGGTGAACCAACCGAAAAGACATGGTCGATATTAGTGGATAAAAACATTGAATCGATGCCCATTTTATTCATCTGCCTACTACTCATTGGAATTTTGTCCTTTTTGATCTCAACATGGATGAGTGGCGCCATGAAAATGCGTGAAGCCACGACGACGCGTTATGTTAAAAAATTAGTAGAGCCCGATTTTACAGGTCCCATAAAAAGAGGCGTTCCCCGCCCTTTAAAAAAAGCGCTAACCAATGCCAGTGACTTAATTGAAACGCAGCGCACGTCCCTACAGCGCTTAACGAATGAAAAAGTCGAAACAAATGATGCGATCGTCCAGGAACGTCTCGTTGCAGAACGCCAAAGACTCGCACGTGAGCTTCATGACTCTGTTTCCCAACAACTTTTTGCAGCTTCGATGATGTTATCTGCCTTAACCGAACAAGAACAGCCGGAGACATCAAAAAAACAACTAACACAAGTAGAAAAAGTCGTCCAGCAAGCACAACTTGAAATGCGCGCCCTGCTCCTGCATTTACGCCCAATTGCGCTACGCAACAAAACACTTGCGGAAGGACTGGAAGATTTAATCGTAGAACTTCAGGAAAAAGTGTATTTTAAAATTGACTATCAGCTAGAGGAAATCGCGCTTTCAAAAGCCGAGGAAGATCATTTATTCCGCATCGCGCAGGAAGCACTGTCCAATACACTTCGTCACGCAAAAGCTAGCGAAGTGGAGCTATTACTTGTTGAACGCGATGAAAAAGCGATTTTGCGGATTCAAGATAATGGTTTAGGATTTGAAGCAGAAGGCGATAAATCTGCTTCTTACGGTCTTCGAAATATTGCAGAACGCGCTGTAGAAATAGGCTGCACATACAAAATTGTTTCTGTTCCAAATGAAGGGACCATTGTCGAAGTTAAAGTCCCAATAACGAAAGGTGGCGAACAGCTTGATTAAAGTTTTTATTGCAGATGATCACGAAATGGTGCGCATCGGCGTTTCTGCGTACCTTTCTGCCCAGCCGGATATTGATGTCGTTGGTGAAGCAGCAAACGGGTTAGAAGCGGTTGAACGGGTGCTCGCATTGAGACCAGATGTAGTATTGATGGACAATGTGATGCCCATCATGACCGGAGCCGAGGCAACTGCTGAAATTTTAAGTCAATGGCCTGAAGCAAAGGTCATGATGGTCACAAGTTTTTTAGATGATGACAAAGTATACCCTGCCCTCGAAGCTGGTGCGGTTAGTTATATTTTAAAAACATCCAACGCAAAACAAATTGCTAACGCTATTCGAAAAACAATGGATGGTGAAATGGTACTCGAGCCCGAGGTGACCACAAAAGTAATGTCGCGTATGCGTTCTGGTACGACGATTTCCCTTCACGAGCTATTAACCGAGCGTGAAATGGAAGTACTACAATGTATGGCACGCGGTTTAGCCAACCAAGAAATTGCAGCAGAACTATTCATCGCACTAAAAACGGTAAAAACACATGTGAGTAATATTTTAGGTAAACTCGATGTCCAGGACCGTACTCAGGCGGTTGTTTATGCGTTTCAAAATGGGTTAGTGAAGTAGTTAAATGGAGATTATATATATGTCTGAGCGTACGTATACGTATGAACAATTTGAACAAGATGGTATTTTTACCTTAATAGTAGCGTTTTATCGCAAAAAAAGGAATCTCGTCAGCGTTGACAAGATTCCTTTTTTATTTTGGGTTATAATGCTTTTACTTTCGCTACTACGTTTTCTACTGTAAAGCCATATTTTTCAATTACTAACTCGCCTGGTGCAGATGCGCCGAATGTATCGATTGCAAGTACATCACCTTCGAAGCCAGTATATTTATGCCAGCCGAATGAAGAACCCATTTCGATTGCAAGACGTTTTGTCACTGCTTTCGGTAATACTGATTCTTTGTATTCTGCTGATTGTTTTTCAAAGCGGTCCATTGCAGGCATCGAAACGACTGATGCATCAATGCCTTCAACTAGCAATGCTTTTTGCGCTTCTACAGCTAAGCCCACTTCTGAACCTGTTGCGATTAGAATTGCATCCGCTACTTCTTTTGTAGCTGGAGATACAACGTAAGCACCTTTTTCTACTCCGTCATAAACTGTTTCAATTGTTGCGTCAAGTACTGGTAAGTTTTGACGAGATAATACTAAAACAGTTGGCACATTTTTAGAAGATACCGCTAATTTCCAAGCTGCCGCTGATTCATTTGCGTCAGCTGGGCGGATTACTGAAAGGTTCGGCATTGCACGTAATGCTGCTAAATGCTCGATTGGCTCATGCGTTGGACCATCTTCACCTACAGCAACTGAGTCATGTGTGAATACATACGTAACAGGTAAGCCCATTAAAGCAGATAAACGTACTGCTGGACGAACATAGTCCGAGAAGACGAAGAATGTCCCGCCGAATACATTCACACCACCGTGTAAGGCCATCCCGTTCATTGCAGCACCCATTGCGAACTCACGTACACCAAACCAAATATTACGGCCTTCTGGATTTTCTACAGAGAAATCACCAGCGCCTTTAATCGTCGTTTTGTTTGAGCCAGCAAGGTCAGCTGAACCACCAAAGAATGATGGTGTTTTCGATGCGATTGCATTAATTGCATCACCTGAAGAGCTACGTGTTGCTACAGATTTACCTGCTTCATAGACAGGAAGCTCTGAAGCGAAATCTTCTGGTAAGACATTGTTCATTGCGTTCACAAATTGTGCAGCTAGTTCTGGGAATTCCGCTTTATACGCTTCGAATTTTTCATTCCAAGCTGCTTCTGCTTGTACACCTTGAACTTCTGCTGCTGCGTTGAATGTATCATATACTTCTGCAGGAATTGCAAATGGCTCGTGGTTCCATTCGTAAGCTGCTTTTGTTAAAACAACCTCGTCTGTTCCAAGTGGTGCACCGTGAGAATCAGATTTGCCTGATTTATTTGGTGAACCAAAGCCAATTACTGTTTTAATTTCGATTAATGTTGGCTTGTCTGACGATTTTTTGGCATTTTCAATCGCAGTATTAAGCGCATCTACATCATTGCCGTCTTGTACTTTTAAGTAGTTCCAGCCGTATGATTCGAAACGTTTTTGTACGTTTTCAGAGAATGACTTCTCTAAATCACCATCTAGTGAAATATCATTTGAATCGTAAAGTACGATTAATTTTTCAAGTTGTAAGTGGCCTGCTAAAGAAATAGCTTCTGCCGCTACGCCTTCCATTAAGTCGCCGTCGCCGCAAAGTGCGAATGTATAGTGGTCAACAATGTCTAGACCTGCTTTGTTATAAGTAGCTGCAAGGTGACGCTCTGCCATTGCCATACCGACAGACATGGCAATCCCTTGACCAAGTGGACCCGTTGTTGCTTCCACCCCTACAGTGTGCCCATACTCTGGGTGACCTGGTGTTTTTGAATCCCATTGACGGAAGTTTTTAATCTCTTCCATCTCTAAACCATAACCACCTAAATGTAATAGGCTATATAAAAGCATCGAACCATGACCTGCTGAAAGTACGAAACGATCGCGGTTAAACCACTTAGGGTTTTGTGGGTTGTGGCGTAATTGTTTTGTCCATAAAGTATAAGCCATAGGAGCGGCACCCATTGGCAGTCCAGGGTGACCAGAGTTTGCTTTTTCGATTGCATCAATTGATAAAGTACGGATAGCGTTAATTGCTAATTGATCCACGTGTTGTGTCATTTTGTGACATCCTTTCTCGTGCTATATATTGTTCTTAATACAGTTTAGTCAAGTTTGTACAAGAAAACAATGCTTTCCTTTAACGTTTTGCTAAATATGTCATACTTAATTAAAAATGTGCCATATTAATCGAAATTTTAATAAAAACCTCTATTGGAGTTATTGGCTGTGGTAGCTTCCGTGTTTGACACACATCGTGCTACGGCTAAGGTTTTTGCTACGACGAAGCACTTTTCATTGTTCATTATTAAAAGCAAAAACAGATTATCGCGCGGAGCCCTTAGTTTAATAACTGATTTTTTTGCGCTTTTACTTGCTTTACTTTCTCCGGCGTTACATCATTGCCTTTTTCGTCGACTACTTTAACGTGCTCGATTGTGTCACGCATCGTTGTACGGAAAACATCTAAATATTCTTTGCGCAGCGCTGTACGCTCTTTTGCTAGTTCTTCTGTTAATTTACCTTCTTTAGCTAATTTCGAAAGTTCATTAATACGAGCAAGTTTTTCTTTTGATAACATATTTGTCTCACCTTTCATAATTGCAATAATACAAAGGTATGAGAAAAAGACTTGAAGTGCAAGTGTTTACTCTTCAAGTCTTTCAATATGCTCAGTGTATCTTCGGTGAATGGTCGCTTTACTGACTTGATAGCCGAGTCCTGATAGGGTGCTAGCGATTTCTAAAAATGTGAGGCCCTTTTGACGCAAATTGACGATCTCTTCAATTGGCACTTCAATTCGTTCACGGCCTTCTAAATTGCCACGGTTTTTTAAGTTTTCCTCGGGTTTGTAGCCGTTTTCTACAGCGCGTCTCATACCACGACGAATTTTTGCGTTGTGAAGTCTTCTTTGGTACTCCTCCACAACCGCTAAAATTTCTAGTAACATCGTATCCATTTCATTTAATGCTAATGGTCCCGCTTCATTTAATGAAAAAACGGTCACATCATTTTTTTGTAATAAATGAAGAACGGCCATTCGTGCATTCCCGCGCCCTAAACGCGTCTCGTCCTGCACAAATAACGCATGGATGGCATTTGCCTTCATATAATCCATCATATCAAGTAAGCCTTCGCGGTCTACATCATAGCCGCTTTGCTGATCCTTGAAGATGTTCACGACGTTATAGCCTAACTGTTTTGCGTAACGAGACAGTTCTTCTTCTTGGCGTACTAACGATGACTCTTGGGTTTGTTTTTCTGTACTGACACGGCAATATAATACAGCCTCATTATTGTTTTTCATTATTTCTCACTCGCTACTTTTACTGAATGGTGTTCGTCAGGACTGGATTGCTGAACGATATATTGTGATTCCTTTTCTACTGGAACAGATAAAGACTGCCCAATGACTATATGTTCACTCGTCAGATGATTTTCTTTTGTAACATAACTAATCCAATCTTGCTTTGTCATTTTACCACGATATTGATCGGCTAACGACCATAAAGTGTCACCGTGTTCGATTTCAATTTGTTCGTATTGTGCTATATGTTCGTCTGTCACTAAGATGTATGTAATAAAAACAATAGAAAACGCTAAAAACATTGATACTACGCTATTTTCTTGCAACCACTTCATCAAATTCGACCCCTTTAGAATGTTTGTTCGGAATGTATGTTCTCATAATAAAGCGAACACATGTTTTTGTCAACACTTTTCTCGAACCTATGTTTGCTTTTGTGTTCGCATACTGTTATACTATTATTAATAAAATTAGACTACATAGATTAGAGAGGTGAGCAAGTTGACAAAAGTATCAAAACGACAAGAAGCGATTCTAGCTTTTATAAAAGAGGAAGTTCGTTCAAAAGGTTATCCGCCATCAGTTCGTGAAATCGGTGAAGCTGTAGGTCTTGCCTCAAGTTCAACTGTCCACGGGCATTTAGCTCGTTTAGAAAGTAAAGGTCTTATTCGTCGCGACCCTACAAAGCCCCGCGCAATTGAAATATTAGATCAGGATGAAAGTTCAGTACCAAAGCAAGGCGTTATCCATGTCCCATTAATCGGGAAAGTAACTGCCGGGGTACCGATTTCTGCAATCGAGGATATTCAGGAGTATTTTCCACTACCGGATACGTATGGTAGCTCAGAGGATGAATTATTCATGCTTGAGGTTATGGGAGAATCAATGATTGAGGCTGGAATTTTAGACGGTGACTATGTAATCGTGAAAAAAAGTTCTACAGCAAACAACGGTGAGATTGTTGTTGCAATGACTGAGGATGATGAAGCAACGGTAAAACGTTTCTACAAAGAAAAAACGCATTTCCGTCTGCAACCAGAAAACTCTTCAATGGACCCGATTTTAGTAAACCAAGTAACGATTTTAGGTAAAGTAGTCGGCTTATACCGCCGCGTTCATTAATAAAAAGATTGGTGCATTTGCGCCGGTTAACACCCGATAAGCGCTGGCCGACCTCAAGTGTGTGCGCGAATGCCTAGATAGCGTTAAAAAGCAGGCAAATCCATTTACGGATTTGCCTGCTTTTATTTTTTTGATGCCTCTATAAAGCTACTAAATAACTTTTGAGCTAATTCATTCCCTGTTGCTGCTAACTCCTCAGGATGCCACTGTACGCTAATGCAATATGGGTGGTCCTTATGCTCAATGGCCTCATTCACACCATCTAAAGCAACCGCTGCTTCAACCAAACCTTCACCTAATTCATCAACAGCTTGGTGGTGAAATGAATTCGTACGGATTGTCGATTCCCCAAAAATTTCTCTAAGTTTCTCTCCTGTTACTTTAACAGAATGCGTTAGTTCCTGGCGCCCAGATAATTGTCGATGCGCATGCACATTTTCTAGCTGCGAATTAATATCCTGAATGAGCGTGCCTCCAAAAGCGACGTTTAGTACTTGATGACCACGACAAACCCCAAAAATCGGCATTTGCTTTTCAAAAGCAGCCTTTACTATGCGAATATCGCTAGCATCACGCTGTATAAAAAACACTCCTAGCTTCGGGTGCGGTTCCTGTCCGAACAAATAAGGGTCAATATCATGCCCGCCAATTAGCAGTAGTCCATCAATTTTATCTAAAATGCGCCCTACATCTGCTTCGTTAATGAGCGGTAAACAAAATGGAATGCCTCCTGCCTGTTCAATCGATTTGACATAGGCATTATTTATTTCAAATTTTCCGTCTCCCGTATGCATCGTGACACCGATTATCGGCTTCATAATACCACCTCTTTTTTATGATTATTACCTCTATGTTAGTTCAACACCGTATCTTGGGGTTGATTTTCGTTCTGGCTGGACGCTTTCCAGGGGGCGTTCGATGAGCCGCTTCCCTCGCTACGCTCAGTCCAGGGTCTCATCTAGAACGCTAATCCCCTAGGAGTCGCCAGCCGCCACTCCAATCAACAATCATTCTACTTTTATTGTCATCCCCGACTTTTGGTGATGAGCCTCTACATTACTACTATAACAATATATACCACATGAAATATAGAATTAAATCGGTAATCTATTAATAATAAGCACAAGCGCACGTTAATAATTTGGTTTTTAACTTCAACTTGCAGAGGAACCATTTCTATATTGCTCCTCATAAAGGAAATAACTAAATTATTTACTAAAAGGCCATGTAAAAATTCCTGTGTCGCCATGACAGATGATTTTTTACAGCTAATTAATTTTCATTATTGTTTTTCTAGTGGTGATTTAAAAATCCCCTTTATTATCTCATTAGAAAGGAAATTTTCTCACCCTGTTTTCGAGAGATGGATGTTTTAAACGCGATTTGTCTCAATTGGTAGAATTGAGATACAACTTATCTGATATTAAGTGTCACTGGCACTTATTTGCGGTTATGTCGTATGTTCATTTGGTCAATTTGCATTTTTCAGTAAAAATTATCCACTAGCTAAAATTAAAACAAGATTAAAAGAAACGCCAATACCAATCCACAATCGAATTTCCGTAAAAATAAACAAGAACGGCTGCTAATGCGATAGACGGTCCAAATGGTACAGGTGTTTTTCGTCCTTGGCCGCGCACTTTTAAAACAATGATGCCGACTACCATACCAATGACGGAAGCGAGGAATAATGTTAGTAAGGTATGCATCGTCCCGAGCACTAATCCGATGACGAAGAACAGCTTAATGTCGCCGCCGCCCATGCCACCGTTTGAAATAATGGCGATCAGCAACAAGATACCAAAACCAATGACAGCTCCGAGCGCACTATCCCACCACGGATCGAGCGGTGCAAAAATGCGTGCAATCATAAGGAGTGGCGCAAAGAACAGCAAAATCTTATTCGGAATTAACATATATGCAATATCGGACACATTAATAATGACCAACAGTGAAATAAATAACAGTGCGACTGCAAGCTCTGGCTGCCATCCAATTTGCCAATAAGCAAAGGCAAACAGTACCCCTGTACCAAGCTCGGTAACCATATAAATTGGTGATATTTTCACACCACAGTTACGGCATTTTCCTCGTAAAAATAGGTATGAAAAAACAGGAATCAAGTCCAGAGCGGTCAGTCGCCTGTTACAGTTTGTGCAGTGCGATGGAGGCGAGACGATTGACTCCTTTTTTGGCACACGTAAGCCGACTACATTATAAAATGAGCCGAAAACGAGACCAAAAATAAACGCAAAAACGGTATAGGCAATTTCCATGGTAAACGCTCCTAACTAATTCCTGTTTATCGGTTACTGATCGCCTTCATAATAGAAGGTCGTTACTTGAATCGTCGCAGATACAATATCGGATCGCTCTTCTGAAAACTCATTTTCCTCACCAGGTAATGAATAATCAATCGTATCCACACGCATGACGCGCTCTAATGTTTCAAGTTCTTTTAAAAATACTTCAAGGTTTGCTGCATTTGGTGATTCTACATTGACACTAAATGTCACCATTTTCAGCTCTGCTGGTAATGCTTCACGTGCAATTGTGGATACGGGTGGTGTAGTAGCTTCTTCTGTTGTTTCTGTAGCTTCCGCTGTCGGGACTTCCCCATTTACAACCTCTGTTGCTTCAGCTGTTCCCTCCCCTTCCACTGGCTCTACTTGATTTGGATCCTGCAGCGTAGAATCTGCTACAAGTGAATCATAATTATTAAAATCAAGTGACACAATGCGCGATTCGGAGACGAACTCAATTTCTTCAATATTTAATAGTAGTTCAATCATCGCTCGGTCCTGTGGTACTTTTTTACGAAGCTCAAACGTATTCGATGCCGTTTGATTTTGTTCGTCTTGAACAAGGGCAATTTGCTCTTGTAGACTAGCGACTTCTGTTTGTAAGCTACTCACTGAACTTTGCATACTAGACACCTCGTCCTGCTTTGGCAGGACAATATAGTAATAAATCGCAAATAATAATGCTGCGACTAGCGCTGTAAGTAAAAGTAATGATGAATTTTTGCCACCTGAAAGTTGATTCATTATTGCACACCTCCAGAAGCCAAATACGTTTCATTCATAAATAATGTAAGTTCTACTGAATAGCGTGGCACTTCATTGAAATTAATTTCCTCTGCTGTGTCTTCAGTGATTGGATTTACATCAAAATTCGACACGGAGCCCAGTTGAATATCCACAAAATACGCACTGTTTTCCAATCGGCTCACGTAAGTTGACACATCACTTAATGTTTCAAAGTCCACCGAAATTGTCGCTGATTTTTCATCAAATGAATAATTACGTAAGTATGTATTTTCTGGTAGTAAGTTTTGTGTTTCATCGATTAGCGGTGACACAGGATAAGATACTCTTTCCACGAATGCAACTGACTCTTCTAACGAGCCTTTATTTCCGCTAATCAGTTCATCATATTCACTTTGCACCTGATCTCGCTGTGCTTGCAAGGCTTGCTCCTCATTCGTTAGCGTAACAAGCTCACTACGCGCACCAAAATATTGCCATACTAAAAGCGACAACAGTAATAAAGCGATAATACCTACTACGCCGTAAAGAAGTTTGGAACTGGACTGCCCTTTTTCAATATTCGGGAGCAGGTTAATATCTGGAATCATGCATTAACCTCCTTTAGTGCGAGTCCAATCAGTGAGGCGTGCTTTGCCTTCAATTGCGGATAAAATTCTTCAATGACTGCATCATCAATGACTTTGATCGGTGTAGCTAAATTTTCACTTAAAAATGTACTAATGCTATCTAGTAACGGGTTGTCCCCCATAATAATAATTTCATCGACCGATTTTTCCCCTTTATGTAGAGAGAACTTGAAAAAGTTCATCATACGATCAAGCTCAAGTACCTGATCTGTTACAATCATTCGGTAATCTTGAATATCGCCACTGTACGTAAACTCCACTTCCCCATTTTCATGCACTTTTGGATTCCATTTGACCATATCTGTGTCAATCGATTGGTAACGTAAAAACTCCACATGTCCATTGGTATAAATACAAATCGATAATTCATTAATCGACCAATCTGCAATTAAAAACGTCTTATGGTCATCAATTTTTTTCATCTGCTCTAATAGACGTAAATTGGACAGTGCTCGGATATCGGCCACTTCTGGGTTCATATGGATATCTAGCAGTAGCCCCATAAACTTTTGTACTTCCTCGGGAGGCGCTGCGAATAATACCGCTTGACCATCACCAGGAATATGATCATACACATCCAAAAGCGGCTCTTGGAACGGTAAATGAATGGAATGCCCCAGCTCCATTTGCACATATTCCTTTAATTTCTTGCCCTCAACATCTGGTGGATGATCGAATGTTTTTAGCAGCACTGACGTATCCGGTACAAATAGACGCACATTTTGCTTCTTCCCACCGAATTTCGATGCATTTTCTTTTAGCAAATTAAATAACGCGATTTCATCGATAATTGTCGCATCCTGCACAACCCCCTTTGGTAGCGGGATTTCATGCAGTATCCATTGCGCTGCATTCGGCCCCTTTTTGACAAGCGCACGTAGGACATAATCATTAAGTTCGATTGATACGTGTGATTTTTTTTTGAAATTGAACATGGTAGGGCCTCCTTTATAGGTTTTGGATTTTTTTAAAAGAACAAACGTTAACTGAATTCACTTGCAAATTAATCACTCAATAGAACACCCAAGCCTAGATGGGTTGGATGTTCTTTGAGTGTTTAATTATTTTGTATACTCAAACATGCCTGTTACGGGTTCTGCCTTAGATACATCGATTCCATCGACAGTGGCTCCCGCAATTCCAACATCTCTACTACCAACTTTAATTTTACCAGTAACTGATAAAGATGTTGGTGTTGTTGCCGTTCCCTTAGTAACAGTATAAGTAGCACCTTTTAAAATACCTTCTGCATCAACAAAACCTACTAAACCCGCTTTATCAACACTCACCGCATCAGAATTTTCAGTGAAGTAAATATTTGCAGCACTAATAACATTTACAACATCTGATTTTGCTGCTTTTATTCTAGAATTATCAATGATGTTTCCAATCGCGGGGATTGCAATTGCTGCTACAATAGCTAGGATTACGATTACTGCTAAAAGCTCGATAAGTGTTAAACCTTTTTCGTTTTTAATACGGTTTTTCATTTGATTAAACATATTAAAACCTCCTTTATTAGTTTTATAGTTTTTTTGTTTTTGCACGGACGTTTGTTGCATACCTATGTCACCTCCTTGCAAAACGTCCTTAGTTCCATATTTTCAATGTGCTCTTACAATTCTCTTAACTTTACATTTGCTCATATAAACTAAACATTGGCATCATAATAGCCGCAACAATTATTCCGATTACTACCGCTAATACTAAAATCATTAAAGGTTCAATTAACGATTTCAACGTATCTACTGCACGGTCAACCTCGTCCTCGTAAAAGTCCGCTATTTTCTCAAGCATATAATCTAGTGAGCCGGTAGATTCCCCGATTCTCGTCATACTCGTAACTAAGGGTGGGAAGATCCAACTTTGTTCAAGTGGCTCTGAAAGCGTACTTCCTTTTTCAAGACTTGTTCTAGCCTCTAGGATTACTTTCCCTAATACCGGATTCCCTGAAACTTTTTCCGATATCGTTAATGCTTGCAAAATCGGTACTGCACTACTAAATAACGAAGATAAAGTACGTGTCAAACGAGCTAATGCTGATTTCTGAAGCAACGGACCAAAAATAGGCATTCGTAGTAACGTGTAATGCACCATATAATTGAACTCTTTGTTACTTTTATACAACATATTGAATCCGACTATTGAAAACACAACTACCACAATCACTACCCACCAAAACTTCTGTAGCCAATTACTCACTGCTACTGTAATAACCGTAATTAATGGCAATTCCGCGTCCATCTCTTCAAATGTTGATACAAATGTAGGTACAATAAAAATTAGTAAGAAGAATACAACTATTACGGTAATGACCATTAGCACAGCTGGATACGTCATCGTCGATTGTACTTTTTTCTTCAATTTAAATTGTTTTTCAAATGTATCAGCTAACCGTTCGAGCGTTTCGTCGATATTCCCTGTCGCCTCACCCGAACGCATCATGTTGACGAATAAGTCCGGGAATACTTTTGGATGCTTCCCTACTGCTTGTGAAAATGAAGTGCCTGACCGTACGTCTTCTTCCACTTGTTCTAACGCTTTTTTCAACGGTTTACTAGCTGATTGGCGTGCTAAAATATTCGTCGCTTCAACAATGGAAATCCCCGCACGGATCAGCGTGGCGAACTGACGGCAGTATATAACGAAATCTTGATTTTTAATTTTCCCACCTAGATTTAAATCCTTGTGTAAAATGCTGTTAGACTCCGCAATCTCACGTGGGTTAATGCCTTGTTCACGGAGCTTAGCTACTGCGGTATTTTTATTCGATGCATCAATAATACCTTTTTTCGTTACTCCTGCTTTCGTACGGCCAGTGTATTTAAATACGGTCAACTATAATCACCCACGTTCATATACGGGCGCGCTTCCTCTAATGAGATTTTCCCTGAAGAAACAAGCTGTTGAATCGAATTTTCTAATGTATGCATTCCCAGTGCTCTGCTTGTTTGCATAACACTCGGTATTTGGTGAATCTTTTCGTTACGAATTAAATTGGTAACAGCCGGTACAGCAACTAAAATTTCAGTTGCAGCAACTCGTCCTTTTTCATGTTTCTTTACAAATAGTCGCTGCGAAATAATGCCCTGGAGCACGTTCGCTAGCTGAATACGGATTTGTCCTTGTTGATAGGGTGGGAATACGTCAATAATCCGGTCAATTGTCGTTGGTGCGCTCGATGTATGTAATGTGCCGAAAACTAAATGGCCTGTTTCTGCAGCCGTAATCGCCGTTGAAATTGTCTCTAAATCTCGCATTTCCCCTACTAGAATAATATCCGGGTCCTGACGTAGTGACGCACGTAAGCCGTTCGCAAATGAACCCGTATCGACACCGATTTCACGCTGATTTACAACTGATTTTTTATGTTGGTGTATATACTCAATTGGATCTTCTAGCGTAATAATATGCTTTGATTTATTTGTATTAATGTAATCGATCATTGCAGCAAGTGTTGTCGATTTCCCCGAACCCGTAGGACCTGTTACTAAAATGAGTCCTTGTGGTTTTTCAGCTAGATCATATAAAACTTGCGGCATGTTGAGCGATTCAATTGTTGGAATTTTACTTGAAATTAATCGCGCAGCAATCGCCCCCGCATTACGCTGATGATAGGCATTCACACGAAAACGACACATACCCTCTAATGAATAGTTGAAGTCGGTTTCGCCTTTTTCGTCAAACTCTCCAACCTTATGCTCCGGTAAGATTTCACTGACCATATCACTCACCATTTCTGGCGTTACAGCGATTTCACCATATTGGGAAAGCTGTCCATCAATTCGGTAAACAGGAGGAATGCCTACCGTTAAGTGTAAATCTGACGCACGCTCCTCGTAAGCGCGTGTTAACAAATCACGAATAGATAGTGTTGAACTCATACTTTACTCCCCCTATTCCGCAGTTGCTACACGCAGAACTTCTTCTGATGTGGTAACTCCGTCTAATACTTTTAATAGCCCGTCCTCGAGCAATGAATGGTAGCCTTGTTCCTTCATGTAATCTCGAATTATCGTGGCGCTTGTACGATTTAAGATTAATTCCTTTAGCTGACGGTCAATTGGTAAGATTTCATGAATTGCTAGACGACCACGGTAACCCGTATGGCTACAAGACGGACAGCCGCGCCCTTTACGAACGGTTTCCACTGTAAATCCATTTTCAGCAAAAATCTCTTTCTCGCGATCTGTCGCTGGAATAGTTTGTGCACAGTCACGACAAACGCGGCGCACCAAACGCTGTGCCATAATGCCAACTAAAGAAGATGATAATAGAAACGGTTCAATGCCCATATCCTGCATACGCGAAATCGATTCGACTGCGCTGTTTGTATGCAGCGTACTTAACACTAAGTGACCTGTTAGTGACGCACGAACCGCAATTTGAGCCGTTTCTAAGTCTCGAATTTCCCCGATCATTACAATATCCGGGTCTTGACGTAAAATCGAGCGAAGTCCCGCTGCGAATGTTAAACCAACCTCTTCTTTTACTTGAATTTGGTTAATCCCGTCTAATTGGTACTCCACTGGATCCTCAACCGTAATGATGTTCACTTCTTCATTATTTAAGTTCGATAATGCCGCGTATAAGGTAGACGATTTACCTGAACCAGTAGGACCTGTAATAAGTACAATGCCATTTGGTCGCGCAATCATTTTACGAAATAACGCTTCATTCGACTGTGTGAAGCCCAATTTATCAATATCATTGGCCGCATTACTTAAGTCCAAAATACGCATTACGATTTTTTCACCGTAAACAGTAGGAAGTGTCGATAAACGGATGTCCACTGGCTTGAAGTTGACATTGATTTTAATACGACCATCTTGCGGCGTACGGTTTTCGGTAATATTTAAGTTCCCCATAATTTTTACACGGGCCGTCATCACGCTTTGCATATGTTTGGGTAATGAACGCTCCGTACGCAGTACCCCGTCTACGCGGTAACGTACTTTAAATTCTGTTTCCTGTGGATCAAAGTGAATATCGGATGCGCGCTGGGCTACACCATTGGCAATAATTTGGTTGACTAAACGGACGATTGGTGAATCTTCATCGGTAATTTCCTGCTGTGTTTCAGTAGCACTAGCATAAGAACCTATATCTGAAAGCGCCGCATCCATCGATTCTTGTAGATCGTAGTATTTCGTAATCGTCCGGTATAAATCGTCCTTTGCTGCAATACTCGTTTCAATTTGACAACCCGTCGCCATACGGACTTCTTCAATCGCGAAGTAATCCATTGGGTCAGCCATCGCAATAAACAGTTTATTGCGGTCACGACGAATCGGCATAATGCTAGCACGTTTTGCAAGCTCTGCTGGAACTAACTGAATGAGCTCCGCATCAATTGCATATTGATTTAAATGGATGTGTGGAATCCCCAATTGGAATTCTAATACTTCTATTAATTGTTGCTCGGTTAAGAAATTTTCTTTAATAAGAAAGTCTCCAAGTTTTTCATCGCGGCTTTTCGTCGTTAAGGAGTATTCCAACTGATCATTTGTAATAACGCCTGCTTCTACTAATAAGTCACCTAGCCGTTTACGCGTTGCTACCTTCATAACAAGTCCGCCCCTTTCTTACGGTGTAATTAAATTTCCACCCTTATCGTAGTAACTGCCTTCCGGTAAATCTTCATCATCTAATGGTAGTTCATTCAACTCGCCTGATTCACCCTCAGAATCATCTTCATAGTCTTCTAGGCCATCTCCGTCTAAATCAATTGTAGCATTAGTCGAACTACCATCTGAATTTGTTGACGATGTTACTGGCTGACGCGATGATTTCACAACTATGCGATTTGTTGGTGCATAGTAATCCTTACTAACTAACTCTTCCACACCTGTATCGGCAGCTATTCGATAGACAGAAACGCGTAACCCCGGTGTTCCCTCTTGAACTAGTTCCTGCTCGCCAATCGCTAACTTATTCGAATAACGTGTAATAATACGCGGTGCCACTTCACGATCACGCACAACGCGAACAGTTACTTCCTGTTCCTTCATTGTTGAATAGGCTTCCACTTTGAAATTCTCACCTTCAACAGCCAGCTTAAATTTGATTGCGCTTGCCATCGTATTTACAAAACGTAAATCTTTATTGCCACTACGATCAATCGCCGCTTCAATACCAGGCTCTAAATAAGGTGAAATGCCCTTTTGTGAAGAACGCTCTAGAATTTCACTATTTATTTGGAGCGCGACACTATAAACCATCGACGCAACAAAATTGAGTGCATCACGGTTCGCCATATCAACACGATCCCCTAAATTATCTAATAAAGAGTACGATTCTCCCGGATTAAGCAACTGATCATTTAGTGCTTCTGTTAAATCATTGATGCCCATCGCACTTGATGGGATTTTTTCGATGGCTAACACAATCCGTTCATTTTCAATCGAAGTTAAGTCTGAAACTGTTGCTTCTATTTCATGTGAACGTAAATAAGCTGCCTGAGTCATGACCAACTCATACGTTTGGTCTGTATCCCAAATTGCAACAGATGCAATTTCATTTTTAATCGTTTCACTTGGCATTACTTGAAATGGTAAATGCACTATTCGTTTCGACGTCCAAAATTCATACCAAGCCTTGTTCGTCAAAGTTTCATAAGTAGCAATTGTTGCATCGACATCATACTGAATCGTAGTTGGGTCCAATTCTAAGTTTGTTCCTCCACCGACAAGGATAATTGGCTCGTTTGTCCAACTTTTTATTGCCTCATTTAGCACTGCCTTTAGATCCTCGGTCGATAAATTATCAACGACAATCCCACCTATCGTCGAACTGTTTCCTTCTTCATCCGCATACGCCTTTTGGACCAAATAATTCCCAGGTGATAAAATATATGTAAGAACTAGAGTTAACGCTGCCAATATAGATAGTTTCTTTCTTATTTTCAAATTGAACACCTCAAATACTATTTGTATTACTTCCTTTTATTTTCCATAATTACTTCCAAATTAGTAATCCAAAAAACCTATATTCATAGAATACACTAAAATTATTTCTATTGCATAAATCTTTCTTCCTAATATTTCAAAATAAATTAATTTCTAATTTATTATCAATGAGTTTTATAGCATATAATATTATGTCATTGTATAATAAAGGTAATTATTAACCGATAAATAACTTGAAGTAACAAAACTTAAGTATATCACTTTCTATATATAAAAATTTTAACCTTCAATAGTAATATCGGAAGGGGGCCAAAACGTTGAAATATAAATTAAAGAAGACATTAGATTGTCAAAAAGGGATTTCGTTGATAGAGGTAGTTGCGTCGATTGTATTAATTTCTATTATACTCATCTCATTTTTTGGATTGTTTATCCAAAGTGCAAAAACGGGAAAAGCATCTGAGGAAATTGTCGATGCGACTTATGTGGCACAGCAAAAAATGGAGTTCTATTTTAATTTCTCCAAAACTTCTATTATTCCAATTGGTAATTATACCGAAGCTTTTCCAAATAATTACACTATAGATATTGAAATCACAAAGTTCTCTACAATTTATCCAAATTTAAGAAAAGTATTAGTCAAAGTATGCGAGGGCCAAGAATATGATATAACTGGAATAATCAAAAGCTGCTCGAATAGAAATGCACCGTTAAAAAGCCAGCTTCAAAGTATTTATTAGGAGATATATAATGAAAAAAAAAATAATGAATGACAAAGGAATCTCACTAGTAGAAGTTATTGCAACATTGGTTATATTAAGTATTGTCGCTGTATTTATTATGGGTATTATATCATCTAGTGCAAATACTCATGTAAAACAGGTCTCAGCAAATAAACAACTTTTTGATGTTAGTTATGTACTAAAGTTAGTAACAAAGGATGCTCGAAGAACTACAGATTTAACACATCATGGAGATACATACACATTCACTTCCTCTTTAGATCCATCACTTCTTTTTACTTATACATTCGAAAAAGATAACAAGGAGCTTTATCGAAGTGAAGCTGGAGGATCTCCACAATTAATCGCTACTCAGGTCGAGCTATTTAAAATCATTGGGACTATTGATTTAGTCATCAACCTAGAATTAAAAGATCAAAACGGTAAAATCCTAAAAGGTAATACACAAATATTCTTTAGAAAGTGAGGAATTTTTATGAAGTGGCATGTAAAAAAACAACAAGGTTATTCATTGTTGTTAACCCTTTTCACAATAGTACTCATTTCAATCTTGGGTTTGAGCTTATTTAGTATAACAAGTAATTCCATGAAGACATCAACAAATGAACAAACAGATCAAGCAACTTACTATATAGCAGAAAGCGCGCTAAATTATAAATTAGCAGAAATAGAAGCTACTCTTTCAACTATTAATAATTCCGCTAAAACTAATACATTAACAGAAATTTCTAGATTAAATAGTTTGCCTGCCATAAATCCGGAAAAGGCTAATTTGAATTCTAATTATTTAACTACTTATTATTTAAATGAACTAACAAATTCATTAGGAATTCAATTACCTGGAACAGATAATTATAATTCAAACTTATTTGTGACTACTTTAGACAATATACAACCAAACGCCGTTGTAAATATTACAACATCAGCCACTCCTTTGGAATTTAATTTAGAATCAAATGGAAATATTAAAAGCAGTCGAAAATTACAACAAAAAATAGCAATAAAAGCCGAAAATGTACGTGTGGGAGACTACATTTTAAATAGCCCTTCTCCACCTCAAATATCTAATCCAATTGACTTAAATATTGCACCATTTTATTTTTTTAATGGAGATACTAAACTATCTGTAGGTAATAATTGGAGTATTAATGGTGTAAGTAAAAAAGGAAATACTGTTTATGATACTTTACCTAATACTAATATTTCATACCTAAATGATGTTTATTTACACCACAAAAAATACTGTAAGGAAAAGGAAAATTCATTACCAAAGAGTACTTCAAACCTTGTTAACGGACAAATTAAAAATCCTGGTTTATATTACGTTAACATACCTAACTTAAATAGTTCAGATTTCAACTTGTCTATTGATAACCCTAACAAACATCATGTTGATTTAATATATTGTAATGTAGAAAAAATAGGAAAAGTTCCTTCATTTAATATCACCGGTCAAAATGTTAACATTTTTATTATTTCAGATTACTCATTAATAACTAATAATGTCCACGCATCAAATTTGAGCACTAATATTTTTTATGCACCTAAACTTGAAACAAAACATTTCAACGGAAATGGTCAAACTATTTGTACAACTTTCTATATTAATTCATTAGAAGCCCTTAATGGTAGTGGTGATAATATCTCTAACGCGTGTACGGGTTATTTACCTACCTTAAATGACCCGATTTACAATTCAGAAAGCGTTTATGTAAAGCCCTCCGAAATTATCGAATTATAAATTGTTATTTTAGAATTTAATTCTAATTACTTATTAATTTTATCCAAATATAGAACAGGCCACTACTTATTCATATTGAACAAGTAGTGGCCTATTTCAAGTTAAATATTTATTCTATATTTTCAATACTATGTCAAAATACTCCCCAATCTCCCTCCAACCACGAACCCTTACAAACCCCTCCACCTCGGCATTATAAGGCATTGAATATAAAATCCCCTGTCCTTTAAATGCCGTTAATTGGCGCGGGCTGTCGTCGATTAAATAATCTGTATTAATAACAGCTTTATTGCCACAGAATACATAGTTTTGTGTGTTTAGGAATGGGAAGTGCTCGCGTAGCCAGTCGTATTTCGCATTGAATGAACCGGGTACATCCATTGCCGCTGTTGCGATATATACGTCAAAGCGTTCATTTAGCTCGCGTACTACTTCGATTGAATCCGCATCAAGAACTTCTAAATCGCGGAAAAAATCGGGTTCATTTATTATGGCAAAAAATTTCGTTGCATCGGCTGGGTCTAAATCCCCCAGTGTTGTTTGTAAAAATTCTTCTTCTGTTAAGTTCGTTTGAAAGGCTGCATTATAGGTTACAGCCATTTTCTTATAAAAGTTTGCTAGTACTTGATCCATATCAATTGCTATACTTTTTCTCATCTCGGTGCCTCCCCATCTGTTCTTCCCTCAGTGTAAACAAGGAACAGGACCGAAACAAGTAAATGCCTCAATTTCACCTATTATTTACGTAAGAGGCGATTTGACAGGAGTAGCCCTACCCCGCCAATCACAATAAAGAGTACTGAGCGAATGAGTAAATCTAGTGATGATAGATCAAAGAATATTAACTTGAAAATGCCAAACACAAGTAGCCCGAAGCCTGTTAATTTCAGATTACGGAATTCGCGTTTTGTACCGAGCATTAAGGCAATTCCCGCTGCAACGAAAATTGACACTGTATTCATAATCACACTTACTTCCCAGCCAATAAAGCCCGCAAAACTCAAACATTCAGACAAGCTCATAACTAGCCCCACTGTAACAATGGTTCCGATCATTAAGCAACTTTCGATTTTTGAGGCCAAATACTTTTGCCAATTCGTATAAATACTGCCCTCCATATACAGATCGACGAGTATCGCAACTACCATCGCAATATAGAGTAGGCGTGTGACAATATTAAATACCTCGTCCGTTGCGTTATACCCATAAGTAAGCGTCAGTATGGCCATACTGAAGAAAAAGCTAACGACTAGGAAGACCGGCAATAATTTACCCGCAAATTGACTTGGTGCTGTAATGGCAAGTGCCATCGCAAGCGCTATAAAAATGAGTGTACAATACGGTAAACTCGCATCCGTGAAGTATGCTAAATCAATTTTGTACATATACAACAAACTAAACGCCATAATGAACACGGGCGCGAGTTCAATGGCATGAACTTTACTCATGAGTTGCTCGAACTTTGTCAATTCCTCTTTCGGTCGCTTCGCCAACATAAAGGCAGCTACCATCATTGCAATAAGGAGCAACAGTGTAATGTTTTCGAGTGTAAAGAACGGCTCCACATCATTAATAGTGAAAATCACGAGTGACGTCATCATAAATACAAACGTATACGTCACTTTCATAAAGCTCGCACGTAATTTCAACGCAACCATTAGTCCAGCAAAGGCACTCAGCGCAACAAGCAATCGCTCTGTCTCATCCGGTAAATTCATCATAAGGAACACATTCATTAACGTTAAAAGTGCAAGCGTTGCGACTACATCAAATACATTTCGTGCACCTTGCTTCCATACATACCAGGCTGCCCCTGCAAATAATAGCAATGTCACAATGAGTACGCCTTCTGCAAATTTTTCATCGATCACCATGAAATTAATCAGCATTAAAATGAACGCACTTGCACTAAATAGAAGCCCTTCATACACCGTTTTCCATTTGCTCGCCGCGTCATACAAGCGCCACCAGCTATACAGGAAAATCTTTAGTATTGCAACGTAGCTAAGTGCAAATAATAAACGATCTGCATCTGTCGTTTCTACTACGGCAATTGCTAGAACGGCAAAAAATGTAGTGACATATAATGCGATTCGTTGCTGATGCTTCACAATAACAAGCTGCAATACCACCATCAGCACGAGCACAAAACCTACAATCAATAGCCCACTGAAATCCATGTATTCTAGTAAATAAGGTAATAGTAATGAAGTAAATGCCACAAATGATGTGAGCACTTCATTTTGTTTCACATAACTAATCCAAATGCCGTATGCGATATAAATAACGGCGATGATGAGTGCTACATATAGTCCAAGCACATCATATATGATAGCCCCTGCTGCCGTCGTCAAAATCCCGACCATAAAGGCCCCGCCGTACAAAGTAATCGTAACAGCTGTCGATGCGAATCCTTTTTTCTCTGCAAAGTAAGCCGCTACACCTAGCCCGATTGACAACATATAGGCCATCGTAACTTTTACCGCATCCGACAAGAAGCCATAATCACTAACAAGCTTCAGTCCCCATAAAACACCGAGCACCAAAATAACCATAAACACCTTTGGCAACGCGTGCGTAATCGTTTCCTCAAGCGAACGCTGAGATTTTTCAGGTTTCGCCTCTGTTTTATGCACAACTTCTTTTTGTATTTTTGCTTTTTCTGGGAATAAATATTTATCTAATGGTTTCGGTTTTTCTTTAGGCTCAATTGGTGTGAATACTTGTTTATCTGAGTTTTCGGTTACCGGCTGCACTACTTGTTGTAGTGAGTGACTGCTTTTAAGCCCATTCAACTCTGCTCGCAACATCCGCACCTCTCGCTCCAACGCGTCAATCCGATCATTAACATCCTTTTCCATCTTCTCACCCCTTAAATGATGAAATTTTCTGACTGACATAATTATAGCACGCGGGCTCTAAAATAGTAAAATTACACTTTTATTTAGAGGGTGGGTTTTGTTTACTTGTAAAGTTGACTTGTTTACTTGCAACTTTCTTCTATTTACTTGCAAGATTCTTCTAGTTACTTGTAAACACAGCTCTTTTACTTGCAAGTCTGTTTGTTACTTGCAAACCCAACTCTTTTACTTGCAAGCTTGTTACTTACTTGCAAAATCAACTCTTTTACTTGCAACTTTCTTCTATTTACTTGCAAACCCAACTCTTTTACTTGCAACTTTATTAGTTACTTGCAAAACACAGCTCTTTTACTTGCAAGCTTTTTACTTACTTACAACTTTCTTCTAGTTACTTGCAAACTCAACTCTTTTAATTGCAAGATTCTTCTATTTACTTGCAAATTCAGCTCTTTTACTTGCAAGCTTGTTACTTACTTGCAAAACCAACACTTTTACTTGCAACTTTCTTCTATTTACTTGCAAACCCAGCTCTTTTACTTGCAACTTTCTTCTATTTACTTGCAAACCCAGCTCTTTTACTTGCAACTTTATTAGTTACTTGCAAAACCAACGCTTTTACTTGCAAGATTCTTCTATTTACTTGCAAACTCAGCTCTTTTACTTGCAACTTTATTAGTTACTTGCAAAACCAACACTTTTACTTGCAACTTTCTTCTATTTACTTGTAAACTCAACGCTTTTACTTGCAACTTTCCTCTATTTACTTGCAAACTCCGCTCTTTTACTTGCAAGCTTGTTACTTACTTGCAAAACCAACACTTTTACTTGCAAGATTCTTCTATTTACTTGCAAACTCAGCTCTTTTACTTGCAAGCTTGTTACTTACTTGTAAAACCAACACTTTTATTTGCAACTTTCTTCTAGTTACTTGCAAACTCAACACTTTTACTTGCAAACCCAGCAATAAAGTCTGTCGGAACAGATGGATCGCTATTTTTCAAATCAGACGTTTCATAATTCACAATAAATCGGCTGATCATGAATTCTCTCAAAGTTACATGAAAGACCGCGATAGTTTTCCCGACAATAAAACATTAAGCTCTTCTGCCTATCTTTCTATATAACGGAATAATTTTGTATTAGTATTCCATCCAACACATTGCTCAGAAATTACAACAACAAAATCGCCTATTCGGATGATTTGGTACACTTTTTTGGGCTCATTCATACATTGTTAAAAAGGGGGATTACTTTTTGCAGTATCATGACATGCATCATTTAGAACATAGAAACATTGTTAATGATTTGATGAAGACTCTAAACGGGGAATTTCAAGCAATTTGTTTTTATGAATACTTAGCGAACTGTGCACCAAACGAGGTGATCAGAGACCGCATTCTCGAAATTCGCAAGGATGAAATGCGCCATTACGCTGGTTTTGCTTATATTTATACATGTTTAACAGGGATGCATCCCACGCCGCAATTATCCGATGAACCATACCCGAAAACGTTTCAAGAAGGGGTGCATGCCGCATTTATCGACGAACAGCAAGCGGTGGAATTTTATCATCAAGTAGCCAGAGAGACACAGGATTGTTTTATTAGTAATGCATATATGCAAGCTTCTTTTGACGAACAAAATCATGCTGTATGGTTTTTGTACTTTATGAGGGGTTAGTAAAGTAATAATTTTATACATTAGAAAAGCTATTCCTAAACCGCGGAATAGCTTTTTTCCATTGCATCCATATCCTTTTACAAGAACAAACCAAAATCTCCATGTTAGACGCTTGATTTCTTGGCTTACGATTATTCTATAGTTCCTAACAAAAAAGATTTAACCCCTATTTCAACCCATTCTTCTTCAATACCTTCTCCTGTTCCCGTGCCTTCTTCGTCACAATATAGCTGTTCTTCCAAACCCCATATAATACGAGCACAAATGGCACTAACGCTAGAAGCAAACTTACAAATGAATCAATTACGCCTTGGTCAAACCACTTTAAATCAATGTCTAGCGAACGCAAAAACAAAAGAATGGCTGATAGCAAGCCTCCAAATAACGCGATATGCTGCTTTAATTTGTCTGCTGTCATTTTCCATCATCCCCTTCCATCTCATCTATACGTTTGTAGGCTTGTATTAATGATTGTTTTATACGCATTATTTGACCTTTGCGGACGTAAACAAGCGCTAGAGTCTTGCTGCTCCAACGCCAAACGATAATTTATTGATCATATTTCTACAAAATAACACCACAATTCGTCTTTAATATGTATTTAATAGGCATACAAATAGTCATCAAAACTTTCATTTCATATGTTAGTAAAGAAACTAAGCTAGTCAAAAAGGAGGTTATTCTATGTTTAATTCGAAAAAGGGTTGTTCGCGTTGTAATAGAAATGGATCAAATCAAATGTCCCCTAGCCAGTTCGATCCGTGGCAATCACAAGTTTCACCGATGCAATCCCAAACTTCACCAATGCAATCCCAGCTTTCGCCGATGCAATCACAAGTTTCGCCAACACAAGTTTCACCGACACAGCAATTTGTTCAAACAAATGTAACAAACACTGTTGTACCGCATGTTCATCCTTCACATACAACTACTGTGAACAGACATATGATCAATCACGAACACTATTTCCCTCACACACAATCTGTCGTAAATCAATGCTGTGAGAGACATATCATGTGCAACATGCCACACCATCCTAATTGCAAACAAAGAAAAAGAGGATTTGGTTTTTAAGCGACACGTCTTGTTTACATTTTTAGAAAAACTATTCCCCTCAATGTTTGAAAGACAAAAAGAAAAAGCGTCGGAGCCCTACAGCCCCAACGCTTTTTTATTAATACATCTTCATGTATTGGTCGCGTTCCCATTGGTGTACAGTGCTTCTGTACATGTCGAACTCGATTTCTTTTGCTTCTTTAAAGTTTGCGTAAATGTGTTCACCAAGTGCAGCTTGAATTAATTCATCTTTTGCAAGTAAAGCTAATGCGTCGTCAAGTGCAGCCGGTAAGTTTTCGATACCGTTTGCTTTGCGTTCTGCTTCGCTCATTACATAAATGTTGCGGTTAATCGCTGGTGGTGGTGTCATTTTTTGACGGATACCTTCTAAGCCGGCTTCTAGGATTACAGCCATTGCTAAGTAAGGGTTAGCCGCTGGATCCACTGAACGTACTTCTACGCGTGTAGATACGCCGCGAGAAGATGGAATACGAATAAGTGGTGAACGGTTTTGTGCTGACCATGCTACGTAACATGGTGCTTCATAACCTGGAACTAATCGTTTGTAAGAGTTTACTGTTGGGTTTGTCACCGCTGTAAAGCCTTGTACGTGCTCTAATACGCCCGCCATGAATTGTAATGCTGTTTCAGATAAGCCAAGTTCTGTTGATTCATCGTAGAATGCATTTTCTTTTCCTTTGAATAAAGAAACGTTAAAATGCATACCTGATCCAGCTTCACCGAATAATGGTTTTGGCATAAACGTTGCATGTAGACCGTGTTTACGTGCAATAGTTTTTACTACTAATTTAAATGTTTGGATGTTGTCACATGCAGTAATGGCGTCCGCATATTTGAAATCGATTTCGTGTTGACCAGGAGCTACCTCATGGTGAGAAGCTTCAATTTCAAAGCCCATTTCTTCTAATTCAAGCACGATATCACGACGGCAGTTTTCGCCAAGGTCAGTTGGTGCTAAGTCGAAGTAACCACCGTTATCATTTACTTCTAAAGTTGGTTCGCCTTTTTCGTCTAATTTGAATAAGAAGAATTCTGGCTCAGGTCCTAAGTTGAAGTTTGTGAAACCAAGTTCTTCCATCTCTTTTAGAACGCGTTTTAAGTTATTACGTGGGTCACCAGCAAATGGTGTGCCGTCTGGACGGTAGATGTCACAGATGAAACGAGCAACTTTGCCCTTTTGAGCAGTCCATGGGAAGACCATGAATGAGTCATAATCCGGATATAAGTACATGTCTGATTCTTCGATACGAACGAAACCTTCGATTGAAGAACCGTCGAACATCATTTTGTTGTCTAACGCTTTTTCTAATTGGCTAACAGGAATTTCGACATTTTTAATTGTTCCTAAAATGTCAGTGAATTGTAAACGAATGAATTTAACTTCTTCTTCTTGCACTAGACGTTGAATGTCTTCTTTTGTGTATTTACCCACAGTATTTCACTCTCCTAAATATGTTCGGTCCCAGTTTCCTGGGCTATTTATAATTTACACGCTTCTTATTTCAGGCATTCGCGCGCGAATACTCTTTTATTGATAAAAACGTGATAAATCCCCTTGTCGAATTGACGATTTTTGCATGCGTTGTGCTTGGTGCATTTCTTCACGCAAAATTTTTCGTAGTTCAGTATCAGTAATTTCTTTGTTTTCAGTTTGTGCAGCTGGGTTGTTTTTCATGTCGAACACCTTTTTGATGCCCGCCATATTAACCCCTTGCTCTAGCAAGTCTTTTACTTCAAGTAATTTATCCACGTCGTTTAATGAAAACATACGTCGATTTCCTTCTGTACGGTGCGGCTGAATTAAATCGTGCTCTTCATAATAACGAATTTGTCGCGCTGTTAACTCTGTCAGTTGCATAACAATACTAATCGGTAACAATGGCATGGATCGTCGAATCTCACTACTCATTTAATCCACCTCCCTTTCACATATATTACTCTCTGTAAGTTAGCATGTCAATCTTATGTAAGAAAAACTAACACAACAGAAATAAACTCCTAAAATATTTGCAAAATTGAGCGAATAATCGCAAACTACTAATGTTTGCATTACTATTTTTTCAATATACATTATAAATATTGGAGGGTGAACTTTAGTTCTGCACCATAACTTGCGGTTGATTTCCGTTCTGGCTGGACGCTTTCCAGGGGGCGTTCGATGAGCCGCTTCGGGAAATAAAGGAACAAAGGCTAAGTACGCCACGTCCTGTGGCAACGCCTTTGTGACCAACATCGTGTTGGCCTCAGTCCAGGGTCTCATCTAGAACGCTAATCCCCTAGGAGTCGCCAGCCGCCACTCCAATCAACAATTATTCTACTCTAATTGACATCCACTCCTATTGTTGATGAGCCTGAATTTTAACTTTATTCAATTTACGTAACAAAACAGCTACATTTGGAAGTGTTTCGATGGGTGGCATACTTTGTTTGCGAATAGGAAAGTTATACTTGCTTATCCACTGAAAAGAGGACATCGCTTGTGCGACATCCTCTTGTAGTTTATTTTAATGCTTGTACTGCCGAGCAAATTGCATATTTTACATGCTCATAGGTTAGTCCACCTTGCACAAACGCTGTATACGGAGGACGGATTGGGCCATCTGCAGTTAACTCAATACTAGAGCCTTGTACAAATGTACCAGCAGCCATAATGACATCATCCTCATAGCCGGGCATGTATGCTGGTTCCGGTGCGAAGTGGGCATTGATTGGTGAAGCCGCTTGGATTTCGCGACAGAATGCGACCATTTGCTCCGCTGTTTGGAAAGATACAGACTGAATTAAATCTGTACGTGCATCTGTATAGTGAGGTGATGTTGTCATACCGATTTCTTCTAGCATAGCTGCTGTGAAGATGGCACCTTTTACGCTTTGTGCCACAACATGCGGTGCTAGGAAGAAGCCTTGGTAAAAGTCAGCAAGTGTATTTAATGTCGCGCCTGCCTCTGCACCAATGCCTGGTGACGTCATGCGGTAGGCACATTTCTCGACTAGATCAGCACGTCCTGCAATATAGCCTCCGATTTTTGCTAAACCGCCACCTGGATTTTTAATGAGTGAGCCTGCCATTAAGTCCGCGCCGATTTCAGTTGGCTCTAAAGCTTCAACAAATTCACCGTAACAGTTGTCCACAAAAATGACTGCCTTTGGTGCAATTTCACGAATTTGTTTAACCATTGCTTCAATGGCTTCAATTGTGAATGATGGGCGTGTTGCGTAGCCTTTTGAACGTTGGATAGCGATCATTTTTGTGTTGGCATTTACTGCCGCGCGCACACCGTCCCAGTCAATCTCTTTATTGTCGAGTAGATCAATATGTGAATAGTTAATATTAAAATCCTTTAATGAACCTGTATCTTTTTCGCCACCGTATACAATTGATTGCAATGTATCATAAGGCTTTCCTGTAATGTACAGTAACTCGTCGCCCGGGCGAAGTACACCGAATAGACTTAGAGTAATAGCATGTGTTCCTGAAATGATTTGCGGGCGTACAATCGCTGCTTCTGCGCCGAAAACTTCTGCATACACGCGCTCTAAATTATCGCGGCCCTCGTCGTCATAGCCGTAGCCACTTGATGGATTGAGGTGATAATCACTAACTTGATGCTTGCGGAATGCAGCTAATACCTTTTGTTGATTGAAAAAGGCTTGGGCGTCTGCTTTTGCATGGTAAGGGCGAACTTTTTCCTCGATATGCGTAGCAAGCGCTAACGTTTCTTCTGTTAGATTTGAACTAAATGCCATGATGAAAACTCCATTCTATCTAAAAATAACAATAAACTTCTGGCTCTACACCAAAATCAGTACTTGACAGCACATTCCACTCCAGGCGGACGCTTTCCGTTCCATGTGCCTATAAAGTAGTGCACTTTCTTTTAAAGTAAAGGACATGTTTTGGTAAAGACCCAAACTTCTTTTACTTTATTAATTATATACTAGCCGTCAACAATTTGCTTTTGACGGCTAACTATAAAACTGCTATTCTCTTGTCATATTGAGTTTTTTACGGAGGGGTCACAAATGGCATGGGATGTCTTTAGTGTTGTTGGCACAATCGCTTTTGCTATTTCTGGTGCGATTGTAGCGATGGAAGAAGAATATGATTTATTCGGCGTTTACTTACTCGGTATTGTCACGGCTTTTGGTGGTGGTGCCATTCGCAACGTCCTAATCGGTCTACCCGTATCAACGCTATGGAGTCAGGAATCGATGTTTCAAATTGCTATTGCGGCTATTACGATATTCTTTTTAGTGCCCCAGCGCTTAATTAAACATTGGAATCGATGGGGGAATTTTACCGATGCTATTGGGCTTTCGGCTTTTGCAATTCAAGGAGCCATGTATGCAGTATCCCTTAATTTACCACTAAGTGCGGTCATTGTTGCAGCCATCCTTACTGGTTCTGGTGGCGGCATGGTACGCGATTTGCTTGCTGGGCGTAAACCAATTGTTCTGCGCGATGAAATTTATGCCATGTGGGCAGCAGGAGCCGGTTTAATCATTGGCCTCAATATGTTCACGAGCGATATTTTTCACTACGTTTTATTTATACTCATTACACTATTGCGCATTTGTTCCTATACAAAGAAATGGCATTTACCAAGACGAAAAATTAATACAACTTTAAAATAGAGCGCGACAAGTATTGAAGCGCGTACATTTCACTTTCACCATTTAGAAAGGTTTACTTTTTACCTACTAAAAAGCACAGAGTTGAGGGGGTTCCCAAAACTCTGCGCTATATTATAAGACTACTTAAATTCTAACTCACCATCATACGACATCATGCCGCCTTCTAGGTTTGTTACGTCAAAGCCTTGTGCTGCTAAATATTCGCAAGCATTGGCGCTACGTACGCCAGCTTTACATACGACGATGTATGATTTAGCTGGATCAAGTTCTTCCGTACGTTCAGGAATTGAACCAAGCGGGATGTGAATAGCACCTGGAATCATTCCATGCTCTACTTCAAAGTCCTCGCGAACATCAATTACGTTTAAATCTTCATTTGCATCAAATAAATTTAGTAAATCATCAGTTGTCATTGTTTTCACGTTTAAAATCCTCCAATATTTCATTATACACTGTCATTATAAGTGAATAGCTGGAAAACTGCTAGCGAAGGATACAATTCAACCTTTTATATCAACAAAAGGTTTAAATTTATCTTCTTCCCCTGCCAATACAACTTGTTTAGAAGGCACAAAAGTAGAGATTGCGTGCTTATAAATAAGCTGCTGCTTACCGTCCGATTCTAACAGTACAGTGAAGTTGTCATAGGATTTGATTGTCCCTTTTAACTGGAAACCATTCAACAGGAATACCGTTAAGAAAATATTATTTTTCCGCAGATAATTTAAAAACGTATCTTGTAAGTTAATCGATTTCATGAAGGATCCCTCTTTTCTTTTCTATTCACTCCTCTTTATTCGCCATGACTATATTTTTTCCTTCTTTTTTTGAAAAATTAGAAGTTTTTTATTATGACATCCCAATCATTCCCTATCCATTGGACGTCCATCTTATTGCGGAAATACGTTAATTGACGTTTAGCATAGCGTCTTGAATTTTGCTTTATTTGTTCCACTGCTTCCTCTAATGTAACGAAGCCGTCAAAATAGGCGTAAAGTTCCTTGTAGCCAATTGCTTTCACGGATTGGACGTCTCGAATATTCGCATCATACAATGCCTTCACTTCTTCTACTAACCCGTTGTCCATCATCATGTCCACACGTAAGTTAATTCGGGCATACAATTTCTCACGGTCCATGTCCATACCGATAATTAAATGATTATATAAAGCAATATCGCCGCGATTAAATTCCTCGGCAGCCTTTGATACGCCACTCAACTCCGCCATTTCGAGCGCACGAATAACACGACGCGTATTGTTTGGATGAATTTCCTGTGCTGTTGCTGGATCAATTGCAGCGAGGCGCGCATGCATTGCATCTGGACCAAGCACCGCTAGCGCTTCATAATATTTTTTTCGCGCTTCTTCATCTACTTCTTCCTTCGTAAATTGGAAGTCATATAAAACAGACTGCACATATAAGCCTGTACCGCCGACGATAATTGGCATTTTGCCGCGCGACTGGATGTCAACAATTTTGTCGCGTACGAGCTGCTGGTATTCTGCAACAGAAAAGCCTTCTGTTGGTTCTTTAATGCTGAGTAGATGATGGGGGATACCGTCCATTTCCTCTTCGGTAATTTTCGCTGTCCCAATATCCATTTGTTTGTAAATTTGCATGGAATCGCCGTTAATAATCTCTCCACCGATTTCCTTTGCTAACTTAATACTAAGTGCTGTTTTCCCTGATGCAGTAGGGCCAATAATTGCCACTACGTCTTTTGTTTTAGTCATTTTTTAACCACCGTAAAATAATATCGTATGCATGCTGTTTATTTGGTTCTTTCAATATTTCATGGCGCATTCCTTCAAATAAGTACACCGACACGGACTCCACGCCAGATTCCGTCATTTGCTGCGCTACTTGGAATACACCTTTCCCTTTGTCCCCTACAGGATCCTCACTGCCACTTATAAAGAGGACGGGTAAATCTGGACGAATGCGTGAGTTTTCACCCTTTTTATTTATTAAAATAAGACCATCTGTTAAATCCGCAAAAAATTGATTGGTTGCAATAAATCCACATTTCGGGTCAGCGATATATTTTTGTACTTCCTCTTGATCGCTACATAACCAGTCAAATGACGTTTTCACATTGCTAAATGATTGGTTAAAACTACCGAAGCTCAGGTCATTCATTAGATGACTTTTTTCTAGTGGTCCTTGTGTTTTTGCGAGCGCCTTGGCAAGACGATTCCCCACATAATGCAGCCTTGTTGTCGCCCCTGTCCCACAAATGATGACATCCTGCAATGTCGAGCTATAGAGTTGTATATAGCGCCTTGCAATAAACGATCCCATACTATGCCCAAATAACGTCACAGGTGGGAGATTTCTTCCTTGACGAATTGTTTGCAGGACATCAAATACATCCTTTACAACACGCGCAAAGCCGTTTTGCTCACCAAAATAGCCTAGTTGGCCGTTTTGATCAACGGTATTGCCATGTCCTCTATGATCGTGCATCGATACGAAATAACCGTGTTCACAGAGCATTTCTGCAAAAGATGTGTAGCGTGTTGAATGCTCTGCCATCCCATGTAAAATATGAAAATGCCCTACTACTTGCTCTTTAGGTGTAAATGTTGTAACAAAAACTTCATGCCCATCACTCATTCTTACATATTGCATTTGTTTGTCCATTAAATCACCCTTTGCTTCGGATTTACATCTATTACATCACACGCTTAAACATTTTTTCTACTTCATATGTTGAAAAATGAATAAGCACCGGTCTACCATGTGGACAAGTAAACGGATTGTCCGCTGCTCGTAAATCATCTAAAAGCTTCACCATCTGTTCTTTATTTAAATAATGATTCGCCTTAATCGACTTTTTACAACTCATCATTATAGCTGCTGCTTCTCGTAGTTTCTTAACGTCCGTTTTCCGCGTTTTCAAAACTTGCTCGATTAGCTCTTCAATTATTTCCTGTTCTTCCCCTTTAGGAAACCAGGTTGGGTATTCACGCACTACAAAGGATGCTTGGCCAAATTCTTCTAAAAACACGCCTACTTCTTCAAGTGCGATCATGGATTCCTTCAAGGTTAATGCCTCATCCGCAGAATAGTGGAACGTGAGGGGCATCAGTAGCGCTTGCCGTTCGTTCGCATTCACTTCGCCTACTTTGTCACGGAAATATTCATATTTAATCCGTTCCTGTGCGGCGTGCTGGTCAATCAAATAAAAGCCGTCCTCCATTTGCGCCACAATATACGTACCATGAATTTGCCCTACGACTTCAAGTTGCGGAAAGTGCTCTTTCTTTTCCGAGAATTCTTGATCCGACTCATGCGGCAGTTCCTGTTGGGCTATGGGGGCTTGTGTACTTTGTGCGGAAGCTTCTATTATTGATTTTTCTTCTATAAAAATTGGTGCACTCGCTAATGGAGTAAAAATCGATTGAAGTGGTGCCTGCTCGCGCACGATCGGTTGCTCATGCGTTAAGCGTTCGACAATTTCACCCAGCTTCGTTTCATCAAATGTTGGTGCCACTGTTTGTGCAGGTTTCCAAATATTCATTTGCTCGCTCGGTAAACGTACGGGCTTGTCACGCTTTTCCACTTGTGGTACGCGAATCACTTGACGAATGGCACCACGCAGCGTTTCTTCTACAAGCTTTAATAGTTCCGGCTCTTTACTAAGACGTACTTGATGCTTTGCCGGATGTACGTTGACGTCGGTTAAGTGTGGATCCCCTTCAATATAAAGGAGGACAATTGGAAAACGCTCAATCGGTAAATACGTATGGTACGCATCGACAATGGCTTTTTGTACAAGGTAATGCTTCACCCAGCGACCGTTCACAAATAAAGACATATAGTTTTTGGAGGCACGTGTTACTTCTGGTAGCGTTGCATAGCCATGTACTTTATAGTCATTATTTCCACCTTCAAAGGCAATCATTTTTTTCGCATTATGGGCTCCGTAAATGGCAGCGAGCACTTGCTGTACATTGCCGCGTCCGTTTGTTTGTAGGAGCGTCTGACCATTATGTACGAGCTTAATCGCGATTTCAGGATAGCCAAGTGCAATGCGGTTCAGTAAATCAATCGAATGACCGAGCTCGGTTTGGATTGTTTTTAAATATTTTAAGCGCGCCGGCGTATTGAAAAATAACTGTGCCACCGTAATATCTGTTCCTTTTCGAAGAGCGGTTGGCTTCTGTTCTTTCACATGGCCACCTTCTAAAAAAAGTTCAAGACCGCTCGTTTTTCCGTCTGACGTGCGAATGGAAACTTTTGAAACAGATGCAATCGACGCTAATGCCTCCCCGCGAAAGCCAAGTGTGCGAATGCGAAATAAATCCTGTTCTTTTTCTATTTTAGACGTAGCATGGCGAAAGAATGACTTTAGTGCATCTTCCTCATCCATGCCACTGCCGTTATCTACAACTTGGATTGATGCGAGGCCGGCTTCTTCAAGAAAAACTTCAATTGTTGTACTGCCCGCATCAATTGCATTTTCAACTAGCTCTTTCACAACGGATGCGGGGCGCTCAACTACTTCACCGGCTGCAATTTTATTGGACAGCCATTCGTCCATAATTTGAATTTTTCCCATGTCACGCCACCTTTTTAGTTATCGTTTAATAATTTTTGCTGTAATTCGTAAAGTGTTGTCATTGCCTGCATCGGCGTTGTCCCCATTACATTGAGCTTCGCAAGTGCCTCTAACACATCTCGCTCACCTTGTGTTAACTGAGGCTCCTCACGCACTGCTTCAAATAATGATAGCTGAAGCTCCTCATCTTTTAGGACTGGCTTTGCTTTTTCTACCGATTGATCATGCTCAAGTAATTGGGTAGGAGTCAGTAAACTAACTTTCACAGGCTCCTTACTTTCAAATTCCTCAAGTAACACGCGTGCACGGTCAATAATTGCTTGTGGCATGTCCGCAAGTTCAGCAACGTGGACACCGTAGCTTTTATCTGCTGCTCCTGTCTTTACTTTGTGCAAGAAGACAACCCGGCCGTCTTTTTCTGTCGCACTTACATGGACATTTTTCAGGTGCTCCAGTTGTGTTTCTAAGTCTGTTAGCTCGTGATAATGCGTAGAAAATAGTGTATTGGCACCGATTTCCGTATGAATATATTCCATCATTGCCTGTGCTAAGCTCATCCCGTCATATGTGGACGTTCCGCGACCGATTTCATCAAATAATAGTAAGCTGTTTTTCGTTGCGTGCGTAATGGCATGCTGTGACTCTAACATTTCGACCATGAACGTTGATTGTCCTGCTACTAGATCATCTGCAGCACCGATACGCGTAAAAATTTGATCGGTAATTGGCAGTTCCGCTACTTCTGCTGGTACGTAACAGCCCATCTGCGCAAGGACAACAATCAGTGCGACTTGGCGCATATACGTACTTTTACCGGACATATTTGGCCCCGTAATCAGCATCATATTTTTATCATTAGTTAGGACACAATCATTTGGTACATACATTTGCTTATTTAGCATTTTTTCAACAACAGGGTGGCGACCTTCAATAATTGTTAAAGCGCGTCCGTCGTGGAATGTTGGTTTTGTAAACCGGTATTTATCAGTAACAACAGCAAAGCTTATAAATACATCGAGTTCACTAATTTGTGCCGCTAACGCTTGTACACGTGGAATAAAAGCCTTTAGCTCCTCGCGCAGTTCAACGAATAATTGATACTCAAGCGCTAAACTTTGCTCTTCTGCATTTAAAATAAGCGCTTCTTTTTCTTTTAATTCCTCTGTAATATAACGCTCCGCATTGGCAAGTGTTTGCTTGCGCTCATAACGTGCTAAATCCGCATTACCTAAATGAGATTTCGTAATTTCAATATAATAACCAAACACACGATTATAGCCGATTTTCAAATTTTTAATGCCCGTCAATTCGCGTTCCTTTTGTTCAAGTTGCGCAATCCAGTCCTTCCCGTTCCGAGAGGCGTAGCGGTACTGATCGAGCTGTTCATTGTAGCTATCTCGAATAACATCGCCCTCTTTAATGGAAATTGGAGGATGATCCGTAATAGCCATTGATAATAGCGCTTCAATATCCGTACATAAATCTAACTGTCGCCCAAGTGCTGTTAAGGTTTCTTTACCACTTTCTAGTAGTTTTGCTTGAATTGCTGGTACTTGTCGTAGTGATTCACGAAGCTGCGCTAAATCACGACCGCCAACAGAACCGAATGCAACGCGTCCGGCTAAACGCTCTAAGTCATACACTTGTTTCAATAACTTTTGTAGCTCGCCACGTACGAAAAACTCTTCTAGCAAATCCGTTACGATGGCAAGGCGTGCTTCGATCGCATGTTTACTTGCAAGGGGCAGGTGCATCCACTGCTTTAATTTACGTCCGCCCATCGCTGTCACGGTTTCATCCAGTAACCATAACAATGTACCTTTTGCATCACCGCCTCGAATTGACTGAATGAGCTCTAAATTACGCTTTGAATTTGTATCGATACGCAAATAATTTTTGGACTCGGTAAAGCTAAACGCTTGAATATGCGATAAGGAACGCATTTGCGTACGTTCAATATATTGTAGTAGACGCTTCGCAACAGGTTGCAGGTTTGCTGGTAGCGCGCTCACATACTGACCCGCCTTTACATCTTCCATTTCTTCTGTCTCGCGAGACAATACAATGCCGTAGTTTGTAGCTTGTTCTGCCATTAAAATATACAGCTGCTCTGTCACAATCAATTCCCGAATAGTATAAGCTTGTAGTTGCTGAATTAATTCCTTTACACTGCCTTCAATGGTCGACGTATTCGCTTCGCCCGTTGATACATCAAGGTACGCAAAAGCAATTTCTGTAGGGGACAATTCCTCAGCCGCTGCTAGGAAGTGATTTGTTTTCCCATCAATCGTTTTCCCTTCCATAATCGTTCCAGGTGTTACTAACTGCACAACCTCACGTTTTACAACGCCCTTTGCTTGCTTTGGATCTTCCGTTTGCTCACAAATGGCCACTTTATAGCCTTTTGCGACAAGTGTTTCAATATAATTTTTAGCCGCATGATGTGGTACACCGCACATCGGAATGGGGTTGTCCGTATTTCCAGCACGGGCTGTTAATGTAATTTCTAAAATTTGTGATGCATTAATAGCATCCTCAAAGAACATTTCATAAAAATCGCCTAATCGATAAAATAAAAAGGCGTCTTGATACTCTTTTTTGACTTCTAAATATTGTTGCATCATTGGTGTATATGTAGTCATCTGGTTCCCTCACTTGCTTTTCTTGTACTGTCCATTATAACAAAAGAATAGAAAAGAGCGCCCTAATATCTACTATGAATTGTAGAAGGCGCTCAAATTTTTTATGAAAATGAAGACGATTCGTTCGATTTCCCAAAGCCTGAAATTGAAGAACATGATGAACTTGACGACGATGAACTTGACGATTGAATCGAACTTTCATCTTCAAAACTCCATTCCTCCTCAAAATCAAGAGGATGAACACTGATGCATATTGTCGTTTCACCAATTACTTCCACTAAAAATTCTCTTTCAATCACGACGTTAAACTGTTCACCATTTGGTGTGATGACCGCTTCAATACAGTTCGGTTGTTGCAAGACACGAACACGAACATCAGTCGAATCACAGATTTCTTCGTCACGGTATTTCAGCTTAATACGATCCTTATAGGAAATCGTTTCTGTAAATACCGCCGTTTTAGAATGATTATTGAACGCATACCACACGTTAACATCGAACTTTCCAGACACTTCTACAAATTTCCCTACTTTTTTGGCCTGGTGCTGATGATTAATGACCCAACAACCTAAAATGCTTGTCGGTACATTCGGTGGACGCAGCGTTTCACTGCATTCAGTACGCTTTTTCCCCTTCGCAATTACTGCCTTCGTCACAATTTGACGTAAACGCTTCACCGAAAATCTCCCCTTTCCTTACTACTCGCATTAGTGTATGCGGCTTAAGCCTAAAGGGTTACGTATTAAAAATACACAACTCACTCAAGAAAGGGCGAGTCGATGTCCTTACTTACGTGGATGAGAAAGGTATCCTTTTTCATCCACTAAAAAGTCCATCTATGAGCGTTGTAGTACTACCTGAACGGTTGGCTAATGGGAAATGTTAGAACCTAAAAATGCTGCAAATCCTCGATAAATTTGCAGCATTTTTATTAGTGTATACTGGTTGTTTCATCTTTAAATAAGTCTTCCACTTCATCTAATAGAAGAGGCTTGTAATAGTAATAACCTTGCCCGATATGACAGCCAAGCGCTTTCAATTCATTATGTTGCTCCTCGGTTTCAATGCCTTCTGCGACTGATGTCATTTGTAAATTCCCAGACAGCTGAATAATGGTTTTGACAACCGCATTCATACGCGGCTCGGCTAAATTATCAATAAAGCTTTTATCGATTTTAATTTCTTCAAACGGTAGCTCCTGTAAATAACTAAGTGAAGAATAGCCCACACCAAAATCATCAATTGACGTGGCAATGCCTTGGTCTTTTAAATCGTTAATAATTTTTTTAGCACGCAGTACATTTTCTAGCTCAATACTTTCGGTAATCTCAAATTTCAAATAACATGGATCTACACCAGAGCTATGAATGAGTGCCAATGTATTTTCTACAAAGGTAGGATAATAAAAATGACTTGGCGAAATATTGACAGATACTTGGAACATTTTCTTTCCAGCATCCATTCGAGCCTTTTGCCACACAAGTATTTTCTTTAAAATTGAACGGTCAATTTTATGAATATTCCCTGTATTTTCAGCGACTGGAATAAAGATTGCTGGTGATACGAAACCTACATCTTTAGACATCCAGCGTGCTAATGCCTCAAAGCTTTCGATTTCCCCTGTTTTAATATTCACTTTAGGCTGCAATACAGGCACAAACTCCTTATTTTTCAGTGCACTTGAGATGTGTGATAAAACTTCCATTTCTTGTTGAATCGCCGTAATTTGGGTTTCATCATACTGCTTTATAACGGTACCTACACATTTTAACGCAGCTGACAGTGCCGTATCCGCTCGTTGGATACTAACATCAGTAGAAATACCCTCATCAAAATGTGAGGTACCGATTTTCAGTGTAATATACACATTTTTATCCGCAATTTTATACGGCTCAATTAGCAACATGTCCTCTACATCCGTATGGCTAAAATCCTGCTTTGGTTGATATTTTGTTGCAATAATAATTGCAGAGCTTGTATAGCGGGCTAAAATTGATTGTTCAAAAATGTCTAATTTTTTCAGGCGAACTGACAGCTGGCGTAAAATTTCATCGCCACCTTGACGTCCATATAAATCTACAATATTTTGATACTCTCCCGGTTCAAAAATATAAATAACACCTTTAGTCCCGCTACTACATTGTTTCACGATTTCTTTTTTAAACGATTCAATATTCCGTAAACCCGTAGTGTGGTCAAAAAAAGCAAGTTGGCTAATTTCATTCTTTTGATTGAAATATTTAAATGCCATTGTCACGATTGGTGCAACTCGATTTAAAAATTGAAAATCAACATCTCTTGGTTCTACTGTTTCTTCAAAATACATTGAAAAAATACCAACCACTTCACCTTCCGCACTTACAATCGGCTGACCCCAAGAAGACACTAAATTATAGCAAGTGAATATATCCGCATATTCGGAACTATTTTGATTTTGCTTAATATCTTTAATAATGAAGGGCTTTTTTAAAAACACTGCTGTTTCTTCATTATAAATAAATTTAGATATATCCATGCCATGCATAATCGATTTAAATTGTTTTGGTAAGGATCCGTACGCAACTACTTTTAACTGTGTGCCCTCAAGAAGCAAAATCGAGCACCGGCATTTTTTTTGGAATTTCATCTCTACATACTTGCAAATATGCTCGAAAATCACAGAAAGCTCATCGCCCTGTTCAAGCCCCGTATAAACTTCTCTCTCCAATAATACAAGTGCCTCCATATTTACGATACTCGTAATATCATTTGAAGTAATGTAGTGGAACTGTACGATTCCCTGTTCATCATGAATCGGCAAGCTAGAAAGCTCATGCCAAAATGCCGAACCATCTTTACGATAATGAAATATTGTCGTTTTAATCGACTTGAAATTTTGAAGACTGTCTAAAAAAACTTGCTCTTGCTCACTGTCCGATAAAGGACCTTGTAGCATTGTAAGTTTAGAGCCGATAAGTTCATGGTCACTATACTCTGTCATCTCGGTAAAAACATGATTCGCATAAACAATTGTAAAATCCTTCAGTGGATCGATTATCACAACCCCTGAATCTAGCTGTTTTGCAATCTGACATAATCCGGAATACAATTGATTTCTTTGTAGTTGGTTTTTGTAAATTTCATACATTTTTTATTATCCTTCCTATTAAAATGAACAATTTACTGATTATACCAAAATAAGCAAGATTATACGACAATTTTCGCATAATTAACGAGCAATTTTTTACACTGAAAAAGGCCCACTTAAGCGCAGAATAGGGCGAGATGTTGTCCCGTATCACGAAATGAGAAAGTATACTTTTTTACCATAAAAAAAGCAGTCCATGTCATTAGGACTGCTTTTCACATTTTATGAGCAACTACCAGGTGTGCTATTTTGTACTTTTGAGCCTGTTTCACCTTTTAAAACGTCGCCACCAGTAGCTTCAATTACTTCCGTTGTAACGGCGTTTGCAATTGCATTGGATACAAGTTGCAATAAGTCATTTACATCTGTTTGAGATTGCTTAAATTGCTGAACAACTGGGACAGCATCGATTTCTTCTTCAATACCAGCGATTTTGCCTTCAATCATTTTAAGCGCTTTTTCTTTTCCAAGATGTTGGAAATTCACTGCTTGCTTTTGTAATGTTTTTAATGATGCAATTTTTTCACGTACATTTTGATTTTCATTAATTTGCTCTTCTGCTTTTTTGAAGAATTCTACTTCTTCTGTATTCGCAATCATGTGCGCGATTTCTTGTGCTTTTGCTACAATCTCATCTTTAGTATAAAGTTTTGTCATACTAGCTCCACCTTTTCTTTTACTTGCTCTATAAATTCGCCCATGAGAGAATGGGATTTTGCCTCAATTACTTTTACTTTCACCAGCTTCCCAACTAACTCAGTCGGACCTTCAAAGTTCACTAATCTATTTTTGCGCGTGTAACCTGCAAGCACATCATCACGGCGTTTACTACTACCTTCAACTAGTACTTCTACGACTTCACCTTCTAGTTGCTTCAGTGCTGCACTAGAAAACTCCGCTACAACCGCATTTAAGCGTTGTAGGCGCTGTTTTTTTACTTCTTCTGGTACATTGTCGACCATTTTCGCAGCCGGTGTTCCCTCGCGTGGTGAGTAAATATACGTAAATGCCATTTCAAAGCCGACTTCACGGTACAGCTCCAATGTTTCTTGGAATTGCTCTTCCGTCTCGTTCGGATAGCCAACAATAATGTCCGTCGTAAGGGCAACATTCGGCATCGCAACTTTTATTTTATCAACAAGTTGTAAGAAATGCTCGCGTGTATACTTACGCGCCATAATTTTTAGCACGTCATTTGAACCTGACTGAACCGGCAAATGAATATGCTCTACTAAATTACCACCCTGTGCAAGCACTTCGATTAATTGGTCATCAAAATCACGTGGATGACTCGTCGTGAAACGAATACGCGGAATATCGATTTTTCGAAGTTCGTCCATTAAATCGCCCAAACGATAGTGTAAGTCTTCAAAATCTTTCCCATATGCGTTGACATTTTGGCCAAGTAACATAATTTCTTTATAGCCTTGTGCCGCTAGCTCGCGAACTTCCGCAATAATTTCTTCCGGACGGCGTGAGCGCTCCTTGCCGCGTGTATACGGAACGATGCAGTATGTACAAAATTTATCGCAGCCGTACATAATATTAACCCAAGCTTTGATCGAACCAAGGCGTTTTTTCGGAAGGTTCTCAATGACGTCCCCTTCTTTTGACCACACCTCAATGACCATTTCTTTTGACATGTAGGCTTCTTGTAAAATGTTCGGTAGGCGGTGAATATTATGCGTTCCAAAAACCATATCCACATGCGGATACGTTTTTAATATTTTATTCACAACCGATTCTTCCTGCGACATACAGCCACAAACACCGATTAACATTTCAGGATTTTTACGTTTGTATTTTACTAGGAATCCAAGCTCTCCAAATACTTTGTTTTCCGCATTTTCTCGGATGGCACATGTATTGAGGAGGACAACATCTGCTGATTCGATGTCCTCTGTTGACTCATATCCTAACTGCATGAAAATACCTGCCATTACTTCTGTATCGTGCTCATTCATTTGGCAACCGTACGTACGAATATAAAACTTACGACCTTCGCCCATACGTAAAAACTGTTCATCAATAGCGAAATCTTTATGGTACTTAATATCTTCTTTCCCACGTTTTTTCGCGTCTTTTAATGATGGAGCAGTAAACACTTTTTCAAAATATTTACTGTAGTCCTTTTCAGCTTTTGCCTCAGACGTTTTTGGTTGTTTAACTTGCTGACTCGCTAGTCGTTGTTCCTCATTCATCGAACTGTAAACTCCTTTCAAATGGCTTCGCACTGTCGAATACCCATTTGTCTATTATAGCGAAAACATAGGCGGAAGGACAAGCTATTGCGAAGGGATCGTAAGAAATTCTCGGTACGCCTGCTCATCGTTGCCTTTTAATATCACGAGAAACGTAAAGGCAAGTTGTACAATAGCTGACCATTTCATTTGATACTTGGATTCAAATTGGTGCTTCGGAAGTTGCAGTACTTCTCGGAAAATCATTTTAGAGTCTAACTCATGCTCTTCTGTGTAGGCAATGAAGGCAAGAAACAGGCGATGATCCTCAACAGCAAGTAGCTTTGATTGCACGAGCTTGTCTAGTTGTTGTGGGTCCTGGATAGAATTGCGTTTTTGAAAGATGCGGTGGAGTTTTTCCTCTTGCTGATGCTTCTTTTTGGAGATGAAATCGATAATGTTCGTCATTGGAATGAGCCTCCTTTTTGGGGTTGATTGTGCGAAATTCAGATTTATCCGCGAAATTGAGGCGGATATCCGCGGATTCAAGTGCTATATCCGCCAATTTACTCTGGATATCCGCCAAAACTTCACTTATATCCGCCAAACCTCTTTTGGGATTAAATAACGTCTCCCTTTATTCGTCCCTTCATAATAAAAATTCAATTTCCTTAATAATTTATTTGCTTTGTCACTACTATCTATCATAAAAAAATCTCTAAAGTCTTTATTTGTAATCCATTCACTTATTAATAGTCGATAATCGTGGAGCCCTTGATATAAAGGTTGTACGCCTTTCTCTCCACAAAAGCAAACAAACTTACCCGATTTATATTTCATCACATGCCCCTCTCCGCAAAGAGCTCCTTTACGAACTTTGCCGATTTCAACTGGGTAGGTCCAGTCACGTGGTTTGTGCATGGTAACTAATGTTTCACCAATGAGCTCTACATGCTGAGGTGCGATTGACCGGGGGTGTTGTTGATACATCTTCTGAATAAACATCGCGAGCCCACTAACGTGAAAAATCGGCACATCGTTTGGCATGTCGCCGATAACGGCAGATTGATGCGCCATAATAATACCGCTACAGACTGGGAGTTGTATGCCAAGCCTTTCCACAATCCGCTTCATATACTGTTGATGACGCATAACTTGATTGATTGGATTCAAAAAACTATCAATTTCTCCGGTTTTGCGAATTCGTAGTAACTGATGTTTATCCGCATCAATCGTCAAATTCCCAGTCATATTTTTAATTTCTAGTACAAGGAGAAATTGCGGACAAAGAAAAATTGTATCAATTTGATGTGAGCCTCCAACATCATTCATCCCTTCAAAATTATGAAATAGCACATACTCTCCGGCAATCTCTTTCCAGTATCGATCAACTCTTTTCTCCCCTTCATAGCCAATCGTCACCACTTTCAATTGCTCCTCCAGCGTTCTATCCACACGCCTCTGAAATGTAGTGAGGATCGTCAATTTTTGCGGGGTCGAGCGTTCCATCAACAACACAAAATCCCCTCCTTAGCCCGTATTGTAGCGAACAAATGAGAGGATTCCTAGTTGATGTGGGAAAGTAGTTTTTTCAACACTTTTTAGTAAGGCAAAGAAGTTATTTTCACACTTTAAACCGATGTACTGCATGAGTTAGTGCGCGCATATTTTTGGCGATGTTCCGGATTTCGTCGTGCATGTCGGCTGTCGATTTTTTTTGTTCTGCCACTTTGGTAGCCATTTGAGTAATTTGCACGGTGTTTTCTTCCGACATGGCGCCTAGTTCTACAGATGATTGCGCTACTTCTTTCGTATGTGCCGAAATCGTATCAATGACGGTTGCCACCTCTTCAATGGGTGGCCCCATCTGCAAAATCTGCTGCGAAATCAATTGGAATTTGGCTGCAGTATGTTCCGTTTTGACTAATCCTTGATGGACTGTTGCTACTGCCATTTCCATCATCTTCGTTGCATTGCTGGCCTCTGAGCGAATTTCATGAACGTTTGCTGCAATAACCTTCGTAAATTGGATCGATTGGGCCGCCAGCTTTTTCACTTCACCCGCAACAACAGCAAAACCGCGTCCGTGCTCCCCTGCATGTGCCGCCTCAATTGTGGCATTCAGTGCAAGTAGGTTTGTTTGATCGGCAATGGCATGAATCATGTCGACAACTTTATGAATTTCTAGCGACTGCTCATTTAATGCGTGCATCGTGTAATTAGCTTGCTGTATCGCATATTCGATTTCGGTCATTTGGGTTAAATTTTCCGAGACAATTTGCTGACCACTTTCCGCCTCAGCAATCGTTTGTTGGATACTGCGTTCAACATCCTTCATGCGTTCCGTAATGAGCTCAATTCCTCCTGCCACCTCTTGAATAGATGCCGCGTTTTCGTTGAGCTGATTGGATGTATGCAGTGCAGAGTGCGCCATTATTTCCGTTCCACTTGAAATATGCACCGCACCTCTAGTCATTTCCGCTGAGCTTTTTTCAAGCAAAATATTCGCCGCTGTTGCAGATTGAGTACTTGTATTTACCACTTTTAGTAACTCTCTAATTTCGGTCATCATTGCATTATAATAGCGCATCGTTTCACCGAGCTCGTCGCGGGCATCATAGTCTGCTACTTTCGTGAAATCCCCTTGCTGCGCGAGCTTGAACAGACGCTGTAGTTGTTTCGTTGGCTTATTAATGGCTTTTGCAGCAACGACACTAAAATACAGCACGAGCAAAATCATCACGACTGATACACAGATAATTAATTTATACCCAAATCTGATGTCTGCCTTGTACGTCTGAAGCTGTGCATTTGCCCGTTCTAAAACATATTGCTTCACTTCAACAAGCAATTCCACGGTTGGCTCAGATTGTAAAAGATTATAGTAATAGTCCATTTTCGAATCGAATAATGCAGGCTTCAAATCAGTTAAAAGGTCTGCTTCAAAATCACCTTTTGATTCGAGTTGCTGTTCCATTGTATGTATAAGGGTTATCGATAAAAGCTTTTCAGCATACATTTTCTCCGTTCCTTGTTCCATTTTCCGCATGTAGTCCATACTAAATACAGCTAAAATAATGTTCGAAACGATGCAAATAAGCATTAAGACAATTAAACGGTCCTTTACTTTAATATATTTTGACAGTCGCACTGGCAAGTCTCCTTATCCGCAAGCTTTTAACCCAAGAATAGCGACCGAATATTAATATACTGCAAGAGTTTTGTAAATTAAATGTAAAAAAACCCGCCACACGGATGTGACGAGCTCATGTATTACATAAATTCTTTTACTAATGCATCGAAATCTGCTTCAGGTAGTGAAAGATCAATATCTGTTAGCGGTAGCTCTGAATAGCCAATAATTTTATCTTGATAAGAAGTTGTTTCTTGATCGTGATAAATAATACCCGTTACAAGACCTTCATTTCTCATAACTGTTTGCATCGCCATTTCACGGTTTGTATGGTCATAACCTTCAACATCTGCAAGCTTTGTTAAGTTTTCCTTGAACCAGTCGTACGTGTTAACTTTATTATATGTTACACATGGTGAGAAAACGTTAATGAATGAGAAGCCTTTATGATTCAGACCAGCTTCGATCATAGCAGTTAGTTCTTTAATATCAGTAGAGAAGCCTTGCGCAACAAATGTAGCACCTGCAGTTAAGGCAACTTCTAACGGTTTAAGTGATGGCTCAATTGCCCCACCTGGTGTTGATTTCGTAACGAAACCAGCAGCAGAACGTGGTGAAGTTTGACCTTTTGTTAATCCATAAATTTGGTTATCCATAACTACATATGTGATGTCGATATTCCGGCGAATTGCATGGATTGTATGCCCCATACCGATTGCGAAACCATCACCGTCACCGCCAGAAGCAATAACTTTTAAGTCTTTATTCGCCATTTTAAGCCCTTGTGCAATTGGAAGAGCGCGGCCGTGAATTCCGTGGAAGCCGTAAGAGTTAATATAGCCTGAAATACGACCTGAACAGCCGATACCAGAAATAACAGCTAGTTCACTCGGTTCGTATCCAACATTTGCAGCAGCACGTTGAATGGCTGCTTGTACAGAGAAGTCACCACAGCCTGGGCACCAGTTTGGCTTGACTGAGTTACGGAAATCTTTAAATGTAGCCATAATTAGATCTCCTCCTTCACAAGATTTTTAAGTTCACGCGGTAAGAAAGGTGTACCGTCGTATTTCAAAATTGAAGCTGTTTTTGTATGGCCGCCAATATTCATTTTCATAATATTTGCTAACTGGCCTGTTGCATTGTTCTCCACAACAATAACTTTTTTCGCTCCGTCTACTAATCGAGACATGATGTCTGCTGGGAATGGGAATAGTAAACGCACATGCGCATGATTTGCTTTAATGCCTTCTGCGTTTAAAGCTTCTTGTACTTCTTCAAGTGCACCGCGCGTTGAGTTAAAGCCGACAAGTAATACATCTGCTTCTTCATATGGTGCATTGATATAGACTGGTTCATTAAAGTTTAATGCTTCTAGCTTGCGGAAACGCTTATCCATTTGCGTACGGCGGTTGCCTGTTGCTTCTGATGGTTTCCCTGTTTCATCATGCTCGACACCTGTTACGTGGTGAATACCACCTAATGTACCAGGTAACACACGCGGCGAGATGCCGTCTTCAGTATTTTCAAAGCGCTTGAAGTAATCCTTTGAATCTGTAGCTTCCACAGAATCAACAATTTTACCGCGGCGAATATTAATTTTACTGTAATCAAATGGCTCAACTGTTTGTTTACCAAGTGATAATTGTAAGTCTGTCATAATAATAACTGGCAGTTGTAATTCTTCTGCGATATTGAACGCCTGGATTGTGTCGTAGAACGCCTCTTGCATTGTAGAAGGTGCGATTACGACTTTTGGAATTTCACCGTGCGTTCCATAAATCATTGCCATTAAATCCGACTGCTCTTGTTTTGTTGGAAGGCCTGTAGATGGGCCACCACGCTGAGTATCAATAATTACAAGCGGCTGTTCTGTCATACCAGATAAACCGATTGCTTCCATCATAAGTGAAAGACCAGGTCCCGCTGAAGCTGTAAATGAACGTACGCCACCGAAGTTAGCGCCAATAGCCATTGTTGCAGCTGCGATTTCATCTTCTGTTTGGATGACCGCACCACCGAATTTCGGTAGTTTTTTAATCATGTATTCCATAATTTCTGAAGCTGGTGTAATTGGGTACGCAGCCATGAAGCGCGCACCTGCTGCAAGTGCACCGAATGCAACTGCATCATTACCGATCATAAACATGCGACGTTTGCCGTCAGCCGGAGTTAACTCCCATTCACCGACACGTTGACCGATTAGTTCAGCAATGGCTTCTCGACCTTTTTGAATCGCCTCGATATTTTTCGCTACGACTTCTTCCCCTTTACGGCCGAAGATTTCGTCAACAACGCTTTGGAAAACTGATTCTTCTAAGTTTAAAAGTGCTGCTGTTGCGCCGATTGCGACCATGTTTTTCATTAATGAAGTACCTAATTCCGCGGCAATTTCAGTAAATGGTACAGCAAATAGCGGTGCTACGCAGTCTTCTGGATTTTTCGGGTCAAATTTTGCATCTGCCATAATAATACTGTTTGGCGTTAATTCTTTATAGTTTACGTCGATCGTTTCTTGGTCGAACGCCACTAAAATATCTAAATCGTCCGCAATTGAACGAACCTCTGTTGGACGAACTGTAATTTTGTTATTCGTATGGCCACCTTTAATACGAGAAGAGAAATGACGGTAACCGTATAGGAAATACCCTAAACGATTCATTGCCATTGAGAAGATTTCACCTGTACTCTCAATCCCTTCACCTTGTTGCCCACCGACTTTCCATGAAAGCTGATGTAACATTTCAACATCTCCTTAAGATTGCAATTTATATATCAATTACGCCTCGGTTTAAATACGTCCATATTTCGGACTCGAGTTTACACGAGTCAACTGCTGTACGATATATGTGACATCCCTGTAGGCTTATTTTTGTTCAGCGGCGTGTAGACACCTACTGAAAAAAGATAAATTTCCTACATTAGTTTAACACGAAGATGTAACGTGTACTATTGCAAATGTCATATTGAAACAAAAAATCAGACCTTTGACGGAACGCACCGTTCATAAAGTTGTAATCATAGATAGAATAGGTTTTTTTAATCCCAAGAATCAAGGTCAGTTTTCTGTAATGTGATACCATTTCTTTATGTAAATTTTGTATCTTTTTAGCCAATCTATACGGGAATTCTGCGCAAAAAAAAGGTCATCCAATTAGAGGACGACCTGTTCGTTTTAACGCTTGCGTTTTTCCACAATTAGCTTTATTGCTGTACGATCTTCCCCGCCAATCGTAATGTCGGAAAAAGCTGGCGTACAAATTAAATCCGTTCCACTCGGTGCCACAAATCCCCGAGCAATTGCTACTGCCTTTACTGCCTGATTGACAGCGCCTGCTCCGACTGCCTGCATTTCTGCATACCCTTGCTCCCGAATGACTGCGACCATTGCTCCTGCAACGGAATTTGGATTAGAACGTGACGATACTTTTAATGAATCCACAGCAATTCCCCCTTATAAAATAGTTTAACAAGATAGTATAGCGCGCAATATAAAATGTGATATTTATACAAAAATAATAAAAATTCAAAACACAATACTACTTATCAATTTCTACGTTTGTTTTACGGATGGATAAGTTGTTCTGATTTTTTGAAATGGTTTGTTTCAAATGTTGTTTTTTTCGGAACTCATTTTAAACTCCCTAAAATAAAAAAGGTCATCCACATCTGGACGACCTGTTCGTTTTATCGTTTTATCGGGTACGTTTTTCTACCAAAAGTTTTAAAGCCGTACGATCTTCCCCGCCAATTGTAATATCAGCAAAGGCTGGTGCACAAATTAAATCCGTTCCACTCGGTGCCACGAAACCACGCGCAATCGCCACTGCCTTTACAGCTTGGTTGAGTGCGCCTGCACCGACTGCCTGCATTTCCGCATATCCTTGTTCACGAATGACAGCGACCAGTGCACCTGCAACAGAATTTGGATTAGAACGAGACGATACTTTTAATGCATCCATAGCTATTCCTCCTCATATAATTCCTATTATGTTTTAGGACGAACTAATTTGTTGTCCGTAGCTAATTGTATGCCGTGTAATAGAGAAATAGACTTCAAGCGATGACCAAGCGAATTATTTATTTTTGAATCGAGCTCGTTTATTTACTTTTCGCTCTTATTCTCTATAGCTTCGTTAACTTTCTGTGTAGTAGTTTATAATTGGTTACTAGAAATTGAACGATTCTAATAATAAAGTAAGGTCATCCTCTCGCCTTTTTTTTTTGAGGAATTTATTTCCCTAACGTGAGTTGTCTCAATTGTTGAGTTAGACATACGACTTATTGGAAATTAAGCGTCAATGGCACTTATTTACGGATATGTTGTATCCTCAATACGTTAATTTTTGGGTTCTTTGTCAATAGTTGGGGTGGGGATACAATTCTCCACCCTTATCCTATTTCATTGCCGACTGTTTTGTATTGATGTGTTAATAAAATTTTGGCGCGTAATCGATCAAATCGACGGTAGCCAAAAGCATTGCGTTTAATTACTTTTGTTAAATTATTTAAACCTTCTACGAAGCCATTTGAATAGTTAAATGTAAAAGAGTTGAGGATTTCTGTTTGCCAATTTTGAAGGGTTTTCACACTGCGTTGAAACTCCGGAATATCAGCTTCTTCTACCGCTTCATAAAACTTCAGAAGGAATTCCTTCGTTTCCTTTAGTTTCTCTGCACCATTCTCTTTCGCCAGTTCAAACCATTCTCGAAACTGTTCCTTTAACTGATAAGCCAATTTTAATTCTGCTGAAAAGCTGAAATAGCGTTTTAAATACCACTGGTCTTTCTCAGTTACATCCTTAGGTTTCTTAAAAAATACATGACGCTTCTTCTTTACTTTCTTACGATCGTAATCATTCCATTCCTTCTGAATACGTACTCGAACACGATCGATTGCCCAATAAATATAGCGAACAAAGTGAAAGCGATCCGCAATGATAATTGGGTTATCCAGCGCTTCTTGAACTGCTGCTTTAAATGAATGACTCATATCCATAACGACCATTTCAACATTTGCCCCATGCTCACGCAAATAGGCTTTAATGGTTTCTTTTTTCCGGTCCGGTAAAATATCAATAGGTTCTTTTGTCACTGCATCGGCAATAATTAGTTGAAACTTTTCCCCACCTGCATTGCCTTTGAATTCATCAATGGCAATCACCTTTGGCAAGGCTGTTTCTCCCTTAATTTTTCCAGGAACAATCCGATCAAATCTGCGAATGATGGTACTAACCGATGCCCCATATTGGTGCGCAATCTCAGTGAAGGTTTTGGCTTTCACTGAACGGATTTGAGCCATTTGATTCCACTCATTAGAATAGCGTTGATAGGGCGAAACAACTTGATTCTTCTCCGCAAAACGCTTCCCGCACGTACAAGCATAACGGCGTTTACGATAAAATAAAGTCGTCATTCGTTCTGCCATTTTTAAATGTTTTACCTTAGTCCAACGATAATCGTGCACACGGCGTGTATCTTCTCCACAGTTTGGACAAACCTGCGTCGTTATGGGCATTTCAAAATGAATCAGATACTGCCCTCCACGCACCTCTGTCTTTAAAATAATCGCGTCTTCAAATCCTGGTAAACTTATGTTAGAATGCATGTACACGTAACCCCCATCTTATCTTTTGTTCAGCAACTAAAGTATAAGACATTTGGGTGTTACGTGTCTTTTTTTACCCTCAAATTGTAGTAATACCCCAACATTTAGTATAGAACCAATTTTTGTTTTCTTAATTAGAAAAATCTTTCCGTTAAAATAAAAAAAAGCCAGCCGCAGCTGACTCTTTTTATTTATGCTTGAAATGGATTATCTGCATTAATATACACGCGTTCTTGGCGTAGTGCTTTACCTGTTCTATCATCAATTTCAATGAAGAAACCACTTAGTACTTCACGACCTGATTTTGGCACTTCGTAACGCGCCGGCATATTTGTTTTAAACTTGTAAATGACATTATCTTTACCCATACCAAGGATTTCATCATACGGGCCTGTCATCCCAACGTCTGTAATATACGCTGTGCCTCCTGGATAAATGCGGTTGTCCGCTGTTTGTACATGTGTATGTGTCCCAACAACTACGGAAGCTTTGCCGTCTAAATGCCAGCCAAGCGCAATCTTCTCTGACGTTGCTTCTGCGTGAAAATCGACAAATACGATTGGCGAAGTTTTACGCGCTTCTTCTACCATTTCCTCTGCCATCGCAAATGGATCCTCATGCGGCGGTAAAAATACTCGTCCATGTAAATTAATAACCGAAATCGTCACGCCATTTTTCGACACTTGCGTCATACCGCGCCCTGGTGCATCCTTCGAAAAATTTGCTGGACGAATTAAATAATCCGCGTCATCAATAAAATCAAAAATGTCTTTGTTGTCCCACGTATGGTTCCCCATCGTGATCACATCAACGCCCATTTGTAATAAATCATTATAAATACTTCGCGTAATGCCGCGCCCTGCTGCTGCATTCTCACCGTTCGCAATCACTACATCTACTGCATATTTTTTCTTCAGACGAGGTAAATATTTCTCCACTGCGTCACGGCCAATCGAACCCACAATATCACCGATGAATAGAACTTTCATATTTATGACCACACTTTCTTTCAATCAACATTCCTTCCATTCTACCACCCTATCCCACTTAGAAGCAAAAATTGCATTCCATTTTGGCTTATTCGATAGTATTTTGACAAAACAATATTGAAGTTCACCCGGAAAGAACTTTAGTTGAAGGCTATTGATTTGACTTCATTAGAACACCACTAAAATTTAGTATTTCCAATAATACATCAAAAAGACACAACTCACTCAAAATAGAGCGAGTTACTTTCCTTACGTATGTGGATCAGAAAGTTGTACTTTTTTATCCACTGAAAAAGCGAACCATTCGTCGATTTAACCGACGAATGGTTCGCTTAATTAAACTATAGGCACTTTTTCAACAACCCAATAAATCAACTTTCACTCCTCAATACTACTATAATACTTATAATAATGATGATTACGAGGCATTACATAATTATTTAATACCACTCCTAAAATTTTTGCTTGAGAAGCAGTAAGCGTTGCCTTCGCTTTTAGAACAATTTCCTTTTCTACAACACCATAATTAACGATTAACAAAGTGCCATCGCATTTGTTAGACAATATTTGTGCATCTGAAACAGATAATATCGGGGGTGCATCAAAAATTACTATGTCATAATTCTTCTTCGCATCCTCCATAAAAGCCTCCATCATTTTAGAAGAAAGTAATTCAGCTGGATTGGGGGGAATCGGACCACTCGGGATAACATATAAGCCATATACAAACGTCTCCTGAATTGCATTATTAATAGCATGCTGTCTTGTTAGCACAGTTGACAAGCCTAATGTATTAAATATGTTGAACGTATAATGCAATGTCGGTTTACGCATATCTGCATCTACAAGTAATACTTTTTTACCTTCTTGAGCAAAAACGACACCCAGATTAGAAGCATTTGTTGATTTACCTTCACCGGGTGTAGACGAAGTTACTAGAATGGTTTTTAATTCTTGATCGGGCATAGAAAATGTTATGTTTGCACGGATTGTCCGAAACTGCTCAGATATAATAGACTTCGTATCCGACACTGTAATTAGCTTGCGACCCATCATTGAAAGTTTTAACTTTTTTTTCTTTTTTCTACTCATTATTCCAAACATTATGAATTCCTCCTTACTCTACGCGATTGAAGGGGATCTTTTATCACTTTTTCTGGTGCAATTGAACCTACTAACCCCATAACTGGCAATTCCAAAACTTCTTCTATATCTTTCTCGTTTTTAATCGTTGTATCTAACATTTCTAATAAAAAGGCTAAACCAACACCAATCATTAAACCGACAACTGCAGCAATGGCCATATTAAGCAACTTTTTAGGTTTTACTGGAGATGGATTTTCACTTAACTTAGCAGCTGACAAAATATTAATATTATCAACACTCATTAATTTAGGAATTTCCTCTTTAAAAACTTCAGCTACTGTATTTGAAATTTCCACTGCCCGCAGCGGATTTTCATCTTCCACTCTAATATTGACAACTTTTGAGTTACTTTCATTTGACACTGTAATTTGTTTTGATAAACTTTCTGGCGTTGTGTTCATTTCAAGTTTCTCAATGACCTTACTTAAAATACCAGAACTTGTCATAATGATATTGTACGTACTAATTAATTGAAAATCGATTTCTGTTTTTTCCCATGAATATGCTTCTGTGCTGTTACTGTTTTGATTAACTAAAATTTGAGTTTGTGCCTGATAGATGGGGGTTAAAACATAAAAGCTAAGACCAGCAGCGATTCCAACACTAATAACAGTTAGGCTAATGATAAGTAAAAATCGTTTTCTTATTATCTTTGCGATTTCTTGTAAACTTTTTGATTCCTCCATTTAATCCCCCCCTTGTACCAAAGTCACAATACTACCCAAAGGCATATCCATTTACAAATAGTGAAATCCCTCTATTATCTTCACTTATTATTGTATGAAAAATACAGAAAATTTATTCCTATTAATCATTTTCATGGAAATTCCCAAAACAAAAAAACCCAAAGTTGCTACTAAACTTTAGGATTTCATTGCTTACTATAATTTTCGCAGCCTCTCACAATACAAGCTAAACCAACATTCAAAAATTATTTGATTTCTATCGAATCTTCACTATTTAGTCTATATAAGCTGTCCTTTGTGATAATATTTCTTTCAACATTTCTTCTACTTCAATGCCAAACTCTTCATTATTTAATGCAAACTCAACAGTCGTTCTTATAAATCCTAATTTTTCACCAACATCATATCGCTTTCCCTCAAATTCATAAGCATAGATCTTTTGAATCTCGTTCAACTTTTGGAGTGCATCAGTTAGCTGAATTTCACCACCAGCACCTGCTTCTAAATTGTCTAAGAACGTAAAGATTTCTGGTGTTAAAATATACCGCCCCATAATTGCTAAATTAGATGGTGCAGTACCTTGTATAGGTTTTTCAACTAGATTATTTACTTGATATCGCCTTCCCTCAGCAGTACAATGGTCAATAATACCGTAGCGAGATGTTTGGTCATCCGGTACTTTTTTAACACCCAATATTGAACAGTTTGTTTCATCATATTGTTCAATTAATTGTTTCAAGCAAGGTTTTTCCGCCTGCACAATATCATCTCCTAATAAAACAGCAAATGGCTCATCTCCAATAAAATTCCTAGCACACCAAACTGCATGGCCAAGCCCTTTTGGATCCTTTTGTCTTATATAGTGGATTTCAACTTTTGAGGATTGATTGATTTTATTTAGAAGCTCAAATTTCCCTTTTTTCATTAAATTATCTTCAAGTTCAAAATTTCTATCAAAGTGGTCTTCAATTGCTCGTTTCCCCTTACCCGTAACAATAATAATATCTTCTATCCCCGATTGAATGGCCTCTTCAACGATGTATTCTATTGTAGGTCGGTCAACAATCGGTAACATTTCTTTCGGCATCGCTTTTGTCGCTGGCAGAAAACGCGTTCCCAGACCAGCTGCTGGAATAATTGCTTTTTTAACTTTCTTCATATTAATTAGCTCCTCACCTGTTACTAAGTAATACTTGTCATTCGTGACTTTGTAGTTAACACATTATTTAGATTTAGATGCTGATAAACGCTGCTATTGTGTTAATAGCAGACCCTTTTTTCATAAGAATCAATGACGGAATTTAACGTAGCTAATATTTAATAATTCTTTCATTTTATTTTTATACATTTCAACACCTGGCTGATCAAAAGGATTGACCTGTAATAAAGAAGCGCTCATTGCACATGACTTCATAAAAAAATAAATGAGGTAGCCTAGATGATAGGCATCCAGCCGCTCTAGTTCTAGTTGAATGACAGGTACTCCCCCTTCAGCATGCGCAATTGCAGTGCCTTGTTTGGAGATAGCATTGATTTCATTGAAGCTACGGTTAGATAAATAATTGAGCTCGTCTTCATTTCGATGGTCAAAAGGAACCTGACAATCATCTGTGATTTCCTTGAAATGAAGTAATGTTTCAAATAAAATCGGACTGCCTTCTTGTATAAATTGACCAATAGCATGTAAGTCAGTGGAATAGCTAACAGTAGCTGGAAATAACCCCTTTTTGCCTTTCCCTTCGCTTTCACCAAATAATTGCTTCCACCACTCTTGTAGTTTTGCAAGACTAGGTTCGAAAGTCGCGAGCAATTCGAGTTGATAGCCTTTTTTATATAGCGCATGGCGAATGACAGCATAACGATACGCTTCATTTAGTTCGAGATTTTCTTCTTTTAATAGAATAGCAGCCTTCTTAGCACCTTCCAGTAATCGCCTAATATCCACACCAGCTACCGCAATTGGCAAGAGACCTACTGGGGTTAGTACTGAATAGCGGCCCCCAATATTTGCAGGAATGACAAAGTGACGATAGCATGAATTCTCTGCCATTTTCTTTAACAAACCTTTTTCAGCATCCGTTGTGACGATGATCCGCTTTTGCGCTTCCTTGGCATAACGGTGTTCCATATATTTCCGAAAGACGCGAAAAGCTAATGCCGGCTCCATCGTTGTGCCTGACTTCGAAATGACGTTTACATAGATTTCTTTTTCTTTCAGACTATTTAATAACTGTTGAATATAGGCTCCACTCATATTTTGACCTACATATAACACTTGAATTCCATTTTCCTGAGTACCGAAATATGGTGTTAAAGCATTTTGAATAGCTCTTGCTCCTAAAAAAGAGCCCCCTACACCTATAACAACTAACACATCCGCTTTCGATTTAATTTCAGAAGCGATACGTTGAATTGAATCCAACATATCATCGTTTTTTTCTAAAGGGGAATGGAGCCACCCAGTTAATTCACCATTTATTTTTTCTAAATAGTGATGAATGGTAGCTACCGAAGACGAATAGCCTAACCAATCAATTTCTAAGAACGATTCATTTAAAATACCTGTTCGGATTAATTGAAATGTCAAGTTTCTCCTCATTTCACAAGTGTAATTACGTCAAACTACAATAAGTTTCTCTAGCATTCTTTGTTAAGCGCTATTTCAGTTATATTTACTATAGTTCATAACGTTCACTATCTTGTTTAACTCCTCCATTATATGAATTACCTACACGCTTAATTACTAAGGAATATTTAATAATTATGTCGTTTTAATAAGCAACAAGACATTAGAAAGACACATCTCGCCCAATATAGGGCGAGATGATGTCCTTACTTATGTAGATAAGAACTGAACCCCATCTCTTTCAGAATTCAGTCCCAACTGTAGTAAAAACACTACTTTTTTAATATCTCTAACGAATACTGCTTGTCAAAATACTTTTGGTATTGTCCACTAATAATTTGCTCCCACCATGCATTGTTATCTATATACCATTGAATCGTTTGGGCAATTCCTGTTTCAAACGTATAAGTGGGCTTCCAACCTAATTGCTCTAATTTAGTCGGATCAATTGCATAACGCTTGTCATGTCCTAACCGATCTGTCACAAACTCTATTAGTTCTTCTGATTTCCCTAATGAATGAATAATTGTTTTAACCACTTCTAAATTAGTACGCTCATTATGTCCACCTACATTGTATACTTCTCCATTTACCCCTTCGTGCAATACTAAATCTATGGCCACGCAATGATCAAAAACATGTAACCAATCACGAATGTTTTGCCCGTCCCCATAGATAGGGATTTTTTCTTCATTTAATAGGCGAGATATGGTTAAAGGAATTAATTTTTCTGGGAAGTGGTAAGGCCCATAGTTGTTTGAACAACGTGTGATGTTAATAGGTAATCCATAAGTATGATGATACGCCCGAACTAATAAATCTGATGATGCTTTACTCGCACTATATGGACTATTCGGCTGAAGCGGTGTATCTTCTGTAAAAAATGTCGTGGGATCAAAATCTAATTCCCCATATACTTCATCTGTTGAAACGTGCACAAATTTTGTAATTCCTATTTTTTTTGCCGCCTCTAATAATACTTGTGTCCCTACTACATTTGTTCGAACAAATACACCCGGATCAGTGATGGAACGATCAACATGACTTTCTGCAGCAAAATGAATAATATAATCAAATTTATGTTTTTCAAATAGAGGAATTATAATCTCATAATCAACAATATCTGCCTTAATAAAATGATAATTATCCTTTGTTTCAATCCCACGATGTTTCGTTAAATCACCCGCATACGTTAGACCATCTAAATTATAAATCTCATATTCGGGATACTTTTCAATCATATACTGAACAAAATTACCACCAATGAACCCTGCTCCACCAGTAACGAGTACTTTCTTCCTGGTCATCCATTTCGCCCCTCATTAAAAAGTTAAAATCAGAAAGACACAACACGCCCAAAATAGGGCGTGTTGATGTCCTTACTTATGTGGTTAAGAAAGTTATACTTTCTTAACCACTAAAAAAACTCTACACGTTTACATGAGAGTCAATTAATGTATTAGAAATTTCCAACAAATACTTTCCATATTCTGTTTTCATAAGCGGTTGAGCTAGTTCTAATAACCGTTTTTTAGTAATATAGCCTTTTCTAAATGCAATTTCTTCAATACACGCTATATATAACCCTTGCCTTTTTTGAATAGCCTCAACAAAATTTGATGCTTCAAGTAAAGATTCATGTGTTCCTGTATCTAACCATGCCAATCCTCTACCTGTAAGCTCCACCTTTAATTCGCCTCTTCGTAAATATTCCTCTATGATCGAAGTAATCTCCACTTCGCCCCGCTTTGACGGCTTTACGTTTTTTGCGATTTCCACTACGTCATTATCAAAGAAATACAAGCCGGGAATTGCATAAGAGGATTTAGGATTTTTAGGCTTTTCTTCTATTGAAATGGCGTTTCCATGCTCATCTACCTCTACAACACCATAGGCTCGAGGATCTTTTACATAGCAGCCGAAAATAATTCCACCAGAAGTTAAATTTGCAGCTTCTTTTAACACATTAATCCAATAAGATCCATGGAAAATATTATCTCCTAACACTAATGCCACCGAGGAATCTCCAATAAACTTTTCACCAATAATAAAAGCTTCCGCTAAGCCACTTGGATAATCTTGAACAGCATATTCAAAACTCATGCCTAGCATCGAGCCATCTCCAAGTAGTTCCTGAAAACCTTCAATATCTCTAGGTGTAGAAATAATCAAAATCTCTCTTATTCCTGCTAGCATTAATACAGATAGCGGGTAATAAATCATGGGCTTATCATAAACGGGTAACATTTGCTTTGAAACGGATTTAGTCAAGGGATACAGTCGAGTACCTGATCCACCAGCTAAGATGATTCCTTTCATTCAACGTTCACCTCTTTAATATGCTTATTATTGAAAATAATTAATTCATAGAGTTTGTCAGATTGTTTAAACTAAAGTTAGATAAAGCTAATTTGATTCTCGATTTCCTATTCTTAAAACATTGCTCAACTTATCTATCGTACATTAGTAATACTTGTCTTAATAATCGCACAAATCCTATCCACATCTCCCAAACTTAAATCTGCATAAAGTGGGAAAGTAAGGATCCTTTTCGCTATATATTTCGCTATTGGAGTTTCATCTGGAGTAAATCTATCTCGATAACACTCAAAACTATTTGTAAGTGGGAAGAAGTACTTTCGAGAAAAAATATTTTGTTTTGTTAATTCATCATGAACCTCATCTCTTGAAAGTGGAAAACCATCAAATATAACTGGAAAATATGCATAATTACTTTTAACACCTTTTTGCGGAAGGGATAAATTAATTCCTTTAATATTATTAAGATTTTCAATATACCGCTCATATATTATCTTTCTCTTATAAATTTCTTCATCTACATGTCGAAGATTGCAAAGACCCATTGCAGCTTGAAATTCATTCATTTTTGCATTACCGCCTGTATACTCCACCGTTTCTGGTCCAGTAATCCCAAAATTTTTATAACTATTTAATACCTCTTTCATGCTAGAATCGGCAAAGGTTAATGCTCCACCTTCTATTGTATTAAAGACTTTTGTCGCATGGAAACTGAACATGGAAGCATCACCCAAATTAGCCACCCCTAGTCCATCAACGGTAACACCAAAGGCATGGGCTGCATCATAAATCACTTTAAGATTAAATTTTTTTGCTATTCTCTCAATTTCTTTAAAATCACAAACATTCCCATAAACATGAACAGGAATTATGGCTGAAGTTTTTTCCGTTATTAAACTTTCAAGATTTTCCGTTTGAATTGTATAATCATGTGGATTAATATCACAGAAAACTGGCGTTAAACCGTTTCTAACAATTGCATGGGTTGTTGATGCAAAGGTAAAAGGCGTCGTGATAACCTCTCCCTTAAGTTCTAAGGCACCTATTAAATATTCAAGTGCAAGATGACCATTTGTAAATAAAGCAATGTTTGGCGTGTTTAAATACCGAGCTAACTCTGCTTCTAATCGTCTATGTTTAATCCCCATATTAGTTAGCCACTGGTTATCCCAAAGATCTTTTATTTCTTCTACATACTCATCCAAACCTGGCATTGATGAACGTGTCACTTGTATTGGATTATTCATACTAGCACCTCATTTCATGGACATTAGGGTTTTAATCTTTACCTTTATGAAATAATTTGACTTATGATATCGATAAAGTATCTGATGATTTATATTTCTTCATTTATACAGTGTACAATATATTTCATATCATCTTCTTCATAACGCTGATCACATGGTAACGGGAGAATATTGGCTGAATATTGGTACTCAATACTATTTTCTAATGCGCTTTCCAGTACATTTGGCCATAAAGTTGGAATATACAGGTTCCTCTTTATTAATTTTTTTCTAATTTCAATTGCATTTTCGGTATAAAGGGGATATGCAAAAGCCCCATTAGGTATTACTAGTTGCAATTTATTCTTTACCTTGAGCGCACTTTCTAAATATGCATAATTATTATTTCTGATTTGACGAACGTTTTCATAATCAATTGCTCCGAGAAGGTTATGAGTAAGTTTTGACATAGATTTTAAAGGCTCATCATTAAGTAACTTATCCGTTTCTTGAAAGTTAACATAAAAATCGGCAGCTAAACCTTCATAACGCCCCAAAATATGTGTCATTCTCTCTTTTGAAACATCAATCTTTAGTTCTTCACTTAGTTTTTTATCTGTTGAAAGATACGCTCCATCAGGCACTCCAAAAAACTTTCTACAAGAATAAATAGTATCAATCCCACCCAACGGTCTTTGAAAGAAGGCATGTGTATTATCTATTAATATTTGCTTATATGTTTGTTTCAGTAGAAGAATTTTCTCATTAGACAGTTGTCCATAGTAATTAACAATATAAAGGATTTCATTGTCATAAATTTTTTTATTAAATATCGGGATAAAATGGGTGTTTATTTTATAATATTCAAATTCATAGTTATTTTTATTCAACATGTCGCTTACTGAATCACATAAATAGTAAGGAATATATACTTTCTGAATCCCTTTTGACTTAAGTAAGTATAAAAATGCATTTCGTGCATTGTTTAATGCAACTAAATCATCATGATATTCATTATTTACTAACTGCTCCAAACCAAAGTATCCACCTAATTCTTTCATTACATCACCTCTAAGAAGATCAAAAATCCGAAGTATAATTTTTTGTAAATCATAAAACTCCAATTATCAGATAATTGAACAAAAAAAATTCTCAACTATCTAGATGGCTCTACACCGAAATCTGAACTTGACAGCACATTCCACTCCAGGCGGTCGCCTTCCGTTCCATGTGCCTATAAAGTAATACACTTTCTTTTAAAGTAAAGGACATGTTTTGGTAAAGACCCATCTAGATGTACCGTAAATTATTTGTTATTCGTAAATAAAGGTTCTTCAATGATAATCTTCACCCAGTTAGTCATATTGTCCACCTTATCTAACATTTCCTCCGTTGAAGAAAATTTCAGTATCATGATCCCAACCTTATCATGGGCTCCTGTAAGAGCAGAAATATCATCACCCGGTTGTACTACTAATTCATATTCCACAAGATTGTTATTTTTAAAATCTTCTTGGATCTCAATTCCTTTAAAAATCCCACTATTCTGACTATTCAATACATAACTGGCCCAGAATCCAGTAGGTTCAATCATAGTTAAATCACTACAGTCTTCACCTAGTGCTGCCTTAATCGTATATTTAAGCGTATCAATGCCCGTTGCATATTTTATTGCGTGAGGGTTCCAGTCTCCACCATTTCGCGGAGCAATCTCTATAAGATACACATTTTCATTATTATCAACACGAATGTCAAAATTGTAAGCACCTGTTTTCATATTGAGTAAATCTAAAACTCTTTGAATTTCATCGTGAATTTTATTGTGAATATGTTCTGGCATCATGTAAGGCCAACTCGCAAATACAGAAACAAATGGATTTATTCGATCTATTGAAAAATATTCATTTGATAAACATCGAAATACAAGTTTACCATCTACAGAAAAGCCATCTCCGCCAACATGAGGACCAAAGTTTTCAATATACTCTTCTATAATAAAACGTTTAACTCTTGAGAAACTTAATGCATTCTTCACTTTTTCTTCAAGAAGTTCGATTGAGTCTATTTTCGAAACCCCTTTACTCCCCGACGAATCAACCGGTTTAATCATGACAGGCATATTAAAGGTATGAAAATCAGCTTTAGCTTCTTCCAATGTGTGATATCCTTTAGCTCTAGGGATGTTAAACCCATTTTCCTTCTGAAATTCTCTAAACTTTTCCTTATTAGTCAGTAATTCCACAGATTTATATGGATGTGAAGGCAATCCTAATTTCTCAGCAACATACGCTACTGTTGGTGCTCCCGAATCTGCTGCATAGCAAACGATACCGTCTATTTGCAACGAATCTGCCAAATGTAATACAGCTTCTTTATCAGTAGTACTGACATTATAGGACTCATCGGCAAATTGGTGGCCTGGATTATCTTCTAAATAATCACAAGTTATAACGTAATAACCCATCTCTTTTGCTTTTTTAATAGCGGGAACTTGAAAATATGAACCACCTAGCATTAATAATTTTTTCATTATTACACCTCATTTGTCATTTTGAAAGATAATGAAGATTACGTATTTGTGACATCACTAAATACACTTTCTTCAACAATGATCTTAATCCAATTTGTCATATTATCCATTTTCTCTAACATTTCAGCCATTGAAGAAAATGTCAGTACCATTTTCCCTAATTGTTCGTCGGGTTTTACCATATTTCCACTGTATTTTACTAGTGCATCAATTTCAACAATATTATTTTTTAGGAATTCATTTTCAATTTCTAATCCTTTAAATAATCCACTCTTCTCACTAATAACTAGAAAACTAGACCAATATCCTACTGGTTCCGTCCTCGTTAAATCACTACAGTCCTCACCTAATGCAGCCTTTATTGTATATTTTATTAAGTCAATGTCATCTGCATATTTTATAATTTGAGTCAAGTCACCACTATTTCGTACACCTATATCCAAAATATAAATATTTTCTCTATTGTCAATTTGAACTTCAACATTAAAAGGACCTGTTTTCAGATCTAATAAATTTATTAATCTTTGAATTTCATTATCAATTTTATACTTCAAATGCTCCGGTAGATTACTAGGATAACTTTCTCCTATTGGGAGAAATGGATTTAAAAGCTTAGATTCAAAATGATTATTTGCAATACCAGAAAATACAAGATGGCCATTTACAGAGAAACCATCTACCCCCAACTGGTATCCTTGCTTTTCAATATACTCTTCAATAATAAAACGTTTGGCTCTTGAGAAGCTTAAAGCATATTCCACTTTTTCCTGAAGAAGCTCTATCGAGTTTATTTTTGAAATACCTCTACTTCCTGAAGCATCAATGGGCTTTACCATCACAGGCATTTTAAAGTTATGAAAGTCTACAATAGCTTCCTCAAGTGTTGCATAACCTATAGCTAATGGAACGTTAAAATTATTTTCGTTCAGAAATGATCGAAACAAATCCTTATTCGACAGGATCTCGACAGATTGATATGGAAATGCTGGCAATCCTAACTGTTCCGCTACATACGCTACTGTAGGCGCTCCTGAATCTGCAGCATAACAGACTACTCCGTCTAATTTTAAGGTCTTTGCTAATGCTAAAACAGCTTCTTTATCTATAGTACTAACATTGTAGTACTCGTCAGAAAACTGATGTCCGGGGTTGTCTTCAAGATAGTCACATGTTATAACGTAATATCCCATCTCTTTTGCTTTCTTAATCGCGGGAACCTGAGAAGGAGAACCACCTAGCATTAATAGTTTTTTCATTTACTACACCTCTAAAATTATTTTTTAATCTATTTGATATGGCATTAATACAGCTCTTTTACAGTGATTCCTTTTTGCCTGCTCACCATTTCTTGCAATGTCATCAATAAATACGTAAAACATTCTAGTTTAAATACCCTTGCTAAACCTATATATAAAACAACACCAACAACGATTTGAGTAATCACCGTCAGCATATCGGACATTCCAACCCACTGAATAGGATAAATTGCTGCACCCATTAATAAGGAAATTAATAAGGATGGTATAATATCTTTCCACTGCTCTTGAATACTATAATTTAACAACTTCAAATTTGGGTAGGCATTAATAAACGTAGATAGGATGCCCCCTACAAATATTCCGATAGCTATTGCATAAACTCCAAATGGTAAGCTTATTGCTAAAATAATGAGTCCGAGAATTTTTTTTGCAATTTCTAATTTTAGAAAGATATCACTCCTCCCTAAAGCATTAATAGCCTGTAAATTGGCTGTATGAATTGGCCATAATGCATAAACAGCACAGAAAATTTGTAAAAATGGAACTGCTGGTAACCATTTATCTGTTAATAAAATCTTTACTAGTGGTTCAGCAATAACAGCCAAACCAACCATCATTGGGATCACTATAAATGCACTCGTTACAATCGCTCTACGTACAATCGCTTTTACTTTTTGCTTATCATCCTGATATGACGACAGAGTTGGAAGCATAACAGACTGTATAGAACCATTGATATTGCTTATAAGAAGATTCGGAAATTGATCCCCTCTATTATAAAAACCTAGTGTCGCAGGACTAAACATTTTACCAATCAATAGATTTCTCAAATTTGAGTTGATCGTATCGAGTAGCATAGAGGCCAATAACCTCCAACTAAATGAAAATAGTTTATTTATTCTGTCAATTGAAAATATAAATTGAGGTTTCCATTTAACGGTAAACGACAAAATTATAGTAACCATTAGTTGATTCGTTAATTGATGCCCTACTAAAGCCCAAACACCAAAACCTGTGTAGGCCAACACAACCCCTACTATGCCAGAAAAAATATTGGCACTTAGGCTACTAATAAATAATTTTTTAAATTCCATATTTCTAGAAATAATAGCATTCTGAATGGAATTGAATGCCCCAAAAAACAATGTAAAAGATAAGATTCTTAAGACCCTTGCAAACTCAGGCTGTTCAAAAAATGTAGCGATAAATGGGGCTGTAATAAAAAGAAGGACATATAACAGACTTGCAACAAATAAACTCAAATAAAAAACAGATGAAAAATCTACGGCATCTGCATCTTTCTTCTGAATAAGTGCAGTATTAAATCCGCTTTGAACAAACACTCCAGCAATTGTAATAAAAATAGTTACAAGAACAATTAACCCAAATTCTTCAGGTAATAATAGTCGAGCTAACACAATCATTACAATAAATTGGATACCTTGAGTTCCTCCCCTTTCCATTAGTTTCCACAAGAGTGATGAAAGGACCTCACTTTTTTTTACTTCATGGCCCATATAAACCATTTCCTTTTTATCAATTTTAAGTAATCAGCTACTCTTGGATAATATTGATTTATAAATATAATTATCTTTCTTTTGACTCCTAATTTAGTATACAACTCTCTGAATTCTCCTGTTTTTGCCTCTTTAAACAGCCTTTGTTCTAACAATAGGTTAAATTGATTGCGACTCTTAGTTCTTGTAATAGTATCTTCATACTGGTAGTTAGTGTATTTATTTATTTCATCAAGCATAATTGCTATCTCTTCAAAATGTGTTTTTTTCTTTTCAATAGTAGACAAGTAGTTAGCAGTCCATGAACCACCCACTCCTACTCGATAAGCTGACATATATTCATCTATATAATGTACAGTACCCAGCAAAGATAAATTAATTACTAATGGATAATCACCAACTGGAGAAACATCAAAAAAGGCAGGTCTATTTTGACTAAATTTCGTTGAAAACAGAATGGTATTAGTGAGGAAAAGACCACCACCACCTTCAATCACTTCCTCAACAGTAAAAACATTATTTCCTTTATTAGGGCGATTATACGATACTAGCTTTTTGTCTAATGAAAATACGATATACCCTGCATGAACACATAAACTACAATCCGGATTATTTTCCATATAATCTACCTGTTTTTGTAATTTCTGTGGATGTGTCCAATAATCATCGCCTTCACAAAAGGCAATATACTTCCCTTTTGCTCTCTTCATATTTAATTTAGTTACCGATACCCCCTTAGATCGTTGGTTTTCCTTTTGCAATATTGGTTTTATAATATCCGGGTATTTCCTTTGATATGCTCTAATAATGTCTGCAGTACTATCTGTAGAGGCATCATCATGAATTATGATTTCATACTTAAAGTTTGTTTGTTGCATTAAAAAACTTTCAATTGCATCTTCTATATATTTTTCATGGTTATAAGTAGTACAGTGGATACTGACTAGAATATTTTCCATTCCTTACACTCCCTTTAAGAACTACTCAAGGTCCATCCACTATATTATTTACCGATAAGGATTATGAGTAAGTCTTAAATTTTTTTGTGAATAGAAGTACCAAAGGCTTTTCGTTTTTCATTTACACACAAGAAAATTATTATTTTTAAATAGCAGCAGATCGATACAGCTTACATAGCAGCTGAAATGTTCAAGGTATTGTCGTCCAGTCATTACTAAAAGCAAATATTCTTGATTATTAGTTTGGCTCTACACCAAAATCAGTACTTGACAGCACATTCCACTCCAGGCGGACGCTTTCCGTTCCATGTGCTTATAAAGTAGTACACTTTCTTTTAAAGTAAAGCACATGTTCTGGTAAAGACTCATTAGTTTTATAATATTTTTTTGAATAAGTTAATGTAACAATAAAAATAAATAATATCATTACTAATGTTCCTATTAACCCAAATGTTAATAGCATATCAATATATGCCTGGTGAAAACGTTTTCAAATTTCGAGTTAAAATCAAAGTCAGTAAAGTAATTAATTCCCTCCAAATAATATTCTTGTAAGAGGTTGATCTTGAAAGAATACTAAATGATTTCTCCAAATACTTGATCTGTTAGTAGTTAACGAATCCAATTCTTTGCTTGGAAATAGAGATAATTGACTACTAATCCTTTTTGCCATAACACTTAATACGGGAATATTTGCAGTAGCTAAGCAGCTTAGATTCCAAAAAATAGTAAGCCCTAATACAAAAGGGAAATTAATAACCTATTAAGTATAACTTCTATATATTGGAAAAAATGGTGTTTCTTCATCAAAATCATCTTCTACTCCTCTGATTTCTACTAATTCTCTATATTTTTCTTCATTAAATATCTTTTTTCCAATGAGAAAATTTGTTTCCGAATTTTTGTTGAATGCCTTTTTAAAACTGTATACACCATCCTCTTTCCCCCCTACCCCTCCACCCATATGGAGGGTTTTGTACCCATTTTCACTACCCCAGCAAGCTACTTCATACATAATTAAATTTGTTAATGCAAGTTCATCAAGCTCTTTATCTGAAGCTGACAAGAAACAGTTAATTTGTCCATTAGCATATAAGAAAATCGCCATTGCAACTATTCTCTCTTTATCATCCATAGCGTAAAATATAGATGAATGGTATTTTAAATCATGAAGGATACTATTAAAAAAATCTTTTGTAAAATAGTAATAATCTTTTGCTTTAGTATAGTCCATAGTAGAATTATATATACGGATAAATTCCCCTATTAATTCTGTATTTCTGCCCCAATAAATTTCAATCCCTGAATTCTTAGCTTTTCTAATCCGTTTCCTTTTTTCACTAGTAAGATTACTCAAAATTAGATCTCGTGAACTCAATTGCATTGTAATGGTTTTTCCAAGTATTGAGATATCATAAATGCCTTTTACATCTTCACTATTTTTAAGAACGGGGTGAAAACGGACAAATTCACTAATGATCCCTTCCTTTAGACACAGGGAACTATATTCATTATCCAGCTCCTTTAAGCTTTCCTCCGTAATATGTCCTTCTATTAGAAATCCGCCATAACCATATGGCGTCATAATATCATAAAATACATTCGGGGCTATTTTCCCTATAAACCGCTTGTCATTTGCTATATCCCTTTTCATAACAACATTCATAGCCTTAATATTTTTATCTTCATAATAGAATAGTAGTGGTTCACCGTCTTTGTGGATTTTAAAGGCTTTAACATAATCGGCAAGATAGTATACATCAAAATTATGAAAGCTCTTTACGATTTGATCCCATTTTTCTAGTTCACCAAAATTGATAAGATGAAGACAAGATTTTATTTTTTTTATTCTATTAATTTGCTTCTCCGATAACATTTATACACTTCCCTTACTAATTGATAACTGGTTTTACCCTGGCCTTTTCAATATTGGGGTTATTCTTTCCATCTCCTTTGTCACATAGTATTGAAAGAATAGGATTGTATAATGTGGTTTGTTTTAACCCATTTAGCAACCAACGTTTAAAACTATATTATCATTGCCTATTTAGTCGTCAGTTAAACAATCATTTTAAGTAAAAATATCCTCATTCACTAAAATATGTACTTCATACATCAATAATTACTATTTGAATCATTTTCATAAATATTATTTCCAAATAGGTTAGGGCTGCATGAGCTGAACAAACAACTAATTAAAAGTACGAAGAAACCAGTTCAATCTGTGGGATATATAGAGGCTACAATTACAAGTGAAATTTGCAAGTTTATGTTTGGGAGCTACTAAAATGAAGTAAATGGCTTATTATAGTACTAGGAAAAATCACCGCCATATACAATTTGAGGGCAAAAAAAGCACGTAACCTCCAATTATCTTATACTTAAGTTGTCAGACAAAAGTAAAGATTCGAGTCACGTGAATATGCATTGCAAATAATTTTACAAAGTTAAATAATCCATAAAATGCTGGTAATACATTGCAACGTTAAAACTGAAATGCATACTTTAGCTTTTAATTTATGTGCTTTATTTCACGATTTCCCTCTTTACGGTGCTATTTTTCAAAATCATGATGAGCAGAATAATGTTCCAGATAGGTTTATATGAATATAGGGACATAGACATGGCCATAATCATATATCCTATAAAACTGGCGCTAACAACGTACTCATCCATTTTTAAGGCCTTTTTGAAAAAAGTAAAATAAAAAATGAAAAGAACGAGCACGCCAATTACCCCGACTTCGACTAATGACTCGATCCATATATTATGACCAACACTTCCATTATAAGTGAAATTTCGAATTGTACCTGCTCCCCAACCAAATAACATATTGAAATTAGGTGAATCATTAAACTTATATATGATACTCTCCCAAATAGCCCCTCTACCTGCAGCACCATCTTGTACTGTGAAGGATGCATCAAATCTTTGTGTAATTGTTTGTGGCAAAAAACCTAAGACTGTATTAAAGAAAATAATGAATATAGATGTTACACTAATAATTAATACGATAGAAGAGAGTGTAAATTTTTTTGTTATCATCCAAATTAAACAATAAAAAATTAAAGAACCAAGGATTGCCAGTAGCCCTCCTCGGGAACCTGTTAATAGTACTAAAATTATAAATACGCTCATTTTTATAAATGAAAATATATATTTTTTTTTTATAAATTCCCCAAAATAATGGATAATTGGAAAGATAAAAAAACCACATAAATAATTAGGATCCTGGTAAACTCCATTTACAGAAACAGTAATTCTGCCTCCCATTAAGCTAGTATTAGAGTAAAAGAGCATTAAAAATAATGTAAGCCACCCACTTAAGACCATGGCCTTTTTTATAATGGTAATTTCGCTTTTATTGTAATGAAACATTGATAAAGTTAGTATGACCGCCATATTTAATCCAACTGTAATTATTCTTTGAGATGTACTTTCTAAGTCATACGTATAAAACATTGATATAATCAACATACCCACATATAAAATTATTACAAATAAAAAACGATCTAGTCGAATCTTCATATATTTCATATACAAAAAGCACCCAACTAAGGGCAGACAAATAAGAACTCTTGATAGCGAAACACCAGGGATTACTTGTAAAAAATCAAATGGAGCAAAAAAAAGATATACAGCTAACAACCAAGTTCTGATGCTTATTACAATATAATTATCATTCAAACGTTCGCTTTGATATATATTTTGCATAGTTGCTCCCCTTAAAATTCTTCTAAGTTATTACTTCCCACTCCAATAACTCTCACCGTTTTTATATATTAGTTCATATTTTTTCGCCATTTCTTTTGATGAAAATCGTTTTGATTCAACTTTTGCTGCAGTTCCCAACTTTTCTCTCAAACTACTGTTTCTAATCAATTTAAGTAATGCAGCTGCAATTTGCTCATGCTCCACATCAACTAATAATCCTGTTGCATTTTCCTCAATCATATCAGGAACCCCCCCGACTCTCGTAGCTACTATTGATAATCCTGTAGCCATAGCCTCAATTAGTGTAATGGGCATGCCTTCCCATTTTGACGGTAGCACAAATATATCCGCCTCATTTAAATACGGATAAACATTTGATTGTACTCCTAAAAATTCTACACAATTTTCTAATTCAAGTTCTATTACTAGATCCCTTATTGTCTTTTCCAACTCTCCTGAACCTATTAATGTTAATACGGCATTTGGAATATTCGTATGAATAATTTTAAATGCTTTAATTAAACCAACATGGTTCTTCTGCTCGGAGAATCGTCCTATATGAAGGATGTTAATTACACCTTTTTTAGCCTGGTATTCTTTCTTCTGAATACACCTTGTTAAATCTATACCGTTATAAACTAGTTCTACTTGATTTTCTGGGAATCTATATTCTAAGATTACTGTTTTTTTTATGATGGGACTAATCGCTACAGGTATCACCCTACAATATTTATAAAAAAAGTAGTTTATCTTTCTGGACATTTTCCCAACTTCTTTTTCTGCAATATTGTGTATCGTGTGAATTCTAGTTGGTACCTTCGCCAAGATTGCTGCCGGTATCACATAGGGCATTATATAACGGTGTGTATGGATCACATCTGGCTTTTCTTTCTTAAATAATTTATATAACCGAAAAAAAACCCTTATATCAAAGCCCTTTTTCTTATCCAAATAAAAAAGCGGTATTTTATGGTTTTCTAATCTTTCCGTAATGGCAGAATGAAAATCATAAAGGCTAACAATACTTATATCAAATCCATCTTCATACAATGCAACTGACAGGCTTTCAACCATGATTTCTGCACCAGCAAGCCCAAACTCCGGAATTATTTGCATTACCTTTGTTTTCTTATCCATATTTTATTCCTTCTCATTTTCAAGTAGTTTTTGCATAGCTTTTACAGTGAACGCTCTAAATCGATTAAGCGGTGTATTATTATAGATTGTCCATTTTTCAAGATATTCACTAAAGATATCTTCTCCTGTAATTTCATACATCACATTTAATTGGGCTATATGAAGTCTATGATAAAATGGACTTGTAATTATATGTTCAATGTTATATTTACTCCAATAGCCATTATCAAAATCATTCATGTGGTTTGCCAATGTTTGAATTGAACGATTATATATGTCAATAATATTTTTATCATCATTAACGATTTTAATATAATCGTATAACCCGAAGAGCGAAAATATCCATCCATTTAGTACTGTCGGTTTGTTTGTAAACTCTTGTAAAAAAATTTCGTTATTAGTATATTTGGTCGTTCCACCCTCTTCTAGAGGCTTAATTAAAAAACTTATTGCTCTTTTCGCTGCCAAAAGATACTTTTCATTGTTAAATTCCTTATAAGCTCTTACTAAGAGTGACACCCCTTCACCCTGTGCCATTGATGAATAAGGTGCTTCGGGTTGATTGAAATAGAAATTGTTCCATGACCCATCTGGATTTTGATTATCGACTGCCCAATCAACACAAATTTTAAATTTTTCTAAGAAAAGAGTTTCGTTTTCTAATAAATATAAATCATATGCACCTAAACCAAATTGGAAAATAGCGATCGGAAATAACACTTCTGAACCACTTTCTGTTATTAAGATCGGAAGTTTTACGTCGCTATAATATTGATCCTTCGTAACTTTTTCTGTTAAATCGTTATAATATCCTTTGACTTCTGAAAGGGAATATATTTTTCCAATACCCTGATGTACATGTTCAATGCTTCTACCTGTTAACATTCTAGTCCATCTCTTTATGTTATATATGCTTAAACCCATATACAATTAACCCTCTCATTTATAAATATTTTAAAAACTCCTTAATAACTGTTTCTGTAGAATACTGTTTTGCTTTTTTCAAACAGTTTATTTTCATGTTGTTAATTTTATTTGGATTTTCAAATATTTGGAGCAATAAATATTCTAGTTCCGAATTTTTCCTATAATCATAAATAATACCTGTTAGTTCATGAGAGATTATTTCATTAACAGAATCCCATTGAGAAGCTATTACTGGTACCCCAGCCGAATAAGCATCAATTATCGTACCAGGCACGCCTTCTGTTTTAAAGTGTGTTGGAAATAATAACGCAAAGTAATCTTTTAATACTTTGGAAGTCTTGTTATAGTCAACAACACCTTTATATACAATATACTCCGGAAATTTTTCACTTAGCCTTTCAAATCTCTCTACATAGCCAGGATCTATAGGCCCATAAATATCTAAAGAATATGCACTTTTTCCTAATGATTCATTAATTTTTATTACGGTTTTTATTGCATCTTCTATTCCTTTTTCCTCCATAACTCGCGAAAAAGTACAGAGTTTATAAGGTTCACCTATTGAATAAACGAGCTCGTTTTCATTAACAATTTCCAACCTTTTAAAATTAGGAAGAATTTTTATATTGTTTAATCCTTGTTCAACTAATCTTTCTAACATAGAATGCGTTTCTACATAAACTACAGTAAACTTTCCTACATGCCCCCTAAGTTTGATATTATTATCTACTATGCTTGGTAACCAGCCACCTATGACCATATAATAAAGTTTACGGCTAAAAATTTTATTCAATAGTACAAAGAATGGTACAAAGACTTTTACACCATTGTGAGCAGGTAAAACAATTATATTTTCGCAGTTTTTAATTAAAAAAAGGCATTCTTTAAATAAATTTATAGGGTTTTTTTTCCAACCGTGTGTATCGACAACTTTTACTTCTGTCGATCCAAATTCCTGTTTTAATTCTTCCGTTAAAATTTTTGTCTTTACTGTCTGACCGTCTAAAAATTCTTGTCCTCCCCCAAAGTGTCCGCAAATTCCAAATTTATACATTCTTTATAATCTCCAATAACTATAACCTTGATTTTCGAGCTCATTCTTATCTAAAATACTCTTGACGTCTATTATAATTTTTTCCTCGTTTGGTAACGCTCTAAATAGTCTGTCCATATCATCAACGTTCAATTTTTTAAATTCATCATGAGCTACTGAAAAAACAAGACAATCTGCATCATTTATTGAATCCAGAGGTACTAAATCAACTCCATAATGACGTTTTGCATCGATAGGAGATGCTTGTGGATCTACTATTACCGGCTTTATACCATATTCATTTAGGTGTTTCAAAATATCTTCTACTTTAGAATTCCTTGTATCAGAACAATTTTCCTTAAAGGTAATACCTAAAATAACTACTTTTGACTTTTTCACTTTTTTGTTCGCAAGAATTAATTTTTTTATAATAGCATTAGCAATATATTCTCCCATGCCATCATTTATCTTTCTACCAGATAAGATAATCTGCGAATGATATCCTAGTTTTTCCGCTTCATAAATAAAGTAGTAAGGATCTACCCCTATACAGTGACCACCTACTAACCCTGGATAAAACTTCAGTGCATTCCACTTCGTATTCATCGCCTCGATTACCTCATAGGTATCAACACCCATGCGATCAAAAACCATCGCAAGTTCATTCATGAAGGCAATATTAATATCACGTTGACTATTTTCAACTACTTTAGCTGCTTCCGCTACTTTGATTGATTTTGTTCGATGAACCCCAACCTCAACGACAAGCTCATAAACTTTCGCAATTTCTTCTAATGACTCTTTGTCCATGCCAGAAACAATCTTTTTAATGTTCTGTAATCGATATACTTTATCACCAGGATTAATGCGTTCTGGAGAGTACCCGACCTTAAAATCCACTCCACATTTTAGACCAGATTCTTTTTCAAGAATTGGGATACATACATCCTCTGTAACACCCGGATACACCGTAGATTCATATACTACAATCGATCCTTTACTAAGATTTTTTCCAATAATTTTACTAGCACCCTCAACTGGACTTAAATCCGGTGTCTTGTCCGCATTTACAGGTGTAGGGACAGCAACAATGTGAAACTTTGCCTCTTGAAGTTTTTTTTCATCATAAGTAAAATCTACTGTCGATTGTTTAATAGCTGTATCACCAACCTCATTTGTAGCGTCTATACCATTTTTATATTCCTCAATTTTCTGAATATTCAAATCAAAACCGATGACATCTACTTTCTTTGCGAAAGCAACAGCTAACGGCATTCCAACATACCCCAACCCAACGATCGAAATTTTTTCTTGTCTATTTATGATTTGATCATAAAGTGTCATGAATTCGCTCCTTATTGTCAGCATATGTTTTGTTTACTTCAATTAGATAATCAAGCATTTTGCTATAAGCCACATCACCGTTGTATTCTTGCTCATATAACTGTCGCGCATTTATAGAATGCTCAACTAACTTTTCACTATTATTAAAATAGTTTTTTATAATTTCCGCTAAGTTTGAGCCGTTATTATACTTATAGCCACAGTGATTCTCTTTCAATGCTTTTTCCATTGATCCTGAAACACTAACTAATACGGGTAAGCTGGCTGATAAATATTCTCCAAACTTATTCGGTGTATTTTGAGTATAATTCTTGCTATTAATGTATGGCGCGATTCCTAAGTTCGCGTTAGAAGCCATTGATGATATTTGTTCTTTTTCGATCCAACCTGGAAAAATCACATTGGATGATGTCCTATTATTAACATCATCCAGTTGGGGTCCAGTCCCACATAACACAAACTTAATACTGGGGCTATCTTTTAATAAATTACTTGCTTCAATAATACTTTCAAAATTAAATTGTTTTCCGAAATTACCAAAAAAAACGATAATAAAATCAGTAGTTTTAATTCCTAAATTCCCCCAATATTTATTAAAACTATGTTCATAGAGACTATAATTATAATTAGGATACGCAATAGGAAACGTTCTATCTAAAATTCCTTTTTCTCGACCTGCAAAACTCAAACCATACTCAAGAAATTTGTCCGACAAGCCTATTATTGAATAAGCCGCTGCCATGGTTTTACGTAGTATTATGCGACAGAATTCAACATACGGTTTCAACAAAAAATGTACCCTTTTCGGTAATACCTCATAGTAAATTTCTGGCCATAAATCCCTTACATCAACTATGACTGGCACTAAATTTTTGACACCATATTTCGTTGCAGCTGAAGAGACCTCTAATGGCTCCATTGAAGCAATAATAATATCTGGTTTTGATAAGCTATTCATTTTTTTATAGATTTTACGACCTGCAGCTTTATGCTGCATAATCCTTCTAAGTGAAATATTCTTTTTATACCCGCTTGTATATACTAAATGCATAATAAAATTGTCGTTAACAATAATATCTTTATCTTCTTTACACCTTTGTATTTTTTTATAGTGATCAAACGAGACAGTGAACCACTCAACAGAATGACCATTTTCAGAAATACAGTTCGCAAGATTTCCCATTCTTCTTAATCTTGTATTCTCACCATCAGTTGGGAGAGGTTCTCCAACTGAAACAATCCAAATTCTCACCGCATTAGCTCCCTATTTGAAATTTGATCAAGTTTTTAGCCATCTCACAATTATTTATTGCAGTAAACGCATCAATGGCTTGTGTAATAATAAATCCCACTCTATCTGAACTACTATTGATTTCACAAATATCATCTCCGACGTTCTTTACAAAGCTTATTTGTTGGACGCTAGCATTTTGCCTTGCTTGATCAACGCCACTTATGCTAATTAGTTTTCCATAATGCGTTTCAAAATATCTAATAGCAGAACCTAGGTTAATTTTGCTTTCCAGTTCAGGCTTCCGTCCTAATGCGATTTCAATACAACACTTCACCATATCAACTCCGGTTGAGAGTGGTACTAAATGAGTAGTAATATTATCACCACCAAGCCTTGCACCTATCTCCACAACTTTAGGGCCCTCGGTGGTTACTATTATTTCTGTATGAGAGGGACCTTCTTTTATGCCAAGTGCCATGACCGCAGCATTTGTTACTTCTTCGATTTGTTTTTTTATATTTTCTGATAAACAAGATGGCTGTGAATGACCCATTTCCACAAATCTTGGCGCACCTGTTGTCAATTTATCAGTAATTGCAATAATATGAACTTTTCCACCAACACTTAACGTTTCTACACTCACTTCTGCGCCAACCATATATTCTTCAACAACGATTTCACCACTGTTGGAAAACTTTTTGCTATATTCGAAAGCATATTCAACTAATTCTTGATCATTCATATCATTTATTAAAAATACTCCACGACTACCGGAGTTATCAGCAGGTTTTACAATACATTTCCCTCCGACTTGCTGAACGCTTTTTAAATATTCGTCATATCGATCTACTCTGTAAAACACGGGGATCGGAACATTGAATTCTTGTAAACACTCTCTCATAATTGCTTTATTGGTAGCCTTCAGTGCTGTCTCTTTACTAATGCCAATAATATTTAATTCTTCTGCTACTGCTGCTACAGTCCTCATTGGGAGATCGCTAGCAAGTGTCATCACCCCATCTATTTGGAAACGCTTGGCAGCTTCAACTACTTTAGGAATATCAGTAGTACTAATCTGAAGACTAACATCTGCATTGTTAAACCCAATAGCATTTTTATCCATATCAACTGCCACCACTTGTAGGCCCATCTCTTTAGCTTTTAAAATGGCTGGCAGTTGGAGTAAGCTAGCCCCTAATATCATGATCTTTTTCACTTACGCCGTCACCACTACTTGTTCTAAGACTTTACCGATATGCTTTATGTTATATACTCTGTAACCCTCTCTACTACCAATTAATTTATAACGGAATTTGTTTCTGTACTCATGAATTAATTTTTTCACTGGTAGTCTCCTCTTTACTTTTTTGGACAATGTAGATTTCGAGATCCTTAACTGGCATTGCACTTGACGTATCTGCATACGTATTCTCCTTTTTAAGAACGACTACTGCTGTCTTAAGGAGAATCTTACTATCTAGAGTAAATGAACAATTTTGAGCATAGTACACATCGTTCTTCATTTTCTCTTCACTATCAATGGAATTTCTATAATATGCTTGACTATATCCAGTAATACCTGGTCTGACTGTGAGAAAAATTCGCACATCCTCCGAATATCGATCAAGCCAATCGGGTGGATCTGGTCTAGGTCCTATAAGGCTCATATCACCTTTTAATATATTTATAATTTGTGGTAACTCATCCAGCGATGTTTCCCTCAAAAATTTCCCTACTTTTGTAACCCTCTGATCATCTACAGCATTATATGTGGAACCATCCGGTAACCTAATATCTGGTGCATCAATTGTCATAGAGCGGAATTTATACATTTTAAACAGCTTTCCGTCCTTTCCAATTCGCTTTGCATTATAAAAGATGGAACCTTTATCTGTTAATACTATAAATGGAGCCACAAAAATGAAGACTACCAGTAAAACTGGTAGACTAACAAAGGCAAAAAAGATATCTATATTACGCTTAATATACTTTTTATACAAATTCAATACCCCTTATAATTTCTAAAAGATTTTCCAACACATACTCCACATCCCCATCACTCAATAAAGTATGAAGTGGCAGTGTGATTTCATTCTTATAAACATTAAAGGCATTCGGATAATCCTTAATATCAAACCCAAGATTCATATATGCTGTTAACAAAGGTAATGGTTTATAATGCACATTACAAGTTACTCCAGCTTTCGCCATTCTCACAATTATGATATTCCTCTTATATTCGTCTATCCCAGGTATTCTAGCTAAATACAGATGCCCTGCAGAAGAAAAATTATCTCCATAATGCTGCAAGCTTTGGATACCTAATGGTGTAAGCGCCTTGTCATACATCTCTATAATTTCTTTACGTCTTTTTTTTAGAGCTTCAAATCGATTTAGTTGGATTAAACCCAAGCCAGCCATAATATCGGTCATATTACACTTGTAGGCTGGATAGATAATGTCATACTCCCAGGCACCTATTTGCGTTTTTGCCAGGGCATCCTTGGATTGGCCATGAAGGCTGTATAGCATATATTGTTTATAGAGCCATTCATCATCTAATTGAAGATCATTTCTCCAAACGACAGCTCCACCTTCTGCAGTTGTTAAATTCTTAACCGCATGAAAAGAGTAACAAGTAAAATCTGCAACTTGCCCACATTTCTTACCCTTTCTTTCAGCTCCAAATGCATGAGCAGCATCAGTCATAATAATTACTCTATTAAATAACGATTGAAGTTTATTTTTAGGTGTAAACAGTTCTTTTTTACTCTCTACTACTTCGTATAGCGCATCGTAATCGCACATCTTTCCAGCAATATCAATTGGAATAATAGCTTTCGTTTTTTCAGTTATTGCATTAGCAAGCTTCGAATAATCCATTTCAAAAGAATCTGTAGCTGTATCAACTAATACGATTTTTGCACCTACATGGTCAATAATTGAAGCAGTGGCTGTATAGGTATAGGCTGAAGTAATAACCTCATCTCCAGGTCCTATTCCTAAAATACGAAGAGTTAGCTCCATAGCCGCTGTTGCAGAATTTAGACAAACTGCCATGTTTGTACCAACATACTCGGCTATTCTTCTCTCGAACTCTTTTGTCTTTGGTCCAGTAGTAATCCAACCTGAATTCATAACGTTAACAACTTCAGCAATCTCTAAATCCGTAATATCCGGTGGAGAAAATTGGATATTTCTAACGTCAGCTTTTTTCAAACATCTCGCCTTTCTACATATAGTTATTATTAAAATGGAAACTAAACAAAGCTAATTTATTTGTACTGTTTTACTAGTGCTTCTTTTTGTTAAGGGAATAAGTTTTTCAAGCAATCGTTCTAGGTAAATGCGTTGTGCTAGTTACCCAGTTGCCGTTAGCGATATCAATTACTTTTTGTTTTATTTCTAATACATTAGTATCTTCTAGCTCTGCAAGGCAAGTCATCAAAAGAGTTTCATCCATACAATTGGCTTTTCCTACGTGGATTTTCGGATAGACATGTTCTTCCTGAATTTCTTCAGCATTGAGTAGCTCCTCATACATCTTTTCACCAGGACGTATACCAGAAAATTTAATGCCCACCTCATCTTCTGTAAATCCAGATAATCGAATCAGGTTTTTCGCTAAATCGACAATTTTTATTTGCTCACCCATATCCAACACGAACACTTCTCCCCCCTGGGCAAGTGCACCTGCCTGCAACACAAGTCTTGACGCTTCTGGAATGGTCATAAAATAGCGTGTCATTTCTGGATGGGTTACAGTGACCGGTCCTCCCGCCGCTATTTGCGCTTTAAATCTTGGCACTACGCTTCCACGTGAACCAAGCACATTGCCAAAACGTACGGCTGCAAAGTTCGTGTCGCTATTTCTCGCGATGTTTTGAATAATCATTTCTGCGATTCGTTTCGTTGCGCCCATTACGTTTGGTGGGTTTACCGCTTTATCTGTCGAAATCATCACAAAGTTGGATACGCCGAATGTATGTGCAGCTTCTGCTACGTTTTTAGTTCCAAAGATATTATTTTTTACTGCCTCTCTTGGGTTGTACTCCATCAGTGGGACATGCTTGTGTGCTGCTGCATGATAAATAACATCTGGCTGATATTGCTGTACAACTTCAAAAATTCGTTCTCGATCTTGGACGTCTGCAATGACTGGAACAAACTCAATATTTCTGTGTTCTGTTTTTTCGGATAATTCCATGTAAATTGTGTAAATGGAGTTTTCACCGTGCCCTAGTAGAATTACTTTATTGGGCTGAAATTGTGCTACTTGTCGGCATATTTCACCACCAATAGATCCACCCGCACCGGTTATGAGGATTACTTTATTTGTTAATTTATTGGCGATGGCTATCATATCAAGTTGGATTTCTTTACGACCAAGTAAGTCCTCAATATTAACCTCTTGCATGTCGTTTACCGAAACTTTACCTGTTATGACATCCTCAATTTTCGGCATTATTTTAATGGTTGCGGTAGTACTAGCACAAAGAGAATAAATTTCTCGAATGGCTAATTTACCAAGAGAGGGAATAGCTAAAATAATTTCATCAATTGCTTTCTCTTGAACAATTTGTGGGATTTCTTCTGTAGTGCCGCATACTTTAACGTCCATTAGTTTTAACTGTTGTTTGTTTCGATCATCATCGACAATAGCCACAACTTGATATTCTGGAAATGGATTTCGCTTAATACTTCGTACGAGCATTGTACCTGCTTCCCCAGCCCCAACTATTAACACACGTTTTAAATTATCCTGTGGTTTAAATGAAGTTCGATCATGCAAAAGCCGTAGAATAAAGCGGGAGCCACCTATTAGCACAATGTGTAATAGCCATGTAATAACCATTATCCTTAAGTAAATATCACCTTTTACTAAAAATTGAAGCCCACTTGCCACAATAATTGAAATTGTTACGGCATAACTGATTGTCAACAATTCCCTAACCGAAGCTACACTCCACATACGATTATACAAGTGGAAGAAATACGCCATAATATGATGGCTTATCAATAATGTAATCGAACTCATGACAATTAATGAATCGCCAGAAATATTGTAGGTAGGGTTCAATAACACATAACTCATAAAAATGGCTGATAACACGATTAGTGAATCAAGAATAAAGAATATTGTGTACCTTAATTTGTAGTTCACACGTGTTTCCCCTTCTTTCTACATCGTTTCTGTACAGTCTATTTTATACAGTGTATGAGTATTCATTTTTAAAAAAATTAGTTATCCTTTACCAATATAGTTAATGATTTGGCTATGCATGGGGTAAATATCCAATACTTTAGCTTGACTTATTTCATGCAAATAAAAAGAAATGAACCCAGTAAAACATAGGGCTCAATTCTTATTATCCAATCAAATTTCTAAATGATTTTTTAGCGTTTCTTGAATCTCTTCTAGCTCCTTTTCATCTGGTAAATAATAGTAAATCCCTTCCGTTTTAGTCCCTACACCATTATTTATATAGAGCTGTTCAATGGTATTAAAACTATTTCCATAGTGTTTTCTAATGTTAAGGAGATCATCGAACATAACGTTAATTTTTATATTTTCTTCCAAAGTTTTAAAAATCGTTTTATAGTTAAGCACCGTGTTAAACGATATACTTTTCTTTAATACTCCTTGAATAACTTGTTTTTGACGGTTTTGGCGTCCAAAATCACCCTCAGGATCCTCGTAACGCATTCGTACATATTTTAATGCCTTTTCGCCATCTAACGATAATTCACCAATTGGGAAATGCTCATCCTCAAAGTTAAACTCTAATGTATTATTTACAGTAATTCCCCCAACGATATCAACTATATCTGTAAAGCTTTCCATATTGACCTGCGCCACATAGTCTATAGGAATATCTAGTAAATTTTCGACGGTTTTCATGGCCATTTCAATTCCACCATAAGCATAGGCATGGTTAATTTTATCTTGAAAGTCCTTGCCAATAATTTTGGTATACGTATCACGTGGAATGCTGATCAATTTTGTAGAGTTTAAAGTAGGATTGACAGTCAATACAATGATCGTATCGGAACGTCCAACATCTCCATCCCGCTCGTCTACCCCTAAGATGAGCGCAGAAAACGGCTCCTTTTTAGTGATATCGACTACTTGTGTTCTTTTGGCAGGTAGTTCATCATTAAGTGGCGTATACATTTCTTCAGCAGTACTCTTCAAATCACTATACAGTTTAAAATAAATAGCAAAACCTATAACACATAGAATAAGTACCGTTATTGCAAGCCACTTCCATACTTTTTTCATCATGTCCTCCTCGGTACTAAATGTCCTATTTTTTTTGGGGGTCTAGTAAACGAAGGACTTATAAAGATTCCACCATTTCACTACCTCGATTTCCTCCGTTTCATGTATAATAAATGGCTTATTTTCTAGAATTCTCGCGTTATTTTCTAGTAACGTGTCCACTGCATCTAATTGTTTTTTCTTTTCTAAATAACAGAGGCCCGCGTCAAAAAGAAATGGACGTTTGGTTAAATTATGGACATCTGATCCATACGAATGAACTAAATTTGCTTTTACTAAATCCAGTGAGAGCTTTTGTATGTTCCTACCAAAAAGCCCCGCTAAACTCCCTGCTGTTATTTGTGCAAGTGCCCCTTCTCGGATTAGCTGCTCTAGGCGACTAGGTTTTTCTGCAATGGCTTTATTGCGTTCTGGATGCGCAATGATGGGCGTAATACCTTCCACCAATAACGCCTGAATCATACTTGTTGTATAATACGGTATCGTATGTGATGGTAATTCCAGCAATAAATAATTCGAATTTGCTAATGTGTGAATTTGTTTGGCTTTATAGAGTGACACAATTTTTTCAGATAACCGTACTTCATGTCCTACATGAAGCGTTAAAGGGATACTATTATTGGTGAGTTCATTTTGTAATATGTGCATTTGATTATTGACTACATTGTAATCCACATGATGCTGTGGATGATGACAATGTGACGTGGCAATTATATTTGTAATACCTTCTTTTACGGCTTGTTGAAACATCTTCATCGATTCGACCATCGTTTTTGGCCCATCATCAACATTCCACAATATATGGCTATGCATATCAATCATTCGTACACCACCCTATTTCCTGTTTCAAAACCCATTAATATGTAATACATGATATAATTAACAAAAATTTATAAATTAATACCGTCTTTTCTAAGTATATTTCTCAAATTTTATTAATAACACTTGAACTGACTGTCTCCCCATAGAAAAAAACACCTCTACGTTGATTTTTAGTGTCATACTCCAATTTCTCAACGAAAGATGTTTTATTTTTTTTATCCTCTATTAGATTGCAATAGCCTTTTAACGTTTTCATAAAAAATTTAAAAGTGTCTCGCATCACTTCCATAATTCAGAAAATTTTTCTTCCTCATATTGCGAATTTTGATTTTCAAAACGCCAAGCATCTCTACACATATCCTCAATATTCCTTTCCGTTTTCCACCCTAGTTCTTTTCCAACTTTCAACACATTTGCATATACTTCAGCTATATCACCATTTCTTCGCTCTATAAATTCATAGGGAATTTCCAAATTATTAACTCTTTCAAACGTTTTAATAATTTCTAGTACACTCGTCCCTTTACCCGTACCTAAATTATAAACTTGTACGCCGCTTTTTTGCTTTTCAATCGCCGCTACATGCCCTTTAGCTAAATCCATGACATGAATAAAATCACGAACGCCAGTACCATCGTTCGTAGGATAATCATTGCCAAAAATTTTTAACTTTTCCAGTTTCCCTTTAGCTACTTGAGTAATATAAGGCATTAAATTATTCGGTGTGCCATTGGGATTCTCTCCAATTAGTCCACTTTCATGGGCACCTATTGGATTAAAATACCTTAGCAATGTCACGCCTAAATTTGGATTGGCTTGAGAAGCATCATTTAAGATCTTTTCACACATCGCTTTCGTTTCACCATAAGGATTTGTTGTTGGTAATAATTTTTGAGACTCTACTAAAGGGGATTTGGCTGAACCATATACAGTGGCAGATGAACTAAAAACAAATCTTGGAATTTTATATTTTACAGCAAGCCTCGTTAAATTAATTGTAGTGTTCAAATTAACTCGATAATACTCTAAAGGATTTGAAACCGACTCTCCTACAGACTTTAATCCAGCGAAATGAATAATACCATCCACATTACCCTCATGAACTATTGTTTCTAAATGCTCATAATCTAAAATATCGCATTGATAAAATTGAAAATCACTAGTAGAAATGATTCGTAATTTCTCTAATGTTTCAATTTTACTGTTTATGAGATTGTCCACAATACTAATTGTATGGCCTGCTTCTAACAAAACTAAGCATGTATGGCTACCTATATAGCCAAGTCCACCTGAAACTAGAATATGCATGTTATTGTCCTTTCTAATATCATCTAGTAAATCATGAATTACCCATTTTCTTTGCATTATTATTACTTGATGTATTTCAAATTATGTGACTTCGACTATATTTATTACTAGTTCAATTTGTTATAGTTTGTCAAAGTAGTATCATAGAATTATAGTTTTGTTGGATTTTTTATAGGAAGTAGGGGAAAGAAGGACAAATATATGGCGTACTCCCCACAACAAGTTATTGATAATTAATTTTTTCCAAAGAAAAAACCTCTTTTGACAATTGTCAAAAGAGGTTTTTATTATTTCGCATATTCAACTGCACGAGTTTCACGGATTACTGTCACTTTAATATGACCAGGGTAGTCCAGTTCTTCCTCAATACGTTTGCGGATATCGCGTGCTAAGCGGTGTGAGGCAAGATCATCAATCTTTTCAGGTTGAACAATAATGCGGATTTCACGACCTGCTTGGATGGCAAATGATTTTTCAACACCGTCATAGCTTTCCGAAATTTCTTCAAGCTTCTCTAGTCGGCGAATGTAATTTTCTAATGTTTCGCTACGAGCACCTGGACGAGCTGCTGATAATGCATCCGCTGCAGCTACAAGTACTGCGATAACAGAAGTGGCTTCCGTATCTCCGTGGTGAGATGCGATCGAGTTAATAACAACTGGGTGTTCTTTATACTTCGTCGCAAGCTCAACGCCGATTTCAACGTGGCTTCCTTCTACTTCGTGGTCAATGGCTTTCCCAATATCATGCAGTAAACCTGCACGGCGAGCTAGCGTCACGTCTTCACCAAGCTCTGCAGCAAGTAAGCCCGCTAAGTGAGCTACCTCAACAGAGTGCTTCAGTACGTTTTGACCATAGCTTGTACGATATTTCATGCGACCAAGAATTTTCATTAAATCTGGGTGCAGGTTGTGAATGCCTACCTCAAATGTTGTTTGCTCTCCCGTTTCGCGGATTTGTTCATCCACTTCACGGCGAGATTTTTCAACCATTTCTTCAATACGCGCTGGGTGAATACGACCATCTTGTACTAATTTTTCAAGTGCAAGACGTGCTGTTTCACGACGAATTGGATCAAAGCCTGATAAAATAACTGCTTCTGGCGTATCATCAATAATTAAATCAATACCTGTCAGCGTTTCAAGTGTACGGATATTACGACCTTCTCGACCAATAATACGGCCTTTCATTTCATCATTTGGTAAGTTTACAACCGAAACCGTAGTTTCTGCAACATGATCAGCTGCAAAGCGTTGTAAGGCCAACGATAAAATTTCTCGTGCTTTTTTGTCAGAGTCTTCTTTCGCACGTGTTTCAGCTTCCTTCGTCATAACTGCGATATCTGTTGAAAGTTCATTTTCAACTTGCTTTAAAATGATGCCTTTCGCTTCTTCACGTGTTAAAGCTGCGATGCGTTCAAGTTCTGACTTTTGAGCCGCAACGAGTTCTTCCACTTTGCTTTCCATCTGTTCAATATGCTGTTGTCTTCCAGCTAGAGCTTCATCTTTACGCTCTAAGCTTGTCTCTCTCTTGTTCAGAGCATCATCCTTGCGATCAAGATTCTCTTCTCGTTGCAATAAACGGTTCTCTTGTTTCTGAAGTTCTCCACGACGTTCACGAATGTCATTTTCTGCTTCAGTACGAAATTTGTGAGTTTCATCTTTTGCTTCAAGTAGTGCTTCTTTTTTCAATGCATCTGCTTCACGCTTCGCCTCATCGACGATTGCCTGTGCAGTATGCTTTGCACCAGTCACCTTTGATTCATTCACTTGTTTCATGTAGAAATAGATAACAGCGACACCGACAGCGAATCCTAGCAAAGCGGGGATAATTGATTCCATCATATAATCCCTCCTACTTGCTTAATATGTCTGATGTTCTAGTTGGCGAATATGTTGAGGCATTCAACATAGTGCCTATTTCATTTCAAAATTTAGAAATTATACATTTTAATTGTATATTTCCATACTAGGTATGTCAAGGATTGCCGACGTTTCAGCCTTTTCATCATAATGATTTTGCTAACTTTTCTGAAACAACTAAAAAAGTCGTGATTTTTCAGCTTATCCAATATTAGGTATTACAACTTTTCTCCTATAAATCCGTTTAAAGAATTTCAAGTTGCAATTGTTTTTCCCATCATGTGAAATTTCCCATAATACAGAATAATTTTTTTAGAGGCGTTTGTGCGTTATCTTTACTGAGCCTAGAGGAAGCAGTTCCTTAAATTAAACTTTGTTAATTAATATAGCCTAAATAAAATAAATCCAGTGAGCACGGGCTCACTGGATTTATTTTTTATTCGTCAGCTAATAATGAAGCTAATTCTGAATCAATCTCTTCATCTTCATCATGTGCACCAACCGTATAGGCAATTGAACCAAGTCCATATGATTCACGAATTTTATTGGCAATTTCATCACGAATCGCAGGGTTTTCTTTTAAGAATTGCTTTGCATTTTCACGACCTTGTCCTAATCGTTCCTCATTGTACGCATACCAAGAACCTGATTTTTGTACGATGTCTTGTTCTGCACCTAAGTCAACGATTTCGCCTTCTTTTGAAATCCCTTCACCATACATAATATCTACTTCAGCCGTACGGAATGGTGGAGCTACTTTATTTTTTACTACTTTAATTTTTGTTCTATTTCCGACCATTTCAGTCCCTTGCTTAATTGTTTCAGCACGACGAACTTCTAATCGTACAGAAGAATAGAATTTAAGCGCACGACCACCAGGAGTCGTTTCAGGATTACCGAACATTACACCAATTTTTTCACGAACTTGGTTAATGAAAATCGCTAATGTATTTGATTTGTTAATAACACCTGAAAGCTTACGTAGGGCTTGTGACATTAATCGAGCCTGTAAGCCCATATGAGAGTCGCCCATTTCGCCTTCGATCTCTGCTTTTGGTACTAATGCTGCTACTGAGTCAATAACTAAAATGTCGATTGCACCACTGCGTACTAATGCTTCAGCGATTTCTAGTGCTTGCTCACCTGTATCTGGCTGAGAAAGTAATAGTTCATCAATATTTACACCTAGTTTTTGAGCATATACTGGGTCCAATGCATGCTCTGCATCGATGAATGCTGCTGTTCCACCATTTGCTTGTATTTCTGCAATAGCATGTAGGGCCACAGTTGTTTTACCTGATGATTCTGGTCCATAGATTTCAACAATACGACCACGTGGATAACCACCAACCCCTAACGCTGCATCAAGAGCTAATGAACCTGATGAAGAAGTTGAAATTCGACGGTCACTTTGTTCACCAAGCTTCATAATCGAACCTTTACCGAATTGTTTTTCAATTTGTTTTAACGCCATATCTAAGGCTGCTTTACGATCGCTCAAAATATTTCCTCCTTAAGAAATTACTCTGTTTTGGTATGTCTCTATTATACTTCTTATTGAGACGATATTCAAGAAAAAAGCGAACATATTTTCGGTTTTTGGCCAAAAGAAAAATTTGAGCCCTTTTTACAAGCTCAAATTCCATAATTTCGGGCGTTTATTATTTACCCTCTTTATCGTTTTTTATAGCCTTTTTGCACAAGTTTTCTCATTAAGAAGCTATACGTGAACTTAACTGCACGCAGTCTATTTGTATTCCGAGCACTAGACAGCTGTAAACGATACGTAACAGGCTCTTCTTGGCCAATACTAAGTGCCACCCATATTGTACCAGGTGGCTGGTTATCATGCGCTTCTGGACCTGCTGCACCGGTTAAGCCAATCCCAATGTGCGTACCAAACTTTTCACGTACATTAAAAGCCATTGCTGCTGCGCATTCGCTACTAACGACACCAAATTCGGTTAATAATTGCTCCGAAATACCAAGCTGTTCGATTTTCGTTTGTTCGGCATAAGTAACAACACCGCCTACTAATGTGCCGCTAGCACCTGGAATTTCTGCTAGTTCTGATTGAAATAACCCTGCAGTTAAGCTTTCAGCAGCCGCAATTGTTAAGCCGTTATCTAATAACATTTCTACCATTTTAGAAGCGAGTGAATCATCGTCAACACCGTATTGGTACTCACCAACGATTGCTAATATTTCCGCCTTCTTCTCGCCAATTAAGCGCCACGCCTCATCTTCATCCTGTGCCTTCGCTGTAATACGTAGCATCACTTCACCGTCTGAAGCTAATGGGGCCACAGTCGGATTCGTTTGGGTGTCCAAAATAGCTTGTACGCGCTCTTCTAGTTCTGCTTCACCAATGCCATAAAAGCGGAGTACATGCGACACAATTACTGCCCCGTCCGTTAAGCGAGCCGCAAGCTTTGGCTTCGCTTCGAATTGAAACATCGGATTCAGTTCTTTTGGTGGACCTGGTAAGAGAATATAAATACGCTCTTCTTGTTCAAACAACATACCTGGTGCCATCCCGTGACGATTCGCTAATACTTCACAGCCGTCTAGTACTAGGGCTTGCTTACGATTATTGTCTGTCATTGGACGTTTATGTCGTGCAAAAAAATCTTCTATTAAAATCATTGCATCAGCATCACTCGTTAACTCAACTCCGAGATGCGCCGCGATCGTTTCCTTCGTTAAATCATCCTTTGTTGGACCTAAACCGCCTGAAAAAATAATTAAATCTGCACGGGATTCTGCAAGCTTAATGACTTCCACTAAGCGATCTCGATTATCTCCAACGACCGTATGATAAAACACATTAATTCCTAGCTCTGAAAGCTGACTCGAAATAAACTTTGCATTTGTATTCGCAATTTGTCCAAGTAGTAGCTCAGAGCCGACAGCAATAATCTCCGCATTCATTCTCTAAAACCCCTTTTATTTCGAATCAAGCAACACTCGGCGATTTAAATAGAAATAATCCCATCCTGACCAAACTGTAAAGAATAAAGCAGCATATAACGCAATCATATCGAACGGAATACCAAATAATTCAAAAATTGTATTGTGTAATAACAAGGCCGAAATCGCAACAATCTGTGCCCATGTTTTTATTTTTCCTAATTGATTGGCCGCAACGACTTCGCCTTCTCCAGCGAGAATTAAACGAAGACCTGTTACCGCGAATTCACGGCTAATAATAATGATGACAATCCAAGCTGGTGCCATCCCAAGCTCTACTAATAAAATTAATGCCGCAGATACAAGTAACTTATCTGCTAATGGATCTAAAAACTTGCCGAAATTTGTTACTAAGTTGTACTTACGCGCATAAAAACCGTCCACCCAGTCTGTTACAGAGGCAATGATAAAAATCATCGCACCAACAAAATGATGGACGGGCATTTCTGCACCGAATAGCTCCATTGTTCCCCAACCAAAATCAAACATAATTACAATCATAAAAAATGGGATTAAACAAATACGTGAGACTGTAATCTTATTTGGAATATTCATTTGTTAACACCTTTCATTGAAAGAAAATAGCCATCTACTAAGATGACTATTGCTCCTCTTTAACTAATTTTAAAATAATATTTTGTGCTGCAAGGTCTTGTGTATATTGTAATTCCACATCATTCACAAATACTTTTGCTACTTTCGAGTTTCCTAAACGAATACGGGCATAACCGTCCGCTGTTGAATCATTTTCCACAACAGTACCAGTACTATATACTTTTGCCTCTATTTGTTCAGCTCGTGCTTCGTTACGAATCCCAACCCAAGTTTCACCAGCTACTTCTACTCGGATGCTTAAAGTTTCAGTACCTGTTACTTCATAAGTTGTCGTTTCACCGTCGATTACACCTGCACTAATAGTTTGCTCTACAACCGGCTCTTCTACGATTGGTTCTTCAACGATATCTTCCTCTTTGTCCTCATCAACGCTTGGTACTTGCTCATTAGTTGTAGGCTTTTGCGCATACTCAATTGGTGCCGATGCATCGTCAATAATATCCGGAGAATTGTTTGCCTTCTGTAAATATAAAGCCCAAATAACTACAATAATGACGATAATAAATAGTGCCACAATAAATTTAGGCATTACTTCCATCATTTTACTTGACGAAGTAGAATTCATCTTTCTACGATTCGGACTTTGCGTAAAGGATTGTGCAACTTCTTCTTTTTGAGCACCAGGCACATCTTTTTGGTATTCAGCAAGTAATGCATCCGGCTCAAGCCCTACCGCTTCCGCATACTGCTTAATAAATGCGCGCACGTAAAATGAACCAGGCATGATGGAATAGTTGCCTTCTTCAATGCCGACTAAATAGCGCTTTTGAATTTTCGTAATTTCTTGCAAATCGTCTAAGCTATAGCCTTTAGCTAATCTAGCTTCTTTCAGGCGAGCGCCTAATTCTGTCAACAAAAACACCTACTTTTATTAAAAATTAAATTCACCGAATCCTCCAAAGTTGTCGGACTGTGACATCATATTATTTTTCTCAATGATTTCATATGTGATTTCTTCATCGGGATGGTGGCGAAGCTCAATAATATAATCAAAATCCTCAATTTTATATTGAGAATGTTGTACGAACATATCAGGATGCTCAATGACTTTAATCGTTGGCATGCTCATCATCTCGCGCACGAGTTGTTGATGGCGCTCATCATTTGAACGCCGTGTTACAATACCGTCTAAAATAAATATATTATTGCCATGAAATTCATCACCAATAAGCGTGTTGCGAACCGTTTGTTTAATCATAGTGGATGAAATGAAAATCCATTTCTTATTTGCACAAACACTTGCTGCAACAATGGATTCCGTTTTCCCTACACGCGGCATACCACGAATACCAATTAATTTATTACCTTCTTTTTTGAATAACTCGGCCATAAAATCAACTAAAATACCCAGTTCATCGCGTACGAAGCGGAACGTATTTTTCTCGTCGGCGTCACGAGGAATATAATGTCCGTGTCGAACGGCTAACCTGTCGCGTAATTTAGGAATGCGGAACTTTGTTACATTTATGTTTTCCATCGTAGATACGATGGAAATAAAACGCTCAATTGAATCTTCGTTTTTTGCTTGAAGAAGCATACCCCGTCTTCCTTCATCAACGCCATTAATTGAGACAATATTGACCCGAAGCATACCAAGTAGTGAAGCAATATCCCCTAATAACCCAGGACGATTCACCTGAATTTCGTACTCAAAATACCATTCGCCCATCCCAAATCCGTCCCCTCATCATAGAAACGTAAAAATAACTTTATAAGTTCCATCATAGCTGATTTTATATGTATTGAAAAGTTCGAAACGGCGGTTTTTCTGCGATATCTTAAATTTTATTATATTTAAATTTTATTTTTATAAAAATTACCAATTTTATTCCATAACATGACAAGAAGAGGATGTCTCACAAGGGCATTGAGACACCCTCTTTTTTTTGCTTCATAGGACTTGGCCGACAGACATAATGTTTTAAATCAATACTTTGTCGAGTAGCACAATTGCGCCAGAAGTGAAAATTCCACTCTTGGCGCAACCATTTCTCTTAATGAGTATTTTTATTTTGAACAAGTTTGACGATGCAGCTAGCTATCGCATGTTTTTCATCATTTTCTGCAACAGCCCATAAATCAGATAGCACTCGCTCTTGTTCATTTTGAGGATCTACGTTATTTGCTAAATACTCACCAATTTGAACAGCCATAGTTTCAATGACTTTCTTCGGCATGCCACTTTCTTTTGCATCACCAACTTGCTGACCTAAAAAAGATGTCCATCGTTCCCAATTTTGCAGAATACCCATCATAATCTCCTCCTTTGCACTTTAGTATGTGCAAAAAAAGAAATTATATGTACCAACCACCATTAACACGAATTATTTGGCCTGTTACGTAATCGGCCTGACCGCTCATATAAAAGGACACCATGTTAGCAACGTCAGAAGTTTGCCCCAGCTTTTGTAACGGGATATCCTCGATAATCGCTCGGCGTTCTTCCTTTGCTAACTGACTATTCATCCCTGTTTCAATAAAACCCGGTGCAATTACATTGACGCGGATACCGCTATACGCAGCCTCCTGTGCATAGGCTTTCACAAAACTATGTTGCGCACCCTTTACTGCAGAATAGACTGTTTCGCCCGCAGCGCCAACTTCACCCCAAATGGAACCAATCCAGAGTATATAGCTCGTGTCGTTTGCACGAAGTTTACTTGCGACAAGTGCCGTTACGCGCATAGGATTTTGAACATGAACGCGCCAAAGTTTCTCCATCTCAACGGCCGGCGTTGATTCCAGTAAACCATAATACGCATGACCATGAGCAAAAATCACTGCTTGTAAAGAAAAAATTTGTGAAGTGAGTTGCTCGGCTCCTTCTGCCGCATGAAAGTTTGCTTGCACGGCTAAAAACTCCTGTTCTGGAAAACGATGCGTCAATCGATCAACAAGCACCGCCACTTTACTTGTACCTGAAGAATAATGCAAATAAAGTGACCAACCATCTTGGGCTAATTTTTCACAAATCGCTTTCCCAATAGCGCCAGAAGCCCCGCACACTAATGCAAATTTCTTCATTATACCTCGCGCTCGTTTACTGGAAGTACTTTAAAGACAGTTTGTTGCTCTTGCCCTTGAATTGTTTGGAATGCTTCTGTAATATCTTTAACCGTTAACTTTTCAAGGGTCGGTACAGCGTCAAATAAATTCATATCATTGAATTTATAACGTGTAAACTGGTTGGCGATAAACTCCATCGAATTAAGCGCTCGTAAGAAAAACCCGATTTTTTTTCGTTTAATACGTTCTACATCTTCTTCGGTGAATACTACTTCCTGCTTTGCCTGATCGAGCCTGTCTTTTATTGTACGTACTAATGCATCCGGATTTGATGAATCTGAGCCGATTAATGCGAAGCCAAAGCCTTTTTCTAGTGAGAAATCATACGTATACGATTCGTCGATTAAGCCTTGCTCGTAAATGTCTGTATAAAAGCTCGATGCACGACCAAATAAGCATTCTAACGCTATTTGGACCGCTAACTCATGCTTTAACATCGTCTCGCCACTAAGTGAAGTTTCTTTCGCCTTCAAGCCAACATATACTTTTGGTTTTTGTACATCCATATGCAGCACTTTTTCTTTCACTGCGACGGTTGTTGGTTCCTCATCAAATAAACGGGTTAACTCTGTTGGTTCAGGGAATTGTTTTTTGCTTTGATCATTTTCAATGAAAGCCATCATCTCTACTGGGTCTACAGCGCCGATAACGAATAAGAGCATATTCGATGGGTGATAGAACGTATTGTAGCAAGTATATAAGTGCTCTGCTGTAATCCCATCTATTGACTTCACAGTACCAGCGATATCAATTTTTACTGGATGATTATGATACATATTTTCAATTGCACCAAAATACAAACGCCAATCCGGCTGATCATCATACATCGTAATTTCCTGACCAATAATGCCCTTTTCCTTATTTACCGTTTCTTCTGTAAAATAAGGTTCTTGCACGAAATTCAGTAATGTTTCCGTACTTTTATAAAGATGGTCCGTTGCTGAAAATAAATACGCCGTGCGTGTAAAGGATGTGAATGCATTTGCCTGTGCACCAACCTCACTAAACTTTTGGAACACATCACCGTCTTCTTTTTCAAACATTTTATGCTCTAAAAAGTGTGCGATGCCGTCTGGAACTGTAATCGCTTCTGACCCGCCAATTGGTACAAATGATCGATCAACGGAACCATATTTCGTTGTGAACGTTACAAATGTTTTAGAGAAGCCTTTTTTTGGTAAAATGTAAACATCCAAGCCGTTATCTAGCTGTTTATAATAAAGCGTTTCATCTAATTGTTTAAATTCAATCGTTTTCACGAATTAGTCCTCCTTGCCGCATAAGAAATAAGTTGCTTCTAGCTCTAGCTGTTTCGCCATTTGTTGCACATCTTCCTTCTTTACATCTTGCCAGCGCTTCGTCCAAAGTTCGACTGTAAATTGTTCGTTTAAACCTTTATATTGATCAAAAATTTCGATTTGTCCTCGAGCAGAGTCTAATGCCTCTTTTAACTGGTTTATGAGCATCGCTTTTGTTTGTGTTAGCTCTAAATCGGTAATTTCACCATTTTGTATGGACATTAACTGTTCGCCAATTACTTCGATTGCTTTATTTTCATTCGCCGGCTCAATGCCAGATACAACAAAAACAAGACCGTATTGAGATGCATACGAGCTTGATGCATAGTAGGCTAGGCTTTCGCGCTCGCGTACATTCATAAATATTTTTGAGTGTGCATAACCCCCAAAAATCCCATTGAAAATTTGCATTTTTGGGAAATCCTCATGACCAAATGTAACCGATGTGCTATAGCCCATATGAAGTTTCCCTTGCTTCATTTCTTGTTGTTCTTTTGTATAAGATTGTTCTGGTTTTTCTGTAGCAGTTAATGTCTGCTTCTCAAAGCCATCGCGGTCTTTAAATGGTAGTGCCTGCTTCAGTTTCGCCGTCATGTCCTCCACATCTACATCCCCAACTACATAAATGTCAATAATATCGTCATTTATCATTGAGTAATAAGCTTCTGTTAATGATTGTGGTGTTATTTGCTGCACCGTTTCAATCGTACCATTTGCTGAAATTGAAGCAGGATGGTTAGGACGTAGAATGTTTGTTAAACGCTGCTGTGCGTAACGTGCTTTATCATCAAAAATCGACTGGATACGTTGGACAACCATATCTTTTTCACGTTCAACAATTGAAGGAACAAATACGCCTTGCTCAAAATTCGGTTTGAAGATGGCCGTTTGAAGCAGTTCGAGCACTTCATTTAATACGTTACCATGTGCTAAATATTGATCATTTACTGCTTCTGCATTTAATAAAAGTGTATGCTCATTTCCACGCTTAGACGTGTCAAAATAAAGCACTGTTCCAAATAAATCATCTAAATAGCTACGGTATGCTGCTGAAGTTTTGAAACGTTCATTACTATGCTGTAATACATTTGACAATACTGTTCGTTCTGCTGCATCCTTTGTCGTCAAAGGCTTTCTCCACTTTATTGAGAAATTCACCGTTTTAAATTGTGTCGTTTGTCTTATATGTAGCGAAACACCTTTCGCTAATTGTGTCGTTAAAAACAAAAAAACTCCTCCTGACTCCCTAAGTAATACTTCACTTACTTCTACTATACATGCGTAGCTTATGTTTATGCAAAGTTATTATGTATAGCAGTATTACGAAAATAATTTTTTACATTTACATACTCGGTATTCATTCCCTTAAACCAAATGTTTCATGCAAATTGCTATTAGAAAGACACATCTCGCCCAAACTAGGGCGAGATGCTGTCCTTACTTATATAAATAAGAAAGTTCTACTTTCTTTTCCACTAAAAAAAATCGGCAAAATCTTCATGATTTTGCCGATTTTACTTTTATCGCTTACCTTTAATATACGGTTGACCGGACGCTTTTGGCGCTGTAGCTTTGCCGATAAATCCAGCTAAAGCAAGAATCGTCAATAAGTACGGAAGTATTTGTAAATATACAGCTGGAATTTCTTGAATATATGGTATTTGGTTTCCTGCAATACTTAAAGTTTGCGCTAAACCGAAGAATAGAGCAGCACCTAAAGTACCAAGTGGATGCCATTTACCAAAGATTAATGCAGCGATGGCCATGAATCCTTGACCTGCAATTGTTGATGCTGAGAAATCAAGTGTAATTGTTTGTGCATATGCAGCACCACCGACACCCGCAAGCGCACCAGAAATCATTACTGCTATATAACGCATTTTTGAAACATTAATACCCATTGTGTCAGCAGCCATAGGGTGTTCCCCGACTGCACGTAGACGTAATCCGAATGGCGTTTTATAAATAACGAACCATGCCACAAAGGCAACAACGAACGCTAAAATCGAAACACTATATACATCGTGGAATAATAGATTGCCGATGAACGGAATATCGGATAGCACAGGAATTTCAAAGCGTCTAATTGGCGCTTGAATCATATCCGTTTGCCCTTTATCATAAATCAATTTCACTAAGAATACTGTAACAGCCGCACCAAGCATGTTGATGGCAACCCCTGTAACAGTTTGATCTGCACGGAATGACACAGCGGCTACAGCTAACAGTAAAGAGAAAATTGCACCCATTACTAATGCAGCTAATATCGCAATCCAAATAACCGAAGAACCGAATTGATCATAATATTCTAAGTTGACATAAATGCCGACAAAGGCGCCGACGACCATTAACCCTTCCAGTCCGATGTTGACAACACCTGATCGCTCAGAAAATACACCACCGATACCCGTGAAAATTAACGGTGTGGCATATAAAATTGCAGAAGGGACGATAAAGTATAACATTTCTAAAAAGCCCATGTTATTTGCCCTCCTTATTCTTTCTAAATTTTTCTAACGCTAATCGAATTACGTAACCTGATGCTACGAAGAAAATAATTAATGCAATAATAATTGATACAATCTCCTCTGGAATACCAGCAGCATTTGGCATGTTTAGAGCGCCGTATTTTAATGAACCGAATAGAGACGCGCCAAAAATTACCCCTAATGGTGTGTTGGCACCTAGTAAGGCAACTGCGATCCCGTCAAATCCGATACCTGAGAAACCAGCCTTAATGGAGGCATTTTGGAATGTACCTAACGCTTCCATCGCACCTGCTAAACCAGCGAAAACACCTGAGATTGTCATAGCTAAAATAATGTTTTTATTGACATTCATCCCTGCATATTCAGCTGCATGTTGGTTAAATCCTACTGCCTTTAACTCATAACCACGCGTTGTTTTTTCTAATATGAACCACATTAAGAGTACCATTAATAGTGCCACGATAATCCCTAAGTGAAGACTAGAATTATCTGTAATTTCGCGTAGCCATGGCATACGTAATGTGGCAGATTCTAAAATCGTTGGCGTTTTGAAGCCACCGTCAGATACATTTTTAATAATTGCATTGGTAATATATAGCGCCGTGTAGTTTAACATAATTGATGCAATAACTTCATGTACTTTTAACTTCGCCTTTAAGAAGCCGACGATAAATGCCCAAAAAGCACCAGCAGCAGCAGCCGCAAGTAACGCTAGCGGTAAGTGGATAACGCGTGGTAGCTCAAATGCGTATCCTACGTAGGCTGCAGCTAACCAGCCCATTAGTAGCTGGCCTTCAACACCGATATTAAATAGTCCTGTACGGAATGCAAAGGAAACCGCTAGACCTGATAAAATATACGGTGTAATTTGGCGAATTGTATTACCAATTGAATATGAATCTCCAAAAATACCATTCCACAGTGCGATATATCCATTTACAGGATCATATCCACTGACAATCATTACAACAGCCCCAACTAGAAGACCGATAATAATCGAAACAACAGGAACGAGTATATTCACAACACGATTTGACATCTATTCGTTCCCCTCCTTCTGGCTCTGGGCATTGCGACTTTCCCCCGCCATTAATAAGCCTAATTCTTGCTCGCTTGTTTCTTTCGGATACACTGTATCAACAATGATGCCGTCATAAATTACAGCAATTCGGTCTGAAACATTCATCACTTCATCTAATTCGAATGAAATTAATAGTACTGCTTTTCCATTGTCACGTTGTTCAATTAAACGTGAGTGAATGAATTCAATCGCCCCAACGTCTAAACCACGTGTTGGTAAAGCTGCGATTAGTAAATCCGGGTTACGGTCTACTTCTCGTCCAATAATTGCTTTTTGCTGATTACCACCAGATAACGCACGCGCCGGTGTCATTTCACCTTGGCCTGTACGAACATCGAATTCTTCAATCACTTGACGTGCTTTTTCAGAGATTTTTTTATAGTTCATCACACCATTTCTAGAAATCGGTGCTTGATAGTAGGTTTGTAGTGCAATGTTATGACCAATTGGGAAGTCTAGTACTAAACCGTGCTTATGACGGTCTTGAGGAATATGTCCAATGCCAGCTTCCGTAATTTTACGCGGCTTCATGCCTGTAATATCTTGTCCATTTAATTTAACCGTACCACTCTTCACTTTACGTAAACCTGTAATTGCTTCAATTAGCTCCGATTGACCATTGCCGTCAATCCCCGCAATCCCAACAATTTCACCACGGCGTACGTTTAAGTTTAAGCCTTTTACTTTTTCGATCGCACGATAATCAGTTACGACTAAATTTTCAATTGACAGTACTTCTTCTGTTGGGTTCGCTTCGGTTTTTTCCGTTTTAAAATCAACTTGGCGACCAACCATCAGTTCAGCTAATTGGTTCGGGTTTGTTTCAGCTGTAACAACCGTACCAATCCCTTCCCCTTTACGGATAATCGTTACGCGGTCTGATACTTCCATAATTTCTTTCAGCTTGTGCGTAATGATAATAATCGATTTACCTTCTTTAATTAATAGCTTCATAATCGCCATTAATTCGATAATTTCCTGCGGTGTTAGTGACGCAGTTGGCTCATCGAATATTAAAATTTCTGCACCACGGTACAATGTTTTTAATATTTCAACACGCTGCTGCATCCCGACTGAAATATCTTCAATTTTTGCATATGGATCTACGTCTAAGTTATATTTTTTAGAAAGTGCCGCTATATCTTTTGCTGCGTCTTTTACGTTTACTATGCCACCCTTAGTTGGCTCACTTCCTAGAATAATATTTTCAGTTACCGAAAAGTTTTCAACTAACATAAAATGTTGATGAACCATTCCGATTCCTAGATTATTTGCTACGTTCGGATCAGTAATCTTTACTGATTCTCCGCGTACTTTGATTTCCCCAGCTTCTGGCTGATAAAGTCCAAAAAGCACGTTCATTAAAGTCGATTTACCTGCACCATTTTCACCAAGTAGTGCATGAATTTCGCCTTTTTTTAGTTGGAGGGTGATGTTGTTATTTGCTACAAACCCGCCAAACTCTTTACGGATATTAAGCATTTCAATCACGAATTCCAATATATTCACTCCCTTAGGCTAAATTAAATTTTAAAATTAACACATGAAAGATTTTTTTAAAAACCTTTCATCTATTAATTTTATTAAACTATTATTACTAACTTCCACTAATAGGAAAACTTTTCCTGCAAATCAATGAAATTGTCATCTGTCATTCATTTTAACTAGATTATACGAGAAAAGCATTTATTTTGGCGCAAAATAACGCTTACATTTCCTAATTTTTAAAAAGTTCAGATAGGACGCATTAATAAAAATTATCTAAAAAATCGTTAAAACTAATAAAATCATCATAAGGGTAGAGTAAACCCCTATGATGATCCTTCATGCAAAATGTATTATTTAGCTGCTTCTGGAACTACAATTTCACCAGCAGCAATTTTAGCTTTGTAGTCTTCTACTAGGTCTAAAACTTCTTGTGGAATTGCGCCGCGTGAGTCAGCCAGGCCTACACCGTCTTCTGCTAAACCGTAAGTGATTGTTTCTCCACCTGGGAATTCACCGTTTTTAGCACGTGTAGAAATATCTACTACTGCATTATTTACACCTTTAAGCATAGAAGTTAATGTAATATTTGTTGCAGCATCGACTTGACCTTCAGCGTATTGGTCAGCATCTACACCGATTACCCATACGTTTGCGTTCGCGTCTTTTGCTTTACGCTCTTTCGCTTCAGAGAATACACCGTTACCCGTTGCACCAGCAGCGTGGAATATAATATCTACGCCTGAAGAGTACATCGCGTTAGCAGCAATTTTACCTTTAGATGCGTCATCGAAAGCTTCAGTATAGTTTACTTGGACTTCGATATCAGGGTTAACTGCTTTTGCACCCTCTACGAAACCAGCATGGAAGCGGTTGATTACTGGAATGTTTACGCCACCTACGAAACCGATTTTACCTGATTCAGACATTGAAGCTGCAACTACACCAGCAAGGAAAGCACCCTCTTGCTCTTTGAACATAATAGACGCTACGTTTGGCGCATCTACTACTGAATCGATAAGTGCAAATTGATTATCTGGATTTTCGCCAGCAATTTCTCCCATTGCGTCACCCATCATGAAACCAACCCCGAATACTAAATCGAAGTCACGACGTAATAAGTTGTATAGGTTAGTATTGTAGTCAGCATCTGAAGCTGATTGTAAGTAAGCATAACCGCCATCACCTTCAGCTAGGCTGTTATCTTTACCAAATTGTTGAATACCTTCCCAAGCTGACTGGTTGAATGATTTGTCATCAACGCCACCAACGTCAGTTACCATTGCTACAGAGAAATCGCCAGTAGCTGTTTCTTCAGTAGCAGTTGTACCTTCGTCCGTTTTAGAAGTGTCAGGTTTTGAAGTGTCTTCCTCAGCACCACAAGCACCTAAAATAGCACCAGTTGCAACAACAGATGAGATTAATAAACCAAATTTACGCTTTTTCATTAATGAGTCCCCCTCAAAGGTATTAGTAATTAGCAGGATTTTTAAAAACTTGTTCTACACCCGTTTCCGTACTACATGGAAGCTGAATTTATCAGCTCTGAAATAATTCTTCGAAAAAAGAACAAGACGGTCCGTATCGTCGTAATGAAATTGTTTCAAAACGAGTAATGCCGTCTCGGGCCCACAGTTTAAAATAGGCGAAACTTCCTCGTGGTAACCTACTGGATCGATATAAGTAATCGCATAGGAAACACGAATATGACCTGTCTGCTCGAGCGCCGAAAAAATCGATACATCTTGATTGTTTAAAAATTCTTGCGGCAGATAGCTTGCTGGTACTTTATCAATACAATAAACGACAGGTTCCCCATCTGCAGTTCTTACGCGTTCAATCGTGATAACATTGTCATCAATGTCGGTTTGGAAACGTGCTACATCATCTTCAGTTGGTCTGTCCTCGGTAGCACTCATAAAAATGGCGCCAGGTTCCATCCCAGCCTGTTCGATCATAGAAGAAACACTTGATAAATGCTCGATACCCGATGTAAACAACGGTTTCGGATTTACGAAAGTGCCTACGCCATGACGACGAACGATGATATTTTCCTCTTCCAATAGTCGCAGCGCCTCACGAAGAGTAGCACGACTTACTCCAAGTGACTTCGATAATTCAAATTCTGAAGGGAGCTTTTCATTTTCTTGATAAACACCTTTTTCAATATCTGATTTCAATCGGTCAATCACTTGCAAGTATAAATGACGATGATCCGCTTTAATAGACATTAATAATCACCACCAAAAATAAAGAGATCAGACATCTGATGTACAACATTCCTACTAATTCGTGAATAATATAACACTTTCATTAATAAAAGAAAATAGAATTATAAAAATCTGTATTAGAATAACTACTTTCAAGCATATTTTTTTGAATTTCGACAAAAAATTTTATAATTTGAATTATTGAGTGAATTTATTGATTTACAATATTAGCCTTATTTAATAAAACCTGTCTTGGCTTACTTCCTTCAGGAGGTCCGACAACTCCACGCTGTTCCATTTGATCGACAATGCGTGCAGCCCTTGAATAACCTATGCGGAACCTACGTTGGAGTAGTGATACAGATGCTGTTTGCATTTCTACTACAAGCTGTACAGCATTATCGTACAAATCATCCGTTTCTTCTGAAAAATCAGGCACCGGCTCATCTGATGGAATCATCGCTTCTTCATACTGTGCCTTTTGCTGTTCTATAACATTAAGTATAACACATTCCACTTCTGAGTCCGAAACGAACGCTCCTTGCACTCTTGTTGGCTTGGATGCCCCTGCTGGTAGGAACAACATATCCCCCCGACCGAGCAGTCTTTCCGCCCCTCCCATATCTAAAATCGTACGTGAATCCACTGCTGAAGATACCGCAAATGCAATTCGAGATGGAATATTTGCCTTAATGATACCAGTAATGACATCCACAGACGGTCTTTGCGTCGCAATAATTAAATGTATACCTGCTGCACGAGCCATTTGAGCCAACCTTGTGATGGCATCTTCTACCTCACTTGAGGCAACCATCATTAAATCGGCTAACTCGTCTACAATGACCACAATATACGGCAGTTTTGGATGCTTTTCTTCGTTGCTTTCATTGGACTGCTGAACATGCTCATTATATCCCTCAATATTTCTTGTTCCTGTATGTGAAAATAAATCATAGCGACGTTCCATTTCTGACACAACTTTTTGTAGTGCCTGAGCCGCCTTACGCGGATCTGTCACAACAGGTGCCAGTAAATGCGGAATACCATTATAAACACTTAGCTCGACCATTTTAGGGTCAATCATCATCATTTTGACTTCGTGTGGAGCAGCACGCATGAGAATGGAAATAATAATCCCATTGATACATACACTTTTTCCGCTACCGGTAGAACCCGCGACGAGTAAATGTGGCATTTTATTTAGCTCTGCTAAAATCGCTTGGCCGGTAATGTCACGTCCAAAGCTCATAAGTAGTTTGGCATCGGGCTTGTTATTTTCCTTCGCCTCTAATACTTCACGTAATGTCACAATCGCTACTTCACTATTTGGCACCTCAATGCCCACCGCTGATTTACCTGGAATCGGTGCCTCCATTCGTATGTCCTTCGCGGCAAGTGCTAATGCCAAATCATCCTGAAGGCTCACGATTTTACTTACTTTCACGCCTACATCAGGCATAACCTCATATTTAGTGACAGCAGGACCTAAATGCACCTGCGTCACCTTTGCTTTTACACCAAAGCTTGAGAACGTTTGCTCCAGTTTTTTAGCATTTGCTTGTATGACACTGTACTCACCACTTTGATCATGCTCAGGCGGAAGCTTTAATAATGTGACAGATGGCAATTGATATGATTCGTTTTCCATTGTTGGAACTAATTGCTCTACCTCATGTATATCAACAATATTTTCTACTTCTGGCGTGTTCTCAAGCACTTCTTGTTCATTATTTCTAACATTTATCATAAAATCCGAAATTACTGGCTCATCCATACTTGCTTGAGGGGTTAGGATTACTACAGGCTCCTCGTCTGCGGCTTCTTCACTGTGCTCACTTCTTGTACGCTTAGTACGTGTATTGCGTTCCGTCGTTTTAGCAGGTTTTGGTGATTTCTTCTTCACTATTTTTGCCTTTAATTTCGGTGCCTTTTCAATAATAAGCGGTACAAAGGCTTTACCTGTAATTAAAATAAACCCGATGGCAAATAGCACTGCTGCTGCTACTTTTGTTCCAGCTGAATCAAATAAAATATGTAACAAGCTGAATAATAGCGCGCCAACCATCCCGCCACCTAATGCACTGCTGCGATTCGCAATACCTTCTGTACTAATAAGCAGTCGCCACGTCTCGCGTAGGACTGAATTTGAAATGAGCGCACCGGCCTCATATAATTGCTGAAACAGCATGCTATGACTAAAAATTGCTAAGCTGCTGACAACAAATAAGACACCGCAAACGATACGACTATTAAAAGCAATGCCACGGCGGCGCACCATAAGCATTGATGCGATAAGCAAACATAAAAATGGCACAACAATATGCAAATTTCCGAATAAAAATATTGCTATTGAATGCGTAATTCTACCTACAATACCGTACTCAAAAAATTCAATGACAGCAAATGCAATAAAGACGAGGCCGACAATTTCATAGGCAAGAGGATGCATGTCATTATCTGTACTTGCTTTAGTTTTTGCCGGTTGTTTTTTTACTTTCCTAGCAACCAAAAGTTCCACCTGCTTCCAGTTATTTATAGAGAAAAAAAGGATCTTCTATGCCAAAATTGACATTGAAAACCCTTTTTTTAACAAAGTGCTTAATACTCCATAATAATCGGAATAATCATTGGACGGCGCTTTGTTTTTTGGAATAAGTATTGATTAAGTGTGTCACGGATCTCTTGTTTAATATTTGTCCATTCAAACGTGTCTTTATTCACATATTTCTCAATAACTGTACGCGCAATATCCGATGCCTCTACCATAAGTTGCTCTGATTCACGTACATAAACAAATCCACGTGATAAAATTTCTGGACCTGATGCAATTTTCTTTTGCGCACGGTTTAATGTGACTACAACGATGAAAATACCATCTTGAGATAGTAATTTACGGTCACGCAGTACGATATTACCAACGTCACCGATACCGATTCCGTCAATTAATACATTCCCTGCCTGTACGCGACCACTCATGCGCATTTTACCATTTTTATATTCAACAATATCGCCTTTATCCGCGATAAAAATTTGAGATTTTTGTAAGCCTGTTTGTTGCGCTAATTTAGAGTGCGCAATTAACATACGGTATTCACCTTGTATCGGCACGAAATACTTTGGCTTCATAAAGTTTAACATTAATTTTAAATCTTCTTGGCTACCATGACCTGATACATGTACTTTTTTATTTGAAGTTAACACAGTTGCGCCAGCTTTCGCTAATTGGTTCATCGTATTATACATTTGCACTTCCATACTCGGAGATGGTGTAAACGTAATTAATACTGTATCTGTGTTTTTAATTTTAATATCGCGGTGGTGTTTACGCACTATTTTATCAAGTGCTTCAAGTGGTTCACCTTTGTTTCCTGTCGCCATAATAATAATCTCATCATCTTGATATTTACGGATGTCACTAACCGGAATTAGAGTATCCTCGTCCACTTCTAAGTAGCCTAAGTTGACACCAAGATCAACAATTTTTTCTAGTGATTTTCCAACAATCGCTACTTTACGGTGTGCTTCTTGTGCTTGTTTAAACACTTGTTGTATACGAATAAAGTTCGATGCATAAAGCGCTACTAAAATACGACCTGGCGCAGAGTGGAATGTTTTAGCTAATTGCTCGCCAATCACTGTTTCACTCGTTGTATAGCCTGGGCGTTCAGCTTCAATTGATTCAGAAAGTAAAATGAAAACCCCTTCCTCACCAAGCTGTGCCATTTTTGCTAAGTCAGGCTTGAATTTACCTGTTGCAGATTGGTCGAATTTAAATTCTCCTGTATGCACAATTGCTCCTTCAGATGTGTGGAATACAACTCCTAATGAATCCGGAATACTATGAGTCGTATGGAAGAACGTCACATGTGTTGAGTTAAAGTTCATACGGCTATTATTTGTTACTTCGAAGAACTTCACTTGATGCGGAGCCGGTAGTTCTTTTAAATGCTCCTTGGCTAAAGCAATCGTTAATTTCGAACCGTATACAGGTGCTTTAATTTTCTTTAATACATAGGCAATGGCACCAATTGCGTCTTCATGTCCGTGCGTTAAGAAAATCCCTTTTACACGGTCTTTATTTTCTTCTAAATAAGTAATGTCTGGAATAACGATGTCGATACCAAGCATCTCATTTTCTGGGAACATTAACCCACTGTCTACGACGAAAAGCTCTTCATCGATTTCGATTACATACATTGATTTTCCGATTTCCCCTACTCCACCGAGAGGGATGATGCGGATTAATTCATTTTTCGTTTTTGTCACTTTTTTTCCTCCTAAAAATGTCCGAACAGCAACCACTTAATCCTCATTATACGGTGATAACGAGTGAAGCACAAATAAAAAAAGTCAATTTAGTAACGTTTTTGGAAATGCCAACATCTTTCTACTGATTTCCTCTAGTCTCTAAATGTATTTCAATTTACTATTTTCATATAAAAATGCCCATAACAGAGTGTTATGGGCACTTACTTTATATTCGCTGTTAAACGCTACAATTGTTTTTTTAGCTAATTCAACCGTGCTAAGCGTACAAACCGCACGACTTGCTGACTTCTGCGTTGTCACATGGATGTGACGCCTTTAGCAGAAGTACTTCTTTACATAACAACAACAATTTTATTTAACATAGCCAATTTTTAGTTCGCTTCTACTGAACGAAAGTGCTTCGCTTTTTCTTGATACGTATCCCAAATTTGATCGAATTCAGCTTTTTCAGCGTCTGTCATCTCAACCATTGGTAAACGAACATCTATTGTATCAAAGCCTAACTTTGTCATAGCGTATTTAACAGGTGATGGATTTGGATGTGCAAATAACGCCCGCACAAGTGGTATCAATGCACGGTGAATTTTTGCTGCATCTTCGTGACGCCCTTCACGGAACGCACGAACCATGTCTTGCATATCATTCCCCACAACATGCGATGCCACTGAAATAATACCTGCGCCGCCAATTGCTAATAATGGTAATGTTAAGCCGTCATCTCCGCTGTAAACAAGGAAATCTTCGTCTACACCTTCAATAATATCACTCATCTGATCTAAGTTGCCGCTTGCTTCTTTAATGCAAGTAATATTCGGAATATTGCTAAGTGAAATCGACGTTTCTGCTGTCACATTAATCCCGGTACGCCCTGGTACATTATAAACCATAATTGGAAGCTTTGTTTCTTTCGCAATCGTATCATAGTGGGCATAAATCCCACGTTGATTTGGCTTATTGTAATACGGAGCTACTAGCATAATGCCATCTGCTCCATTTGCCTCTGCATGGTGCGTCATTTCGATGGAGTACGCGGTTTCATTATCACCTGTACCGGCAATAACAGGTACGCGCCCTGCTACCTTCTCTACCGTAAATCGAACGACCTCAATACGTTCCTCTGTCGATAATGTTGGGTTTTCAGAAGTTGTTCCACACGCAATAATTGAGTCTGAACCATTATTTATTAAAAAATCTATAATTCGTTCAAGTTCCGGGTAATTCACACCGCCCTCTTTCGTAAACGGCGTAATCATAGCTGTACCAATATTCCCCAAATTCATACATACACCCCTCTTAAAGTAAGTTATCCTCTAACATCGCTTCTGCAATTTGAATTGAGTTCAGTGCCGCACCTTTTAATAAGTTGTCAGCAACGATCCACATATGGAATCCTTTTTTATTGTCTAAATCTTGGCGGATACGACCTACATAAGTTGGGTCTTCCCCTTCAGCATAAATTGGCATCGGGTAAGTTTGTGTTTTAATATCATCTTGCAGGACAATGCCCGGTGCATCCTTTAGTACATCAAAAATCTCTTGTAGGCTTGCGTCTTTTTCTACTTCAATATAAACAGATTCTGAGTGGCCTGATACAACTGGTACACGTACACATGTTGCTGCTACGTGAAGCTCTGGCATATGCAGTATTTTTTTCGTTTCATTAATCATTTTCATTTCTTCGTATGTAAAACCATTGTCCGTAAATTTGTCGATTTGTGGAATGACATTACGTGCGATTGGATAATGCTTTTCATCTGCTTTACATGGTAATACATTCGCTTCTACATTTTTACCAGCTTCCCACTGTGCGCTTTGTTCGCGTAGTTCTTCAATAGCTGCTACTCCTGATCCTGATACCGCTTGATAAGTCGATACAACCACCTTTTTTAGACCAAATTTTTCACGAACCGGTTGTAAAGCTGCTACCATTTGAATCGTTGAGCAGTTCGGGTTCGCGATAATACCGTTATGCTTTGCAAGGTCGCCACGGTTTACTTCCGGTACAACTAAAGGAACATTCGAATCCATACGGAAATGACTAGTGTTATCGATCACAACTGCTCCACGTTTAGCTGCTTCCGGTGCAAGTGCTGCTGAAACAGAGCCACCTGCTGAGAAAAATGCTACGTTTACGCCTTCAAAGCTTTGAGGTGTAGCTTCTTCAATCGTGTATGTTTGACCATTGAATTCAATTAGCTTGCCTGCAGAACGTGCTGAAGCTAAAAACTTTATATGTTGAATTGGAAATTTGCGTTTAATTAAATGCTCCATCATTTTTGATCCTACTGCTCCTGTCGCCCCAACGACAGCAACTATCAATTGTTTTGTCATATTATCATCTCTCCTCAAAACTAGTTACATAATGTTGGCTATTGTATCATATAAATTTCAAATTGTGTATGGTTATTTGATTATTTAAAATACTGTATAAATATTGGTTGGAATTGTTTTTTATGAACAATCGCACAATGCACAGTTTCAAGCATTTTACTGAAATCTGATATAAGTGAAGTGGGCTTTTTTTGAGGGTCGTCTTGACCAAAAGGAATAAAATATACATTTTTTGCATTGAGGAGCTTCATAATATTCATACCATTTAAGCCTAGTGCATCATTAGTAGAAATGCCAAGAACAACTGGCGATCCGTTACGTAAAGTTGCCTTTGCTGCCATAAGTACGGCACTATCGGTTGCTGCATTGGCAAATTTACTTATAGAGTTCCCCGTCATCGGTGCAATGACCATACAATCAAGCGGATTTTTTGGCCCGAACGGCTCTGCCTCCATAATGGTTGCAATCACCTTTTCTCCTGCAAGCGCCTCTATTTTTTCTATCCATTCTGCTCCCGTTCCAAAGCGTGTTGCAGCATGTAAAACAGATGGTGTAATAATCGGCACTACGGTCGCACCAGCATTGCGTAAATCCCTAATTTTTGGTACAACGTCCTCATATGTGCAGTGTGACGCTGTAATTCCTAATCCTATCCTTCTTCCTTCGAGCACGATTCTTCCCCCTCTAGTAGATCCAAAATCGTTTCATATAGTAACTGTGCCGCATCCTTTGCAAAATATTTCCCCGGCAATGCGGGTAATAGTTCATATTGCGAAAGTTTTAGCTCTTGTAAACATCCCGGGGCAGAAGCTAAATCATAAATAGGCATTGACAGGAGCTTTGTATAATCCCTTGTTAGCCACGGTGCTGGTATTGTATTAATCAATACATCCGCATTACACCGTATTTTCGGCGATAGTGTAATTGCTGTGTAGCCATATGCAAGTGCTTCTGCGCGCTGCGTTTCGGAACGTACAGCAATGATAATTTTTGCCTTCAGCTGACTAAATAGGTATGCAAGCATTTTTGCAACCCGACCAAATCCTGTAATCATAATTTTTTTTCCTTGTAGCGCCATGCCCTCTTTATATAAATGGGCAAGCATCGCCTCAGCTGTTAGTACGGCATTTCGCCAAATAAACGCTTCATTTTGCAAATAAAAATACAATGGTTGATTATTTAATTGTTGTTGCCATTGTTCTGTTAATTTCCCCGTAAAAAAATGCGCCTGTTGAATCCCAAATAGCTCTTTCACCTCTAGATGTAATGGTTGAATCGGTAGCACGATTCGCTGCGGGTGAAATTCAAGCGCTGCTGCATTCACTACTGCATCCCATTTATCTGTGCATTTATAATATACGGTACGCGCTGGATGACTTAATTTTTTTGCGAGGAGCTTCATACGCTCATCGGTACCAATGACAAACCAGCGCTCATTTGTCATACTTCTGGATGCGGTAAAGTCGTTGTCGTTTTATTGAATAAAATTCGGTCTTCACCAATTAGTAAAATCTCCTCCCATGGAATATACGCCACAGAAGCTGATTTCTTTTTTTGAAACGGCATCTTCATCGCCTGGGGTTGCAATTCAAATCCAATAATTTTACCAGTCTTCGGGTTAAATATACATTCCGTTTCTGCTAAAAACCCGTAACGCATCCCTTTTTCGACTTCAATCAACTCTTTTTCAGCAAGCTCTGATAACAGCATCTTTTTTCCCTCCTCTTACGCGAGCTTATCAATACTATATGCATGCTATATTTTGATTGTGCGATAGATGAATCAAAACTTTTTATAGACAATCCGGCACATAACTGTGTATAGTGTATATATACAGTTATATTAAAAAGGTGGTGGTGCATATGTTTATTCAATTAAGCAATGCAAGCGAAAAACCAATTTATGAGCAAATTACCGCACAGTTAAAACAAGCAATCCTTAGCGGAAAGCTCCTTCCTGGTGATGCACTTCCGTCGATCCGTGCGCTTGCGAAAGATTTAAAGATAAGCGTTATGACAACGAAGCGTGCGTATGCCGATTTAGAACGTGATGGATTTATTGAAACGGTTGCAGGAAAAGGAAGCTTTGTTGCGGAGCGTAATCAGGATTTTCTGCGCGAGGAGCTATTACGGCAATTAGAAGCACACTTACTTAAAGCTGTGCAGACAGCGAAAACAGCGAATATGTCTAAGCAGGAGCTACTCGAATTATTTATGTTATTAACGGAGGAGGAAATTGAATGACGGCCATAACAATTCAAGGACTAACAAAAAAATTTGATGGGTTTGCCTTACAGAATGTGAGCTTCACCTTGAAAAAGGGCACGGTGATGGGGTTTATCGGGGAAAACGGTTCGGGTAAATCAACGACCATTAAATGCATTTTAAATTTATTGCATAAAGATGCCGGTACCATTGCAGTATTTGGTAACAATCATTTAATAAATGAGGTGCGCTGGAAAGAACAGGTCGGCGTTGTATTTGATGATATTCACTTTCCTGACATGTTCACAGCAAAACATGTGAATTCTTTTATGAAGAAAATGTATAAACAGTGGGATGATCCATATTTTATGCAACTGCTCCAGCAATTCCATATCCCACAAAAGAAAAAAGTGAAGCAATTATCGCGCGGTATGAAAATGAAGCTATCGATTGCTGTTGCACTCGCACACCATCCTAAGCTACTGCTACTAGATGAGCCAACAAGCGGACTTGATCCCATTGTACGCGATGAAATTTTAGATTTATTATTAGATTTTATGCAGGACGAAGAACATAGCATTTTATTTTCATCGCATATTACGAGCGATTTAGAAAAGATTGCCGATGACATTACGTTTATTCACAAAGGAAAGATTTTGTTTAGCGAAAATAAAGATATATTGCTCTATGATTACGGCATTTGGAAAGGTTCACAGTCAGAGGCGTTGGACTTACCCGAAGAAGCGATGATCTCGAAGCGCCCATGTGCATTTGGTGTAGAGATATTAGTAGAACGTTCACGTGTTAACGCTGCATTTCCATTAGAAAAACCTTCGATTGAAGACATAATGTTATTTCATGTAAAGGGGGCTTTGTAATGCAAGCACTTTTACTAAAGGACATATTAATGTTGCAAAAACAGATAAAAATGATGCTTTGGTTATTGTTAATTATTTCGATAGCAGCGTTCATATTCGAACAAGGCGTAATGCTCATTTCAGTGGCGCTAATTTTTGGTACACTACAAGTAACAACCGTGTTTGTATTTGACGAATCATGCCAGTGGGATAAATTTGCAGGTTCCCTACCTGTAAATAAAAAGGACATTGTGCAAAGCCGCTATGTATTAGGATTTGTCCTGACAATCGGCAGTTTACTTATTGTGACACCAATCCTATTCATTGTAAATCTTTTTACAATGCAACTACCATTTCACTATGTCGTTGCGCTATTAGCTGTCTCACTTTTTGGTGCATTGTTTATGTTAGCCATTTTATTGCCCATTAATATTAAATTCGGCTCTCAAAAGGGGCGCCTCATTACTACTTGCGTGTTTCTCCTTCCTACTTTTACAGCCAGTTTTATTACAGGCTTTGTTGAAGGAAAGGAAAATCTATTTCCTCCGTTTGAAACATTAGTCGTGATGAGTTATGCACTTCCGTTTATTGCATTCATCATCGTCTTGTTCTCATATCAATTATCAGTCGTACTATATCGTAAAAAACAGTTTTGATTCGTTTCCAGATGAAAAAAGGGGATGATGATTTTTGCGCAAATGTATTTATCTTTATTATTTAACGGCTCAAGGATTACTTCAATGTGCCTGCTAATTTTGACCTTTTGATACCTAATTGCGTTCGGTTTAATGAGTGCGCCATTTACAAATCTCGTCCCAATTATGATGATTAGTATGTCATCAACTTATTTAATGCAATAAATTATGCTCACAAAATATGAAGCAATGTACTAAATAAGAGAGAAGGAGTTATACCGAATACGCGGCATAACCCCTTCTTTTTTAGTATTCCGGTCCAATGATAGCAATGGCCGGTTCTGCTAATAAAATTTTTGTAATTAATTCATTAATGATGTCCATTGAAATCGCGTCAATCGCAGCGAGTACTTCGTCGACTGAGCGATGATTTTGATGTACAAGCTCATTTACCCCGTTACGGTTCATATGGGCTTCTGTTCCTTCTAAGCCGAGTACAAAGCTTCCCTTTAGCTGTTCCTTCGCATTTTCGAGCTCGGTCTCCGTGATGCCTTCTGCTACTAAATCAAGTAAAGTAGCATCTATTGTATGCTGCATTTGTGAAAGTTGCTGCTTACTTGCACTCCCGTAAATCGTAAACGCCCCTACATCTGCATAGCTTGATTGGTAGGAGAAGATTGAATAGGCTAGGCCACGCTCTTCACGTACTTCCTGGAATAGACGAGAGCTCATATTGCCGCCGATAATATTATTTAGCGCGACAAAGCTATACATCGCTGGGTCCTTCACATTTATGGCCGGAAATGAAATCGCCACATGCGCCTGCTCTGTATCGCGTGTTTTCACTATTTCACCTGGCGTAAATTCCGGATACGTTAACTCTGCTTCAATTGCTTGTTTAGAAGCTTCATAATGCCCAAATAATTGGTCGATAGTTGCTAGTAGTTCATCGGTAATATTACCCGCTACGGAAATAACAACATTTTTCGGTCCGTAATGCTTCGCCATATAGGCACGGATTTTTTCACCATCAAAAGTAGCCAGTGTCTCAGCTGTCCCAAGAATCGGACGCCCTAACGCATCATTCGGGTAAATCACTGCCCATAATTTCTCATGCACGTCATCATCCGGTGCATCCTCACTCATGTAAATCTCTTCTAACACGACTTGGCGTTCACGCTCAATCTCCTCTGCTGCAAACAGCGAGTTGAAAAACATATCTGCTAAAATCGAAATCGCTAGCTCTCCGTGATGATCAAGTACTTTGGCAAAATAACAAGTATTCTCCTTTGACGTAAAAGCATTAATTTCTCCACCAATACGGTCAAATTCTTCTGCAATTTGACGGGCTGACCGAGTTGCAGTTCCCTTGAATAACATATGTTCAATAAAATGTGTAATGCCGTTTTCTTCTGGTGTCTCATAACGTGAACCTGCATTAACCCAAACGCCGACAGAAATCGAACGCACATGTGGGATATGCTCTGAAACAATACGAACACCATTTTGACATGTAGTTACTGTAACCAAAGAAGTTCCCCCTATTTTTAAAAGGCAATATTATACCGCAATGTTTTTTGTAGCTAAAAAATATAACTTTCCTAACACCTAATAGAGGACAACTTCTCACTCTATTTTCTTTGCGGGTTAATTTTTCTACCACAATTTTCTTCAATCATCGAAATTATTCTACAACTTATTTAAAATTAAGTGAAAATGGCACTTAATACTTGAAAATAATTGAAAATGACACTTATTTATAGTTAAGTTGTATCCCCAATTCGCCTATTTTAGTTTTTCAACAAAAAAATATCGTAATTCGAAAAACACAACTCGCTCAAAATAGGGCGAGTTGATTTCCTTACCTATGTGGATGGGAACGTTATACTTTCTTATCCACTAAAAAAAACCTTTAAAAAAGAGGCTGTACAAATTGCGTACACCCTCTTTTGTATAAGTAATATTAACTCGTTCGTACCTGTCATTCTCTTTTGGTACAGAATCTTTGTAAACTTAATTTCCACGGCACGCTATATTTTTCTCTCTTTAAGCGATATCCGCTTCTATTTAGGCGTTCTCAGCGCGTTCTTTTTCTTCTTTAAGAACAAGTTTGCGTGATATGTTTACACGGCCTTGGTTGTCGATTTCGATACATTTCACAAGAATTTGATCACCAAGTTTTAATACGTCTTCTACAGCTTTTGTACGTTCTTCTTGAATTTCCGAAATGTGTAGTAAGCCGTCTTTACCTGGGAAGATTTCACAAAATGCACCGAATTTCTCGATACGTTTAACTGTTGACATGTAGTACTCGCCAACTTTTGCCTCACGTACGATTGACTCGATAATTTCTTTAGCGCGTGCAATCATATCCTCATCAGCGGATGCGATGTAAATTGTACCATCTTGCTCTGTATCAATTTTAACGCCAGTTTCGTCGATAATTTTATTAATTTGTTTTCCACCCGGTCCAATAACGTCGCGGATTTTATCTGGATTAATTTTAACGACAACAATTTTCGGTGCATATTTAGATAATTTCTCACGTGGCTGTGCCAGCGTTGCAAGCATTGATTCTAAAATGTGCATACGTCCGATTTTTGCTTGTGTTAACGCTTCTTCAAGGATGTTACGAGAAAGACCATCGATTTTAATGTCCATTTGAAGTGCAGTAACACCTTTAGCTGTACCTGCTACTTTAAAGTCCATGTCACCAAGGTGATCTTCCATACCTTGAATATCCGTTAAGATTGAGTAGTGCTCGCCTTTTTTAATAAGACCCATTGCGATACCAGCTACTGGTGCTTTTAAAGGAACACCTGCATCCATCATCGCTAATGTAGAAGCACAAATTGATGCTTGAGACGTTGAACCATTTGATTCAAGTACTTCAGATACACAACGAACTGTGTATGGGAATACTGTTTCATCTGGAAGAACAGCTACAAGCGCGCGCTCACCTAACGCACCGTGACCAATTTCACGACGACCTGGTCCACGGATAGGGCCAGTTTCCCCAACTGAAAATTGAGGGAAGTTATAGTGATGCATGAAGCGTTTAGATTCTTCAATACCGATACCATCGATAATTTGAACGTCACCTAAAGCACCTAGTGTACAAATTGATAATGCTTGCGTTTGTCCACGCGTAAATAATGCAGAACCATGAGTACGTGGTAGTAGGCCCGTTTCAGAAGAAAGTGCACGGATTTCGTCAAGTTTACGACCATCTGGACGCACTTTGTCTTCTGTAATAAGACGGCGAACTTCTTCTTTCACCATTTTATCTAAAATGCCTTTAACTTGCTTCATTGTATCTGCGTCGGCTTCTTGCTCAACGAATGACGCAACAATGCGTTCTTTTACTGCTGTGATCGCTTCTTCACGTGCATGCTTTTCAACTGTTTGAATTGCAACGTTCATGTCCGTTTCACAAGCATCTTTAATTTGTGCAGTCAGTTCTGCATCTAGCTCGTATAAAGTAATTTCTACTTTCGCTTTACCAACTTCAGCAACAATTTGCTCTTGGAAAGCGATTAATTTTTGAATTTCATCGTGGCCGAACATAATTGCTTCAAGCATGATTTCTTCTGGTACTTCTAAAGCACCTGCTTCTACCATGTTTATTGCATCTTTGTTACCAGCTACTGTTAAGTGAACTGTGCTTAGTGCAGCTTGTTCTACTGTTGGGTTAAGGATAAATTCGCCGTTGATATAACCAACGTGAACACCCGCGATTGGGCCGTCGAAAGGAATATCAGAGATCGCTAATGCAAGAGATGAACCGAACATCGCCGCTACATCTGAAGGATTATTTTGGTCATTTGACATAACCATTGAAATAACTTGTACTTCGTTACGGAAGCCGTCTGGGAACATTGGACGGATTGGACGGTCGATTAAACGTGATGCTAAAATCGCATTTTCTGATGGACGTCCTTCACGTTTAATGAAGCCTCCTGGAATTTTACCTGCTGCGTATAGACGCTCTTCATAATTAACTGTTAATGGGAAGAAATCTAATGGCTTTGGAGATTTTGACATTGTTGCAGTAGAAAGCACTGCAGTTTCCCCGTAGCGCACTAAAGCTGCACCATTTGCTTGTTTAGCTAGCTGTCCTACTTCAATTGTAAGCGGACGACCAGCCCATTCATACGAATAGACCTTTTTTTCGTTCATTAAATGAACCCCTTTCCTCTACTTGAAACACTTTACTTATCTTTTTATGTACTATAGTAAGTGTATCAAAAAAGCATTTTCTATGCTAAATATTTTCATTAATTTATCATTATAATAATTGTATTTACATTTTTATTTAGGAGAAGATTATTTTTTATCTAATTTCAGCGGAAACGAGCCGCTTTAACTTTAGGTTGGCATCGTGACAATCCGTCAGCCGTTGTCAAACAATGTGACATTTTTAAGCTAATTTCTTACAACATAAATAAAAAGCGGGAAAATTCCCGCTTTTTATAGTCAGATTAACGACGTAATCCTAAACGTGTGATTAATTCACGGTAACGTTGTACGTCAGTTTCACGAAGATATTTTAATAAGTGACGACGACGACCTACCATTTTAAGAAGACCACGCTCAGAGTGGAAATCCTTTTTGTGTGTACGTAAGTGCGTGTTTAAAGCGTTGATTTCAGCTGTTAAAACTGCTACTTGTACTTCTGGTGAACCAGTGTCGCTTTCGTGAGTACGGTACTCAGCGATAATTTCGTTTTTACGTTGTTGTGTAATAGCCATTGTTATTGACCTCCTAAATATAAGTATCCCCATTAGCACAGCAATCGTTGGAGCAACGGAAAGCCGAGCTAAGGTTCGAGCACAGTTGTGCACTAATGAATATTACCATAGTTTCCACGCGCAATCAACTAATATGATAACTCGGCGAAATATTGAATGGCCTGCTGCTTATCTAGTTCAATTTGTGTGATTAATTCGTCAATGCCATTAAATTTACGTTCGCTGCGAATACGGCTATACCAACCAACTACAACTTCCTCACCGTAAATATTTTTATCGAAATTTAAAATATGCACTTCAATCGATAATTTCTTATCGTCCGGATTTTTAAATGTCGGTTTATAGCCGACATTACATACACCGTTATACCATTCGTTTTGCACAAGAATTTGTACTGCATAAACGCCTGTTGCAGGGGTGAAGCAACCTTCCATTGCCTGTACATTCGCAGTAGGAAAGCCCATTGTACGCCCGCGTTTATCACCATGTACAACAATACCCGGCACTTCAAAGGCACGTCCTAGCAAAGTACGAACCTGCTCCATATTACCATCCTGCAAAGCTTTACGAATGCGTGTCGAGCTAATTTTCTCGTCTGCATCCGTTTGCTTGTCAACAACGGTCACTGAATAATCACCATTGGATAATTGCTGCATTAATTCCATATTCCCTTTTCCGAATGCACCGAATGAATAATCAAAACCAGCAGTCACATGCTTAACATTCAAGTCACGAATAAAGTACTGGATGAAATCTTCAGGTGAAAGCCTTGCAAAATCAGATGTAAAATGTACAACGAATACTGTATCTACATCTAATTTTTTCAATGTATCTAGCTTTTGCTGAAGCGGTGTAATATAGAAAACTCTTTCATTACGTTTACCTAATACAATTGATGGGTGTGGATCAAAAGTCATGACTGCACTTTGCATCCCATGCTCCTGGGCTTTGTTTATAGCTGTTTGAATAACTGCTTGGTGCCCTTTATGAACACCATCAAAAAAACCTACTGCAAGTGAATAAGCGGTCGTTTGTGCCGCTTGTTTTAACTGATGTGGATATTTTAAATGAATAACGTTCATAACAATAAAAGCCTCCTACTCAACTTCAGGGAAAATTTTATCCGGCTTCATTTGGCCTTCCTTTGTCGGATGTGCGATATATACCGCAAATGCACGCCCATTAACACCATATACAATTTTTTCATTATCATTTAATAATGCATGTAGCGGCATCACTTGTCCATTGAAAATTTGTTTTTCTATGTCCGCTGTGATTTCAACATAAGGATAATTTGATAATGCATACTCTACAGGCAATAGGAATTTTCCCTGTTCGCCTGCTTCCATCATTTCTGCGATTTCAGCAAGAGTAAAGCACTTTTCTCTTGTGAACGTCCCCGATGCTGTGCGCACAAGCTCGTGCATATGTGCTGGGTAACCTAATGCCTCACCTATTTGAACGGCAAGTGTACGGATGTATGTACCCTTGCTACATTTAATACGAATAGAGAAGCGTACTTCCTCACCCTCAAAATGATCTGCGTCATCTACTAGTTTAAGTTCGTAAATGGTAATTGTACGTGTCGGACGTTCAACTGTTTGACCTGCACGTGCATATTCATAAAGTTTTTTGCCATTTACCTTTACTGCTGAGAACATAGGTGGCGTTTGTTGGATTTCACCAGTTAGACTTGCTAGAGCAGCTAAAATTTCTTCACGTGAAAATGATTTATGTGCTACGTTTTCCTCAACCGTGTCCCCTTCTGCATCCTCAGTCGTTGTAGTGCGTCCAATTGATACAACTGCTTCGTACGTTTTTCCTGTGTCTGTTAAGTATTCTGCAATCCGTGTAGCCTGCCCGATGCAAATGGGTAGTACACCTTCAACACCTGGATCCAGTGTTCCCGTATGACCAACCTTTTTCGTTCGTAAAATTTTTCGAAGTTTAAATACGCAGTCATGACTCGTCATGCCGCGCTCTTTCCATAAAGGAAGAATTCCGTTCATCTGTTTGTGCTCCTTTAAAAAGTGATTGATTTAGGTTTCATTAGGTGCTAGAATCCAACCAGAATTTGGACGAATCCTTTCACCTTTGGGATAAACCTCGCCACTTCAACAAAATTTTCAGATTAAAAAAGCCTGCCTGCATAAAGTATGCAGCGCAGGCTTATCAAAAACTTATTTCTCTTCGTGTAGTCCACGAATTAATGCGTCAATTTTATTTCCGTATTCGATTGAAGAATCAAATTCGAAAGATAATTCTGGCGTACGACGTAAACGAATGCGTGAACCGATTTCAGAACGAACGAAACCTGAAGCCTTTTCTAAAGCTTTAAGTGTTTCTGCACGTTCACGGTCGTTGCCTAAAGACGAGATGTAAATTGTCGCTTGTTGAAGATCCCCTGTTACAGCAACATCAGTTACTGTGACAAATCCTACACGCGGATCTTTAATTTTACGACCGATAATTTCACCAAGCTCTTTTTTCATTTGCTCCGCTACACGGTTTGAACGTAGAGACATAAATGTCACCACCTTTTTTATTGCTGTGGCAAGCGTTCGTCTTCTTTGCCACTGGCTCGATTCGTCCACTCATGAACACGGGTTCTATTCGCGTCTTCATCGAGCTGGGTTCTGCGAATGACAAACGCTTTCACTAGCCTTCAATATTTATAAATATTCGCGGTAAAACTCAAGCTGCTCCCACTCGGGATTTGATTGTAAAAAGTGTAGTGCATGATTAATTTCACGCTCTGCTGCAGCTTTAGATGAGGAGACAGCCACAAGAGCAATTCTTGTTCGCTGCCACACATTTTGATGATCAATTTCCGCGACGGACACATTAAATTTTTGCTTTGTACGCGTAACCATACGTTGTAGTACGGCACGTTTTTCCTTTAACGAATGGGCAGTGTGAATAATAAACTCAACCTCTGCGTATACAATCATTATTTACGTACAATCTCTTCCATTACGTAGGCTTCGATAATGTCGCCTTCTTTAATGTCATTGTAGTTTTTGATTGTAATACCACATTCGTAACCTCTTGCTACTTCTTTTGCATCGTCTTTGAAACGTTTTAATGAGTCTAACTCACCTTCGAAGACAACGATTGATTCGCGAATAATACGAACGCCTGCATCACGTTGCATTTTACCTTCGATTACGTAAGAACCAGCAATTGTACCTACTTTAGATACTTTAATTGTTTGACGAACTTCTGCTTGACCGATGATTTTTTCTTCATACTCAGGGTCTAACATACCTTTCATCGCTTGCTCAATTTCTTCGATTACTTTATAGATGATACGGTGTAGACGAATATCTACGCCTTCTGCTTCCGCTGCACGTTTAGCATTTGTATCTGGACGTACGTTGAAGCCAATTACGATTGCGTTTGAAGCAGCCGCAAGTGAAATATCCGACTCAGTAATTGCACCCGCACCCGTATGGATGATTTTAACGTTAACGCCTTCAACATCAATTTTCATAAGAGAACTAGCCATCGCTTCAACTGTACCTTGTACGTCAGCTTTAACGATTAAATTAAGTTCTTTTACTTCACCTTGGCTCATTTGTTCAAATAAGTTATCCAGGGTGATACGTTGTTTTTCAGAACGTTGAGATTGAATTGCCGTCATCGCACGAGATTCACCAACCTGGCGAGCAGTTTTTTCATCATCAAATACTACGAAACGGTCGCCCGCTTGTGGTACTTCGTTTAAACCTGTAATTTCAACTGGCGTTGAAGGTCCTGCTTCTTTTACACGACGACCAAGGTCATTTACCATCGCACGAACGCGCCCATAAGCGTGACCTACTACGATTGGATCCCCAACGCGTAATGTACCGTCTTGCACTAGAAGTGTAGCTACTGAACCACGACCTTTATCAAGTTGTGCTTCAATTACTGTTCCTAATGCTGCACGTTTAGGATTAGCTTTAAGTTCGCCTACTTCAGAAACAAGTAAAATCATTTCTAAAAGTTGGTCAATTCCTTCACCTTTTAGTGCTGAAATTGGTACGAAAATTGTTTCCCCGCCCCAAGCTTCAGGTACTAAACCATGCTCTGTTAATTCTTGCATAACGCGGTCTGGGTTAGCTGCAAGCTTATCCATTTTGTTTACTGCTACGATAATTGGCACTTCAGCCGCTTTTGCATGGTTAATCGCTTCAACTGTTTGAGGCATTACACCATCATCCGCTGCTACTACGATAATTGCTAAGTCCGTTACTTTCGCACCACGCGCACGCATTGTTGTGAACGCTGCGTGACCAGGAGTATCTAGGAATGTGATCTTTTTGTCGCCTTCAGTTACTTGGTAAGCACCGATATGCTGAGTGATACCACCCGCTTCTCCAGCTGTAACTTTTGTATTACGGATTGAGTCCAGTAATGTTGTTTTACCATGGTCAACGTGACCCATAATTGTTACAACTGGCGGACGCTCTGATAATTCGCCTTCGACTACTTCTTGTTCGAAGTGAGTTTCTAAATCAGTAATATCTATACGGATTTCTTCTTCTACTTCTACACCGTAATCAGCACAAATTAGCTCGATTGCATCTTTGTCTAATTCTTGGTTGATTGTTGCCATTACGCCAAGCATGAATAATTTTTTAATTAATTCAGATGGCTCACGGTGTAATTTTTTAGCAAGCTCCGCTACTGATAATGACTCGTAGAAAGTAATTTTTTCAGGTAGATCTTTTTGGACTACTTGAATAGGGTTTTGTGAGCGTGTACGACGTTTACCACCATTGATTCCTGGCTTTCTACGTTGAGTATACCCACCTTTGCTATTGTTATTACGATTATTGTTATTACCACCGCTAGTGTTACGGTTGTTGCTGTTATTATTATTTGTACCGCCGCCTGTGCTGCGGTTATTAGGAGTATTTTGTGTCATATTTCTATTTTGGTTACCTTTTACATTCTGTTGTTTTTCGCCCTGAGACGATTGATTTTGCCCTGAGGCAGTGTTAACTTTTTTCGGTTGATGACTGTTAGTAGTAGCTTGCGGGCGTGAATCTTGCTTTTTTACCTGATGGCCTTGCTTTACTTGGCCTTGACTTTGACCTTCGCTTTTAGGACTCTTAGTTTGCTGTCCTGTTGGCGCAGTTGAATTAGAAGGAGTTGCTTTCTTCGGTTCTGTTACTTGCTTAAAGACAGAATCAAGTTTTGAAACAGCATCATTTTCAAGCATTGCCATATGGTTAGTGACCTTAACTTCAAATTTTGAAAGCTGCTCAATTACTTCTTTACTCGTTTTATTTACCTTTTTCGCATATTCATGAACTCTTACTTTGCTCATCTGCTCACCCCCGATTATTTTTCGTTGAGTAGACTAGACATTTTTTTCGCAAACCCACTATCAGAAATAGCTATTGCTACACGGGCTTCTTTCCCAGTAGCATGTCCAAGATCATAACGATCTCCAAAAACATAATACTCAACGTTGTAATACGTACATTTATCTTGAATCTTTTTACTAGTATTATGTGAAGCATCCGAGGCAAGCAAAATTAATTTTGCTTTACCACTACGGATTTCCTTCACTACTAGTTCTTCTCCAGAGATTACTTTACGCGCACGAGCCGCCAAACCTAGTAATTGAAGCAATGCAGGATTCGTCATAAAATCGACTCCCGGCGAATGAGCGTAAGAAGTTCCTCATACACTTCATTCGGCACTTTTGCTTCTAACTGACGGTCTAAAATATTTTTCTTGCGTGCAATTTCAACAGCAGCCTCTGTTTTTGAAACATATGCTCCACGACCAGATTTCTTGCCCGTAACATCAACGCTCACTTCGCCCTCTTTCGAACGAACGACGCGAATCATTGATTTTTTTGGATGCATGTCACCTGTAGCTACACATTTACGTAATGGAATTTTTTTATTTGTCGACATTTGTATTCACCTTCCCTACAAAAACATCGTACGAAATAACGTATGAACACGTAGAATTATTCTTCGTCGTCTTGGTATAAATCGAATGCTACTTCGTCTTGAGATTCATCATCTTGAACAATGAATGCGCTTGTTGAAGAAGGATAGATCCCTAATTCACGTGCATCTGTTTCGCTCTTAATGTCGATTTTCCAGCCAGTTAATTTTGCAGCAAGGCGTGCATTTTGTCCGCGTTTACCAATAGCTAAAGATAATTGATAGTCCGGTACGACAACTGTTGTTGATTTTTCTTCTTCGTTCACTTGTACGTCTAAAACTTTTGACGGGCTTAGCGCATTTGCTACGAAGATAACTGGATCCTCTGACCATTCAACAATATCAATTTTTTCACCGTTTAATTCATTTACGATTGTTTGCACACGTGCGCCCTTTGCACCTACACATGAACCAACTGGATCTACTTCATCGTTATGTGCAAATACTGAGATTTTCGAACGGTCGCCCGCTTCACGTGCAATCGATTTTATTTCAACAGTACCGTCAAAGATTTCTGGTACTTCCATTTCGAAGAGTCGACGAAGTAAACCAGGATGTGTACGAGATACAATTACTTGTGGTCCACGTGTAGTACGCTCTACTTTCGTAATGTATACACGAATACGAGATTGTGGCTTGTAAACTTCACCTTGCATTTGTTCGTTTACTGGTAATGCCGCTTCTACTTTACCAATGCTCACATAAATATTACGTGCATCTTGACGCTCAATCAAACCATTTACAATGTCATCTTCACGATCTACATATTCTTCATAAATAAGTCCGCGTTCTGCTTCACGTACACGCTGCGTCACAACTTGTTTCGCTGTTTGCGCGGCGATGCGACCGAAGTTACGTGGTGTTACTTCTTGTTCTAAAATGTCACCGATTTCATAAGCAGGGTTGACTAGCTTCGCATCTTCAAGTGAGATTTGTAAGCGATCATCTTCCATTTCTTCTACTACATCTTTACGTGAATACACGACCATTGAGCCTGTTTTTAGGTTTAAATCAACTCGCACGTTTTGCGCTTGGTTGAAGTTGCGTTTGTATGCCGTTACTAAAGCCGCCTCAATCGCCTCAATTAATACATCTCTTGAAATACCTTTTTGCTCTTCTAGGGCAGTTAAGGCATCTAGTAATTCACTACTCATTTTATTTTCACTCCTAAATTTGCTTATCTGAGAAATCGATAGCAAGTCGAGCTTGCGCTACTTTTTCTTTTTCAATTTGTACAGTTACTTTACGTGTTTTAATACGAATTTCCACTTCTAGGCTTTGTTCAGTATATGCACGTAAATAGCCTTGGAATTCTTTCATATCTTTAATTGGCTCATACGTTTTCACAAAGATGAATTTTCCAACTGCCTTTTCAAAATCTGATTCTTTCTTCAGTGGACGTTCAGCACCAGGTGAAGATACTTCTAAATAATAGTTTTGCTCAATCGGATCTTTTTCATCCAAAACTAAGCTTAAGCGTTCGCTCACTTGTGCACATTGAAGGATGTCAATGCCTCCCACTGGTGTATCTACATAAATACGAAGGAACCAATCGCGACCTTCTTTCACGAACTCAATATCGACTAGTTCAAGATTCAGTTCATCTGTGATTGGTGTCACGAGTTCTTCAATAATTGACGTAACTTTGCTCATAGTATCCTCCTTACGTCACTGTTTTTCTTATTAGAAAGACACATTTCGACCCCCAAAATAGGGCAAGATGAAGTCCTTTTTTTGCGGATAAGAAAGCTATACTCTTTTATCTACAAATAAAACACAAATTCCACCACGGATGGTGAAATTTGAAGGTCAAACAGTTACTGTTTTACGGTGAAAATTTGCATTACTTTAGCATAACAACAGAAAAGAGCGGGATATCCCACTCTTTTGCTGCAAAACTATCAACAAATTATTACCATAAGAATAGCACAAAAATTCACTGAATGCAAATTTGCTATTTGCTAGCACCTTGTTAATCAAATTTGCCCAGCCAATTTGTCTTCTAGATTTTGATTTGCGCTTGCAAAATTGACTTCTTTCAAAATCTGTACCATCCGCCCGAAGCTCTAACTTCCTTCAACTGGCGTTTGGACGCCCGCTGAAAGCAGTTAAAATAGTGACAACTGATTGGCGTCCGGCATTCCTTGTAGACAGCCGAGCTCATCCATGTATTCGATTAACGTTTTCGAAACACGGCCGCGCTGCTGTAAGTCTTCCTTCGATAAAAACTCTCCATTTTTACGCGCTTCTACAATTGCCTTTGCTACGTTCGTACCAAGACCAGGAATCGCATCGAATGGTGGAATCAGTGTATTACCTTCAATAATAAACTCACTTGCCTGCGAACGATAAAGATCTATCTTTTGGAACTGCATACCGCGCTCGCACATTTCAAGCGCAAGCTCCATTACCGTTAATAAATTTTTCTCTTTCGTCGATGCTTCGAGGCCCTTTAAATTGATTTCATCAATTTTTTTACGAATCATGACAGACCCTTGTGTCATCGCAATTAAATCAAAATCATCCGCTCGCACCGTAAAGTATGCCGCATAATAAAGAATGGGGTAATGCACTTTAAACCAAGCAATCCGTACTGCCATTAACACGTAGGCAGCTGCGTGCGCTTTCGGGAACATGTACTTAATCTTTTTACATGAATCAATATACCAATCTGGCACGCCTTGGCGAACCATTTCCTCTTCCATGTCATCGCTAAGACCTTTCCCTTTACGTACAGATTCCATAATCTTAAAAGCAAAGGCCGGTTCAAGTCCTTGATAAATTAAATACACCATAATATCATCACGACAGCCGATTACCTCAGATAATACACATGTACCATTTTGAATAAGCTCCTGTGCATTACCAAGCCAAACGTCCGTACCATGTGATAATCCCGAAATTTGCACAAGCTCACTAAAAGTAGAAGGCTTTGTACTTTCAAGCATTTGGCGAACGAATTTCGTCCCAAACTCTGGAATACCTAACGTACCGGTTTTTGTACCAATTTGTGCAGTCGTTACTCCAAGTGATTCGGTCGTGCTGAAAATTTTCATTACTTCCGGATCATCAGTTGGAATTGTTTTTGGGTCAATGCCTGATAAATCTTGCAGCATACGAATTACAGTCGGATCATCGTGCCCTAGAATATCTAGTTTTAAAATATTGTCGTGAATCGAGTGGAAGTCAAAGTGTGTTGTTTTCCATTCTGAATCTTGCGCATCCGCTGGGAACTGCACCGGAGAGAAATCATAAATATCCATATAATCCGGTACAACAATGATTCCCCCTGGATGCTGTCCAGTCGTTCGTTTAACACCGGTACAGCCTTGTACTAGTCGGTCAACCTCGGCATTACGGAACGTCATTCCACGGTCATTCGCGTAGCCCTTTACATACCCATACGCCGTTTTTTCGGCAACCGTACCGATCGTTCCCGCACGGAATACATATTCCTCACCGAACAGCTCCTTCGTATAATTATGCGCTTGTGGCTGATATTCACCGGAGAAGTTGAGATCGATATCCGGTACTTTATCCCCTTTGAATCCTAAAAACGTTTCAAACGGAATATCTTGACCATCTTTTTTATATGGCGTACCGCACTCTACACAGTTCTTATTCGGTAAGTCATAGCCGGAGCTAACAGAACCATCATTAAAGAACTCCGAATGCTTACAATTTGGACAAATGTAATGCGGTGGCATTGGATTTACTTCAGTAATTTCCATAAAGGTCGCGACTAATGATGAACCGACCGAACCACGCGAACCTACTAAATAGCCGTCTGCAAGCGATTTTTTTACAAGCTTTGCGGAGATTAAATAAATTACTCCGAAGCCGTGTCCTAAAATGGACTTTAACTCTTTGTCAATACGAGCCTGCACAATTTCCGGTAAGTGTTCTCCGTATATTTGATGCGCCATTTCGTAAGTTAAATTCGTTACTTCATCATCTGAGCCTTCAATTTTCGGTGTGTACAGATCGTCTTTAATCGGTTTAACATCACCAATCATATTAGCAATCAGCTGCGTGTTCGTCACAACAACTTCCTTGGCTAAGTCCGGACCTAAGAAATCAAATTCTTTTAACATTTCATCCGTCGTTCGGAAATGCACTTTAGGCAGTGCATAGCGCCCTAGTGGATTCGCCCCACCCATCGAGCCAATTAATATCTCACGGAATTTCGCATCTGTCTCGTCTAAGTAATGTACATTACCTGTTGCAGCAACTGGAATATTTACCTTCTTACCAAGTTTCACGAGACGTCTAATAATATCTTCCAAATTAAATTCATCATGCACAGTACCTCGCGCGATTAACTGTGAATAAACTGGCTTTGGCTGAATTTCAATATAATCATAAAATTTCGCAACTTGTTCTGCCTGCTCTGGTGTTTTATTCATAATCGATTCAAATAATTCACCGTTTGAACAGCCTGAGCCGATGATTAAGCCTTGGCGTAGTTTCGATAAATCCGAACGGCGAATACGCGGTACTCGGTAAAACGTTTCGGTATGCGCAATCGATACGAGCTTAAATAGGTTTTTCAAGCCATCATTGTCTACAGCTAAAATAGTACAGTGACTAGGTCTTGCCTGCTTATAACCATCCGTACCACCAACATAGTCATTAAATTCATCAAGATATTTAATGCCCAATTCATTCGACTGCTTGAGTAAATGAAGCATTAGTTCACCCGTTGCCTCCGTATCATAAATAGCACGGTGATGCTGGGTTAGTTCAATATTATATTTTTTCGTTAAGGCTTTTAAGTTATGTGCTTTCTGACCAGGGTTTACGAGACGTGATAGCTCAACTGTATCAATACCAGGGTGCGTGACATGACCAAGCCCCGCTTTTTTATAAGCAACATATAAGAAACCAAGGTCAAACGAAGCATTATGGGCGACAACAATTGCGTCCCCGATAAACTCGTGAAACTCGCGAATAACGTCCTCGATTTCCGGTGCGTTCACGAGCATATCATCTGTAATATGCGTTAGTTCAATAATTTTTGCTGTTAACGGCCGATGTGGATTGGAGAAACGTTCAAAGGTATCAACAACTTGTCCGTTTATTATTTTGACGGCGGCAAGCTCGATTATCGTATCGTATACATTCGAGAAGCCCGTTGTCTCCACGTCAAATACGACAAATGTAGCGTTCTCAAGCTCAATATGCTGCGGCGCGTAAGCAATCGGCGCACCGTCATCTACTAAGTTTGCCTCTAATCCGTAAATAACTTTAATGCCGTTTTTCTTTCCAGCAGCATAGGCGTCAGGGAATGCTTGGACAACCGCATGATCCGTTATGGCTATTGCCGGGTGCCCCCACTTCGCTGCTTGAGCAACTAAACGGTCCACCGGTGTCATTGCATCCATTTGACTCATTGGTGAGTGCATATGCAGCTCTACACGTTTTTCGCCTTCTGCTGCGGTATCTTTACGTGATTCTTTTTTAATTTCATTAATGTCTTTTGCCATCACGACTAAATCACGTGCGAAATTGTCCATTTGAACAGATCCACGCACTCGTACCCACATACCCTTACCTAGCATTTTCATCATTTCTACATCTTCGTCATTGTTTGAGAACATTTTGACGAGCATAGAGTCCGTATAGTCCGTAATTTTAATTTCAAGTAAAGAACGGCCACTACGCAACTCTTTAATATCCGCGGCAAACACAAAACCTTCCATGACGATGGAACGTTCTTCCTCAAGCACCGTACAAATTTCTACTGGCTCTGCATTTTTAATAAATGCCCCAAGTTGGAATGGACGATCGCCAAGAACCGCGCCTGGATTTGCTGCCTTCTCTTTTTCACGCAACTGAAAATCGGCAAGTGCCTGCTTTGCTAAAATTTCTTCCTCTTCTTGTTTTTGAACGAAATAGGCCTCCTGTGCCGCAATCAATTCCTCGGATTGTTCAACTAGTTGGAAATCTAGCGGAATGTTTGGGAAACCGAATGCTTTATAAGAATCCGCAATCTTATCCGTATATTTTGCTTTAAGCGACAGGAGCTCTACTTCCAGCATGGATGTGACAATTAGCTTTTGCCCGTTCCATTTCGGCACTTGTGTCATTAAGTTTTCTCGTAGTAACGGCGACATATCTCCAATTTGTTCAATAGCATGATACCAATAATCTAAAACGAGTTGCTCAGTAATCTCGGGTTGCTGTGCTTCAATCGTCAATGTTACTTGGGCAATTGAAGCAAACTTTTCGGCCATACGCGTGCGTACGAGCTGATAAAGCTGAAACGGCAACATATTTTGTAGCTTGATCGAAAAGCTCCAGACGCGATTTTTTTTGTGAACGGTTACACGGCTTAATTCACCGTTTTCAAAAAACGACATATACACATCGTCCGTTAATTCAAGCTGTTGGAGTAATAAAAGAAACTTTTGTTGTGCTTCTTGATGCTGCGTCATAACATTCACCTACCTTATTTCCTTGAAAAAGAAAGGAAAGTACATAATATGTACTTCCCCCACTTACATTTTTACATGTGTCAAATTAATTTGTACGGAAAAACTCGTTTAAACGATCCACTAACTCTTCTTTCGCCCACTCAACTGATTCGCCTGAATGACGGAATTTCACTTCTACAATACCTTCTGAAGCCTTTTTACCAACTGTTACACGAACAGGTAAACCGATTAAATCCGCATCTGCAAATTTAACACCCGCGCGCTCTACACGGTCATCGAATAACACGTCATAGCGGTATGATTTTAATAAACCATATAGATCTTCAGCAAGCTGTACTTGTGCTTCGTCTTTTGTGTTAACCGGTACCAAGTGTAAATCGTAAGGCGCTAATTGTTTTGGCCATACAAAACCTTTATCATCTTGGAATTGCTCTGCAACTGCAGCAAGTAAGCGAGAAACCCCAATACCGTAGCAACCCATGATGAATGGCTGTGCTTTCCCTTGCTCATCTAAGAATGTTGCATTCATTTTCTCTGAGTAAGTTGTACCAAGTTTAAAGATGTGACCTACTTCAATACCCTCAGCAAATTTAATTTCACCTTGTCCATCTGGAGATGGGTCGCCTACTTGAATGAAGCGAATATCTGCATACGTGTTAATGGCAAAATCACGCTCTGGGTTTACGTTTGTGAAGTGGAAGCCGTCTTCGTTAGCACCAGCAACACCATTACGGATTGATTTAATTGCATTATCAGCAATCACTTTTACGCTAACAGGTAATTTCATTGGTCCGATCGAGCCTGGCGTACAACCTAGTAAATTAATAATAGAAGCCTCATCTGCAAGTTCTACTGAAGTTGCACCTAATGTGTTTTTCAGTTTAATATCATTAATTTCGTGATCGCCTCGTGCTAATACGACAACAAGTTCCTCGTCAATATTGAATACTAATGATTTAATCACGTTTGAAGGATCAACATTTAAGAAAGTAGAAACTTCTTCAATTGTTTTTTGATCTGGCGTTGCGATTTTTTCTAGTTCCTTCATTGACGCATCTGATGGCTTGTAGTCTACTACTACTTCTGCCATTTCGATGTTTGCTGCGTAATCAGATGTATCTGAGTAGGCGATTGTATCTTCGCCAATTTCAGATAATACCATGAATTCATGTGTCCCTTTTCCACCAATTGAACCAGCATCTGCAATAACAGCGCGGAAATTCAAACCAAGACGAGAGAAAATATTAGAATACGCTTTATACATATCATCATATGTAGCATCTAAGCTTTCACGTGATGCGTGGAAAGAGTAAGCATCTTTCATAATAAATTCACGACCACGAAGTAGTCCGAAGCGTGGACGTTTTTCATCACGGAATTTTGTTTGGATTTGGTAAAGTGTTAATGGTAATTTTTTATATGATTTAATTTCGTCACGTACTAGAGTTGTAATAACCTCTTCATGTGTAGCACCTAGTGCGAAGTCACGGTCATGTCGGTCTTTTAGGCGCATTAATTCGGGTCCATAAGCTTCCCAACGGCCAGATTCTTGCCAAAGTTCAGCCGCTTGTAATGCGGGCATTAATAATTCAATTGAATTAATTGCTTCCATTTCTTCGCGAACTATTTGTTCAATTTTAGAAAGCACGCGTTTCGCTAATGGTAAGTAAGAATATACGCCTGAAGTGTTTTGACGGATAAATCCAGCACGTAATAAAACTTTGTGTGATTTTACATCTGCATCTGCAGGCACTTCACGTAGTGTTGGAATGAATGTTAAACTTTGTTTCATAAAGTGTTCCACCTTTTAAATTCATAATAGTACTAGCATTAGAAAGACGCATCTCGCACAAAATAGGGCGAGATGATGTTCTTACTTATGTATATAAGAAAGTTATACCTTCTTATATACTAATAAAATTTAGCTTTGGATGCTAGTGCAAATCGCACAAAACACCCAAAGCTTAGAGAGCAACGTGCTAAAGTGCCCGTTTAAATCCCGAATCGCCAAATATAACACGTCCTTTGGCAACGGTTTAGGGAATGGCACTTTAGCCTTGATACACAATTATTAGAAGAAGAATGTTTGAATATCGTTCCACGTCACGACAACCATTAAAATCATTAATAGCACGATTCCGATAAAATGAACGACCCCTTCTTTTTGACGATCAATGGGTTTACCGCGTACCGCTTCAAAACCGAAGAATAATAAACGTCCACCATCAAGTGCTGGTAATGGTAGTAAATTCATAATCCCAAGGTTAATACTTAACATACCTGCCCAGTACATTAAATTGTAAATGCCGTCTTCAGCAACCTTTTCTGTTGTCTTATAAATACCGACTGGACCTGATAAGGAATCAATAGAGAATTCACCTGTAATTAACTTGCCAAGTAGTTGTCCAATTAATACCGTACCATCATACGTTCGCTGTGCTCCGTACATAACCGCTTTAATTGGATCTTTTTCAAACTGGCTTTGGTACATTACACCTACCTGTCCAAATGTAACACCCTGTTGCTCAACCTTTTTTGGCGTAACCTCAATCATGACATTAGTTCCTTCACGTTCAACACCCAGCGTAAGCTCTTTACCAGGACTTTCTTGAATTGCCTGAGATAGCTCCTGCCATTTTGTAATAGGCACACCATTTATTTCTTTTACTAAATCGCCTGCTTTAAGGCCTGCTAATTGCGCCGGGCCATCATCAATAATTGATGTGATAACTGGCTCATTCGTTGGAATTCCTTGTAGTAAGCCGATAAGTAAGAAAATGAAGAACGCTAAAATAAAGTTAAATAACGGACCTGCAAAAATCGTCATCGCACGTTGACCAACTGTTTTTGAATTAAACTGGCGATCAATTGGTGCAATTAAAGTTTCAGTACCGTTTTCAGTAATTGACGCATTACGTGATACGTTGTAGCGTACAAGCTGATCTTCCTCATCATAGCCTTCTATCCATAACTCTTTTTCTAAATCCGCACGTTCCACTTCTAAAAACACAACGTTTTGATATTGTGTATTTTGGTTTAATACAATTTTTTCAACTACATTATCTTCGTTCGTCACAAGTGCTACACGGTATCCTGGCTGAAGCTCAACAGAATCAAGATCCTCACCTGCCATACGCACATACCCACCAATCGGCAATAGTCGTAGTGTGTAAATCGTTTCACCCTTTGTCATGCCGAAAATTTTCGGTCCCATTCCAATGGCAAACTCACGAACCATTATTCCAGCGCGTTTAGCGAAAATAAAGTGACCGAGCTCATGAAAGAATACGAGCGAGCCAAAAATAACGATAAATGCAATAACTGTTTGCATAATACCCCACCTTCATGAGTAAACATTGTGGCGACCATTCGCCCGTTTACTCAGTTACTTTTTATTTTACCATGCCCACAACCGTTTTTCTTGTTTCACTATCTACATGTAAAATCGTTTCTAAATCAGGTAATAAAATATTATTATGTGCATTCATGACGTTTTCAATTAGCTCCTCAATTTGTAGGAACGTAATTTTTTCCTGTAAAAATAACGCAACTGCCGCTTCGTTCGCTGCATTCATCGCAGTTAACATCGTACCACCAGCACGGCCAGCCTCATAAGCAAGCTTCAATGCATGGAAACGTTCAAAATCAACTTCTTTAAAATGAAGTTGTCCAATTTGGGCTAAATTTAAACGTTGCCCGCCTTGAAGTGGCAAACGATCCGGGTAACTTAGTGCATATTGAATGGGCACACGCATGTCCGGCGTCCCGAGCTGCGCAATGACACTTGTATCATGATACTCCACTAATGAGTGAATAATACTTTCTCTGTGTAAAAGTACGTCAATATTATCATAAGGCATATTAAATAACACATGCGCCTCAATCACTTCTAACCCTTTATTCATCATTGTTGCAGAGTCAATTGTAATCTTTGCGCCCATTGACCAGTTCGGATGATTTAGTGCATCCTTCACTGTTACATTTTTTAATTCCTCACGCGTTTTATCACGGAATGAACCACCTGAAGCAGTTAAAATTAAGCGTTCAATCGTTTTGGGATTTTCACCGTTCATTGATTGGAAAAGTGCCGAATGCTCACTATCTACCGGTAAAATTGGGGCATTATACTTTTTTGCCTCAGCCATTACTAAATGACCTGCTGTAACTAAAGTTTCCTTGTTCGCAATGGCAATTGTTTTGCCCATACGGATTGCTGCGAGTGTAGACTCTAAGCCGACACTCCCTAGTACTGCGTTCACTAACACCGTTGAGTCCGGGTGTGTAGCAACTTCGACTAACCCTTTAGCACCATATGTAAACGATATTTGCGGGTATTCCTTGTGAAGTGCTACCGCTGCTTCTTCTGTTTGCATCGATACAAGCTCTGGCTGCAATTTTTCAATCATCTCACGTGACTTCTCAATGTTTTGACCTGCAGAGAAAGCAACAAGCTTGAAGTCTTCTGGATGTGCAAGTAAAATGTCAAAAGTCTGCCATCCAATGGAGCCTGTTGCACCTAATAAACTAATCTTTTTCACGACTAAATGTCCCCTTTTTAGCCACCAAATAGGTGTAAGAAATGTAATAGTGGTACAACAAATAATAAACTATCAAAGCGGTCCAAAATACCGCCATGTCCAGGCAAAATATTCCCAGAATCTTTCACGCCGTAATGACGCTTTATTGCAGACTCGACTAAATCACCCATTTGCCCAACAATTGAAGCAATAATCGTAATAAAAACTAAAGACACAAAACCATTTGCAAACGGATAAATCAACTGCATTACTAGTGCAAACAATACAGCAATTACAATTCCTCCAACAAAACCTTCTACCGTTTTCTTTGGTGAAATTTCAGGCCAAAGTTTCTTTTTACCAAATTTACGCCCAACAAAGTACGCACCCGAATCCGTCGTCCACACAACTAATAAGCAGTAAACAATAAACTCTAGTCCATGCCCACGCGTTTCAATTAAGTAATGAAAGCCCATACCAACATAAAATGCACCGAGTAGGATAAACCCTATTTCATCGAATGTAATTTTATTTTTCACAAGCACTACATAAATTAATAGCAATGCCATTAAACCGTAAACAATTTCTACCTTTGAGGCATAGCCAATCGTCTGTAGTACTTCTGTAGTCCAGTCATCTGGCATAACTAGCATTAGCAATGTTAGTAAGCCCAGTATTCCCGGTACTGAAGCAAAAGGAATTCCTTTCATTTTTAAAATCTCATAAAAGCCAACGATTGCCATTGCGAAAACTAATAGCGTAAATGGGACATTACCGTATATAACGAATGGAATGAACAATGCCGCTGCTATAATCGCTGTAATAATACGTTGTTTCAATTTGTTTCTTCTCCTTTCAGCCCTCCGTAACGACGGTTTCTGGTTTGATAAACACTAATCGCCTCAACTAAGCATTGCTCGTCAAAGTCCGGCCAATGTATGTCGGTAAACCACAATTCCGTGTACGCTAGCTGCCATAGCATGAAGTTGCTTAAACGCACTTCCCCGCTTGTGCGAATTAATAAATCCGGCTCTGGTAAATGCGAGGTCATGACATACTGATTAACGCACGCTTCATCAATATCATCAATGGCTAATTCCCCTTCCTCTACCTGCTTCATAAGTTGCTGTATCGCCATGACAATTTCAGCTCGACCACCGTAATTCATCGCAAAATTTAATACTAAACCTGTATTATCTTTTGTTGCATTCATTGCATACTTCAAAGCCTTTTGCGTATGTGAGGGTAGTGTTTCCATCACACCAATCATTTCAATGCGAATATTTCGCTCCATCAATTCAGGTAAAAATGAATTAAGAAACTGCTCTGGCAAACGCATTAAAAATTCTACTTCTGATTTAGGTCGCTTCCAATTCTCCGTAGAAAATGCATACAGCGTTAAAACTTTCACCCCTAAATCACAAGCACATCGCGTAATCTTTCGAACGGTCTTCATTCCTTCATGATGACCTGCAATTCTTGGTAGGGCACGTTTCTTCGCCCAACGACCATTTCCGTCCATAATAATTGCAATATGGGAAGGAATTTTATCTTCTTTAACTAAGTCCACACTTTCGTTAATCGTTGTCACCTTACTATTTGTTTTTTTTCTTAAAAGTTTTTTAAACATAGTTAATTCCCCCAACCGCTAGCATAACGGACGTATACTTCCTTATCATATCAAAAATGGCTTTATGTGTCCTATTTTAATTCAAAAACAACTTTTCTTACTATGTATATTTCCATTTTTACCGCATTTAAAAACAGCACATACAAAATATTAATATGAAAGAAAAAGACGCCCTTACTAGCAGGACGTCTTAATCCACATAAAGTTCTACTAAGAAAAGGCATTCTCGCCCTTTTACACCCGACAAGCGCTGGGGACCCGAAGTGAAAGTGTGTTTTCAACTTTCGCCCTTGGGCAGACCGCGGCTTCAAGGGCGTGGCGTGAATGCCTAGACAATACAACAGCTTAATAATTGATCTTACATAGAAACTTGAAATTATACTGATAAAATTTCTTGTTCTTTTGCTTTCGCTACATCGTCTACTTTTACGATAAAGCTATCCGTCAGTTTTTGAATATCTTCACTGAAGCCACGTAGACCATCTTCTGTAATTTCGCCTGCTTTTTCAAGCTTTTTCAGATCATCATTTGCATCACGACGTACATTACGAATCGCAACTTTTGTTTCTTCAGCTTCTTTTTTTACGACTTTAACAAGCTCTTTACGACGCTCTTCTGTTAAAGCAGGAACCATTAAGCGAATAACTGTACCATCATTTGTTGGTGTAATACCAATATCCGATTTCATGATTGCTTTTTCAATGACACCTAAAACGGATTTGTCATAAGGTGCGACTACGAGTAAACGAGCTTCTGGTACAGATACACCTGCAAGTTGGTTAATTGGCGTTGGTGCACCATAATACTCAACTTGAATGCGATCTAATAATGAAGCATTTGCAACGCCGGCACGAATTGATGCTAACTCACGAGAGAAAGCAGCAATCGTTTTGTTCATTTTATCTTGTGCTTGGTCTAGTACTTGTTTAGCCATTATGCATCTCTCCTAACAATTGTCCCAATTTTTTCGCCTAATACGGCACGTTTAATATTACCTGATTCTGTAATAGAGAATACAACTAACGGGATATCATTGTCCATACATAAAGTAGAAGCCGTTGAATCCATTACTTGTAAACCTTGTTGAATAACGTCTAAATATGTTAGAGTATCGTACTTCACAGCTGTAGCGTCTAGCTTAGGGTCTGCAGAATATACACCGTCCACATTATTTTTCGCCATTAATATTGCGTCTGCATCAATTTCAGCAGCACGTAATGCAGCTGTTGTATCAGTAGAGAAGAATGGGTTACCTGTCCCAGCCGCGAAAATAACAACGCGTTTTTTCTCTAGATGACGTACAGCTTTTCGACGAATATATGGTTCAGCAACTTGTGTCATTACGATTGAAGATTGGACGCGTGTTTCGATACCTTGCTTTTCAAGCGCATCTTGCATCGCTAAAGAATTCATAACTGTTGCAAGCATACCCATATAGTCAGCTGAAGCACGATCCATCCCCATCTCACTACCAACTTTGCCGCGCCAAATGTTTCCTCCGCCAACTACTACCGCAACTTCTACACCTAGATCTACTACTTCTTTAACTTGTTCAGCAACAGATTTGATAATTTCAGGTGATAGACCAAATCCCGCTTCCCCTGCTAATGCTTCGCCGCTTAGTTTAATTACTACTCGTTTGTATTGTGGCACACTCATAGTAAACCTCCGTTACTCATTTATTTGAAAGGAAATAGCTACACTTCTATGTAAAATGCTATTTCACCGAGTTCATATTGTTATTTTTCTTGAAAAATAGGGAACACGCAAAAATGTGCTCCCTACTTTACTTCTCGAATCACTTGCGCAATTCAAGGATTATTAGACTAATGATTAGTTACCTTTAACTTGGTTCATTACTTCTTCAGCGAAGTTGTCTTCACGTTTTTCGATACCTTCACCTACAGCATAACGAGTGAAACCAGTTACAGAACCGCCAGTAGATTCTACGAAAGTACGTACTTTTTGATCTGAGTTTTTAACGAAAGTTTGGTCAAGTAAGCAAACATCTTCAAAGAATTTACCAATACGGCCTTCGACCATTTTCGCTACGATGTTTTCTGGTTTGCCTTCGTTTAACGCTTGCTCAGTTAATACTTTGCGTTCATGTTCAACAGCTTCAGCAGAAACTGCATCACGAGATACGTAAGTAGGGTTAATTGCAGCGATATGCATTGCAATATCTTTAGCAGCAGAAGCATCAGTAGAACCTTCAAGAACTACTAATACACTAATACGGCCGCCCATGTGTAGGTAAGCACCGAATGCATCTGCATCCGTTTTTGTTTTAATTTCGAAACGACGTAGAGAGATTTTTTCTCCAATTGTCGCGATTGCAGTAGAAATGTAGTCAGCAACTTTAATGTCACCGATTGTAGTTTCTAAAGCTGCTTCAGCTGATTCTGGTTTAGTTGCAAGTAAGTGAGCAGCTAATTCAGATACTAAAATTTGGAATTTTTCGTTTTTAGCTACAAAGTCCGTTTCAGCATTTACTTCAAGGATGATTGCTTCATTACCTTGTTCTAAAATGAAAGTTGTACCTTCAGCAGCGATACGATCTGATTTTTTAGCAGCTGATGAAAGACCTTTTTCACGTAAGAAGTCGATTGCAGCTTCAATGTTACCGTCAGTTTCTACTAAAGCCTTTTTGCAGTCCATCATACCTGCGCCAGTTTTTTCGCGTAATTCTTTTACTAATTGTGCAGTAATTGCCATTTGAGTTTCCTCCTTAGAATAAGTGGGTACATATTATTTCAAAAGTTATTTATCTTAGACGCAGTATACGAGCGTTTTCCACAAGTCTAAGTTGTTCTCAAAAAAAGGTGATAAGGGGTATCATCCACTTATCACCTTTTTTACTAGTGAATTATTCTGCAGCTTTTTCAGCTGGAGCTTCTTCTTCACCTTGTTTAGCTTCTAATAATGCATCAGCCATTTTAGCAGTTAATAATTTAACAGCACGGATAGCATCATCGTTAGCAGGAATTACATAATCAATTTCATCTGGATCACAGTTAGTATCTACGATACCTACTAGTGGGATGTTTAATTTGATAGCTTCTGCTACAGCGATACGCTCTTTACGAGGGTCAACTACGAACATTACGTCCGGAATTGCTTTCATATCACGGATACCGCCTAAGAATTTAACTAGACGTTCGTGCTCTTTTTTAAGTTGGATTACTTCTTTCTTCGGAAGTACTTCAAAAGTACCATCTTCTTCCATTTTTTCGATTTGCTTCATACGAGCAACACGTTTTTGGATTGTACCGAAGTTTGTTAAAGTACCACCTAACCAACGTTGGTTGATATAGTAGTTACCTGAACGCTCAGCTTCATCTTTAATAGCTTCTTGAGCTTGTTTTTTCGTACCAACAAAAAGAACTTTACCACCATCTTGGCCAACTTGGCGCATGAAGTCGTAAGCTTCTTCTAATTTTTTAACTGTTTTTTGTAAATCGATAATGTAGATACCGTTACGCTCAACGAAGATATACTTCTTCATTTTTGGGTTCCAACGGCGAGTTTGGTGACCGAAATGTACACCAGCTTCAAGTAATTGTTTCATTGAAATTACTGACATGTGTGTTTCCTCCTAAAATGTTTGGTTTTTTTCCTCCGCACTTTTCATCTGCAACAAGCTACCCTAGTAACCTAGAGCACCACTTACTACATCAAAATGCGTGTGTAATGTTTAACACCAATTGATAATATATCATAATGCATTAGGCACTGCAACTATTTTACGCATGAAACTTAATTACTAACTCGATTTCAGTTTTACCTTTTTGTGTTTTCTTTGCAATTTCTTCAATTGTCATGCCTTCGTTAAAATATTGCACAACTTGCTTCTCAAATGAAGGTAACTCTTTTAGACTCGGTGTTTGTATCGGTGGCTCTTGCTCTTGCTCCTTTACAACCGGCTGTATTTGCTTCTTTTGGCGATTATAAGCGTTTGCCGCAATATTTTTCGGGACAAATGTACGTTGTTCAAGAGAAGGTGTCTCCACTGTTGGTATTTGCTCGCTAGTTACGGACGGCCCTCCCAACTCATTACCTAGTTCTACTTGTTGCCAAGAACGGCTTTCTTGTGGCATCTCTGATTGCTTTGGACGCACACTTGAAACTGTTAATTCTTTAATAAGACGGTCATTTTCCTCACGCATTTCTAGTAAATACACACCAATCACATCATCCATTTCACGAATAAGCTTATCTTGGCGCACTTCTAAATCTTTAAATTTTGCTATTTTGCTATTTAATAAAACGATGACGTAAAAACTAATTAGCTGAATAATAAACAGCACCGCTATTGCAATGATTACCATAGTTACTCCTACCCACTAACATCAAACAAATTCCCTTTGAAAGGGTGCTGTGCCTTTATTTCTTCAAGTTCTTTCTTTTTTTTCTTGCGCTGCTCGAGCATCATATCATTGTCTGATGCTCCTTCACGCGCTTCTTCGTCAGAAATTTCATCCATTCCGTCTGACTCATGAACGGACAGCTGTTTACGCTCAATTTCTCTTTTAAGTGCTTCGTTCGCATTTATTTGCTGTTGAATTGTATTTTGCTGATGTTGATCCGCCATTTTACCTGCATCAAATGTTTTTGGAATGGCAATTTGTAATTCCACACCTTTTAAACTCACGAAAAGCCCTCCTTATGTATTGATCATTTCAGACGACAATAACTTCCGTAATTTAAATAATGCTTTAGAGTGAATTTGCGAAATCCTAGATGTTGATAGCTCTAGCATTTCCCCTATTTCCGTCAACGTCATTTCTTCTGTATAAAAGAGACTTAGGACCAGTTGCTCTTTTTCATTTAATTTTTGAATATTTGTTTCTAAATCGCCTAGCAGCTCTGAATGTACTACTTGCTGTTCAGGTGTGCGTGTATGATCATCACGGATAACGAAGGCTTTACCTTCACTTTCTTCTTGGTCCTGCTGTTCATTTATCGATAACACATTCGAAAAGAAATGTTCATGGAAGGTTTGATATACTTCTTCCACTGGCAAGTCCATATGCGTTGCAAGCTCCTCAGGGGTCGCATGTCGCATCAATGTTTGTTCTAAATTTTCAATCTGCGCCTCTAGTTTTTTCGCCTTTTCTCGTGCTGAGCGCGGGAGCCAGTCCTCTTTACGTAGACCATCAATAATTGCGCCACGCACTCGGAAGGAGGCATATGTGTCAAACTTTAAATCTCGGTTAATATCAAACTTATTTAATGCGTCAAATAATCCCATCATCCCTAAACTGACTAAATCGTCACGTGAAACATTTTTGGGAAGTCCAGCACCAATTCGTTGTACGTGATAAGAAACGAGTGGCTTGTATTTTTTGATGAGCATATCCCCGGCCTCTGGATCTCGATCGTCAATCCAACGAATCCAAAGTTTATGTTCATCATTTAGAATCTGTTGTGTCACCCGTATCCACCTCTCTTCGAAGACAAAAGCATACATATTGCTTATTATACCAAAATGTAGCGTAAATTACACTTACACCAAGAGCAAAAAATTGAAAATACAGTGTACTTTTGTACATAAAAAAAGAGCCGATTTCTCGACTCTTTTCTTATTTTGAAACTGCTTCATCTTGACCGTGCAACATCTTTCGTACAACCTGCGCAATTTCTTCTGTACTTTCATCTTGGAACTCCACGGTTGAATGTTTTTCAGGACGACCGAATTGTCCATATTTAGCGGTTTCATCTGTTGAAGAAAAACCTTCACCTTGTGCCTCGTTAAAAGTTACTTGATGAGGTGTATAGAAAATATACCCTAATATATAACGAAACGGATACATCGCAATAAAGACGATAATCGCTGCGATAAATGAACTTACAATGGTAGTAACTGGTAGCGGTAAGTGCTGTTGCAAAGCCCACACAAAGTACACTGAAAATGAAAATAATGCAGCCCATAAATTATATAATAATGAACCATACATCATATTTCACTCACTCCTTGATTCACTGTACGGATGTTTAGTTTACAAGTCGAAGGATTAAATTCAATCGTGCGCCCACTATTACCGCCCGTATCCTCTGCGATCAAAGGGATACCATGTTTGCGAAGTTCCACCTTTACTGCCTCTACATTACGCGGGCCAATTCTCATAGAATCTTTATCTGATGTGAACTTAAACATTTGTGCCCCACCAGCAATTTTTGCCTTTAATTTAAACGCTTGAATACCTTCTAGCTTTAATAAACCCACAAGTGCTGTTATCCCTGTATCTGCGAATTTAGCGACATTAATTGTTTCTGTTCTACCTAAACTTGAATCTGGTAACATGACATGTAATAATCCAGCGACTTTTTTCGATTCATCGTATAACACAACACCGACACACGAACCTAATCCAGATGTTCGAATCGTATTCGGTACCTTTACTACATCCATTTGTGCAATTCCTACCTTAACAACCTCATTCGTATTTGACAAAAGCATTAAAGGCTAACCCCTAGTGCTCTAAAAATGACATCAAATGAATCGGGATCTGGTAACAGGAAGAAATGTCCGCGAACGGTCTCCTCGTCGCCGATATCTTCATCAAAAATGGATGTATTAATTACGATTACATTGTCGCTTACTTGTGATAATTCGATTAAACCGATACTAATAATTGCACCAAACATGTCAACACTCAAACCAGGTACAGTCGGATAAATTTTTAAACCTGTAAAATCAGATAATGCGGATAAATAAGAGCCCGATAATATATTGCCCATTTCCTGCATTGCAGATAGCCCTAACTCGGATACTTGTGGGTGATTAAAATCAAATGACTCGTCACGAATTAAACGTTGAATAAAGAGATTTGCCTGTTTGATTGGTAAAACAAAAAACATACTGCCTTCCACATCACCTTCGATACGTAGAAATATGCCTACTACTATCGTCTCCGATCCACCAGCTAGTTCCATCATGTCATTAAATGAAACCATTTCTACTTTCGGTACACGCATATCGATTTTTTTATCAAGCAAATCAGAAAGAGCCGTTGCTGCATGTGCTGCGCCAATATTGCCAATCTCTTTCAAAACATCTAGATGTAATGAAGTGATTTTTTGATTAAAATTCATATTAGAATCCCTACTTTAGTAGATTCTAGACAAGTATAGATACTACTTATCTAGAAAATTATTCGTTAATCTTATGGATTTAATACTTTGTCTAAATGGAGCAAAATTAATAAACGTTTGCCTAATTTTGCTACCCCAGAAATAAATTCTTCTTCTAAAGACCCTACTACTTCTGGTTGTTGCTCAATAGAAGAAGCTGTGATATCCAATACATCATTTGCAGAATCGACAACAAAGCCTACTTCCATATCTTCTAGTGTAATAATAATAATACGTGTTGTTTCTTCATTGCCTGACACAGGTAAATTAAAGCGTTCACGAAGATCAATAATTGGTGTGACTACTCCGCGAAGGTTAATTACACCTTTCACATAGCTCTCAGTTTTTGGGACACGCGTAATGTGCATTAACTTTTCAATTCCTTGTACATGTGATACAGGAATTGCATATTCTTTATCCGCTAATTGAAAAACAATTACTTTAATAAACTCTTGCTCAACCGCATTCGTCATCATTTTCACCTCTTCATCCTATTTACTTCAAAAGTGCGTTACAGTCTACGATTAACGCTACTTTACCGTTACCTAAAATCGTTGCACCTGAAATCGCGAAAATGTTTGTTAAGTAGTTACCTAACGATTTTAATACGATTTCTTGCTGACCAATGAATGAATCTACAACTAATCCAGCAAGTTTCTCACCTTTACGTACGATAACTACCGAATGGAATCCATCATCTTTTGCATCTTGACGAGGTACTTCAAAGATTTCTTCAAGGAATACTAGTGGTACTACCTTGCCACGGAAATCAATTACCTTTTGATTATGTGCATTCATAATGTCCGAATTACGGATAATTGATGTTTCAATAATAGATGATAAAGGAATAGCGTAAATCTCTTTTTCAATTTCAACTAACATTACTGAAATAATTGATAATGTTAATGGTAATTGGATCGAGAATACAGATCCTACATTTTGTGTTGACTCAATTGAAATATTACCGCCAAGTGATTCAATTGTTGTTTTTACAACATCTAAGCCAACTCCGCGACCTGATACATCAGAAATAACATCTGCAGTAGAGAAGCCTGATGCTAAAATCAGCTCATTAATTTGTCTATCCGTCATTGAGTTTGCTACTTCTTGCGAAACAACCCCTTTAGAAAGGGCTTTTGCAAGTACTTTCTCACGGTCAATGCCCGCACCATCATCTTCAATTTCGATGAATACGTAGTTTCCGCTATGGTAAGCGCGAAGTTCAACTGTCCCTTCTTCTGGCTTGCCTTTCCCGCGACGTACTTCTGGGCTTTCAATGCCGTGGTCAACTGAGTTACGAATTAAGTGAACAAGTGGATCCCCAATTTCATCGATAACAGTTCGGTCAAGCTCTGTTTCTGCACCGATCACTTCTAGCGTAATTTTTTTGTTCAAATCACGTGATAATTGACGAACCATTTTCGGGAAGCGGTTAAATACTGTTTCCACTGGTACCATGCGCATTGTTAACACGATATTTTGTAGGTCGCCCATAACGCGGCTCATGCGCTCAACTGTTTCGTTTAACTCACCGTGATTTACTTCTGTCGCGATTGATTGTAATCGACCACGGTCAATAACAAGCTCTTCAAACAGATTCATTAATATATCTAAACGTTCGATATTTACACGGATTGTTTTACTTGTTGCATGTGATTGTGTTTTTGAACCATTTGATTTTTGGACAGTTGGTGTAACTACCGCTTGCTCTAAAACGGCAGGCGCTGTTTCTTGTTGTACAGCTTCAACTACTACTTGCCCTGATGTGTCAGTAGTTGAAGATTGCGTAAATACCGAATTATTAATTTTTTTTACTTCCACTTGGTCTACTTCCGAAACTTTCATAAGCATCTTCTGTAAATCTTCTGCATTTTCTTTGGAAATGTAGGCAACATAAAACTGGCTATCAAACTGCTCTTCTTCTAGCTTGTCTACTGTTGGCGACGATTTAATAACGTCACCATTTTTCTCTAAAATCTCAAATACCATAAATACGCGCGCTGCTTTTAGTAAACAGTCCTCGCGTAATGCTATAGCAATTTCATACGCAAAATAATCTTGCTCTGAAGATTGAAGTAAAACTGTTTTCTCAAAATCGTCATACGTTAATTTATAATCTATAGGAGTAATGTTTGTTGCAGCTACTTCCACTGCCGCTGTCCTTACTGATGCAGCAGCTGTGTCACCAGATTCGATGCGTTTTAACTGTTCAACCGTTGACTGTACATTACGCTTACCGTCGCCGCCATCTGCAATATTAAAAACCATCGCTTCTAAGTGATCTACTGACTCAAATACAACATCTAAAATTTCTGGTGTTACTTTAATTTTTTCATTCCGAATGGCATCTAAAACGTTTTCCATTTTATGTGTTAAATCAGCTAAATCTTCGAAGCCCATCGTTGCAGACATACCTTTAAGTGTATGTGCCGAGCGGAAAATTTCATTCACGATTGCTAAATCTTGTGGATTTTTCTCTAATTCTAATAAGTGTTGGCTACAAGCTTGTAAATGCTCTTTACTTTCTTCGATGAACATTTCTAAATATTGATTTAGTTCCATAAGAGGGCACCCCTTTTAAGGCATATATTTCATTATAGTTTGTGCAATGTCGTCTACATCTGCCACTTCATCAACAAGCTGCGTTTCCACGGCAGCTTTTGGCATCCCATATACAATACATGTATCGGCTGACTCTGCAATTGCAATAACATTTCCTGATTGTTTTAATGCTTTTAAACCTTTTGAGCCATCATAGCCCATACCTGTCATAATGACGGCTATTTTGTCTAACTCTGGATACTTGCTAACATCCTCAAACATTACATCAACAGATGGGCGATGACCGGAACGAGGTGGCTCAGTTTGGTCAAGTAGAATCCCGTATGTTGACCCTACCTTACGCAATTTCATATGAAATCCACCTGGTGCAATATAGGCTGTACCATTTTGTAATAGATCGCCCTGCTCTGCTTCCTTTACACGAATCTGACTCAGCTGATCCAGTCGAAGTGCTAAAGATTTGGTAAATCCCGCTGGCATATGCTGGACAATCAAAATCGGCGCTTTAATAGTTTTAGGTATTTTTGTAATTACTTCTTGTAGTGCACGAGGGCCACCCGTTGAAGTACCAATTAATACAATTTTTTTAGATGTTTTATTCCAGTCAACCTTTTTTAGAAGAGACATAGAAATTGGTTGTTGCACTTTTGAAAAAGTATTTGTCTTCATTATTTTGGGTTGTTTATTAGGTATTACGCTTTCTATAGCTGAAGTTTTCGAAGCGAATGGCTTTATTAACTTCGCAACTGAAATATGCGCTGCCTGCTCTACTTTATGAATAAGCTCATCTTTAATTTTGTGTAAATCAAGGGAAATTGTTCCACTTGTTTTGGCAACAAAATCGACCGCCCCATACTCCATCGCAGTTAACGTATTGTCTGTACCGCGCTGGGTTGTACTTGAAAGCATGACAACCGGAACCGGGCAAATTCCCATTATTTCTTTTAAAGCATCCAAACCGTTCATTTCTGGCATTTCGACATCCATCGTAACAACACTTGGTTGTAGCTGTTGAATTTTTTGGATGGCATCTTTACCATTGCGAGCCGTACCGACAACCTCTACGTTAGGATGATCAACAAAAAAGTCACTAATTAGCTTTCTCATAAAAGCAGAGTCATCAACAACCACTAGCTTGCTTTTGTTCGAGAAGTCCAATTAATCACGCCCTTTCGAAAAAATACTTTTTAACCTAGATAAAAATTTGTTAGATTCTATAGGTGCATGTACCTCTTCCGTTTGATGATGGATGAAGCGCCCTACAATTTGTTTCAACGTTTTTGAAATCGGTGCATCTGGATACATGATGGCAAAGGGCACTTGTGATTTAACCGCTTTTCGCACGACAGGATCTTCTGGTAAGGAGCCTAAAATGACCACTTCCTTCGATAGGAAACGTTCCATAACAGATTTTAAACGGTTTAGGGTTTCTTGACCTTCTTCTCTTGTAAATGCACGATTACAAAGTAGGTAAAATGTTTTATGATTGTCCTTTAGGTGAATGTATTTCATCATTGAATACGCATCCATAATTGACGTTGGCTCTGCAGTCGAAATAACAATAATTTCGTCGACGGATGTTAGTAAATCTAATGACCAATTTGTCGCACCAGCACCCATATCGAATAAAATATAATCAAATGACTTTTGGAGCTGTTCGAAAGCTTGAATTAATCGGTCAAACATGTCACCCGACCATTCCATTAGCTCAGACATACCAGAGCCACCTGAAATATATTTTAAGCCATTAGGACCCTCAAACATAACCTCTTCTATTGTCAAATCACCTTCAAGGTAATCTTTCAAACTATATTGTACACTTTTTCCAATTAATATATGAATATTTCCCATTCCAATATCCATATCGACAATGACGACTTTCTTACCTTCTTGTGCTAGTAGCGTTGCAAAATTTGTAGAAAAGTTGCTTTTCCCCACGCCACCTTTGCCACTAACTACGGCTATTGATCTGCCTAAAGCGCCTTGACTTTCGAGCATTTTCATTCTTAATTTTTCAGCTTGGTCTCTCATTTAACTTCTCCTTGAAAGAACAATTCAAATAAACTTTCTAGATTTGGCTGCTCTATATCTTCTGGTACTTCTTGACCATTTGTATAGTAGGCAAGTCCTTTATTATATTTAATCATTAAATTAAACATAGTGCCAATAGAATTTGTCTCATCTAGTTTCGTAAATATGAACTTTTCAATTGGAACTTGTTCAAACTGGTCAATGATTGTATCTAAATCTTTTTCCTTTGCAGTTAACGATAGCACCAAATACGACTCTGCTTCTTCATTAAAATTAATTAATTTCTGTAATTCGTCGACATACTTTGCTTCTTTATAATTACGACCGGCTGTATCAATAAAAATTAAATCTAAATGCGCTAACTTTTCAATGGCCGATTTATAATCGGATGCATTATACACAATTTCAACAGGTGCCTGTAGTAATCCCGCATACGTCTTAAGTTGCTCAATCGCTGCAATTCGATATGTATCCGTCGTAATAAAGCCTATTTTTTTCTTCTTTTCTAATACAGAGCGGGCGGCCATCTTCGCAATCGTCGTCGTTTTGCCCACCCCTGTCGGACCTAGTACATTAATATATTTTTTTTCGTAAGACAATCCTGTAATTGGTAGATTTTCCATACGAGCAGCTAAGTACTTTTGAGCGACAATCCGCATATCTTCAAATTGCAGTTTCGCCTCATTATTTTTAAAATGCACAAAAAGCTCATCACTAATTGCTGTGATAAGCTCCTCTCCAAGTTCTTGTTGTTTTAAAAAATCGACAAAGGGTAAGAGTTCATCAGGATAATGTGATTGTGTCGACATACGCTGCATAGATTGCATGATTGATTTTAAATCCGCAATTTCTTTTTTCAAATCGGATGTTAGCATAGAACCGTCTTGTTCGCGGCCTGACACCATTTCTACTTGTTGCTGCACAATTGGCGGTTGCACTGGCATAGGAATCGGTTGAATGTCTGAAAACGACGAGAAAGACCGCTTTTTTTCAGCACGATCAATCCCCGCTACAACCTCAAAGGTTTTATGCTTAATAAATCCAAAAAGCTTTTTCGTCACTACCACTTTCGAATTTAAAATGACCGCATCGTCGCCAAGATCTGCACGAATTAATTTCATAGCTTCTGCAATCGAAGGTGCATTATACTTCTTCATTTTCATTCAACATTCACCACCCCAACACTTTGAATTTCTACGGCCGCGTCCAACTCATTGTAAGATAATATTGGAATTTGAGGGAAATAACGCTCCGTTAACTGTCTTATATACATGCGTACACCTGGAGAGCATAAAATAAGTGGTGATTGTTCTGTAAAAGATACACGTTCCACTTCTTTTGCAATTGCCTCTAGTACAAATTGTGATTCTTGTGGATCCATCGCTAAATAATTTCCATGATCCGTTTGTTGAATACTGTCTGAAACAAGCTTTTCTACTTTCCCCGATACTGTAATAACCTTTAGCGATGGCTGACCATTCACAAACTGAGATGTAATTTGACGCGCCAGTGCTTGTCTTACATACTCTGTTAAAATATCGGTATCGCTCGTTAACTTTGCATAATCCGCTAATGTTTCAAATATAATCGGTAAGTTTCTTATTGATACATTTTCACGTAGCAACCTTGCCAATACTTTTTGTACTTCACCGATTGATAATGGGTTTGGCGTTAATTCGTCTACTAAAATCGGATATGTTTCGCGTAAATGATCGAGTAATTGTTTCGTTTCTTGACGACCGAGTAACTCGTGCGCATTTGCTCGAATCATTTCTGTTAAATGTGTTGATACGACACTAGGTGGGTCCACAACTGTATAACCGAGAATTTCGGCATCTTCTTTCACTTGCTCTGAAATCCATTTTGCAGGAAGTCCGAATGATGGCTCAATTGTATCAATCCCATCAATTGAATTATCGTCTCCTGGACTCATTGCTAAATAGTGATCGAGTAAAAGCTCCCCTTTTGCCAGTTCATTACCTTTAATTTTAATACGATATTCATTCGGCTGAAGCTGAATATTATCGCGAATACGCACAACTGGTATAACAATCCCAAGTTCAAGAGCTAGCTGTCTGCGAATCATAACAACGCGGTCAAGTAAATCTCCACCCTGTCCTGCATCCACTAATGGAATTAAGCCATAGCCAAACTCAAATTCAATTGGATCTACATTTAATAAATTTACAACATTTTCTGGACTCTTCATCGTATCGGATGCAACTTCTTCTTCAAACTCCAATAACTCTTCTGGTGTTTCCTCTTTTTTATGATCCATCAGGTAGGCACCGATTATCAGAGCTGCTGAAATTGGAATTGTAATCCAAAAAGGAATTGGTGTGAATAAACCAAGTAAGAAAATCGTACCCCCAGCAACATAAAGCAGTTTAGACTGAGCAAATAATTGCTTTGTAATATCCGCACCTAAATTACCTTCAGAAGTGGCACGAGTAACAACGATACCAGTGGCAGTTGACATTAATAATGCGGGAATTTGCGAAACTAGCCCATCCCCGACTGTTAGAATTGAGAATCTCATCGCTGCATCACCAAACGAAAGCCCTTGCTGTGCCATACCGATAATCATACCGAAAAGTAAGTTAATCCCAACCATGATAATTGAGGCGATGGCATCCCCTTTAACAAATTTCGTTGCCCCGTCCATCGCTCCATAGAAGTCTGCTTCACCAGATACTTTATTACGACGTTCACGAGCTTCTTTTTCCGAAATGACCCCAGCATTTAAATCCGCATCGATACTCATTTGTTTACCAGGCATGGCATCTAATGTGAAACGTGCGGCAACTTCAGCAACACGCTCCGCACCTTTCGTTATTACGATGAACTGAATAATAACTAAAAGCAAGAAAATTACTAAACCAACTAAAATGTTACCACCTGTTACGAAGTTACCGAAAGTTTCTACTACATCACCGGCATGCCCGTAGGCTAAAATAGCACGAGTAGTCGATACACTTAAGCCTAGACGGAATAGTGTTAGTAGTAAAATAACGGTTGGAAAGATTGAGAATTCTAACGCTTCTTTCATATTCATAGCCGTTAATAGAACTAATAATGCTAATGTCATATTAATAATAATTAAAAAGCTTAATAGCCATGTAGGTAGAGGGATAATGAGCATCGCTACGATCATAATTACCGCAGCTAAAACCCCTATATCGCGTATTTGCATTGTTGTCCCTCCTGCTTCGTGCGTTAAATTTTACGTTTAATTCTGTATACATACGCAAGAATTTCTGCTACCGCTTTGAAAAATTCTTCAGGTACTGTTTCACCAATTTCAACTTGGTCATACATGGCGCGCGCTAATGGGCGATTTTCCACCAAGATGATGTCGTTTTCTTTTGCAATTAATTTAATCTTTTGTGCAATAAAGTCCGTCCCCTTTGCTACAACTCTTGGTGCATCCATACTATTTTCATCGTATTTAAGCGCAATCGCATAGTGGGTCGGGTTCGTAATAACTACATCCGCTGACGGAACTTCCTGCATCATACGGCGCATCGCCATTTCTCGTTGCCGTTGTTTTATTTTCGACTTGATTAATGGGTCACCTTCCGAATTTTTATGTTCATCTTTAAGGTCCTGCTTCGACATTTTCAACTGCTTTTCGAATTCGAATTTTTCATACATATAGTCGAGTAATGCGATAACTAGAAGCATTAGTGAAGCAGCGATCCCCATAATGCCAGATAAATAGGCGACCGTCGTCAATGATTCCCACGGACTATGAAGTGCAAGCGACAACACATCTTCTAAATTCATCCAAATAACCGCTGTCGTAACGGTACCGAGAAAGGCTACTTTTAATAATGATTTTATTAAATTAATAATGGCTCTCACGGAGATTATTTTTTTAACCCCTTTAATAGGGTCCATTTTTTTTAAATCAAATTTTAATGTTTCAGTTGTGAATAATAGGCCAAACTGCAAATAGTTCGCTCCAATACCTGCAACAACAGCAACAACCATAATTGGCAGTACAATCCTCCCCATCTCTTTAAGGGTTTCACTATACATTTCCATTACGGTTTCAGCAGTTAAGGTTTCTATTAATATATTTTTCTGAAAGGCTTGCAAGAGGAATCCAAAAATCCCATTTAGCATAATTGGCCCCGCGAAAAATAAAAAAACAAACATAAGTAATAGTAAAATTGCAGCAGTAACGTCTTGGCTTTTTAATACTTGCCCTTTTTTCCGTGCATCGCCTCTTTTTTTAGGAGTCGCTTTTTCCGTCTTTTCACCCGCAAAAAACTGGATGTCGAGTGTTAATAATAGTTTCATTTACGCACCACCTAAAATGATCATCAAATTGCGCATTGCAAGAATCATCATTTCAATTAAACTTTGCATAACTTTAACCATTAGGCCCATTGTAATAAATAAAACGAGGAACCCTACAGCAATTTTAATAGGAAAACCAATGACAAAAATATTCATTTGTGGCACCGTCTTTCCTGTAATCCCTAAGGCAAGCGTAACTAAAAATAACGTTGCAATTATTGGAGCTGACATTTGAAATGCGATTGCAAATACTGCGACAAATAATTTCATCATAAATTCAACCGTATTTTGATCCCCGAAATTCGGGAAGACTTGATCAATTGGTATAAATTGATAGCTATAAAAAATGCCATCTAAAATCAAATGATGTCCATTAATTGCCAGTAGCACAAGTAGGACTAAGAAATTGAAAAATTGACCCATTAAAGGCGTTTGGGCACCTGTTTGTGGATCGATAATATTAGCCATCGCAAAGCCCATCTGGAAGTCGATAAAGCCCCCAGCAATTTGTACGGCTGACATTACCATCATCGCAGTTAAACCAATCGTTAATCCTGTTATGGCTTCTTTTAAAATAAGTAATATGTAATTACCGTCAAACGCAAAGGCCTCGACATTAAACGTATAGTACATCATCCAAGATAGTACAAACGCTAAGGCAATTCGCATTTGTGGTGGTATGGTACGATAAGAAAAAAGAGGGACTGATACAAAAAATGCAGAAACCCGTACGAAAATTAATAATAGAATCGATATATTGGGTATTAGTTCATTCATGTACTCACCCAATATATCGAACTAAATTATTTAATATATCGTGAAAATAACTCGTCATCATCGAAATCATAAATGGGCCAAAAAATACTAATCCGACAAGGACTGCAACGATTTTTGGAACGAATGCAAGCGTTTGTTCCTGGATAGACGTTGTCGCCTGAAATATACTTACGGCTAATCCTACTCCCAGTGCAATTAATAATAACGGTCCTGAAACGATAAGAATGTTATAAATCGCGGTTTCTGCAATTGAAATGACCATTTCCTGTGTCATACTGTATCATCCCCTAAAAACTTTGAAGTAACGATTTCATTACTAAATACCAGCCGTCGACGAGTATAAATAATAAAATTTTAAATGGCAGTGAAATCATTACTGGTGGTAGCATCATCATCCCCATCGACATTAGTACACTTGCGACAACCATATCAATGACTAAAAACGGAATAAAGATCATAAAACCCATCTGAAATGCTGTTTTAATTTCACTTAATGCAAAAGCAGGAACAAGCATCGTTAAAGGAATATCTTCAATCGATTCTGGTCGTTCCGCCTGATTGTATTCTAGGAACAACTCCAAGTCCTTTTGCCTTGTATGCTTGGACATGAACTGCTTGAATGGCAGGGAAGCTTTTTCATATGCTTCCTCTAGCCCAATTTCCTCGTCGAATAGCGGCTGTAGCGCTTGTTCATTTACTTCCTGGAAAGTAGGCGCCATGATGAAAAATGTCAAAAACAGCGCTAAACCAATGATCACTTGGTTTGGCGGCATTTGTTGTGTCGCCAGCGCTGTACGTGTAAATGACAATACGATGACGATTCGTGCAAACGAGGTCATTAATATTAAAATGCTAGGCGCTAATGAAAGGACTGTTAGCAATATTAATAGCTTCACAGATGTAGCAACATTCGTCGGATCGCTTTCAGAAAAGATTGAGATAAAATCTGTCATTGTTTATCGTTCTCCTGTTCTTTCCAACGTTCCAGTTCATCACTACGCTCTCGTTTAATTTCGTTAATACGCTCATTAAACATCGTGTTAAACTTCGGATTTTCAGAAACATCTTTATTAGATTTAAATTTACTAAACAACTCGACAATATATGGCGATGTTGATGCATTTCCTTGCTTGTCATTGTAATAATTCAAGATTTGCTCCACTTCTTCAGGGCTTGCAATTTCTTTTAGCAGACGAACATCTTCGCCTACACCAACGACATATAAACTATTACCGATATGTAATAGCTGAACCGATTTTTGTGCGCCGACTGATAAACCACCAATATTACGAACAATACTGTTCTGCTGATAGTTTAAGTTGCGTTTGTTCAAAAACTTCAGAACCATAATTAGTAACGCAAGGACGAATACAAGCGATAAAAGAATTTTTATGTACTCCCAAGGCCCTATACTAACAGATGCCGATTCAGGTTGTTCTGCTTCGGCATCTGTTATATTACTTTCTTGGCATTGATTCGGGTTTTTCAAACATTCATCACTAATCATTCCGTTATTTGCTGAAGCAAACACAGATGATTGTGATGGCACGAATAAAGCGATAACTACAAGTAATGCAAAAACCATGCCAACTCGCAATGATTTTTTTACATGCATGTTATCAACCTAAAGCTTTTTGGATTGCTTCAATTACGCGGTCTGCTTGGAAAGGCTTCACGATAAAATCTTTTGCTCCAGCTTGAATTGCGTCAATTACCATTGCTTGTTGCCCCATTGCTGAACACATAATAACTGTAGCAGACGGGTGATTTGTTTTAATTGCTTTTAATGCTGCAATGCCATCCATTTCAGGCATTGTAATATCCATCGTTACTAAATCAGGACGTAATTCATTGTATTTCTCTACTGCTTGAACACCGTCAGCTGCTTCACCAACAACTTCAAATCCATTTTTCGTTAAAATATCCTTAATCATCATGCGCATGAATGCTGCATCGTCAACAATTAAAATCCTTTTAGACATAATAAAACTCCTCCATTTAAAAAACTATCGTAAATTATTCAAGCGATCTGCCTGGCTTAAAATATCTGTGATACGAACACCGAAGTTCTCATCAATAACAACTACTTCACCTTTTGCGATTAAGCGACTATTTACTAAAATATCTACCGGCTCACCAGCTAGTTTATCTAACTCGATAATTGAACCACTCGATAACTCTAGAATTTCTTTTACAGAGCGCTTAGTACGACCAAGTTCAACCGTTACTTGTAAAGGAATATCTAAAAGCATATTTAAATTGCGGGCTTCCACCTGCGAAATACTCGGAGATTCAAAGCTAGCAAATTGCGCTTGTTGTACATTAACAGGCTGTTGCGGTGGTTGCTGTGGCATTGCAAAAGTCTGTTGCTGATACATTGGTTGCTGTTGATACATCGGTTGCTCATACATTGGTTGCTGTGGCATCGGTGGTTGCATTTGTTGTTGAATTGGTGCCGCTTGAGGTGGGGCTTGGACAGGCGGTGCTGGCATCGGTGCTGTTGCCGTTGCAGCAGCCTCATCTTCTACTCCCCCCATTAATGACTTTACTATCTTTTGACTAAAGTTTAAAGGTAATAATTGCATTAAATTTGAATCTATCAAATCACCAATGCGTAAACGGAATGAAACTTTCACTAATAAGTCATCATCTGGAATATTATCGCGACCTTCACCTAGCGAAATATTCATTAAATCGATAGACGGTGGAGAAATATCTACTTTTTGATTGAATACTGTTGACATAGAAGTAGCAGCTGAACCCATCATTTGATTCATTGCTTCTTGTACAGCACTTAGTTGAATCTCACTTAACTCAGGCTTGGGATTTAATCCATCCCCCCCTAACATTAAATCTGCAATAATTGCAGCATCGGATTGTTTAATCACTAGCAAGTTCATGCCAATTAATCCAACTGTATATTCTACCTGGATTGCTACATAAGGATGTGGAAACTCTTGTTCTAATCGATTGCGATTAATCATCGATAAGCTTGGTGTTGTAATATCGACTTTTTGCCCTAATAATGCAGAAAGTGCAGTAGCCGAACTACCAAATGAGATATTTCCTACCTCGCCTAGTGCATCTTGCTCTAGTGGACTTAAATAATCTTCAATATTTATGAAATCATCATCAATCGCCGTTGTATCGTTAGATTTATCCTCCAACGTCTCGCCCCTTAATAGAGCCTCTATTTCTTCTTGGGAGAGCATTTGATCACTCATTTTCGTCTCCTCCTTCCAAAGGGTCGATAATCTGGATAGCCATTTTTTTATTTAATTTACCTGGCTGCACCGTAAATTTCGGTAAATTCCCGACTTTTAGAACAAGTGGGTCTTTTATTTTCTGATCTAATTGTATAACATCTCCTATCGTCATTGATAGAAAATCTTCAATTGTAATATCAGAACTACCGAGCTCTGCTACAACTGGTAACCTAGCTTGCTTTACGCGCATTTCAAGCATTTGCGTTTGTTCCGGAGAGATTTCTTTCGTATTTGTTTGCATCCAGTATCGAACAGAAAGATTTGGCACAATCGGTTCTAATACTACATGCGGTATACAAATATTAATCATACCCGTTGTTTCACCGATAATTGTATTCAACGAAATAACAACCACGGTTTCATTTGGTGAAATCATTTGTAAGAACTGTGGATTTACCTCAAGTTCAACTAGCATCGGGTCAATTTCAGCAATATTTTCCCATGCCTCTCGTAAATTATCAAATGAACGTTCAAATAAGTTCGTCATAATTTTCGTTTCAATTTCCGTCAAATTATCAACATTGCTATGACTCGCTCCAGTTCCACCCATCAAACGGTCTAGCATGGAGTACGCAATGTTTGGATTAATTTCCATTAAAATATTACCATCTAATGGCGGCACTTCAAATACATTTATTAAAGTCATATTAGGAATCGAGCGAACAAACTCCTCAAATGGTATTTGGTCTACGGATGCAACGGTAATTTGGACATAGCTTCTTAACTGCGCAGAGAAAAATGTCGTTAATAACCGTGCAAAATTTTCATGTATTCGGGTCAAACTTCGGATTTGATCTTTTGAGAAGCGAAGAGCTCGTTTAAAGTCATATACTTTTACTTTTCGACCTTCATCTTCTTTTTTCATGTCAGCTGCTGACATTTCCCCCGTTGATATCGCTGATAACAGCGCATCAATTTCGGATTGGGACATTACATCTCCTGCCATTTGCCCACCTCCATTTCATGATGTTTCTTTGATCACGCAGAAACTTACAGAAATACTTGATTTAGTAAATCCACTGCAAGTAAAGGCCTGATTCGTTCAACAAACATATTAGTGGGCTTTATGCCCACACCCTATGAAGTTGTACTTTATTGAATGATGTAGGAGGTTATGTATACTTGTTGTACTTCACCTTCTTGCATCAATTCATTTAATTGAGCTTTTATAGCATTTTGGAAAGCAATTTTCCCTTGTTTGCCTTCTAAGTTTTCTTGTGTCATTTCCGATAATTCTTGAATAATAATGTTATTCGTTTGGAAATCACGTTTTGTTAACTCCGCCGCTGCGTCTTCATTTGAAGTTTGGATTTTAAGTTGTAAGCGAACGATACGCTTGTCAGCTAAATTTGTTGTTAGTTCCGGAACATCCACTGATGCTAATACAATCTCATCAATTGTTAGTTCAGCTGAAACAGGTTCTTTGTTTAATTGTGTTAATAACACAAACACAATTACACCGATTAATGTAATCGTCACTAAAATGATGAGCATAATTGTTAAAAGTTTATTATTCTTCATCTTCTTCACCTCGTAGATGCGGGTTTGATAAAACTTGTATTTGTTGATAAAAGGCCGTTACCTTTTGTCGCACCTGATCTTCATTTTCTAAAACAATGAATTTACGCCCAGTCGTTAGCGTAATCGTTGTATCCGGAAAAGATTCGACTGTTTCTATGTATAAAGCATTTAACGAAAACGCTTTGCCATTTAAACGAGTAAGTTCGATCATTGTAATGGGGCCGGTCCCGCTTTGAGAGCCGGCCCGACCCTCCCTTGCAATGAATTTATTTAGGAAAAAACGTTCGCGCTTGGTAAATATTACAGCTTATAAAAAAGTATATCTAAAAACTTGAGCGAATGCTCTTTTATTTATTAACGTTTTAAGTTTACAAGCTCTTGAAGAATCTCATCTGATGTTGTAATAATTCGAGACGTAGCTTGGAAACCACGTTGTGCAACGATCATTTCTGTGAATTCTTCTGAAAGGTCAACGTTGGACATTTCCATAAAGCCGGATTGGACTGCAGACATACCATTTGTAGTTGCAACTTGAATAAATGGATCCCCAGAGTTAGCAGTATCTTTATAGTAGTTACTTCCCGCTTTTTCCATACCTCCAGCATTTGGGAATTTAGCAAGTACAATTTGACCTGCAAAACGTAAAACACCCTCTGAATCAACAAATGTTACTTTCCCATCTTGTCCAACACTCATACTTTCTGCATTAGTAGGAATACGAATTGGTCGATACGCCAAATCTACTCCACCTGCATTAATAAAAGCCGTATCATCTGGTAAAAATCCATCTGTATCATCTGCATCTAAGTTTGTTGAATGTGCAGGGTCGTTAGTCACATTAGTATTTAAGTCATAAGAACTACCAACTGTTGTAGGATCTCCATCCCAGTTTTCAGCAACACCTACAAGATATTTACCGTCACCATTTACAAGGTACCCATCTTTATCCATGTAAAAATTCCCTGCACGAGTATAGGCTGGACTTTCAAAAGTACCTCCAGCAGCATCAGTTGTTCCTGGAGCATCTGCGACGATGAAGAACCCATCACCATCTAGTGCTAAATCTAACACTCTCCCTGTAGATTGAAGTGCACCTCCACTGTGAATTGTATCAATAGCCGCTAACTGAGAGCCTAACCCCACTTGTTGTGCATTTCGGCCACCTACAGTACCTGTTGGACCAGAAGCACCTGTTTGTGTCTGTGAAATTAAATCTTTAAATACTACACGACCTTTTTTAAAGCCATAAGTATTTACGTTGGCAATATTATTACCAATTACATCTAATTTTGTTTGCATGTTTTTAAGACCTGAAATACCTGAGTACATTGAACGTAACATATTGTTTAGTTCTCCCTTCGATTTTCAAATTCGCCTTGGCGTTTTGAGTGGCTGCGTCATTCATTCAGCAGCGCTTAGGCTTCCTTACTTCAGAAGGTCCGGCCTATAGCACAATTGTGCCGTCTATATTTGTGAAAAGTTGCTCTTTCGCCTCAGAACGATCCATTGCGGTAATGACTGTCGAATTTTTTGCACTGACGATGAGGGCTGCTTGATCCATAATAACTAATGGCTGCTTTACACCTTTATCTCGCGCTTCAAATACTTTAGCCGTTACAGTTTGCCATTCTTCATCGGAAATTGCGATATTCCGTTCGATTAAGCGTTCATTTGCATGTTTACTAATCTTTAGCTCTTGACTCGTTGTCGCTTGCTGTAAATGCTCAACGAACGATTGCTTCGCCGGTTGTGTCTTCGGTGAAACAGTCGATTGGATAGGTGGGTGATACGGGATGCGCTGAATATTCATTCGGTTCATCATATCACCACCTTACTCTGAGTCCGTTGGTGGATCTTCAGTGGATTCATCTGTAGAACTCATTACTTCAAATTTGTCTTTCGTTAAACGTGTACCGTTATTTAATACATATTCAATGACACCATTCTTCGTTGTAATTGCTTCAATAATGGCTTGCACCAATTCCTCACCGTCTTTATATTGCACTTTCTTCCCAATTAATTGACTAGCTTCTGCAAATGGATTTGACGCGTTCGTATTCCCTGTAGATGATGAGCCACTTAAGATAGATGAAATATTACCCGGTGTAATTTCTTTACCACCTTCTAATATGAATACCGGCTCGCCTTTAACGAATTTCAGTTCAGTAATAACACCTGTACCACTGTTAGTAATGTAATTGCCTTCACTATCTTTTTCTTCTGTTATTTCATCCCATTTTACTTCTTTACCGATGAAATTTGTATAAGACATCATTTGAGTTTGTTGTTGTGAACCTAATAACGCTTCCATCGCTAATGTCATATTTTGCATTTGTTCTAGAGAAGAGAACTGCGCCATTTGAGCGATAAACTCTTTGTCATCCATTGGACTAGTTGGATCCTGATTTTGAAGTTGCGTAACTAATAGCTTTAGGAAGGCATCCTTCCCTAAAGCACCATTATCTTTTTCTGTTGTGTATTTCACATTACTAGCTGCAGGTAAATAATAACCATCATTTATTGAATTTGTCATTCGTTACACCTCCTCATTTAATAGTTCACTAAACGACAATGATTCACCCTCTTCGTCATCCTCATGATCTTTTTCTTCTTCTTTTGCTTGCTGCTTAAAGAAGTTACTAAATAAGCTTTGATCGCGCGTATTGCGTTCTGTATCTTGTAGGGACTGTGAAATGTCAATGCGCTCCATTTGGATGTTTTGTGCGACAAAGGCCGATTTTAATTGATTTAAATTGCTATCTAGTAAGTCCTTACCTAAGGCTGTAGATGCTAGTAAACGCGCCGTTAAAATGCCATCTTTTTGAATTAACTCAATACGAATTTGTCCCAGATTTTCTGGATATAACTTTAGCAAAAGCTTCATATTCCCTTGTTGCCCGGACAATTGGCTCCGATTAATGATTGCTTGAATTTCCTTCAGTAGCGCCTCAGATTGTGCTGGCTTTTCAGCAGGCAGCGTAATTGTAACTGTTTTAGTTTGCGTCATTGTTTGCTGCTGTACTGCAGTTGTTTGTGTTAAATCCGTTTCTTGCTTAACTGTTTGTTGTGCCGTTTGCGGTACAACTTGCTGAATTACTTGTTGGAATACCGGTTTTGGCGCTTCCTGCTGAGCTGTCGATTGCTGAACTTGTGTGAGCGCATTTTGAAGCGTCTCTTTCAACTGAGACAATTGAACTTCTTGCTGATACATGGTGTCGGTTTTGGAGCCTAGTAATTCAGCGAGTTTTAAAAACTGAACAATTTGCTGCGCTTCCTTAGGTGTCACATTTTGTTGATTCCCTTGTAATACTGCAACAATTTCCGTAAGAATTGCTGGCGCTTGCTCAATGATTGACCATACGTCTGTAATTGGAGTCTCTTCACCTATAAGCTTTTGCACGATTGCCGTTAGTTCTTCTTCGGTCATGCCAAGTGCTGCTGTTAAATCTTCAAGTGTTAACATTTGATCGATGGCAACAGGCTGCTCGCCCTCGCCGACAAAAGCAAATAACATATTTTCATCCGTTGGAATACCTAACGTATCCAGTAGCTCTTCCAGTGAATCCGTAGCTAGAACGACTTCTACGCCCTCCAGTGTTACTGGTGCTGTTGTAGACTCTGTTGTAGTTGGCTTGTTTGTAGTAGACATAATCTGACTAAAGACTGAACCGAATTCATTGCTTTTGCCAGTAGCAGTAGTTTGTTGTGTGTTTGTTTGTGCTGACAATGCTTTTGACGTTGTTTGTAACATTGCGATATTCATTATTTCACCTCCTTTTACTACGCTATTGCTGAGCTAATAACTCTGTATAACGTGCTGCATCGGCCGGAGACATTTTTGTAAAGATTGCTGATAGCGTATCCGGCTTCATATTAGATAAAATACGAAGCGCTTCTGTGTCGCTCATTTGTACTAATATCGGTGCTGCTGTTTTTGCAGACATCTTTTCAAATGTGGATAAGATTTCACCAAATTCCTTTTGGGTTGCTTGCTGATCACGTTTCAACTTTTCAATTTCAAATAATAAACGTTCTTGTTCAACTAATAATTCATCTTTCTCCGTCGCAGCCGCATCAATTTTTGTTTGAAGTTGTGTAATCTCCGCTTCTTTTTCTTGAATCTCCGCTTGTAGCTGCACGACCTTCTCATCGCTCAATGAACTATTTTCCTCAATCTCTTCTTCTTTTGAGGAAAGGAATGGTATGGAATCGGTCGCATTTTTAGCCATTTGGAACACATTCGTATTTGTGAAAGTCGCCACAATTAGCAAAATCGCAATTGTAAACATGAGTGGAATTAAAAACAAATACAATATTTTTTTGAAAAAGCCTGGAGACTTTTCTTCCACTTCTATTTCAATATTTTCTACATCTTTTTTTGCCATGAAATCACCTGATTTCCCTCTTGTTGTACGCAAGTGAAGAAAGCTCATCAAGTCGGATCGCTTCTATGCGTTCTTGTTCTTCCTTGTATACCTCGAAGTCTTTTTCCCGCATTTTTTCAAATTTACGCACTTCCAAGTTTTTTTCTAATAATTTTTGCTCTTGCCAAGTCATTTTTGCTCGTGCCTGCACAACTTTTTGCTGAACATCCACAATCGTTTTCTCCATACTATCGATAAATCGTGCATAATGATTAATTTCATCTATAGACGAACCAATCTTTAGCCTCTCTTGTTGGTACTCTATTAAATCTTCTTTTTTCTTTAATAATTCATAGAGCTTTGTCGCAATTTCTTCAAACACACGTACTGATTCTTTATAAGCAATTTCCGATTCGGATTTCTCTTGCTCGCGTATGACTAATATTTTTTCAAAACGATATGTGTACGTAATCATGATTTCGCACCACCATTCGATAATGCAACTAACTCATTTACCGTTTGCTGTAGGGAAACTTTATCTTTATAGCCTTGCTTTAAAAACGCTGTAATTAATGGCTCATAATGTATAGCTTCGTCTATTTCTCTCGATGTCCCACGTTTATAGGCACCGATATTGATTAAATCCTCAGATTTTGAGTATGTATAGTAAAGTTCGCGTAATCGTGATGCTGCATTCACATGCTCTGGTTCAGAAATATGATTCATTAAACGACTGACACTCTTTAAAACATTGATTGCTGGATATTGTCCTTTATTCGCTAAATTTCGATCGAGTACGATATGACCATCTAGTATTCCTCGTACTGCATCTGCAATTGGCTCATTCATGTCGTCTCCATCTACAAGTACGGTATAAAAAGCAGTAATTGTTCCCTTTAAGTTCGTACCTGAACGCTCCAATAATTTAGGCAAAATTGCAAAAACAGAAGGCGTATAACCTCTTGTCGCTGGTGGCTCACCAACAGCTAACCCAATCTCACGCTGAGCCATTGCGACACGTGTCACAGAATCCATCATTAGCATAACATTTAATCCACGGTCCCTAAAATATTCTGCGATGGCAGTCGCTGTGAATGCGGCTTTAATACGCATTAATGCGGGTTGATCGCTCGTTGCTGCAACAACAATCGAACGACTTAATCCTTCAGGCCCTAAATCGCGTTCTATAAACTCACGAACTTCACGACCACGCTCTCCTACAAGTGCAATGACATTTAGATCTGCCTTTGTATTGCGGGCAATCATCCCAAGTAACGTACTCTTCCCAACCCCTGAACCTGCAAAAATGCCGACACGCTGTCCAGTTCCTACTGTCAGCATACCGTCAATTGCTTTTACACCAACCTCTAGTGTTTCATTAATAGGTGGACGAGTTAGTGGATTTGGTGGATCCTGTTCGGTTTGAACGGTAGTTAATCCCCGTGGTAGTGAGTAGCCATCGTACGGGTTCCCCATAGAATCTAGTACCTTCCCGATTAGTTCCGGGCCAACCTTTACCTCTAGTGGCATACCCGTTCCCTCGACTAAGCAGCCAATTGAAATCTCTCGTAATGAAGAAAATGGCATGAGTACAACGATTTCATCTTTAAATCCTACAACCTCTGCCAAAATAATTTGATGACCATTTTTAGGGGAATGGACATGTATTTTACATACATCGCCAATCGAACTATCCGGACCTTGAGACTCAATCATTAAACCGACTACTCTTGTCACTTTACCAAACTTTTTAAATGTATTAATAGTTGGAATCTGTTCAATTAATTGAGCCGTTTTCATCCGTATCATTCCTTGCTATCTAAAATTTCATGTAATTTTAATCGTAATTCATGAAGTTGCTCATCAATTGACACAACAATACGTCCATGATTTGTTTCAATATAGCTTTCTGTATCCTCTAAATCTTCATTTACAAAAATCATAAATGGAACATCTGGCGGGAACATTTCCGCTAGTTCATCATGATTTTTCGTTAACACACCGTAGTATTTGGGAGACACATATACTTTAACTTCTTTCATTTCTCGCGCTTCTTTTAATCCGCGCTTTATAATCGAAGCATATAACTCATCATCACGTTCTAGCGTTGCACCTAAAATGCGCTCCGCTGTTTTTAGTCCAAGTTCCAGTATCACTTGTTCTTGTGCTTCGATATATTTTTCCGCATTTACATTTGCTTGGTTTATTGTTTCATTTGCCACTCTTAATGATTCAGCCATATCCGCATTGGCCTTTTGAATCCCCTCTTCGTAGCCTTGTCCAAAGCCCTCTTCGTAAGCTTGCTGCTGAAGAACTAATCTTTCTTCTTCCCATGTTTGCTTTAGTGCTTCAATGGCTAGCAATTGCTCATTTCGAAATTGATCAAACTTATGGCGCTCTTCATCAATTTCTTGCTGCGCATGTGCAAGTAACTGTGTGCGCTCCTCGAATATGTCCTCCATCGTCAGCTGTGGGTGAGCAGGAGTATCTACTAGCTCCTCCACAAAACTTTCCGGCTCAAACATATTACGAATTTTAATTTCGATTGAATTCGCCTCAGTAGGTTTTGCATTTGTTGAACGGATGATTCTAGACAATTACGTCATCTCCTCCACCACGTGCAATAATAATCTCACCTGCATCTTCAAGACGGCGAATTACAGCTACTATACGTGATTGTGCTTCTTCCACGTCACGCAGTCGAACAGGTCCCATAATTTCCATTTCTTCACGGAATGTATCCGCCATACGCTGCGACATATTACGGAAAATGATATCTTTTACTTCATCCGAAGATACTTTCATTGAAAGCAATAAGTCTTCGTTTTCACAGTCACGAATAACACGCTGAATTGAACGATTGTCGAGTGTAACAATATCCTCGAATACGAACATGCGTTTTTTAATTTCTTCTGCAAGCTCGGGATCTTGAATTTCGAGTGCATCGAGAATCGTTTTTTCCGTTTGACGGTCAACGCCATTCAGTACTTCAACGACTGCATCTACGCCACCTGTTTCAGTGTAATCTTGCGTTACTGTAGAAGATAGTTTACGTTCTAATACTGATTCGATTTCGCTAATAACTTCCGGTGATGTAGAATCCATAACCGCAATACGCTTTGCGATATCAGCTTGTACCTCTTGTGGTAATGAAGATAGAATGACACCCGCCTGTCCTGGCTCTAAATATGACAGAATTAATGCAATCGTTTGCGGATGTTCATTTTGAATAAAGTTGAAAATTTGTGATGGATCTGCTTTACGCGCAAAATCGAATGGACGAACTTGCAAAGAAGATGTTAGACGATTTAATATCGCTTGTGCTTGATCTAGTCCAAGCGCTTTTTCCAATACGGTTTTCGCGTAGCCGATACCGCCCTGTGTTATATAATCTTGCGCAAGTGCGATTTGATGGAATTCTTCAATTATGTCTTCCTTTACATTCGACTCAACTTTTTTAACACTAGAAATTTCTAACGTTAGACGTTCAATTTCTTCTTCACTTAAGTGCTTATAAACAGAAGCCGAAACTTCTGGTCCTAGAGAAATTAACAGCAAAGCAGCCTTTTGCTTTCCTGATAGTTCTTTGTCTTTCTTGGACACAGCTGAACCTCCTATTAGTCTTCAGCAATCCAACTACGCAATAGTTTCGCAAAATCTTCTGGCTTTTCTTTCGCCATCTTCTCTAATTGCTTACGGCGTACTGTCGCTTCAGTTTCTTTTTCTTCTGATATATCTTCTACATCAATTAACTCTTGTTGTCTTTCTAGTATTTCTAATTCTTCTTCTTGTTGCTTACGTTTACGTGAACGCAGTATGAAGAATACTAATAGCGCGATTGCAGCAACTAAAATACCCCCCACTACCCAAACCCACCAAGGAATGACTGGCTTAGTGTTATCATCAACAACATCTTTACCATAAAAAGGTTGTACCGAAACTACGATTTTATTGTTAATATCTTCTTCTGTTAAAGAACCCGCGGCCTCTTGGTCAATTGTCGTACGAACAATCGTCGCTAGAATTTGTTCGATGTCACCGCGCACATTTTCGGATAACGATGTTGCATCATCTGGTTTTGGTGGCTCAACCATTACTTGAATGCCAAGGTTACGAATTTTATATGGGCTTTCTTGAATTTCACGACGAATGCGGTTCACATCATTGTTAATTGTTTCTTCTACACGCTCGTAATCGCCATTACCTGTTGTACCTTCTGCATAATCAGTAAAATTATCTGTGACATTTCCGGCTTCTGGTGTGCCCTCTGCTACTGCTCCGGCATTGCCTGAATATGTTTCAGTAATACGCTGTGCGCTAATTTCTATCCCTGACATATTCTCTTCATCTACCGCTGTTACGAGATTTTCTTCACGATTTTCTTGTTTAAAGTCAATATCGGTTGTAACTGATACTACGACTTTATCGTCACCCATTAATGTTGCAAGCATTTCCTGTACTTGACGTTGAAGATCACGTTCAATTGTTTTCTTTACTTGCATTTGTCCTTCCACTGTACCGATTGAATTGCCGTTTGATTCCGCTGAATTTAAATCAAAATACTCAGCAAATTGATTTGAAATTTCAATATTCTCAGTACTTAAATTTGGAATACTTTTAGATATCAAGCTATAAAGTGTTTTAATTTGTTCATCTGAAAATTTGTAACCCGCCTCAGTCGTTAACATAACTGCAACAGATGATTCTTCATTTGCACTTGCTACAAATAGCCCTTCTTCAGGCATAGAAATTAAAACTTTCGCATCTTTAACACCGTCAACCATTTTAATTAAATTGGATATTTCTGTTTCTGTCGCCGCTTTCTTGATGACGTTAAACTCATTATCAGTCATCCCAAAGCCTGCATTCGTTGTAAAGAATGAGTTATTAATTCCGCCCGTCTCAGGATATCCTTGTGATGCGAGCGATACTGTTAATGCATCCACTTGCTCTTCTGGAACTAGAATATTTGTACCGCCTGGCGCAATTTCATAGGTTACGCCTTGTGCAGTTAATACTTCCGCTATTTTTCCAACCTCACTAGATGATAATTCTGTGAACAGAGGGACCATCGTTGTACGCGTTGAAAAATATGTGAGTGCTCCAGCAAGGGCTATAATAGCTACTAACGTTCCAATTAGCGCACCTTTTTGATTTTTCGTACGACTCGTCCAAAATCTCGTGGAGTCAGTTTTTACTTTTGTCAGTCGTTCATTCATTATGAATCCTCCGGTTATAGTGAATGCCCCAACAATTTACGATCCGCTTTTACAATAATTATACAGACATGCGCATAATTTCTTGGTAGGCCTCTACTGCCTTATTACGAACTTCCATTGTTGCGTTCAATGTAATGCTTGCTTTTTGAGAAGCAATCATTACTTCGTGTAAATCAACATCTCCACCATTAATCAATTTTTCTGTCATTGTGTCTGATTGAATTTGTTGACTGTTAACACCAGCAATCGCATCTTTTAGCGTATTTGCAAATGTTTGTTGTGCCTCAGCAGACGTAACAGAAGTATGTACTTTATTCGTTTCATTCACTATTTGTGTAGGTGCCATAAACGATACTGAATTAATTGCCATTAATTATCATCCTTTCCCAATCTCTAATGCTTTTGTTAGCATCGATTTATTTGCATTAAAAACGGTTACATTTGCTTCATATGAACGCGTAGCAGAAATTAAGTCGACCATTTCTTTTAATAAATCCACATTGGATGTTTGCACATAGCCTTCTTCATTTGCATCAGGGTGCGTAGGGTCATAAACAAGCTTAAATGGTGTTTCGGTATCTTCTTTAATTTCAGTAACCTTCACACCATTCCCCGCCCCTTGTTTAGTTGTTTTGCCCATCGCAACATTTAAAAAGTTTGAAAACTGACCTTCTTGAGAAGTTAGCGTTACTGATTTTTTACGATACGGTTCCCATTCACCATTTACTTGTTTGGCACGTGTCGTATCAACATTGGCCATATTTGAAGAAATAACATCCATTCTTAAACGCTGGGCAGTTAAAGCAGACGCAGTCGTATTCATACTATGAAAAATTGACAACGTTATCTCCCTCCTTTAATTACAGTATTTAATGAATTTAATTTTCCACTGACACGTTCAATTAATGCATTATAGTAAATCGTGTTTTCAGCTAAGCTCGCTTGCTCTGTGTCCATATTAACTCCATTACCATTATGACGCGTTCTAAAATTGTCGTAACTATATACACCTGGTGTTGATTCACTGAACGTAAAATCATAATGTCTTTGATCATTTCGATTGGCCGCAATTGTTGCTTGCTGTGCATCATTTAACATTGCCTTAAAACTTACATCTTTCGCTTTATAATTAGGTGTATCAACATTTGCGATATTTTGTGCAATAGTTTTATTTTTTAACGTTGCATAGGAAAGTCCATTTTCCAGGCTACTAATCGTTCCACCAAAAAAATCCAAACCTTTCACCCCATTTAATTAACAATTGTATAAACATAATTTCATATTCAATAATTTAATTGTAAATAAGTTAATTCCTAGTGTCTATCGTCTTTTGTCGCTTTTTAATAGTCTATACGCACTATTTTTCCAAGGATTTTTTTGGGATTTTTCACATTTGTATATTTTGCACCCTCATTCGACATAATACGACCGAAAAAATCAGCAATCTTCCTAGCTAAAATAGAATGATTACTATAAAAGTATTATTAAAATACAAATTTCTCCCTTGTTAATATTTAACATTTTATTACAAAAAAGACACAACTCGTCCAAAATAGGGCGAGTTGATGTCCTTCCTTATGTGGATGGGAAAGTTATACTTTCTTATCCACCAAAAAGGGTCCATCATTTCGATGGACCCTTTGAAAAAACAAAGATTATTTCATTTTAATCTCAGCTAAAGCGTTTAAAAACTTATCATTAAGTACTTTAATATAAGTACCTTTCATACCTAATGAGCGGGACTCGATAACGCCCGCAGATTCTAATTTACGTAATGCATTTACGATTACAGAACGAGTAATTCCTACGCGGTCAGCAATTTTAGAAGCAACTAATAACCCTTCGTTACCATCTAATTCTTCGAAGATGTGCTCGATTGCTTCAAGCTCTGAATAAGATAACGAGTTAATCGCCATTTGTACAACAGCTTTTGAACGAGCTTCTTCTTCGATTTCTTCTGATTTTTCACGTAAAATTTCCATACCGACAACCGTTGCACCGTATTCAGCTAGGATTAAATCATCATCTTCAAATTGATCGTTAATACGTGCAAGAATTAATGTACCTAAACGCTCGCCGCCACCAATAATTGGTACGATAGTAGTTAATCCATTTTTGAAAAGGTCTTTATTTTCAATCGGGAATGCTGTGTAATCACTATCAATCCCAAGGTTTTGAGATGTTTCAAAGATGTTGAATAAATTGTGTGTGTATTCTTCAGGGAATCGACGCTCTTCAAACATTTTTTTTATACGATCGTTTTCGATTTGTTGGTGAATTGATAAGCCTAAAAGCTTACCTTTACGACTAACGATAAAAACATTACTTTCGATAATATCACCTAATGTATCAGCCATTTCCTTAAAGTTAACTGGCTTTCCAGCAGATGCTTGAAGCATCGCATTAATTTTACGAGTTTTTGTTAATAAATTCATTCTAAATATTCCTCCTAGACAGGCATTCTTAATTCATTCAATATTCTAAAGGTTTTTACAATTTAAAGATACTAATTCAACTTACCTACAAGATAAATTGTGACAAATCTTTGTTTTTTACGATATCACCGAGCTTTTTATCGACATAATTCGGCGTGATTTCTATATGCGCTGGTGCAATTTCTGAAGCTTCAAACGACAATTCTTCTAACAAGCGCTCCAAAATAGTGTGTAAACGACGGGCACCAATATTATCAGTTTCTTGATTTACTTCTGTTGCTATTTCTGCAATACGTACAATTGCATCCTCTGTAAATTCCATCGTAACGCCTTCTGTTTCAAGTAATGCTTTATATTGCAAAATTAATGATTGATCTGGCTCCTGTAAAATCCGTACGAAATCTTCTTTTGTTAACTTCTCCAGCTCGACACGAATCGGGAAACGACCTTGTAATTCTGGAATTAGATCACTTGGCTTTGACATATGAAAAGCACCAGCAGCAATAAATAACATGTAATCTGTTTTCACCGGACCATACTTCGTTGTTACTGTTGAGCCTTCAACAATTGGTAAAATATCACGCTGTACGCCTTCTCGCGAAACTTCAGCAGAAGAAGTACTACCTTTGCTAGCAATTTTATCGATTTCATCAATAAAAATGATTCCAGCCTGCTCAGCTCGTAGTACCGCTTCGTTTGCTAATTCTTCTGAATCGATCAGCTTGTTCGCTTCCTCTTGCGTCAAAATACGACGTGCGTCTTTCACCTGAACTTTACGCTTTTTTGTTTTTTTAGGCATTAAATTAGACAACATATCTTGCATTCCGCTAGCACCCATATCCATTCCCATTCCAGGCATCGCATCAAGTATAGAAGGGGTTTGTTCAGTGACTTCGATTGTAACCCATTGTTCTTCTAGTTTACCGGCTTTTAAGTCTTGCGCGATTTGAGCACGACGGGAGCGTACTTCGACATCCTCAGATGCTGGCTGATCTGCTGGCTGTTCATTTTTTTGCCCAAAAAACATTTCAAATGGATTTTGGGGCATCTTTCCTTTTAATTTCGAAGGAACGAGTAATTGAACGAGTCCCTCATTTGCATTGCGCTCTGCTTGTTCTTGTACGGCTTCTGTCATTTCCTCTTTTACGAGTCGACGAGATGCTTCCACCAAATCGCGTACCATAGATTCTACATCCCGACCTACATAGCCTACTTCCGTAAACTTCGTTGCTTCCACTTTAATAAACGGGGCATTCGTTAGTTTTGCAATACGCCTTGCTATTTCTGTTTTTCCAACACCGGTTGGACCAATCATTAAAATATTTTTCGGGATAATTTCAGTTTTCATTTCGTCACTTAGGAGTGAACGACGATAACGATTACGTAGCGCTACAGCTACTGCTCGCTTTGCTGCCGCTTGCCCGACGATGTGACGATTCAAATGTTCTGTAATTTGTCTTGGCGTTAAGTTATTTTCAATCATGATAGCGCCTCCACGATAATATTATGGTTTGTAAAAACACAAATATCTGCAGCTGTTGTTAATGCGGCTTTAGCAATGTCCTTCGCTGATAAATGCTCTCCAGCGTGCATTTTAAGCGCACGCCCAGCCGATAGTGCATAATTACCGCCTGAACCAATCGCTAAAATACCGTCATCTGGCTCAATGACTTCGCCTGTGCCGGATACGAGTAATAATGTTGATTTATCCATTACTAGTAACATCGCTTCTAATTGGCGTAGCATTTTATCGCCGCGCCACTGCTTGGCAACCTCCACAGCTGCTCGTTGTAAATTACCGTTATATTCATTTAACTTGGACTCGAACATTTCAAAAAGTGTGAAAGCGTCCGCAACAGAACCAGCAAAACCAGCTAATACATTGCCATTAAACAGACGTCTGACCTTTCTAGCAGTATGCTTCATTACAACTGCATTGCCAAGCGTTACTTGACCGTCACCTGCCATTGCACATTCACCATTGTGATGAATCGCAAAGATCGTCGTTGCATGGATTTGTCCCATTAAAAGTTCCCCCTTACAATTTAAGCTCTCGGATGAGCATTCATATACGTTTTCCGAAGAGCTTCCTTCGTTACATGTGTATAAATTTGTGTAGAAGATAAATGCGCGTGTCCAAGAAGCTCTTGTACAGTACGTAAGTCTGCGCCATTATTTAATAAGTGTGTTGCAAATGTATGTCGTAACATATGCGGATAGATTTTCGAATGCAAACTTGCATTGTCAATCATTTCACTCAGTATATATCGCACTCCACGTGCTGTAAGTTCGCCTCCACGCATATTAACGAATACTTTATTATGCTCCTTTTTTTTCATCAAAATAGGGCGCACTTCTTGTAAGTAGATTGTTAATGCTTCATGGGCATATTGTCCAAACGGAATGATTCGCTCTTTACGACCTTTACCCATCACACGAATAATTGAATAATGAAAATCAATATCTTGTATTTCAACGGATGTACATTCACTGACACGCATTCCAGTAGCATAAAGTAATTCTAGTATCGCCATATTACGAATAACTTTCGGTTCATTCCCTTTATTTTTCTCAAAAAGTTGAACGAGCTCTTCTTCATAAAAAAAGTTCGGTAAACGTTCTTCTTTTTTGGGATGGTAAAGAGATCGGAAGGGAGCATCATCTAAACCATACTCTCGATTTAAAAAACGAAAGAATGATCGTATGGATGAAATTTTTCTCGAAATAGAATTTCTTGCTTTTTGTTCATCGTACAACTTTGTGACGTACAATCGCGCATGAATATACTCCACGTCAACTAGAGAAATGACCCCTTCTGTTTCCAGAAAAGAAAGAAACTCTCTAAGATCCGAATCATACTCACGCACAGTATGTAATGAAAAGTTTTTTTCGAGCTGAACGTAACGAATAAATTGATCTAAAGCCTCATTGGGATGACCATTCATTGCCACTCTACCTCCACGATAAATTTCAAGCAATTAAACAGGACGTGCATAGATGAAACTATAATTAAACGATGAATCGTAGCACTTAAAGCAACTCGCTCAACCGTATATTAAAAAACACACATATCGACATTATACCTATATATAAAATATATCAAGTGAAAAATGAACAAATTTTAAAAATGCACCGAATTTTTCGCTATAATTCGACATTTACATCTAACTTCCACCATTTCACTTCAATACGAGATGATTTCCCCTAAAAGAAAAAGCCTCTAAAATTATAACAATCTTTAGAGGCTTAAAGCAATTAAATTGTTTGAGAATTTATAAAATTCCGAATTGTTTCTATCGCTCGGTTTGCATGGCGTTCAGCACGCTCTGCTTTTGACCTAATCCGCTCACCAAAATCAGGGAATAAACCGAAGTTCACATTCATTGGTTGGAAGTTTTTCGATTCTGCTTCTGTAATGTAGCGCGCCATTGAGCCTAGTGCCGTTTCTACTGGGAAATATAGCATTTCTTGTCCTAATGCAAGACGTGCTGCATTAATACCTGCGATTAAACCACTACCAGCAGACTCTACATAGCCTTCCACACCTGTCATTTGACCCGCAAAGAAAATATTTGGGTTTGAACGTAGCTGATACGTTTTATTTAACACTTTAGGTGAGCTAATAAACGTATTGCGATGCATAACACCGTAGCGAACGATTTCTACATTTTCAAGTCCTGGAATTAACTGAAGCACTTCTTTTTGAGGTCCCCATTTTAAATGTGTCTGGAAGCCAACAATATTATAGAGTGTTCCTGCAGCATCATCTTGACGTAATTGAACAACTGCATATGGGCGTTTATTTGTTTTCGGATCTTCTAGTCCTACTGGCTTCATCGGACCAAATAGCATTGTTTTCTCGCCGCGCGCTGCCATTACTTCGATTGGCATACAACCTTCGAAATAAATTTCTTTTTCAAATTCTTTCAGTGGCACAACTTCTGCCTCAAGTAACGCTTGACGGAAGCGGTCGAATTCTTCTTTATTCATTGGGCAGTTTAAATAAGCTGCCTCTCCTTTATCATAACGAGATTTTAAGTATACTTTATCCATATCGATGCTATCTTTTTCGATAATGGGTGCTGCTGCATCGTAGAAGTACAAGTAATCTTGCCCTGTTAAGGCTTGAATCTTCTCAGCTAGCGCTTTAGAAGTTAACGGACCTGTAGCGATGATTGTAATCCCTTCAGGAATTTCCGTCACTTCCTCATGAATTACTTCAACTAACGGGTGATTTTTTACCGTTTCTGTTACATAGCCAGCAAATTCATGACGGTCTACTGCAAGTGCACCACCTGCAGGAACCGAGCATTTATCTGCCGCTGTCATAATAACAGAATCCAGCATACGCATTTCTTCCTTAATTACGCCAACTGCATTTGTTAATGTGTTTGCGCGTAATGAATTTGAGCATACAAGCTCAGCAAATTTATCAGTATGGTGAGCAGGCGTTTGCTTCACAGGGCGCATTTCGTATAGACGAACTTTTACTCCACGTTTTGCGATTTGCCATGCTGCTTCACTACCAGCTAAGCCGGCACCAATTACGTTAACTATTTGTTGTGTCATGTTACTACCTCTTTAAATTATTGTGAAGGTGTCTCCTCATAATCACATTCTGTGTTTGTACATTGGATTTGAACACCTTTTTTAAGTTTCTTTTCAACTAATAATGCACTACATTTCGGACAAGGTCTACTAATCGGCTTATCCCATGATACGAAGTCACATTCTGGGTATTGATTACAGCCGTAGAATAGACGCTTCGTTTTACTTTTACGCTCAACGATTTCGCCTTCCTTACATGTTGGGCATTTCACATCAATTAATTTCATAATCGCTTTTGTATTACGACAGTCTGGGAAGTTAGAACAAGCCATAAATTTGCCATAACGTCCTAGCTTATACACCATTGCATTACCGCATTTTTCACAGTCTTCTCCAGCTGGCTCGTCTTTAATCTCGATTTTTTCCATCACTTCATCCGCATGCTTCACATGTGGCTCAAAATCACGGTAAAATGCATCAATTACTTTAACCCATTCTGTCATACCTTCCTCGACATCATCTAAATCACGTTCCATTGTTGCTGTGAACTCAATATTGATGATTTCCGGGAAAAACTCAAGTACGAGCTGGTGTACGATTTCGCCAAGCTCTGTTGGTACAAAACGCTTCGCATCCAGTTGAACATAGCCGCGCTTTTGAATTGTATCAAGTGTCGGTGCATACGTTGACGGACGACCTATACCTAGTTCTTCTAGCGTTTTTACTAATCGCGCCTCAGAATAGCGTGGTGGTGGCTGTGTGAAGTGCTGTTTCGGTTCGATTTCTAACGTTTTCACTTTATCGCCAATCGCCATTTCTGGTAATAGCTTGTTCGTTTCTTCTGTTTGATCGTCTGTGCCTTCAATATAAAGCTTCATGAAACCCGCGAACTTCACTTGAGAACCGTTCGCACGGAATAATACATCTTCGTTTTGTAAATCTACTGTCACTGTATCTAGTATAGCGGATGACATTTGACTAGCAATAAAACGATCCCAAATTAAGCGGTACAGACGTAATTGATCACGGCTAAGCACTGCTTTCAACTCTTCTGGTGTAAGCATAGCAGATGTTGGACGAATAGCTTCGTGGGCATCTTGTGCATTCGCTTTATTTTTTGTTTGCTTTACTTCTGTAGCAACATACTCTTTGCCATATTTCCCTTCGATATAGCTTACGGCTTCTGCTTTTGCTGTATCAGAAATACGCGTTGAGTCTGTACGCATATACGTAATTAATCCAACTGCGCCTTCTTTTTTGCTTAGCTCAATTCCTTCATAGAGTTGTTGAGCCAGCATCATCGTTTTCTTTGCACGGAAGTTCAATTTTCGTGCAGCCTCTTGTTGTAACGAAGATGTTGTAAAGGCTGGTGCTGCATTTCGTTTACGTTCCTTTTTCACGACATTCATTACTTCAAAATGATCACCTTTGATATTTTTCAGCACGTCTTTCACTTGTGCTTCATTTGTTAGCTTCACTTTTTCAGTACCATTGCCATAATAAAGAGCGTCAAATTGGTTTTTACCTTTTTCAAAACTTGCATCGACTGTCCAGTATTCCTCTGGCTCGAAACTTTTAATTTCATTTTCACGGTCAATTATAAGACGTAGCGCAACCGATTGAACACGCCCTGCTGATAGCCCTTTTTTAACCTTTTTCCATAAAATAGGACTTATATTATAGCCAACAAGGCGGTCTAAAATTCGACGGGCTTGTTGTGCATCAACTAAATCCATATTAATTGGACGTGGGTGTTTAAACGATTCTAAAATTGCGTCTTTTGTAATTTCATTGAACACAACGCGGCAATCCGATTCAATATCGATGTTTAATGCTGTCGCTAAATGCCATGCGATTGCTTCCCCTTCACGGTCTGGATCGGCCGCGAGATAGATTTTCTTAACTTTTTTTGCTGCGGATTTTAAATCTTGCAGTACAGGTCCTTTTCCGCGTATTGTAATATATTTAGGTGCATAATTATTTTCTGTATCAATTCCCATTTGGCTACGTGGCAAGTCGCGCACGTGTCCAATAGAAGCTTTTACTTTATACTTTTTTCCTAAATAACGTTCAATTGTTTTCGCCTTCGCAGGTGATTCTACTATTACTAAATAATCTGCCATCTATTCTTTCCCCCTTAGAGAGGTTACTTTTTAATCAAATACGCCTTGACGCATTTGCTGTCCAGATTGTGCATTGTGAGAGCACCATGCACTAATTTGAAAATCCGAGACATCCGCCGAAGACAAATTTAATTCAGCAATGTGTATTTCACATCGCTGAACTAAATTCAAAGCAATACCTGTTGCAAAATGTATAACAGATTTACGGATATTGCAACTTTTTTTCAACTAAAACTTGAAAACATTTGCATTTCATCTATTATTTGATATCCATTCCAAACCGGAATTGCTCCTTCTTTTAGGATTTTATTAGTCCCTTTTGACTGCTCTGAAGTAATCGGTCCAGGTACGACAAATACATCTTTCCCATGATCGAGTGCATGCTCCGTTGTAATGAGTGTACCACTTTTTAGTGCTGCTTCTGTTACAACAAGCGCGTCACTTATACCACTAATAATACGATTCCTCATCGGGAAATGCCATTTTTTCACACTTACATATGGTGGATATTCCGTCAATAACAAATGATGTTGTGCCATTTCTTCCGCAAGTTGCTTATTTTCTTTTGGATACAAATGAAAGAAGCCATGCCCTAAAATACCTATCGTTTTTCCGCCGTAAAAAATCGCAGCCTTATGTGCGAGACTATCTGCCCCTTTGGCAAGACCACTGACGATAACATAATCATGTTCAATAAGTGGCGGTAATAATAATTGTAATGCCTCCGCAGTATAATTTGTTGCCTGCCTCGAGCCAATGACGGCAATTTTTTTGGGTTTTTGCAGTAATGAAATATCGCCCTTAGCATACAGCACAGTAGGGGGGTCAATTAACTGCAATAACTTTTTTGGGTAAAACTCACTTGTAAAAGGAACTGGCGAAATTCCTTCTAGTGCATAATGCTCTGCTAATGGTACTTCGAGCATACGCAAGTAATGTTCTTTTAATGCACGCGCATTCGCTACTGTTAAGTTTAAAATTGTCGCAAGCTGTGGGGATGGGAATTCCGCAAGTTGATCAAGCGTGCTTATATACTGTTGTAGACGTTGAAATTTATGAAATGGTAGAGGGTATACGTAGTGTAGTGTAAGCAATTTGTGTAAATCAATTTGGTTTGTCATTTTATCACTCCTCATTTAAATAGAAGAAATTTATTTAAAATGACCGCACAAGTAGAAAGCACATTCATTCCCATTTACATCCCTGATGCTTTAAATCACATCCATGCGGCAATAACGGTCTGCTCTACATCAGGCCGAACCAAAGCGACCTCGAGGATGGTGTTCCATCGGTTATTCGTCACAAATTGCATTTGGCGTGAATGCATGGACATCAGAACGAAGAAAAGATGTAGCGCATGGAACGCTACACCTTCATTTTAATGTGTCTTACAAACTTCGTATAGACCTTTTTCTTTAATTACTTTAATCAATGTTTCTCCAATAACTGAAGGCGTTGGAGCGACTTCAATTCCAGCTGCATTCATTGCTTTAATTTTTTCAGCCGCTGTACCTTTACCACCTGAAATAATCGCTCCAGCATGTCCCATACGCTTGCCAGGAGGTGCTGTTTGGCCACCGATGAAACCAACTACCGGTTTTGTCATATTTGCTTTCACCCATTCAGCAGCTTCTTCCTCCGCTGTACCACCTATTTCACCAATCATAACTACTGCATATGTTTCTGGATCTTCATTGAATGCTTCGAGTGCATCGATAAAGTTTGTCCCGTTTACCGGGTCTCCACCAATCCCTACTGCCGAAGTTTGTCCAATGCCCGCTTGTGTTAATTGCAGTACAGCTTCATACGTTAGAGTACCTGAACGTGATACAACTCCAACATGTCCTTTTTTATGAATATAGCCTGGCATAATACCGATTTTACATTCATCCGCCGAAATAACACCTGGACAGTTTGGACCAACTAAACGTGTTTTCTTACCTTCCATGTAACGTTTTACTTTTACCATATCCAGTACTGGGATATGCTCAGTAATACAAATTGTTAAATCTAATTCAGCATCTACCGCTTCTAAAATCGCATCTGCTGCAAATGGGGCTGGTACGTAAATAACAGATACATTGGCACCCGTTTCTGCAACTGCCTCCTGTACCGTATTAAATACTGGAACGCCTTCAATTTCAAGACCGCCTTTACCAGGTGTTACTCCGGCAACGATTTTCGTACCGTATTCTAACATTTGTTTTGTATGGAAAAGTGCTGTTTCGCCTGTAATCCCTTGTACAATTACTTTTGTCTCTTTATTAATGAACACACTCATGATGTAACCTCGCCTTCGTCAGCTACTAAATTAACGATTTTTTGCGCACCGTCAGCCATAGAATCTGCAGCAACAATGTTTAAGCCCGACTCATTTAATAATTTTTTACCAAGTTCGACATTTGTTCCTTCTAAACGCACCACTAGTGGTACAGCTAAACCGATTTGTTTTGCTGCTATAATAACACCTTCAGCAATAATATCGCATTTCATAATTCCACCAAAAATATTAACAAAAATCCCTTTTACTTGTGGATCAGATAAAATGATTTTAAATGCTTCCGTAACTTTTTCAGCTGTCGCGCCGCCCCCAACGTCAAGGAAGTTAGCGGGTGAGCCGCCGTAATAGCTAATTGTATCCATCGTAGCCATCGCAAGACCTGCCCCATTAACCATACAGCCAATATTGCCGTTTAATGAAATATAGCTTAAGTCATATTTAGATGCTTCAATTTCTTTTGGATCTTCCTCATCAAAATCACGTAATTCTACAATGTCTTTATGACGATATAGTGCGTTAGAATCAAAGTTAAATTTTGCATCAAGCGCAACAACTTGGTCATCGCCTGTTACCACTAATGGATTAATTTCTACAATCGATGCATCTTTGTCTACAAATGCCTGGTACAGACCAAGCATTAGCTTTACTGCTTTGTTTACTAACTTCGGTGGTATATTCATATTGAAAGCCATACGACGTGCCTGGAACGGTTGTAAACCTGTTACAGGATCAATGACTTCTTTAAAGATTTTTTCAGGATTTGTTTCGGCTACTTCTTCGATATCCATACCGCCTTCTTCAGAGCCCATCACTGTAACACGTGAAGTTGCACGGTCTAGTACTAAGCTTAAATAGTACTCTTTGCGAATATCAGATCCTTCTTCTATATAAAGGCGTTTAATTTCCTTACCTTCTGGACCAGTTTGATGTGTGACTAAAATCTTTCCTAACATTTCTTTTGCATATGAACGAACTTCATCAAGGTTTTTAGCAATTTTTACGCCGCCCGCTTTACCGCGGCCACCTGCGTGAATTTGAGCTTTTACAACTGTTACATTGGATCCAAGCTCTTTTGCGACCTTAACTGCTTCATCTGGAGAAAAAGCAACTTTCCCGTTCGGAACTGCTACTCCGTATTTTCTCAAGATCTCTTTACCTTGATATTCATGGATATTCATAATACATCCTCCCATCGGACATTTGGAAATTATTTTACTAACATAATCTATTTTATACAAACATTCAGACAATGTCCATATTTGTCTTTCGTGTATGATTATCTTTTAAAAATTACAGTTTATTCTATTTTATGTTAAAAAACACTAAAAAATGGGTGCAAAAAAAGAGAAAATGTCAATTTTGACACGTTCTCTACTACTAACTAAAGGACTGCGAATAATAACCTCGTACCTGCCGCTTAACTTCCTTCTCTATAACTTACTTTTTAATGCATGATGTTGCTCGTCTAAACGATAAATAAAGGCAAAAACTTCCGCTACCGCCTGATATAATTCTTCTGGAATAGATGCGTTCAAATCCAATTGCCCCAACAGTTGCATGAGGTTTGGATCCTCATAAACAGGCACATCATGTAGTGCCGCCTGCTCTAATATCGTATCTGCAATTTTCCCCTTCCCCTTCGCGACAACTGTTGGACCATTGCTTTTGGTAGGATTATAGGAAAGTGCAATTGCCTCTTTTCGTACATATTTCTTTTCGCTCATACGCGAATATCCACCTCGCTCTGCTGTTCCATATCATCTTTTGAATTTTGTCTACCTTTTTCTGATATTGATTTTTCAAACGGTTTAATAAAGACGCCAGATAAATGATATTCTTTCTCTCCTAAACCTTGTTTTAACGTTTGTTTAAGAGGTTCCGCTAGTACATCAATATTCGGATTGTCATTAAAGACATTAATCGTAATAACACGGTTTTGTACTTGCATATCCACGACTGTTTCTTGTAGCGATGCCATTTGTAAATAAAACAGAACCCTGGCATAATTGGCATCAATTTTCCCATCGTCCTTCATGCGTCCATTCCATTGCAACGTAGCGTCCATCTTTTTACCGAAAAATTCAAGTGGTACTTGCATAACCAGCTGATGCTGATGACCGTTTTCACTTGATAATAATTGCATCCCGTTCATACGGGCTATTACCGTCTCGGCTGAATCCTTTAGTGTTGACGGTGTTTGGACATCTTGAATAAGTGCTAGCAGTTGAGGTTTTAGCTGTTGGGCAATTACTTGAACGTCGGTTGCTGACTTATTTGATAATGCTGCCTCATAACTAATCCCTAGCCCCTTTAGCACCGTTTTCATCGCTTGCTCCATCGCTTTGCTATCAATAGCCACCTGTACTTGCGATTCCGACTGTGTAAGGAGTGTTTGAACTGCTGGATGTGGGGAGTCTGTCGCCACTCTCACTAAATTGCGGAATAGTACGTCGTTAGTTTGCATGTGTGCGTCTGGCTTCATTAAAGATAGTAATTGGTCCTTCGTCGATAAACCATTGTCGTTTTGTGTAAATAGACGACTTGCAGTATTTTCCGAAAAAGCCTTTGCAAATTGCTCTTGCATTTGTTTAGCGAAAACTTCGAGTGTTTGTTTATTTTGTGGTAGCTGGGTAAATCGTTGAACAAGTTGCTGCAGTTGTTCCTTTTGATTAGATGTCAACAAGCTTTCATTGGAGATCCAAGACTTCACTTGTTCAACCAACAGCATACTATTTTCAGGCTTGGCGTTCATAATTTGTTGGACTACTTGACCTGCCTGGGTAATGGATGTTACCGGACTAGCTTGAGAAATTTGCTGCATGCTTTGTACAGACCAGTTTTGTAAATTGGCTGATTGCGGTAGCACACCCATCTCTTTCAGCATCGTGAGTGCCTGAGTTTTAACAGCAAGTGGTGCTGTTAAATCTGTTAATGTTTGCATCGCACGCGCTAAAATTACACCACCTATTTCTGCATCAAACGGTTTTGCAAGCGCCTGAATTTGCTGCAATACATTGGACTTTAATGCTTCATTGCCTCCTGCTTGGTTTGCTAACAGCTGCGCCAAATTCGCTAATGTAGCTGATATACCATCTGTTTTTGCCCCTTGTATGAGTGCCTGAAATACATCCTTTGTAAACGGCATTTTCAATTCAATCATGCGCTGCAATGCAACAAGCGCATCTTGTTTTATATTGCCTTCAGCTAAATTTTTCATCCAAGCCTCTGCCTGCACGAGCTGGCCTTTTGAAATCGGTACTTGTTCCTTCATAAAATGCGACATAACCTGTTGCATTTCTGACGTTTTTGGTAAATTCATGGAGTCCAATAGCTGATTTAGCTGTTGTGTTGGTGTCATCGTTTGCGTCATAGGCCCTGTAACAACTTTTAGCTCCGTTTGGGCATTTGTATTCGTCACTTGAAAGAAATGTGCGTCACCGACTTTTAACGGCACTTCAAGCTTTGCTATCAGCTTATGACTACCAACTTGCACTTCTGCCATTTGATCGGGATACAATTGCTTAATCGTCCCGTGAAACACTTGTCCTTGTTTTAATGTAAGCGGCTGATTAAGCTGCACATTTTTCGTTTGCATTTGGATCGGATTAAATGATGTTGAGGTCATGTCTCGTCACTCCTTTTGTACAATCATGGATTTGATTGGCTCAAAGCTTTTGCGATGATGCTCAGTTGGTCCGTAGTTTTCTAGCGCTTCTAAATGTTGCTTCGTTCCATAACCAGCATGTTGGGCAAAACCGTATTGCGGAAACAGTTCATGAAGTTGTTCCATATAGTCGTCACGCGCGGTTTTTGCTAAAATTGATGCCGCAGCAATAGCCAAGCTTTTCGCATCGCCTTTAATAACCGACGCTTGCGGGATATCGATTGGTAGCGTCATCGCATCCGCTAACACAAAATCTGGTTTTATTTCAAGCGCTTCAATACTTGCCTTCATCGACTGCTTCGTGGCCTCGTAAATATTAATCGCATCTATTACTTCCGCCGGTTGGAAATGAACAGCATAAGCAATCGCATGCGTCTTAATCATCGCAACAAATTTTTCACGCGTTTCTTTTGATAGCTGTTTGGAATCATTAATACCAAGTAGTTCTCCACAGTAATTCGGTAAAATAACAGCGGCTGTCACTACTGGCCCTGCTAGCGGCCCACGCCCGGCCTCATCCGTGCCTGCAATGAATGCATCAGGATGTGGTAAATACGACGCATCAAAGGCTAGCTTTTCCGTATGAGCGTCTTGTAGTTGCTGTTGCTTCTGCAGACGTTTTTGGAACTGCGCCCACGCCTTTTGTACACCACTGCGTTCATCTTGCACAATAGCGTCCATCCAAGGTTCTTGCTGCTGTGCTTGTTTCAATGCTTCTGTAATTTCTTTAATTGTTGTCATGTTATTACTCCTTGTACCTGTCTATATGTTTTATCGGATTATTTCTTTTATTATAAAATAAGGGCTCTACACCAGAATCTGTACTTAATAGCACATTCCACTCCAGGCGGACGCTTTCCGTTCCATGTGCTTATAAAGTAGTACACTTTCTTTTTAAGTAAAGCACATGTTTCGGTAAAGAACCAAAAAAATAAGAAAACCTTTTTCACCGTAGTGAAAAAGGTCTCATCAAATTATTGTTGTTCTCGCTCTTTTTCAAGTTGCTCAGAAACGAAGTCAAATGTCAATTTACCCAGATGTTGATTACGAATATCACGAACGATTAGTTGTGATACTTGGTCATAGTCAACTTCCCCGCCTTGTCCAAATACGCGACGTAGCTTACCGATATGGTCAAATGTTACGACTAATTCTTCGTCAACCGCTGTAATGCCGTAGCGTTCTTCCATACGTTTTGGATAATGAACAGATAGGAAATTTAGCCCGTATACAGCTAGGTCTTCCATATTTGTAATCGTATCCTTAATCGCACCTGTTAATGCTAGTTTATAGCCAATTTCTTGATCCTCAAACTTCGGCCATAAAATCCCTGGTGTATCCAGTAGCTCGATTTCTTTGCCTACTTTAATCCATTGTTGCGCTTTCGTCACACCTGGCATATTCCCTGTTTTCGCAAGGTTTTTCTTGGCTAATCGGTTAATAAGTGTCGATTTCCCTACGTTTGGAATACCAACGATCATCGCACGAATAGCACGTGGCTTCATCCCTTTTGATTTCATACGCGCCCATTTTTCTGCTAACACTTCTTGCGCAGCTTTTGTTACTGCCTGTAGCCCCTTACCCTCTAACGAGTTAATCACTACCGCCTTATGCCCGCGCTCCTCAAAATACGCAATCCATTTACGCGTTTCATGCTCATCCGCCATATCCTGTTTATTTAAAATAAGCAGGCGTGGCTTTTGGTTAATTACTTCGTCAATCATCGGGTTACGTGAGGATAACGGCAGGCGTGCGTCGACTAACTCAAAAATAATGTCGACTAGCTTCAGATTTTCCGATACTTGTCGGCGAGCTTTCGCCATATGTCCTGGGAACCATTGAATTGTCATGGTGAATTCCTCCTTTGTTGTATTCAATATAAGAAAAGCGCATTCGCGCCCGTTTGCACGCGACAGCTGCTTGCGAGCACGAAGCGAAAGTAAATGCTCCCCCACTTTCGCCCGAGGGATCGAAGCGACTTCGAGCGTGCGGCGCGAATGCCTAGACATTATCAAAAAGTTATACTTTCTTATCTTTTTAGAAAGAAACATCTTCCTCCAAAATAGTGCAAGATGTTGTCTTATTTATGTGGATATTCTCTTCTTATCCACTAAAAAATGAGGAGATTGCAGGAACCTCCTCATCCATCGTTTATTTAATTACTTAACGATTTCAATTTCATTTAAAGGCCAGAAAATAATGCTAGTATTACCGATGATTTCTTTTTGGTCTACAAGACCGATATGGCGGCTATCCTTACTAAAACGACGGTTGTCACCCATTACAAAAATAGAGCCTTCGGGAATTACATCTAGAGACGGATTAATATCACGTAATGTAAAATCACCAGTTAAATTACCTTCTGTAATTTCGGCTTTATACGGTTCTAAATATGGCTCATCGATCGGTTCACCATTAATATATAGTTGATCATCTTTATATTCCACATAGTCACCCGGTAAACCAATTACACGTTTAATATAATCCTTTTGCTCTGGTGCATGGAAGACGACAATGTCGAATCGGTCCGGACTACCAATTTTATAGCCAATTTTATTCACAATCATACGATCGCCATTTTCAAGGGTTGGCATCATTGATTCCCCATCAACTACAATTGGTGTAAATAAAAAGTAACGAATGAATGCTGCAATTGCGAATGCTATTAGTAGAGCTTTCGTCCATTCCCAAAGCTCATTTTTTTCTTTTTGAGTTTTTTCCACGCAGATGTCCCCCTCATATATCACCATTTTATTGTAAACGAAATATGTATTACAAGCAAAAAAATAATCCGATTATCACAATAGATTACCGCTTTTTTATTTTAGAAAGACACATCCCGCCCCAAAATAGGGCGAGATGTTGTCCTTTTTATGAGGTAAAAAAAGTGAAATTTTCTTCACTACCAAAAGAAAAGGAGCTTGTATTAACAAGCCCCTTTCTTAAAAAGTGATTATCGAATTTCTTTAATACGCGCAGCTTTACCACGTAGGTTACGTAGGTAGTAAAGTTTAGCACGACGAACTTTACCTTTACGAACGATTTCTAATTTAGCCATTTTAGGTGTGTGTACTGGGAAAGTACGTTCTACACCAACGCCGTAAGAAATTTTACGCACTGTGAAAGTTTCGCTAATTCCGCCACCACGACGTTTAATAACTACACCTTCGAATAATTGGATACGCTCACGAGTACCCTCAACAACTTTAACGTGTACCTTAACAGTGTCACCAGGACGGAATGAAGGTAGGTCAGAACGAAGTTGATCTTTAGTGATTTCTGTAATAATGTTTGACATTGTTTTTCTCTCCTTAGACAGATGCTCATGCACGCACCTATTTGGGCCACAGCGGAACACCGTAATTCAGTACTCCACATAGAAGTACAGAATGAATGTTACCACAAATATTCATTGCGTGCAAGCACCTTATTTTTCGTTTTCTGCTTTTAATTTTTCTAGAATCGCTAATTGCTTTGGCGATAACTCAAGTGCTTCAAAAAGATCTGGACGACGCTCTAGTGTACGCTTAAATGACTGCTCCTCACGCCACGCTTCAATTTTTGCGTGGTTACCGCTCGTCAGTACATCAGGCACCTTCATCCCTCTAAAATCAGCTGGACGTGTGTAATGAGGATGCTCAAGTAGTCCTGTAGAGAACGAATCTTGGATATGAGAATCGGCTTGACCTAGAACGCCAGGTAGTAATCGCACAACCGCATCAATAACCGTCATTGCAGGTAATTCGCCACCCGTTAATACAAAGTCACCAATCGAAATTTCATCCGTTACAAGATGCTCACGGATGCGCTCATCATAGCCTTCGTAATGACCACAAAGGAAAACCAGCTCTTCTTCTTGAGCAAGCTCTTCAGCCTTCTTCTGATTGAAGCGTTCGCCTTGTGGACACATTAAGATGACACGCGGCGTACGACCCTCTGTAATCGCTTCTACAGCGTTAAACATCGGCTCCGGCTTTAACACCATGCCCGCGCCGCCCCCGTACGGATAATCATCTACTTGCTTATGCTTATTATCTGTGAAGTTGCGGATATCAGATACCGCTAGACTAACAGCGCCTTTCTCCTGCGCCTTCTTTAAAATCGAAGCGCCAAAAACACCTTCGAACATATCAGGAAACAAGCTAAGTACATGAATCTTCATTATAATAAGCCTTCCATCACATGAATCGTAATTTTCTTTTCTTCTACATTAATTTCCTTCACGACATCTTCAATATACGGAATATAGTATTTTTTGCCGCCACTCGCTTTAATTTCCCATACATCATTGGCACCCGTTTCTAAAATGTCCGTGACAACACCGATTAATTCGCCTTCTTCTGAATACACTTCACAGTCTTTGATTTCAAAGTGGTAGTATTCATTTTCTTCTAGCTCATCATCCGCTAATTGGTCCATCGTAATTTTTAGCAAACCCTCTTTAAAAGGCTCAACTAAATTAATATTTTCCATGCCTTCAAATGTAACTAATATAAAGTTTTTATGACGACGTGCTGAACCGATTGTAATCCATGTCGGTTTTTTATCATCCTTTTTAAATGCTGCTAACTTACTGCCAACCGCAAAGCGATCTTCTTCAAAATCTGATGTTGAAATTATGCGTAATTCTCCACGAATCCCGTGTGTATTCACAATCCGTCCTACGTTAAACCATTCCATACTGTTCACCTCTAGCTTAGTATTTCCTATTTATATGTGTTTATATAAAAAAAGAAGGGGAAGCCGCTGCTCCCACCTCTTTTTAATCCAATATATCGACGTAAGTCTTTTTCTTATGGTAACCGCTCGCCGCTGAATAAACAATAGTACGAACTGCTTTCGCAACGCGCCCTTGCTTGCCTATGACTTTCCCTCGATCCTCTGGATGAACAAAAAGCTTATAAACAACTCGATTAGCATTCTCGTCCGTCTCAATACGAACTGTTTCTGGATAATCGACTAATGGTTTCACAATTGCCTCAATCAGCTGCTTCAAGTGCGGCACCTCCGATTATTTACTGAATTTTTGGTTATGGAATTTCTCCATGATACCTTGTTCTGAGAACAGGTTACGTACAGTATCAGATGGTTTTGCGCCATCAGCTAACCATTTAAGAGCTTTCTCTTCATCGATAGCAACTGTTGCTGGAGTAGTAAGTGGATTATAAGTACCCACTGTTTCGATTTGACGACCGTCACGTGGTGAACGAGCGTCTGCAACTACGATACGATAGAAAGGAGATTTTTTAGCTCCCATACGTTTTAAGCGAATTTTAACTGCCATTTTAATAGCACCTCCGAATAAGTTTCACACAAGATAGTATATTATCAATGTTTGTGATGTTTGTAAAGTGTTTTTTCTTAACACCTTAAAAAATACGTAATTTTTTATTTAAATAACGAGTCAAATCCAGGTAATTTCATCTTCTTCTTGCCTTTTCCTGATGTCATTCCCGTCATTTGCTTCATCATTTTTTTCATTTCCTCGAACTGTTTTAACAGACGATTGACTTCTTGAATCGATCTACCTGAACCTGTCGCAATACGCTTTTTACGGCTTGCTTGAATGATTTCTGGATTCGTCTTTTCTGCAGGTGTCATCGAATAGATGATTGCTTCAATGTGACCCATTTGCTTTTCGTCAACTTTTACGTTGTCTAGGCCTTTCATTTTGCCGGCACCTGGAATCATTTTTAATAAATCTTCCAGTGGTCCCATTTTTTTCACCGCTTGTAATTGCTCGACAAAATCGTCCAATGTGAATGTTTGCGTCATGAACTTTTCTTCAAGCTCTTTCGCTTTTTCCATATCGACGTTTGCTTGCGCTTTTTCAATTAGCGATAACACGTCGCCCATTCCTAAAATACGAGATGCCATACGTTCTGGATGGAATGGCTCAAGCGCATCCATTTTTTCACCCATACCGACAAATTTAATTGGTTTTTCCGTTACAGCACGGATTGAAAGTGCTGCACCACCACGCGTATCACCGTCTAACTTCGTTAATACGACACCAGTAATGCCGACTGCTTCATTAAAGCTTTGCGCAACGTTTACTGCATCTTGACCTGTCATTGCATCGACAACTAGGAACACTTCATCCGGCTCTTTTAATGCCCGAATATCTTTTAATTCCTGCATTAATGTTTCGTCAATATGCAAACGTCCTGCTGTATCGATAATAACTACATCATAGTGTTCTTCTTTCGCATGCTCTAATGCTTGGCGCGCAATTTCCACTGGTGAAATATCTGTGCCTAGTGCAAATACTGGAAGAGATAGCTGCTTACCTAATGTCTCGAGCTGTTGAACAGCGGCTGGACGGTAAACGTCAGCTGCTACAAGTAACGGCTTACGATTATACTTTTTACGTAAAACGTTTGCTAATTTACCTGTAGTTGTCGTTTTACCGGCACCTTGAAGACCGACCATCATAATAACAGTTGGTGGCTTCGTGTTAAATTTAATCGGGCTTTGTTCGCCACCCATTAAATTTGTTAGCTCTTCTTGTACGATTTTAATGACTTGTTGGCCAGGTGTTAAGCTTTTCATGACGTCAGAGCCCACAGCACGCTCACTAACTTTTTTAACGAATTCTTTTACGACTTTTAAGTTAACGTCCGCTTCAATTAATGCAAAACGGACTTCGCGCATCATTTCTTTAACGTCTTGCTCAGAAACTTTACCTTTACCCTTAATCTTTTGGATGGTTCCTTGGAGTCGGTCTGCCAATCCTTCAAATGCCATTCGAGTTCGCCCCCTAATCCGATTCCTTCAATTGTTCAATTAACGCAAGACGCGCCTCAAGTGAAGTGTCGTCTTTTAACGCGTTTGTCAGCAGTTCTAACACTTGCTGACGCTGCTGGAATTTCCCAAATAGTTGTAGTTTATTTTCATATTCTTCAAGCATTGCCTCTGTACGACGAATGTTATCGTATACCGCTTGACGTGAAATTCCGTACGATTCAGCAATCTCTCCTAATGAGTGATCATCTAAATAGTAAAGTTCCATATAACTTCGTTGTTTATCAGTTAATAAAGCTTGATAAAAGTCGAAGAGAAAGTTCATGCGTGTTGTTTTTTCAAGTAGCATCTTAATCTCTCCAATCATAATTTGTCTACTGTATCATAATGGTTTTTAACCATACTGTCAAGGTTAATTACTTGTCTAAAAATATGGTTGTTTTTTTTGAACATCCCCAACGCCACTAAAAAACCCGCTACAAATTCGTAGCGGGCTGAAACTTAGTCTTCTATTTCTTTCAGTTCTTTTTCAATACCTTCAGCAAATAAACCGTATACATAGCGTTCTGCATCGAACGGTTGTAAGTCGTCCATTTTTTCACCTAAACCAATAAGCTTTACCGGTATGTGCAGTTTGTTACGAATCGCTAGCACGATACCACCTTTAGCCGTACCGTCAAGCTTCGTTAACACAATTCCGGTCACATTCGTTACTTCTTTGAACATTTGCGCCTGAACCAATGCATTTTGACCAGTTGTTGCGTCAAGTGCAAGTAATACTTCATGCGGTGCGTCCGGAATTTCACGAGAAATAACACGGTGCACCTTTTCAAGCTCATTCATTAAGTTTACTTTATTTTGTAGACGGCCTGCAGTATCACAAATCAACACATCAGCACCACGATTTTTTGCTGCTCGAATCGCGTCATACATAACAGCTGCTGGATCTGAGCCTTCTGATTGCTTAATGACTTCACAACCAACACGGTCGCCCCAAACTTGTAATTGTTCAATGGCCCCTGCACGGAATGTATCCCCTGCTGCAAGCATCACTGTTCTACCTTCTGATTTAAGGCGGTGAGCTAATTTACCAATCGTCGTAGTTTTACCAACACCATTTACTCCAACGAATAGAATAACAGTTAACTCACCTTGTTTTTGAATATTTAGCTCAGTTAAGTTTTCCTCACCAGATTCATAAATTTCAACAAGTTTCTCTGAAATAATTGTTTGGATGCCGCTTGTATCTTTAATGTTTTGGCGCTGTACTTCATAGCGAAGTTTATCCATTAGTTCCATAACCGTTTCAAAGCCTACATCCGCTTGTAATAGCACATCTTCAAGCTCTTCAAAGAAATCTTCATCCACTTTACGGTAACGCGCTACAAGATCATTTACTTTTGATGTAAATGAATTACGTGTTTTTTCTAAACCCGCTTTGAATTTTTGTGTAATTGACCAAGCAGAAGGTTTTTTCTCTTCGACAACTTCTTCAATAACCTCTTCTACTAAACCTTCCGCTTGTTTCTCAGCAGTTGGTTGTTCTGTTTGGATTTCCTCTTGTTGTCGCTGTTCTTCTTCTACTTCTTCAACAGGTATTGTTTCAATAATAACTTCTTCTGTTACAGTTTCTAATACATCCTGCTCAGTAGTTTGGGCATCCGAATCCCGTTGTTCCGCTTGCGGTTCAATCAACGTTTGTTCTTCTGAATGGCCTATTAATTTTTCCTTTAATCGTTTAAAAAAGCTCATGTTTATACACTCCCTTGTCCTACTAATGCAACCTCTTCTTCAAGCTTTACGGACACAAGTTTCGAAACGCCCGATTCCTGCATCGTAATTCCGTATAGAACGTCCGCACCTTCCATCGTTCCTTTACGATGGGTAATAACGATGAACTGGGTTTTTTCACTAAATTTCCTTAAATAATCACTATAGCGCACTACATTTGATTCATCTAAAGCCGCTTCCACTTCATCCAGAATACAGAATGGTACTGGACGCGTATTTAGAATGGCAAATAATAAAGCAATTGCCGTTAAGGCACGCTCACCACCAGATAATAGGCTTAAATTTTGCAACTTTTTACCGGGAGGCTGTGCGACAATTTCAATTCCTGTTTCTAACATATTTTCTGGATCAAGCAATACTAAATCTGCTTGACCACCACCAAATAGCTCTCGGAAGGAAATTTTAAATTGGGCACGAATCATGGTGAATGTTTCACTAAAGCGAAGCGTCATTTCCTCGTCCATTTCCTTAATTGCCTCGTGAAGCGTTTCTTGCGCAGAAAGTAAATCTGATCGTTGCTCTGTTAAGAAAACATGACGCTCTAGCACACGATCATATTCTTCAATTGCAGCTAAGTTCACTGGACCTAGCTCCTCAATCGACTGTTTTAATAATTTTACTTTACGGCGTACTTGCTCTTCATCTTCAATAGCAATAGCTTCGTCCTGTGCATCTTCAAAATCAAGTTCATATTGCTCTTCAAGTTGCTCATGTAAGCTCGCCATTTCGAATTCAATACGGCTACACTTTAGTTCAAGTGTACGCAGTGCTTCAACAAATCCCTTATGCACACGTAGTACTTCTTGTAACTTTAGTTCAATCGCTATCATTTGCTCTTGAAGTGTTGTACGTGCCTCGCGATTTTTTTTAATTGCTTCTGTAAGAGCGATTTTTTTCTTCGTCCATTCTCCAACAGTTGCTTCGATTTCTTCAACAGACGGTCCATTTACCCCGTCTTCCGATTCAATCCATTGAATTTCCTGGGAAATCTTCTCGACTAATTGCTTCGCTTTGGATAAGTTAACTGCAATTTCAGCAGTCGCAATTTGAACTTGTCCTAACTGCTCCTGGGCAACAGCTAATTCAGAACGTTTTTGTGCAGATTGCTCACGTAGCGCGTCTTTTTGTGTTTCACCTTGCGCCTTCGCTAACGTCAGCTGATCAACGAGTTCATTTACTTCTTGGAGCTCCACCTGCAATTGCTCAAGTCGATTTTGTGCCTGTACCTTTTGCTCTGCTGATGACTCTTTACGTGTTGTTAAAGTAGATTGCTCCGATGTAGTTAGGGAAACCGTAGATTGTAGGCTTTTCACCGTCATCTCAAGTTCAAGCAATTTCGAACGATGGATTTGCTCCTCTTCACGCATTGCTTCACCTTGTAGTTTCATTTCCTCTAATGAATGGCGTAGCGTAATTATTTGTTCCTTTTGTGCGGCTACCATTTGTTCCGCATGTTGAATCGTCGCATCCATTTCAGCTAACGTAGTTGTAAGCTTTTCTAGCTCCGCTTTGCGTGAAAATAGTGAAGACTGTTGCTTCAGCGCACCACCTGTTAAGGAACCACCTGCATTGACAATATCACCTTCAAGCGTTACAACACGGTATTTAAAGCCGATTAGACGTGCAATTTGACTAGCTCCTTCTAAGTTGGCTGCAACGAGCACATTACCAAGTAAGTTTTCTACAATAGAACGATTTTCCTCATCAAATGATACGAGCTCATAGGCGACTTTTACAAACGCAGGATGCTCCATAACTGTCGCTAATTGCGCTGGGAACAACTTACGCGATTTCATAACGGTTTTCGGTAAAAAAGTCGCACGTCCTGCACGTTTTTGCTTCAACCAGCTAATCGCCTGTTGTGCATGCTGTTCGCTCGCTGTCACGATATGCTGTGATGCCGCACCTAATGCCGTTTCAATTGCCTGTGAATAATACGCATCTACTTGAACTAATTCAGCAACTGCGCCTTCAATTCCCGCAAGCTCGCCTCGATCACGCGCAAGTAAGACTTCTTTTACACCGTGAAAGAAGCCCGAGAAATCCAATTCAAGCTCCGCCAATGTTTCTTTACGAGCCTTTAATTGTTGCTGATGCTGATAAGCTTTAAAAAGCAATGACTGCTTGTCATCTAAATCCGTTGTCGCTGATTTCAACTGCATTTGAAGTAATTCATATTGCGCTAATTGATCTTTTACAGCTGACTCTACCTTCTGTAAAAGTTGCGTTGTTACTTCTTTTAAGGCTAAAGATTGGTCGAGCTCTTTTTGCATTTCTGTTGAACGGCCTGTCATGCGCGTAGCCGTTTCTTGTTGCTGCACGAGCTGCTGCTCAATGTGTTTCAGCTCATTTTTTACAGTTGCTTCTTCGTTTAGTAAATCAATGTATTTATTTTTCGAATGTTCGATTTCTGCTTCGATTTCTGAAACAGAACGCATTAACGATTGCTCTAGTTGCTTAATAACTTGGCGAATTTGTTGTACTTCTTTTTGCTTGACGTCAAACTGAGCTTTTTTCTCAGCTTCATTTAACTCAAGCTCTTGTACAACTAACTTGGCATCCTGCAACTGCACACGTGATTGTTGCAGGTGTTTTTCGGCATTTGAGCGCTTTTCATTCATGAGCGCTTTTCGGCCTTCCCAGCGTTCTACTTCTGAGCTCGCTTCTACTAATTGTTCCTGCGATGTATCGAGTACATCATCAATCGACTTTAACTGCACACGAATATCACGCATTGTTTTTTCAAACTGCGTAATTTCTGCCGCGTACTTTTGTTCAGTTATTGACAGTTCTTCATGTTCCTGTTTAAAGGCACGAAGCGTTTTCTCATTGGCAATTAAATCGTGCACGATTAACGCAATATCGAAATCCTTTAACTCGGTAGACATACGCACATAATCGCTTGCGCTTGATGCCTGCATTTTTAACGGTTCCAGGCGACTTTCAATTTCATGTAAAATATCAAGCACGCGATCTAAGTTACCATCAGTCTCAACAAGCTTATGCTCCGCTTTTTTCTTACGAAGCTTGTATTTCAAAACACCTGCCGCCTCTTCAAAAATACTACGACGGTCATCCGGGCGGCTATTTAAAATTTCATCGACACGCCCTTGAGAAATAATCGAAAACGCCTCTTTACCCAGTCCGGAATCCATAAACAAGTCCGTAATATCCTTCAGGCGACATTGCTGGTTGTTCAGCAAATATTCGCTATCACCTGAACGATACACACGTCTCGTCACACTTATTTCAGTGTAAGGGACTGCAATTCGCTCATCTTCGTTATCTAATACTAATGTTACTTCCGCAAAGTTTAGTGGTTTACGTGATTCACTTCCCGCAAAAATGACATCTTCCATTTTTGCACCACGCAACGACTTTGCAGACTGTTCTCCTAACACCCAACGAATTGCGTCCGTTACATTACTTTTTCCACTACCATTAGGACCAACTACCGCTGTAACCCCAGGTACAAAATCAATTCCAATACGCTCGGCAAATGATTTGAAGCCAACTACTTCAAGTCGTTTAAGGAACATTTTATTCCTCCCCTTGCAACGACTGTTTCAGCATGATCATTGCACTTTGCGCTGCTTGCTGCTCAGCCTCTTTCTTCGATTTACCACGGCCCACACCTAAATCTTTGTCATTTAACAAGACACGAGATACGAATGTACGATTATGGGCTGGCCCTTTTTCATCAACAATTTCGTAATGTAATAAGCCGTTGTTCGATTGCTGTACCATTTCTTGCAATTGACTTTTGAAATCCATCACATGAGAAAAAGCACCGACTTCTACTTTCGGGAAAATAATTCGCTCTAAGAATGTTACGACTACGTCTAGTCCTTGGTCTAAATAAAGTGCACCAACAAATGATTCAAACACATCCGCAAGTAATGCAGGACGCTCACGACCACCTGTTAATTCTTCACCTTTGCCAAGTAGGACAAACTGACCGAACTGTAATTCATTCGCAAAAACGACAAGTGATGGCTCGCAAACGATTGAAGCTCGTAACTTCGTTAACTCACCCTCACTCATATGCGGATATTTTTCGAATAAATACTTCGATACAGAAAGTTCTAGTACAGCATCTCCTAAAAACTCTAAGCGCTCATTGTCCGTAAATAACTTGCGGCGATGCTCATTCACATAAGATGAATGTATAAAGGCTTGATATAGTAATGTTTTGTTTATGAATTGAAGATTCAATTCATCTTGTAAAGCTTGAAATTGGTTACGTACTTTTTCAGGGAGTACACCAGATTTCTGATTATTACCTTTTTTTCTTAAAGTCATGGACAATCTGCCTTCCTTCTAGTTTCTATCGTCTAGTTTACATCGTTCTATAGTAATGTGCAAAGGTATACGAGCAAATATTTTTGCTCGTATACCTTCTGCAGCGAAAGGTACTAGCCGTCAATTGTAAAGCCTTGCTAAGTAAAACCTAATTTCCCCAAAAAATGAAAAGAGGCCCCGCTTCACGAAGAATTTCTTCATGAAACGTGCCTCTAAAGCGAATTAGCTAACTTTGCTTTCGATGTAAGTGATTGCGTCACCTACTGTAGCAATTTTCTCAGCGTCTTCGTCAGAAATTTCCATATCGAACTCATCTTCAAATTCCATTACTAATTCTACAACGTCTAATGAATCAGCGCCTAAATCTTCACGGAAAGAAGCTTCTAATTTAATTTCGCTTTCGTCAACGCCTAAACGGTCAACGATTACTTTTGAAACACGTTCTAATACTGTAGTCAAATCGGTCACCTCCCCTCAAATAGTATACAAAATTTAGCCTTTCGTTCCTAGCGAAAACTATGCCATTACCATACCGCCATCTATATGTAATGTTTGCCCTGTAATATAGTTGGCACTATCCGAAGCTAAAAATACAACCGCTTTCGCAATATCCTCTGGCTGACCAAGCTTAGCAAGTGGGATCTGTTTAAGCATCGCCTCTTTCAATTCCTCTGGTAAACCGTCTGTCATTTCCGTAGTAATAAAGCCCGGTGCAAGTGCATTCACTAAAATATTTCGGCTCGCTAATTCCTGTGCGGTTGTTTTCGTCAAACCAATGACACCAGCCTTCGCCGCTACATAATTCGCCTGTCCTGGGTTCCCTGCAACTCCCACAATCGACGAAATATTAATGATGCGACCTGCACGTTGCTTCATCATTTGACGCGTAACAGCTTTCGTACAAAGGAATACCCCTTTAAGATTCGTGTTAATGACATCATCCCACTCATCTTCCTTCATACGCATTAGTAAATTATCGCGTGTGATGCCTGCATTATTTACTAAAATATCAATTGAACCAAAAGTGTCGACTGCTTGCTTCATCAGTGCCTGCACAGCATCCGCATCAGCAATATTCGCTTGTACTGCTACTGCTTTACCGCCATTTGCTTCGATTTCAGCGACTACTTCAAGCGCCTTTTGTTCGCTACCACTATAATTCACAATAATGTTGGCACCTTGACTTGCTAGCTCCAGTGCAATCGCTCGGCCAATGCCGCGTGAAGCTCCTGTCACAACAGCTGTTTTATTCGTTAAACACATTACGCCCACTCCTTCGATGCTTCTACAACTTGTGCAAATGATGCGTCATCATATACACAGTAAGTTTGTACGTTACGATCGATTTTTTTCACAAGTCCTGATAATACTTTCCCAGGCCCGCATTCAATGAAAATCGAAACCCCTTCAGCAATTAGCTTTTCAACATTTTGCTGCCATAATACTGAACTCGTTACTTGATTGACCATTTCCTGCTGAATACTTGCGACATCGGTTAGTAGCTCGGCTGTTACATTACTGACAACTGGAATTTGTGGTGCTTGCAGTGAAAGTCCTGTTACAGTTTTTGCTAATTCATCTGCTGCCGGTTTCATTAGTTGTGAATGAAAAGGTCCACTCACGACTAGTGGTAACGCGCGCTTGGCACCAGCCGCTTTTGCAGCAACACATGCCGCATCTACCCCTTGTTTCGTACCTGAAATAACGATTTGACCTGGGCAGTTAAAGTTTGCAATTTGTACGACTTCCCCACTTTCGGTTACTTCATCGCAAACAGCTTGCAACGCATCTACCTCCATCGCTAAAATAGCTGCCATTGCACCTTTACCCGCTGGCACTGCCTCGTCCATAAATAACCCACGTTTGTGCACCGTTGCAACCGCATCTTCAAATGTCATCACTCCGGAGACAACGAATGCACTATATTCCCCTAAAGAATGACCAGCTGTGAAATGTGGATTAATTCCTGAAAGTTGTAATTTCTTTGCAATCATAGTTCCCGTTGTTAACAGCGCTGGCTGTGCATTATATGTCAACGTTAAGCTTTCTTGCGGACCCTGCAACATCAAGTCCGACAGTGAAAAGCCTAACACTTCATCCGCGCGCTCATAGAATGCTTTACTATCTACTTCTTGCGAAACAAACTCCGCTCCCATCCCAACTTGTTGTGAGCCTTGTCCCGGAAAAATAAAAGCTATCTTTGTCATATTCAGTACCCCTTTGTAATTCATTACTTATTCTGCTTTTGGCATTTGCGCAATCTTTTCAGCAATTGTGTCACATACATTATGCCCTACCATAATGCGCGCTTGGCGAATTGCACTGTAAATTGCCTTTGCATTTGAAGAACCGTGCGCTTTAATAACGGGCGCTTTTAAGCCGAATAACGCTGCGCCACCATACTCTGTGTAGTCCATCTTATTTTTAATCACTTTAAACTGGTCTTTTGCGAGTGCTGCACCAATTTTTGATCTTGTTGTCGACATTAATGCTTCTTTAATCATCGAGAAAAGCGTCCCCGCCGTTCCTTCAATTGTTTTTAGCACCATATTTCCTGTAAAGCCATCTGTTACAACTACATCCGCTACTCCATTTAGCAGTTCGCGGGCTTCTACATTACCTGCAAAGTTGAAGTCTGCATCTTTTAAAAGGCCGAATGCCGCTTTTGTTAGCTCATTCCCTTTTTTATCTTCTGTTCCGATATTAAGTAATCCAACACGAGGTGCTTCAAAACCTCGTACCTTTTTCACGTAAATATCACCCATAATTGCGTATTGTAGCATATGTTCTGGTTTGGCGTCTGCATTCGCACCTAAATCAAGCATTAAAAAACCGTTGCCATCAATTGTCGGTAATGTCGACGCTAGTGCTGGACGCGCAATCCCGTCAATACGGCCAACTTTAAATAAACCCCCAGCCATTAATGCACCCGTATTACCTGCAGATAAACATGCTTCAGCGCGATTTTCAGCTACTGCTTCAAGCATGCGAGCCATCGACGAATCTTTTTTTCGGCGAACCGCACGTGCCGGATCATCTATACTTTCTACTGTTTCCTCACAGTGAATCACTTGTAAGCGTTCGTGTGGTTTTAAGTAAGGAGCCATCGCATCCTGTATCCCGTATAATTCAATTTCCACGTCCGGGAAATCCGTTAGCGCTTGTAATACACCTTCCACAATTGCTTGTGGTGCATTGTCTCCACCCATTCCATCTACCGCTAGTTTCATCATGATTCCTCTACACCTTTCGTGCGATACATTTCAAATTCGCCTTTAAAGACGAGCTCATTGTCAACCGTTGACGTAACATCAACATATGTACGATTTTTTTCACTATGTTGCCCACGTACGATTGCTTTCGTCACTACGCGGTCACCCGCCTTTACCGGCTTCAAAAAAATGACGCTCGATTTAGCCGTTAACGCAAGTTCGTCATTAATTACTGCAACCGCTAAAGAATTCGATTGCGCAAACAAATGATGCCCTCGCGCAATCCCATTACGCTGGAATACATGCTCTTCCTTTACGTCAAAAATTGATAATGCACGTTTATCTAATTCAATATCTATAATTTCACCAATCACTTCATCAAGCGGAAGTGATTTTACTTCGTTTTCGTAGTTTTTTGCTGCCACATCTTTAATACGTTCACGTAGCTCTGGTATCGCCAGTTCCATACGATCTAATCGTATCGTCTGTACACTCACAACAAATTCTGTAGCTAGTTGTTCATCAGTGACGAATGGATTCTCAATAATTTTTTCAGTTAATAATCGTTGACGCTCTTTTTTGGAACGCTTCATCCTCATTCGCCACCTACCTTAAAGTCTCTATATGTAAGTTTAACATCAGTATTAGCACTTGGTACTAATACCAGTATACATTCATAAAAAAAAGAACGCAAGAATTGTTTTCAAATTCTTTACGTTCTAGTCATTAATCAATTCGTTCACCATGTAATGCACCAGAAACTTCCAGCATATTACGTAGCGGTGCATATTCCACATCCGACCAGAAAGTATTGTCGTAAAGTAATCGCGCCGCATCTTGCCTTGCCGTTTCAAGTGCTCGATAATCATGTACAAGATCCGCCATTTTAAATTCAGGTAAGCCACTTTGTCGTTTACCGAAAAAATCGCCTGCTCCGCGCAGCTCTAAATCTTTTTCTGCTAAGCGGAATCCGTCATTCGTTTCCGTCATTGATGTCATGCGTTCTTTTCCTTCATCCGATTTCGGATCTGCAATTAACACACAGTAAGATTGATGCTCTCCACGACCAACACGGCCACGCAATTGGTGAAGCTGCGCTAAACCAAAACGCTCCGCATCATAAATCGTCATAAATGTCGCATTGGGAACGTTTACACCAACCTCCACAACTGTCGTTGAAACGAGTACATGAATTTCCCCATCACTAAACGCACGCATAACCGAATCCTTTTCATCCGCATGCAAACGCCCGTGCATTAAACCGACCTTAAATCGGCTACCAAAATATGTAGCAAGATGTTCATATGCTTCTACTGCATTATGGACATCAAGCTTGTCCGATTCTTCAATAAGCGGACAAATTACATATGCCTGGCGCCCAGCTTCAAGTTCCATCGACATTTTTGCCAGCACGCTACTAAGTTGTTCTTTTTTCATCCAATGTGTTTCAATTTCTTTACGCCCTGCAGGCAGCTCATCAATAATTGATACATCCATTTCACCGAATACCGTAATCGCAAGGGTTCGCGGAATCGGTGTTGCCGTCATAAACAGCACATCTGGATTTTCCCCTTTATCGCGTAAAATCCGACGTTGCTCTACCCCAAAGCGGTGCTGCTCATCAGTAATAACAAAGCCAAGTTTTTCAAACACAACATCCGGCTGAATCAGCGCATGCGTCCCTATTAAAATATCAATATTACCGGTAGCAAGTTCAGCTAACAATTCACGCCGCGCCTTCGCTTTCGTCGAACCAGATAATAGCGCAACACGCACACCAATATCATCAAACCAAGCATGTAAATTTTCAGCATGCTGTTCCGCTAAAATTTCAGTAGGCGCCATTAATGCGCCCTGATACCCCGCTGTAACAGCTCCATATAAACCGAGTGCTGCCACGACTGTTTTTCCAGATCCTACATCCCCTTGTAACAAGCGATTCATGCGCTGAGGTTCTTTTAAATCTTTACATATTTCATTGACAACTCGTTTTTGTGCGCCGGTCAGATCATAAGGTAATGTCGTAATAAATTCACGCAACTTATTGACATCATAGGCAATGGATAGCCCTTTTTCATTTTCCTTATTCGCTTTACGAAGTGCTTGGATACGTAATTGGAACTGTAGCAGCTCCTCATATACAAAACGTCTTCTTGCTTGTTTCGCATGTGCTGCATTTATCGGAAAATGAACTCCCTCTAACGCATCAACAATGCTAAGTAATTTGTAATCTTCGCGTATTTTAGCAGGTAATGTTTCCGCTATTTCTGCACCTAGGCTATCCAAAGCTTGGCGCATATATTTGCGGAAACGCTTTTGCTGTAAATTTCCTTTTAAACTATACACTGGTTCAAAATCAACTTGCTCTGTTTTTGGACCAAAATTAACGGTTGAACCGACGATTACTTGGCGGCCACGATCCCATTTCCCTGTAACCGTAATAACCATGCCCGGCGTGAGCTTTTGACGCAAATAATTTTGATTGAAAAAAACAACCTTTACTAAATGACGACCTGCAAGTACAGAAAATTGCAGGCGTGATTTATTTTTCCCTAAAAAAAGAGCAGTTGGTGCACTTTCAACCCGCGCCTCGATCGTGACACGCTCATTATGTGGTGTTTCAGTTAAATCTTTTAAACGAAAATCCTCATGACGATACGGAAACGTCCAAATCAAATCGCCAATCGTATGAATACCGATTGCAATTAAATGTTCCGTTGTCTCTTTGCCGATTCCTTTTAGCTGTGTAACAGGCTGAGATAAAAACTCATTCACCTTGCATAACAGCTCCTCCGAAAATCTTCGCAGCTAATGCTCTACCAGTTGGTGTTGCTGCTAAACCTCCGCGGGCTGTTTCTTTTAAGTTAGGACTCATTGCCTGGCCAATACGATACATTGCGCCAATGACCTCATCGCACGGAATGCGACTCGTTACTCCTGCTAGCGCCATATCAGCAGCTACTAGCGCGTTCGCCGCTCCCATTGCGTTACGTTTGACACAAGGTACTTCAACTAAACCAGCAACGGGATCACATACAAGACCAAGCATGTTTTTCAGAGTAATCGCAAAGCCTTCCGCACATTGCTGCGGTGTGCCACCTGCCATTTCAACAATTGCCGCTGCTGCCATTCCTGCCGCAGAACCAACTTCTGCCTGACAACCACCAGCTGCACCAGAAATCGATGCATTATTCGCTACAACAAAGCCAAACGCACCTGATGTGAACAGGAAGCGAATCATTTGCTCACGTGTTGGGTTCAATTTATTTTGCACAGCAAACAGTGTACCAGGTACAACACCCGCAGAACCTGCAGTTGGTGTCGCACAAATAGTACCCATTGCGGCATTTACCTCATTTGTTGCTACCGCTTTACTTACTGCATCTAATAATAAATCTCCTGATAAAGATTTCCCTGTTGCAATATAGTTTTGAATAAGTACCGCATCTCCGCCTGTTAAACCTGTCACGGATTGCACGCCTTTTAATCCACGCTCTACCGCTTCTTCCATCACCGTTAAGTTGCGGTCCATTTGCGCCATAATTACTTCGCGCGTACGGCCACTCATCGCCATTTCCTGCTCAATCATTAATTCTGAAATGAATTTTCCCTCTTTGTCTGCACGTTCAACAAGCTCTCGAACATTTTGAAATAATACATCCATTTACACTCACCCCTTAATTATTAATTTTTGACACTTTCGTTATATGTGGAATATATGAGATTTGCTCTATTATGCGCTCATCAATATTTTGATCCACTTCAATGACCATTAACGCTGTTAGACCACGTTCAATACGCGATACTTCCATATGTCCAATATTGACGTCATGCATTGCAAGGCAGTTTGCTACATTAGCAATACAGCCTGCACGGTCATCATGAACGACAAGAATTGCTGGCATACCACCTGTTAAACGCAACTTAAAACCGTTCACTTCACTAATTTCTATTTTTCCGCCGCCAATCGATATCCCCTCAACACTCATTTCGCTTTCGTCATCCCCCATAACTAACCGAGCCGTATTTGGATGCTCGCGGTTGGCTGTCTCCGGAATAAATTCAAACGACAAACCTGCTTGCTTCGCATTCTCAAATGCTATTTTTATCCGTTCATCATCCGTATCATAATCTAGTAAACCACCGACAATGGCAATATCCGTTCCATGCCCGCGATACGTTTCAGCAAATGAACCGTATAAATAGATTTTCACGTATTTCGGTTGACGTCCAAATAAGTCACGAGCAACACGACCAATTCGCGCCGCTCCCGCTGTATGAGATGAAGAAGGGCCAATCATAACAGGACCAATAATATCAAAGACAGATGTAAATTTCATACCAATTACCCCCTTATTTTTTGTGATATTTAATAATATCAGTTTACCATTCCCTTTATATTACACAAAACAACAAATTTATCCCATATTCTATTAAATACGCCAAGAGGCTATGGCAAAAGTGTAAGTCCTCATTTTTGACACAGCCCTGGCTATTTAATAAAGTATTGCGATTAATATTTTTGCCGCTGTTGACAATGCCTAACGTTGCAGAAAAGAGGTGTCTCAATTTCCTTATGAGACACCTCCAATTCATTCATGAACAATACTTAATTTTCCCGCAATGAATAGCAAAACCATCGTGAGATACATCCCCTATGCCTTACACTTTATAAAGTTTCGCTATATTATTCAACTGAAAGAATAAATGGATATAAAGCTTGTTTTCCTTCAATAATTTCTACTTCTACATCCGGATAATTTGCTTCGATGAAATCTGAAAGTTCAGCTGCTTGCTCTGCAGTTGCATCCTCACCATAAATAATTGTAATAATTTCAGAGTCCTCATCTGCTAAGTTTTCAAGTACTTGCTTCGCTGCGTCCATCATTTTTCGTGTCGATAAAATGATTTTACCTTCTGCAAGGGCCATAAAATCGTCTTTGCGGATTTCTACGCCATCAATTGAAGTATCGCGTACAGCAAACGTCACTTGTCCCGTTTTCACATGTGCAAAACCGTCAGTCATATTTGCTTTATTTTCTTCCACTGATACTTCAGGGTTAAACGCTAATACGGCCGCCATCCCTTGAGGTATTGTTTTTGTCGGTACAACAGCTGCTTCGATATCAAGTAACTCCACCGCTTGTTCTGCCGCCATAATGATGTTTTTATTGTTTGGTAAAATCAGTACGCGTTCTGCACCAATTTCCCGAACCGCTTTTACGATGTCTTCTGTTGAAGGGTTCATTGTTTGGCCACCCTCAATAACATAAGATGCACCGATTGAACGAAGTAGTCCCGCAACACCTTCACCCATCGCAATTGTTACAACTGCATATGGATGCTTTTGCTGCTTCTTCACAGGAGTAGAAGGAGCTTGAGGTGCTTCTCCAACGATTGCTGAATGTTGTTCACGCATATTGTCTACTTTAATTTTAATTAAGCTACCGTATTTTTGACCTGCAGCTAGTACAGCACCCGGAGTTTCCGAGTGAATATGTACTTTCGCAACCTCATCGTCTGAAATAACAAGTAAAGAGTCACCCATTGGATTTAACTCTTGGCGGAATTGTTCTTCATCAAATGGTACTTTATCTGCTTCTAAGCGCACCATAATTTCTGTACAATAGCCAAACTCAATATCCGCTGTGTCCATGAAATCTTGAACACGGTGGTGCTCTGCATTAATTAAATCATCTAAAGAAGATTCGTTACGTACAGGTAATTCTTCGCCCTTCATAGACGCAAGGAATCCTTCGTAAACGAATAAAAGCCCTTGACCACCACTATCGACTACCCCTACTTCTTTAAGAACAGGTAGTAACTCTGGTGTACGATCAAGCGATGCCTTCGCTTCTGTTACGAATGCTTCCATTACCGCAATAAGGTCGTCCTCAGTTTCTGCAACTTCCACGCCTTTAGCCGCTGCTTCACGAGCAACAGTAAGGATTGTTCCTTCTACTGGTTTCATCACTGCTTTATAGGCAGTATCTACACCCGCTTGGAATGCATTAGCTAACATGCGTCCATCGATTATTTCTTGTTTTTCGATTGATTTACCAAAGCCGCGGAATAATTGCGATAAAATTACCCCAGAGTTCCCACGAGCACCCATTAGTAAACCTTTTGATAATGCCTGTGCTGTTTTACCGATGTGCGCACTTGCTTGCACTTCTGTTTCTTTTGCACCCGATGTCATGGACAAGTTCATGTTTGTCCCTGTATCCCCGTCCGGTACCGGGAATACGTTTAGCGAATCAACATAACCTGCATTTTGGTACAGGTGGTGTGCACCCATTTGCACCATTTCTGCAAATTTAATTCCGTCTAGTGACTTCATCCGATTCATTTCCTCCTCTTACACATTCGTTACACGAACGCCTTGAACAAAAATATTAACTGATTTAACGCTCATACCTAATGTTTTATTTACTGTATATTGTACTTTTGATTGGACTTGATAAGCTATTTCGGAAATTTTCGTGCCATAACTTACAATAATGTACATATCAATATGTAGGTTTTCATCTTCTTGGCGAATAAGAACACCTTTAGCGAAATTTTCTTTACGTAAAATATCTGTTAATCCATCGCGAATTTGGTGTTTAGATGCCATACCGACGATGCCGTAGCATTCGATCGCTGCTCCGCCAGCAATTTGTGCAATCACATCATTTGAAATATCAATTTGGCCGAATTCGTTATTTAATTCTACTGACATAAGTATGCCCCCTTGGCTCTTTTTGACTAATCATTATTGTACTACACAAAAGCCGATTATAAAAGAAATCGTTAGCGTTCGTCTAGTACTACCGAAAAAAAGGGAGACAACATTCGACAAAAAACAATGAATTTCCTTTCCTATTTGAAGCAACCTCAAAACAATTATTCCTTAGTAGAAAAATAGTAATAAATGAAGGTTTTTATTATTTTGGTTGAATACTATAATTAAGTTCATCTGAAAAGAAAATCTAGGCTACATGTACTTCCCCATAGCCATTCATATTCTCTTAATCGTATATTTGCAGAAATGCATCGTAATTGGTGTTGCTTTAAGATAATTTTCAAATGGTTTGCGGCATCATAGAATCGCGGCTTATATATCCAATAGTATTAGCCCTTTCTTTTACTTTGAAATACGCACTTTATACAATTTAAAAATATATAGGGAATTATGTGGGCCTTTACCAAAACATGTCCTTTACTTTAAAAGAAAGTGAACTACTTTATAGGCACATGGAACGGAAGGCGGCGACTCCTGCGGGAAAAGCGTGAGCCTTGAGACCCCGCACGAAGCTTTTAGGATCCAAGGCTAAGAACGCCACGTCCTGTGGCAACGCCTTCGTGACCAACATCGTGTTGGCCCGAGGAGGCTCAAGCCACGCCCGCGGAAAGCGACCGCCTGGAGTGGAATGTGCTGTCAAGTTCAGATTTTGGTGTAGAGCCAATTATGTGAAATGAAATATTAATATTAGAAAGACACATCTCCTTTCTATTTATTTATATACTTTCCTCAATTTCCGTATATCGTAATATCTATTGAGAACGAAAATTAGGTGTAAAGGTTTTTTTCTTGAAAGGTTGTTCAAAATATCTTGCACTCATTAGGCAGGTATGTTAAATTATTATGGTATGTGAAATATCGAACTGAAATATATAGCTTTCAGATTCATCTGTAAGGAGGAAATTTACAATGCCAAAACAATGTGTAATTACTGGCCGTAAAGCTCGTACAGGCAACAACCGTTCACACGCAATGAACGCTTCTAAACGTACTTGGGGTGCTAACCTTCAAAAGGTTCGTATCTTAGTTGACGGTAAGCCTAAGCGCGTATGGGTTTCTGCTCGTGCATTAAAATCAGGTAAAATCGAACGCGTTTAATCGCGTGAATAAAAGGCATCGACCATATTATGGGTCGATGTTTTTTTATTTGGTTTTATACGAAATGTTGGGGTATGACTACAACTTCAAGGTTAGAATTCTTATCTACCAAAAAAACTGCCAACGCAGGGCGTTAGCAGTTTCTTTTTACTTCTTCGGTTCTCTTCTAAATAGGTTAATACAGGCACGTGTCATACTGCTAATGAATTTTGGTAGTTGAAATGTGTAAACTTTCAAAGAAAGCTCCCCCTTTAATCAACACTTCTTATCATTAAGCATATGCCTGAAGTAAATTCGATATACGCGTTGTCCGCAATGATTTCATTACTTGTAAAACGTGACGAGGAGAGCGCCATTGGTTCTGCAGTCGTCTCATACTTCACACCACGTAATGTCACCTCATCTACATGCTCATTATGCGCAAAAAAAGATATATATTGAAAAAGCTCATGCTTGTCAAGATCGTGCGTACCAGGCGTTAAAAACCGCAGTTCATTGTACGTATTGACGATTTTAATTCGAATGGCAGGATACTCCAGTTGCAAACGACATACTGAGCGCAGCGCGGCTTCATAATGATCCAGACGTCCACCTGTTACACCCGTTAATACGATTTCGCTTGGGTTATATGTTAATGCCTTCAACAGCGCTAAATCCGTGTCCGTTTCGTCCTTTTCTGCCTGAAACTTTTCCACATTGTCTACCACTTCCTCTAGTTGTTGCCACTCCAGTTCCGTAACTGAATCGAAATCGCCAACAATAGCGTGCGGGACAATGCCTTTTTCAAGTAAATAATAGGCACCCCGGTCCGCTCCGATAAAAACAACATTTGCGGTCTCATGATAAGGAACTAGATTACATATTTCCGTAGAGGGTCCTCCAGAGCATACAACGACGATCATTGGATGGCTACTAGACCTGCCGCTTTAATTTCCTGTAATGCAGCTGTACGGTCTTCTTTACTATAAATGGCTGAACCAGCAACGAAAATTGTCGCACCGGCTTTTGCACATGGCACAATCGTTTCTGCATTGATACCACCATCAATTTCGATTTCGATATTTAGCCCACGTTCTTTAATAATTGCCGATAGAGCAGCTATTTTAGGCACGACGGATTCAATAAATTTTTGACCACCGAAACCTGGGTTCACGGTCATAAACAATACCATATCAACATCTTCTAACACATGCTGTATCGTGTCAATCGGAGTATGCGGGTTTAATACAACGCCAGGCTTCACACCACATGAACGAATTAATTGAATAGTACGGTGTAAATGACGGCAAGCTTCTACATGGACTGTAATGTAGTCTGCGCCTGCTTTTGCAAATTGTTCAATATACTGATCAGGATTTTCAATCATTAAGTGAACATCCATTGGTAAAGTCGATAATGGGCGAATCGCTTCTAGTGCAATTGCGCCAAATGAAATATTTGGCACAAAATGGCCATCCATAACATCAATATGAATAAGCTCTGCGCCTGCAGCTTCTACCTCTTTTACTTCTTCTCCTAGCTTTGCAAAATTTGCAGCTAAAATCGATGGTGCAATTTTAATCATTGTTAGTACCTCGGCTTTCGATCTAGAATTTCTTGTAAAAACTGTTCGTAATGCGCGTAACGATATGGACGAATTTCACCTGTTTCAACCGCTGCCTTTACTGCACATTTCGGCTCCTTCGTATGCAAGCAACCGCGGAATTTACAGTCTTCGCTAATACGTTGGAATTCAGGTAAGCATCCAGTTAATTCTTCTTTTTCAATTGTATCAAAGTCAAATGAGCTAAATCCAGGTGTATCAGCAAGCAACCCACCACATACTTCAATCAACTCTACATGACGCGTTGTGTGCTTCCCGCGGCCTAAGCTTTTCGATATAATACCTGTTTTTAAGTCAAGCGTTGGAATTAAAGTATTTAATAACGTTGATTTACCAACGCCTGATTGACCAGCAAGAACTGATGTCTTGCCCTCTAATACAGGCTGTAGGCGCTCTACTAAAGATTCATCATCTTTATACGTCGTTAATACGTCGTAACCAATTGCCTTATAATCGTCAATAAATGGCTGTAGTTCAACTAACTCTTTGTCCGTTAATAAATCCATTTTCGTTAAGCAAATGATCGGCTGAACAAAAAATGATTCTAACACGACTAAAAAGCGATCGAGTAAAATTGTATTAAAATTAGGCTCCTTTACAGAAAACACTAAAATTGCTTGGTCTACATTGGCAATCGGTGGACGTACCAACTCATTTTTACGTGGATGAATTTTATCGACTGAGCCGTCAGAATCGCTATCCTTCGTAAAGTCCACAATATCTCCAACAAGCGGTGATTCTCCGCGATTACGGAAAATTCCACGTCCTCGGCATTGAACTAATTCACCATCTCGCTCTACGTAATAAAAACCACTCAATGCTTTTCGAATTTGGCCTTGCGCCATCAAATTCCCCCTTAGTTTAGGCTTGGATCATCGTACGGAATCGTTTTTTCTTCAATTGTAGTCGATCCAAGGATAATACGATAAGCTCCCTTATTTCCTTCTTCAATTTCCAGTTCAATGCGATATGATGTCGTTTCTGTAATTGTGAATTCATCAAACGGTTCTGCCATCGACGGATTCGTTTTATCTTGTATATACACACGGACTGTTTCTTTCATTCCTTCTTCAAGCGGCTCGTATGGAATTTCTACCGTATTCGAATAAAATTTCTTTCTTTTTTCTGGCGGGCCTTTTGACAGCACAACTTCAATTGTTCCGCCCGCTTCTAAAGACTTATCACTACTTGGCTTTTGTGATACTACACTGCCTGCCGGTATTGTTTCCGAATACTTTTTGCCCTTCTCTTTAATTGTAAAGCCAGAGCTACGTTCATATTCTTTCAGTGCGGATTCAGTATAGCCCGTTAAATTCGCAACTCGAATTAAATTTTTACCTTTACTCACTGTAAATGTTATCGTCGTATCTTGAATCACAATTTCTGTACCCTCTACTGGCGATTGCCCGATAATGGTACCTGGGTCTTCAGGTGAGAATGCTTCCTCTTGTGTAATATCTTTGAAACCTCGATTTTCTAGCATTGGTAATACTTGATCAATTTGACCTCCGACATAACCGACCATTTCAGAAGTTTCTGCCCCGATGCTAACAATTAAATCAATTGTCGAACCTTTTACGCGGTCTAGCCCTGCAGAAGGATTTGTTTCAATCACTTGATTTTCCGCAATGTCTGGTGAGTTTCGTTCCTCCGTCTCACCAACAACAAATCCTGCCTCTTCGATGGCTGCCACGGCTTCCTCAACTGGCAAATTTACAACATCCGGTACTTTAATTTTGTTTGGTGTCAACATGTTCACAGCAACAATAATCACCAGTAAAAGAACAGCGACCAGTCCGATAATTATCGGACCTTTTTTCCTGCGTTTTTTTGTTGGTGATGTTTTAGTTGATTGCGGTGGGTTTGACGGATGCCCTTCATGTTGTTGTACAGATATTTCTCTAAGCGGTTTTGGATCCTTTATAACAGGGATAAGTTTTGTCGCGTCATTATCTACTGGCGGTTGGAACTTCGGTTCATTTACACGGTTAAGCGATAAAGCAGTATCTAAATCTTCCTCCATCGCCTCGGCACAATCATATCGGTGAGACGGATCCTTTGCTGTCGCCTTTAATACGATGTTCTCGACACTTTGCGGAATAGACGCATCAAACGCACGAACAGATGGCGTTTTTGATTGCAGGTGCTTCAATGCAATCGATACTGCGGATTCTCCCGAAAACGGCAGCTCCCCAGTGAGTAGTTCATACAGTACGATGCCGAGTGCATAAATATCCGATTTTTTTGTTGCGGTGCCACCCCGCGCTTGCTCAGGCGATATATAATGAACTGTCCCAATGACAGAGTTCGTTTGTGTATACGACGTAGCACTTAATGTTGTCGAAATACCGAAATCAGTAATTTTTACATTACCTTCACTATCCACTAATATATTTTGAGGTTTAATATCGCGATGAATAATCCCATTATCATGGGCATGCGCAATTGCAGATGTAAGCTGTTTCATAATATGCACACTGCGCGCCGGCGATAAAGGAGAAAACTCTTGTATGTATTGTTTTAATGTTTTTCCTTTAATGTACTCCATTACGATGTAGTGCATATCCCCATCTTCGCCCACATCATATACACTGACAATATTAGGATGTGTAAGGCTAGTTGCAGACAGAGCTTCCCGCTGGAAACGACGATGAAATTCTTCCTCGTTTGTAAAATCGTAACGCAAAATTTTAATGGCAACCTCACGATTTAAAATCATGTCTTGTGCTAAATACACATTAGACATGCCGCCACCGCCAATTAGCTTCAGTATTTTATAACGACCATTTATTCGTTTACCAACAATCATCCCTACACCTCCTCATTGTTTGTTACTAAAATAAGGGAAATATTATCTTCCCCACCGCAGTCATTGGCAAGTTGTACAAGCTTTTTTCCTTTTTCCTGCAGTGGCAAGGGAAGCGTAATAATCGCGGCCATCTCATTTATCGATAGTTTATTACTTAAGCCGTCCGAGCATATAAGCAAATACGAGGTTTCTTCCATTGATACACCATAAAAATCAGGCTCAATGGATGATTCCGTTCCGAGCGCTTTTAAAATAAAATTTTTCTTCGGATGGTTTTGTGCCTCTTCTTCACTAATCTCTCCATTTTCCAATAAAATATTTACGTAAGAATGATCTCGCGTAATAAGTTGCACTGTATCATCGGTGAACTGGTAGACGCGACTATCGCCGACATGGCTAATAAGTCCGTGCTGCTCATCTAGTAGCACAGCAATTAGCGTCGTCCCCATTCCTTGACAGCCTTCATGTGATAAAGAATAGTGGTAAATTTCATAGTTAATATGTGATATAGCATCGCGAAGCCATTGTTGCTGACTCGCTTTATTTTCGAAATCTTGCACATCGGCACTTAAAAATAACGCTTCCATCTCATTTACTGCCATTTCACTTGCGACATCGCCCGCATTATGACCACCCATGCCATCCGCTAAAATCGCAAGCTTAAAACGATCCGGGCGCTCAAAAAAAGCGGCCCGATCTTCATTTACTGTACGTTTTAAACCAATATCACTTTCGACTGTAAAGTTCACAAACGTCACCTACCTATTTTATCTCTTCTTCTCTTTCTTGTGCACGTAATTGCCCGCATGCAGCAGCAATATCTGCACCTTGTTCACGGCGAATGGTTACGTTAATGCCGCGATTTTTCAATGCTTTTTCAAACGCAAAAATACTGTTACGTGACGTACGTACATAATCACGCTCTGGCACATAGTTGATTGGAATTAAGTTAACATGGCATTTAATTCCTTTAATTAATTTCGCTAATTCTTCCGCAATTTCTACCGAATCGTTTTCACCCGACATTAAGCCGTACTCAAAACTCACGCGACGACCTGTCTTGTTCGTGTAATAACGAACCGCTTCTAATAATTCATCCAGTTTATAAGCACGTGCAATCGGCATTAATTTTTGACGCGCTTCTTGGTTTGGAGCATGTAATGAAACGGCAAAGTTAATTTGTAATTGCTCATCCGCAAACTCATAAATTTTCGGTACAATCCCCGAAGTGGAAACGGTAATATGACGCGCACCGATATTTAAACCTTTTTCATTATTGATTACTTTTAGGAAGTTCATCATCGCATCATAGTTATCGAAAGGTTCACCGATCCCCATAATCACGATATGACTTACACGTTCGCCTAGTTCATCAAGTTCTTGTTGTACTTTCACCACTTGCTCTGTAATTTCACCCGCCATTAAGTGTCGTTTTAATCCACCTAAAGTTGATGCACAGAATGTACAACCAATACGGCAGCCTACTTGTGTCGTTACACATACTGAATTTCCGTATTCATGACGCATTAACACCGTTTCAATAGAATAGCCGTCTTGTAATTGGAATAAGAACTTGATTGTTCCATCCTTTGACTCTTGTTTAATAATTGTAGATAGCGTTGTTAATGCGAAGTTTTCTTCTAGTTTATCGCGTAATGGCTTTGAAAGGTTTGACATTTCTTCAAACGTTTTTACGCGTTTTTCATATAACCACTCATAAATTTGCCCAGCACGGAAGGCTTTCTCTCCATTATCCTTTAACCACTGTTGTAGCTCATCTGGTCGCAGTGAGTAAATTGACTCTTTTAATAGCGGCTTTTCTTTTTTCACACGGCGGGCAGGTGTTTCCTCTGCCTCTTCGACTAAATCTAAAATACGTTCATCAAATTTATTTTCATCCATTAGTTAATGGGACGCTCCTTTTTTTACGAATGCAGCAACGAAGAACCCGTCGCTACCAATATCTTGAGGGAATACTTGAAGCATTCCGTCTTGTTGTTTCGCATCTAGTTGTTGTGGTAAATTTTCAAGATGTTGTGATTCCATTTCAGGATGTGCGGCTAAGAAGGCTTTTACCGTACCTTCATTTTCACGTTTGTCTACTGTACATGTACTATACACAAGACGACCACCTTGTTTTAATACTTTAACAGCATTATCTAAAAGCGCTAATTGAATCGTTTGAAGACTTTCTAAATCTTCCTCGCGCTTCGTATATTTAATATCTGGCTTACGGCGCATTACACCAAGTCCAGAACACGGTGCATCAACAAGCACCGCATCATAGTCTTCTGCTTGTAAGAAGCTACCGGCTTTACGGCCATCAAGTGGTGCTGTTTGGACGATTTCAATGCCAAGACGCGCTGTATTTTCATCGATTAAATCTAGTTTCTTCACATGAAGATCTGTCGCTAAAATAGAGCCTTCATTTTGCATTTTTTCAGCTAAATGTGTTGTTTTACCGCCCGGTGCTGCACACATATCAAGAACTTTCATACCTGGTTGTGGATTTAATACATTCGCTGGAAGCATTGAGCTCTCATCTTGAATCGTAATTAAACCATGTTTAAACGCAGCTGTACGAGCAGCTTGACCACTCGTTAAATAGATACATTCAGGAACAAACTCACTGCGCTGTGCTTTCACACCTTCTCGCTCAAGCGTTGCCAATACTTTTTCAACTGTCGCCTTTGTTGTATTAACGCGTACTGTTTGAACAGGTGGTATGTTGTTTTCGTGTAGCATTTCGCTTGTCTTTTCATAGCCGTAGCTTTCCACCCAGCGATCCACTAACCAATTCGGATGACTTGTTTCAATTGCTAGACGCTCGTTCGCATCTTCAATTAAATCCGTCGAACGTACCCCTTGGCGTAAGATCGAACGTAATATCCCATTCACCATTGACGCAATGCCTTGGTGTCCGCGGCGTTTGGCAATTTCTACTGCTTCGTTTACTGCTGCATGCGCAGGAATACGTGTTAAATAATGCATTTGGTATAACGATAAACGTAGTAACCAGCGTACCCAAATATCTACTTTCCCACGGATAAATGGATCTAAATAATAATCAAGCGTCATTTTATGCTGCAATGTTCCATATGTTAATTCCGTTAAAAGGCCACGGTCTTTTGCATCCACAATTTTATATTTTTCAATTGTTTGGTGTAATAAAAGATTGCTATATGCCTGACTTTTATCAACTGTTAAAAGGATTGTTAGTGCCGCATCGCGTACATTTCCATCCCAAATTTGTTCTTTCTTTTTACTCATATAAAACGGTCCCCAATCTGTAATTTCGACCCTGTACCGCGCAAATATTCTTCCGCTGACATGCGTTTTTTCCCTGCTGGTTGCAGATCATAAACAGCAAGACTAGCGCCTTCACCCGTTGCAATTTCAAAATAATCTTTTTCAATAGTTACAACTTCTCCTGGTATAGCATCGTTTGCGGTTGCGCCAACTTCTGCCCACCAAATTTTGAAGTTCCCTTCTTCAAACGTTGTATACGCTACTGGCCAAGGATGCAAGCCGCGCACTTGATTATAAATTGTACGTGCCTCTTTTGACCAGTCAATACGCTCCTGCTCACGGGAAATATTGCGCGCATACGTTACTTGTGATTCGTCTTGAACAATACGGTCATTTGTCCCCTCAATAATTGAAGGTAGGGTCTCTATTAATAAACTACGACCCACTTCACTTAATTTATCGAACATGCCACCTGTATGGTCTGTATCTTCAATGAGAATTTCACGCTGCGAGATAATATCGCCCGCATCTAATTTTTCAGCCATGTACATGATCGTCACGCCCGTTTTTGCTTGCCCGTCCATAATTGCCTGGTGGATTGGCGCTCCCCCGCGGTAAAGCGGAAGTAAGGACGCATGCACGTTAATGCAACCTAGACGTGGTGCTTCTAGGAGCTCTTTCGGTAATATTTGACCGAATGCCGCTGTCACAACTAAGTCTGGGTTCAATGCTAGAATTTCTTCAAGCTCTTTAGATCCACGAAGCTTTTCAGGCTGAATAACCTGTAAGCCTAAACGTACTGCTTCTTCCTTCACAGGAGGAGGCGTTAACACTTTTTTACGCCCAACTGGACGGTCAGGCTGTGTTACAACAGCTAAGACATTGTAGCCTTCCTCATGAAGCATACGTAAAATTGGTGCCGAAAAAGCAGGTGTTCCCATAAATACGATCGATGTCACAGACTATTCCTCCTCAGCGTACATTTCTTCAAGTTCAGCCTCTGTTAAGATTCGTGTAATTTTTGAATCAAATAATACACCGTCTAAGTGATCGATTTCATGTAAAATCGCACGTGCTTCGAAGTCTTCTGCTTCTAGCTCATAAACACGGCCTTCACGGTCAGCTGCCTCAATTTTCACGTACGTTGGGCGCTTCACCATGCCAAATAGATCCGGGAAACTTAAGCAACCTTCTACATCTTCTTCCTCACCGCGTGTTTCAATAACAGTAGGATTAATCATTTCTAATATATCTTCACCGAGCTCTACAATAGCTACACGTAAGCCAACATTAATTTGTGGTGCTGCGATACCGACACCATCATGTTCAACCATTGTGTCATATAAATCATCAAGTAATTGAATAATCTCTTCGTTGATTACTTCAACTTCCTTTGTTTTTTGCGTTAAAATTTTTGCGGGGTTAAATACCACTTGTTTAATTGCCATTTTTTGTTTACCTCTTTCTAAACCTTTAGATCATCGACGGATCTAAATCAATTGTTAAAATAATTCCTTTTTTAATCCAATCAGAGCGATACAGCTTAATGAGTTGTAGCAGGACCGGAATTAAATTTGGTTCTATTTTATATTTTATCAAACATTGATAACGATATCTATTTTGGAGACGGCTAATGCTTGCAGTTGTCGGGCCGATAATCGACACTTTAAATGATAAATTGGCACGTAGCCATTCTGCAGCTCGACCTGCGTATTCGGCAGCTATCATGACATCTTCATGCGAAACTTGGATGAGTGCTAAATAATAGTACGGAGGATAGCCTGCTTGACGACGCGTATGCATTTCTCGTTCATAAAAAGGGGTATATAACTGCTCTTTCGACAATTCAATCGCATAATGCTCAGGCGTGTACGTTTGAATAAACACTTCACCCGGTTTATCATGACGACCAGCACGCCCACTTACTTGCGTCATCAGTTGGAACGTTTTTTCCGCCGCCCGGTAGTCTGGTAAATGGAGCGATGTATCTGCACTGAGGACACCGACTAATGTAATATTCGGGAAATCAAGCCCCTTTGCAATCATTTGCGTGCCGAGTAAAACATCTGCCTTCCCCTCACCAAATGCCTCCAAAATTTCTTCGTGTGCACCCTTATGCTTTGTCGTATCGACATCCATTCGTAATACGCGTGCTTCTGGGAAAATTTTATATAACTCTTCCTCTACCTTTTGGGTACCGGTTCCGAAAAAGCGGATATGCTCACTCTGACATTGTGGACATTCATGCGGAACATATTCATCATAGCCGCAGTAATGGCACTTTAGCTTTTCATTCGAACGGTGATATGTGAGCGAAATATCGCAGTTTGGACATTGAACAACCGTACCACAATCCCGGCACATGACGAACGACGAATAGCCACGACGATTTAAAAACAATACGATTTGCTCTTTTTTCTCTAGTCGGACACGAATTGCATCCACAAGCGGTTCTGAAAACATTGAACGATTACCCTTTTTTAATTGCTCACGCATATCGACAATTTCAACTGTCGGCAACGCCTGCCTCATCGCACGCTGTTGGAGTGTTAATAACGTATAAACACCTTTTTTAGCCCGGGCAAATGATTCAAGCGCTGGCGTTGCACTTCCTAAAATGACTGGACAACTATAAAATTCGCCACGCCAAATCGCAACATCTCGCGCATGATAACGGGGTGAATCTTCTTGCTTATATGTGGATTCATGCTCTTCATCTAAAATAATGAGTCCGACATTTGTAAAGGGTGCAAAAGCGGCCGAACGCGCACCAACAACTACCTTGACTTTGCCTTGTTGGATTTTACGCCACTCGTCATACTTCTCGCCAACGGATAATCCACTATGCATAACCGCAACTTGCTCGCCAAAGCGTGAACGGAATCGCTCCGTCATTTGTGGTGTTAAAGAAATTTCCGGCACGAGCACAATGGCCTCTTTGCCTTCTGCAAGGGTATGTTGAATTGCTTGTAAATACACTTCTGTTTTCCCACTACCCGTTACACCATGCAGTAGGAAGGTCTCTGCCCGCTTTTCTTCCATAGCAGTTGTTATTTGCTGTAGCGCCACTGTTTGCTCATCTGTTAGCCGAAGAAAATCGGTACGTGCAACATCCTTAGTAAAAGGATCCCGGTACACTTCTTCCTGAATATAGGTTGCCGCACCTCGCTCAACTACAGCTTGCAGAACGGCTGACGTTACTTGCGCTTGTTCATTAATCTCATCCGGTGTGAAAATGCCCCCCGGATGGCCTTGCATCCACTGCACAAGCAGTTTCTGCTTTTGTGCACGATTAGAAATCGCTGTAAAAATCCCCTCTAGTAGCGCCGTATCCTGTGTAATCGCAACTTTCCGTATATGCTTCACTGCACCTTGCTGCTTCACACTATTTTCGATTGTTACATGACCGTGTATCGCCGCTAGCTTTAGCTCACGAAGCAAATGATCTTTTTCAAAAAGCTTATAATTTACTTTAGGTGATTTTGCAAAATACGGTTGAAGCTCTGGAAGCAGATCATTTTGAACTACTTGCAGGTGAACAATTTTCTCGTATTTCGCTCTTAGTGCACTCGGTAGCATAACTTGGAGGGCGTCAATTTCGTAACAGATTGTTTCATGCTTCAACCATTTCGCCAACTGAAGCATTTCTTCTGTTAACACCGGTTCAATATCTAAAATTTGCGCGATCGGCTTTATTTTTTCAGGCGGTACAGCTGTTTCGTTTTTCAAATCGACCACAAACCCGAGTACATTACGCGGACCAAATGGCACTTTCACCCGGCAGCCCTTTTCAATTAAATCCGCCCACTGTTCAGGGATGAGGTAATCAAACGCACGGTCAACTGGATAAGCAGATACATCCACGATTACTTCTGCCACATATATCATGGAGTTTGTTCTCTTTCTGCAATCGCTGTTAGTAATGCTAGCGCAAGGTCCTTTTTCTGAAGTTGTGGGAATGTTTGCTTGAAGTCTTCTTTACCGAAAAGCGTGACGCGATTTGTTTCGGTACCAAAGTCCAAGCCCTGTTCCGTCCCAACATTGACAATCATATAATCCAATTTTTGTTTAAATAATTTTTGCTGGGCGTATGCTTCTATATCATTCGGTCCAACGGTAAAGTCAATTAAGCGTTGCGTTGCTTTTTTGTCACCTAATGCAGCTAATATATCAATTGAATGCTCTAGCTCAATTGCCAGATCACCATCTTGTTTTTTCACGTTAGGTGTATGGATTTGCTTTGGACGATAATCTGCAACTTCAGCAGTTTTAATAACGATGTCAGCTGCAGCAAACTCAGCGTCCATTGCTTCATACATTTGATGTGCACTCTCAATATCAATAATTTTCATACAGGCTGGTCTAGCTAACTGGACTGGACCTGAAACGAGTACAACATCTGCCCCTAAGTCACGTGCAGCTTCAGCCATCGCATAGCCCATTTTCCCAGTAGAGAAATTCGTAATAAAATGAACAGGATCAATCTTTTCACGAGTTGGGCCTGCTGATACAATAACTTTCTTGCCTTTTAACGGCAATGATTTTGGCGCGAAATGCTTTACGACAAGCTCGGTAATTTTTTCTGGCTCCTCTAAGCGACCCTTCCCTACATACCCGCATGCTAAAAAGCCTTCTGACGGTTCAATAAATTTATAGCCGTCCTGTGCCAACTGCGAAATATTTCGCTTCACAGCTGGATGATCATACATATGTACATTCATCGCCGGTGCGATCCACACGGGTGCTGTTGTCGCAAGGAGTGTCGTTGTGACCATATCATCGGCAATTCCATTGGCAAGCTTGCCAATCACATTGGCTGTAGCCGGTGCGATTAATACTAAATCGGCCCAGTCTGCTAAATCAATATGCGCAATGACACGAGAATCTTTTTCATCGAATGTATCGTAAAACACATCGTTATTTGACATCACTTGAAAGCTCAAAGGATTGACAAATTGGCGTGCGGACTCCGTCATGATTACTTTCACATTCAACCCAGCCTGCGATAGCTTACTAACGAGCGCCACCGCTTTATAAACAGCAATCCCACCTGAAACACAAAGTAGAATATTATTTTTTTGCATCATTCGTTTTCGTCCCCTTTAGAAAGACACATCTCGACCCAAAATAGGTCGAGATGCCGTCCTTACTTATGTCGATAAGTCAGTCATACTTAATTATCGACCAAATGATAAGCTCCCAAAGAAAAATTCTCCGGGAGCTACTTCGCAACATATATCATTAAAATACTAGTTTGTACATAACGCGGAAAAATATATGACGTATCGGCATATTTATGTTTACCGATACGCTATTACGCATTTTAAAAAATTGCTAACTAAAATTAAATTTCGTCTTCATAAATAGTAGAAGCATCTTGCTTCACAATTTTTAGTGCACCAACCGAAACTTCTTCAAGCGCACGACCTACTGGTTTGTATGAAATGTAAGAATCTAACTTTTCTCCGCCCTCTTCTTGCAGTTGGCGTGCACGTTTAGAAGCTAAGCTCACTAAAGAATATTTTGAATCAACTTTCTTTTTTAAAGCATCTACTGATGGGTATAACATAGGTTTATTCTCCTCTCAACATTGACAAATATCTTTTTTCGACGCGTTCGCGGCGGCAATGCTCTGCTTTAATAATCGCATTGATTTTATCACACGCATTTTGAACCTCATCATTTTCTACTACATAATCATATAAGCTCATCATTTCAAGCTCTTCCTTCGCTGTTGCGATACGCTTGGCAATGACTTCCTCTGTTTCTGTGCCCCGTCCAACTAAACGTTGTTCTAACTCAGATAAACTAGGTGGTGCTAAAAAGATAAACAACGCATCCGGCGCCTTTTCACGAATTTGTGCAGCACCTTGTACTTCGATTTCTAAAAAGACATCGCGTCCGAAATCCAGTGTTTCATTTACATAGGCAAGCGGTGTACCGTAGTAATTCCCTACGAATTCTGCATGTTCTAGTAAGCCACCTTGTTCGATTAGCCCTTCAAATTCCCCGCGCGTCTTAAAGAAATAGTCTACACCATCTACTTCACCTTCGCGAGGATTACGTGTTGTCATTGAAATAGAATACTCATAATTCGTATCGGCCTGCGAGAATAACTCTTTACGAACCGTTCCTTTCCCAACACCCGACGGACCTGATAATACAATTAATAAGCCACGTTGTTTTTTCATTGTATAATTTATTCTCCCTTTTTCAATCAATTACACCTCGGCGTAATTGGCGTCTAGATTTTGAATTGTCTTGGGCCTGCGTGATGCAGGTCAGTTAGCAGCCGTCGCATAAATGCAACGAAATTAGGCTAACATCCACTAATTCCTTTCAAAATCTGTGACATCCGCCTATTCAATATTTTGAACTTGCTCTCGCATCTTTTCTAAAATTGTTTTCGCTTGTACGACAGCAATCGAAGCTTGCGAAGATTGATTTTTTGATCCAATCGTATTAATTTCACGATGCATTTCCTGCATTAAAAAATCGAGCTTACGTCCAATCGCTACTGTTTCCTGAAGCGTTTCATCTAACTGATGGAAATGACTATCTAAGCGATCCAGTTCCTCTGAAATATCAACACGCTCTGCAAACAACGCAACTTCTGTTAGTAAACGCTCCTCAACGACTTGTCCACTCACTACATCTTCAATACGCGCAAGTAAACGTTCACGATATTTCGCTACAGCTTCTGGCGACGTTTGTCGAATGAATGAAATTTGCTGTTGCAGTTGCTCTTTATATTGCAGCATAACGACTTCAAGCTCTTGTCCTTCACGTTCACGCATTTGTAATAAATTTTCAATTGCTTGGGACATTGCCTGTTGTACAGCTTCTAAAATATCTGTTTGAACATAAGATTCTTTATCAACGACTAATACTTGATCAAGCATAGCAATTTCTTGCATCGTCCATTTCTCTTCGATAAAGACATTTTGTGCCAGCTCTTCCTTTGCCTTACGATATGCATCAAGTAATGGCCAATTAATCTGAATTTTATGTTCTGCTACTTGGAGTTCTTTTATAAAAATTATAACATCAAGTTTTCCACGAGAAACGGCATCGGAAAGCATCTTTTTAGCAAGAACCTCAGACTCCATCCATTCTTTCGGAAACTTTGTATTAATCTCTAAAAAACGATGATTCACAGCACGAACTTCAACGGTAAGTTGATAAGATTTCGTCGTTGTGACACCCCTGCCAAAGCCAGTCATACTACGCACCAAGGTTCGTCACATCCTTCTTTGCATACTGCTATAATTATATCATATGTTGACGAGTTTATGATGATTGTTTTATAGAAAAAACGCATCGATACCCTGATTAAATAACTCTACGCATCTCATTAGTCGAAATCATCATTATTTAAGATACAATTAGAGACTATGAATGTTACGATACTAACAACCTGTCCGATTGCCCTATCCATTAGTCGTTCCGATTGTTTTACGATTAATATCCCATCATTTTATACGTTTTTTGCATAAAACTAAACTAATCAGCAAGACGTTCCCATTACTAATCAATAAAATACATCAAAACATTTTAGTTCAACTTAATCACAGATGTCAAAACAGTAGATTTGCTTTACAATGGGCATAGGGCATTCCCTCCATTTGCTATTGAGCTTTTGGTTGCTAACATTGTAACGACTGTGGAGCTTGTGCCTATTTTTTATTTTGAGTGCCGTTTTAAGTAACTCGGCGCCAACTAATAATACGACCGATTGCATATCGGATAAAATATGACGAAAACGGCAAGGCGGTTTCCTTTGCACGTTCATGAAAGAGGAATTTACATGGCATTTGATGGATTATTTACACGAGCAATGGCCAATGAAATACATACGCTTGTTTCCGGCCGCATTACTAAAATACACCAACCGAACGCATTAGAAGTCGTCCTACACATTCGTGCGGGTGGCAGTAATAAAAAGCTGTTATTTTCGATTCACCCTTCTTATGCACGAGTCCATTTTACGGAGCAATCTATTGAAAATCCGGCAGAGCCACCAATGTTTTGTATGCTTCTACGTAAACATATTGAAGGTGGATTTATACATGCAGTCCAGCATGATGGCTCAGAGCGAATTTTACAGCTCGTTATCGAAAGTAAAAATGAAATCGGCGACCCAATTACACGTAAGTTGGTCATTGAAATTATGGGACGACATAGTAATTTACTGCTTTTAGATGCGGGTAACGATAAAATTATCGATAGTTTAAAGCACTTACCACCGTCCCTCAATAGCTACCGTACCGTGCTACCAGGTCAAATTTATATGGCTCCACCTGCTCAGCATAAAGTGAACCCATACGAAGTAGCTGACCAAGACATCCAAGCTTTTTTTGCCGAGGACAAAGAACCGAAAGATGTAGTAACTCATTTTGCTGCGTTTTCACCAATGCAAGCAGCAGAGCTACTGCACCGTATCAAGAGCCAAGATGTGGTTACGGCATTCCGACAATTTACTACCGAAGTTGCAAGTGCCGCACACCCTACGTATTTAGAAAGCAATGGAAAGATCTATTATTCACCTGCACATTTAACACATCTAGAAGGGCATGTGACGAACTATCCAAATTTAAGCGAGCTACTGGATCGTGTTTTCTTTGCCCGTGCTGAGCGCGACCGCGTAAAACAGCAAGCGGGCGATTTAGAACGTTGGCTCATTAACGAAATAAATAAATTAAAATTAAAACTAAAAAAACTACAAAAAGATTTTGACCGCGCTGCCAATCTTGATCAGTTTCAGCTGTACGGTGAGCTGTTAATGGCCAATCTGTATAATTTTGAAAAAGGCGTGGATTTTGTCGATGTTGCGAATTACTATAGTGAAACGGGTGAAATGGTACGCATCCCAGTAAGTCCGCGTAAAACACCCGTTGAAAATGCACAAAGCTACTACACAAAATATAATAAAGCGAAAAACGCGCTCATCATGGTACAGGAGCAACTCGACAAAACGGTGAATGATATCGCTTATTTCGAGATGCTCATGCAGCAAGTTGAGCAAGCAGCCCCTGCTGATATTGAAGAAATTCGTGAAGAGCTAGCGGAGCAGGGCTATCTACGTTTACGCGCATCAAAGAAAAAGAAAAAACCAACAAAACCAACGCCTGAAGAATTCACTTCATCAACAGGCATTAAAATTTCTGTCGGTAAAAACAATAAACAAAATGATTTTTTAACATTCAAAATCGCGAAACGCAATGAAATTTGGTTACATACAAAGGACATTCCAGGATCACACGTAGTTATACATACTACTGAACCTGATGAAGCAACATTAATGGAAGCAGCGATGTTAAGTGCATACTTTAGTAAAGCCCGCGAATCGTCTTCTGTACCTGTAGACTACACGGAAATCCGTCACGTGAAGAAGCCAAGTGGTGCAAAACCTGGATTTGTAATTTATTTTGAACAAAGGACTTTGTACGTTACACCAGATGAAGCTAAAATTTTATCGTTTAAAAAATAAGAATAGGATTTTATCATTTTTCTACTGAAACAATAAATAAGTGTTTCAGTAGTTTTTTCTGTCGATTTTGATCATCTCGCTTATTAATACGACGAAATTTCGCAATGCATTTAGAAACTTGTCGAATAGACATATGCACTATCACACAAAACGCTCAATATGTCAGGATATGCGATAAACGATTGAAAAGAAGTCATGACAAATGATGACGTTTTACGACGGGATATCCGATATTTCCCAACATTTAAGAATTAAGTAGAAAATTTGAAAAACATAGCGGAATTATCGGGAGAGGTATGTGACCGAATAATCGAATTGACTAGATAGGAATGCTGTCATCGAAGCAGATTTAGCTATCAATCAAGGGGAAGGTTTTATAATTTTTGCTAGTGAGGAAGAAAGACATTGGGACAATTTAAAAATTTAAAAATAATATATAGAGCTAACTAAAGAGGGTCAGTCTCTTAAGTACCAAAACACCGTCAAACTATTTTTCCATAAAGGGGTAGCGTTCAAAAATTGCTTAATAAGCAGGAAAAATTTTATTAATCCATTAAAATGAACTGATCCTTTTCTTTAATATTGGCAATGTAAATTAACATTGTAGTTATTATGTAAATAAAGATTTTAAGGAAACACTTTGTACAATAAAAAGAAAAAACGAAAAGAAGTTTTAGGCTGCCGCTGTTAAATTTCATTGTAGTTTATCGTAATAGAGTTCGTCTCAAAAAGTCGAAATCGATATACAACTTATTCGAAATTAAGTGTCATTTTCACTTATTTACAATTAAGTTGTATGCTAAATGCGCCTATTTTCATTTTTCAACAAAAAATAAGGGACATTTACAAAAAACAAACTGAAAACACCACATGAGCATTGGGAACTCATGTGGTGTTTTGTTATTGGAATTACTTTGATTTTATTATTTAAGAGTACCCGCTTTAAGATCCGCGTGCCAGCTCTTTAAGAACGGAATTTGGTCTTCTTGAATCGTGCCTGATTCGTTTGCTGCTTCGATTAAGTAGTCGAAGTTTGTAAGTGATGCATATTTTACATCTGCAGCAGCGAATGCTTCTTCAGCTTTTGGTAAGTTATAAGTATATACACAAACTACCCCTAATACTTCACAGCCCGCCGCGCGTAATGCTTCTACCGCTGTAATTGAAGAGCCGCCAGTTGATACGATGTCTTCTACCACAACCACTTTTTGACCAGCTGCATATTTACCTTCAATTTGGTTACCGCGGCCATGCTCTTTTGCTTTTGAGCGTACATACACCATTGGTAATTCTAAAATATCCGCAACCCAAGCTGCATGTGGGATACCTGCTGTTGCTGTTCCTGCTACAACTTCTGTTTCACCGAAGTTTTCTTTGATTAATGAAGCTAACCCGTTCGCTAATTGTTTACGAATAACAGGATCTGAAATTGTTAAGCGTGTATCGCAGTAAATTGGAGATTTGATTCCTGAAGCCCATGTGAAAAGGTCTGTTGGATTTAGTTCCACTGCTCCTACTTTTAACATTGCATGTGCGATTTCGTTTTGTAATGACATCTTATTTTTCCTCCCATAATTCACAAACATTTTTATAAGCTGCTATTGGATCCGCTGCACCTGTAATAGCACGGCCAACGACGATTAATGAAGAACCGTCTTGACGAGCCCCGTCTGGCGTTGCAATACGTTTTTGGTCATGTGCATCGCCACCTGCCATACGAATACCTGGCGTGACGCGAAGGAAATCCTCACCGCACGCATCTGCAATCGCACGTGCCTCATGAACCGAACAAACGACACCATTTAAGCCCGCTTGTTTTGTAAGACGCGCATAATGTAATACTGAATCTTGTAGTGATAACGCAATTTTTTGCTCTTGCTGCATTTGAATTTCTGTCGTTGATGTTAATTGTGTTACCGCGATTAATGCCGCGCGCTCTTTACCAGCAGCTGTTCCTGCCTCTAAGCCTTCAAGCGCACCTTCCATCATGGGCTTACCACCCGCTGCATGAACATTGACTAAATCAACACCAAGTCGTGCTAAACCTTTCATTGCGGACTTCACTGTATTCGGAATATCATGAAGTTTTAAATCCAGGAAAATGTCGTGACCTTGCTCTTTTACTTTACGAACAATGTCTGGACCTTCCTGCATATAAAGCTCCATGCCGATTTTTACGAATAAAGGCTCGTTAAATTTATTTAAAAAGTGGAACACTTCTTTTTCTCCAGGAAAGTCAAGTGCAATAATTGGTTTGTTGTTCATGTTAACGGTGGCTCCTTCCGATAATTTCTGAAATATGCTCTACGCCTAGCTCATCCAGTTTGGCTGGTAGCGCGTCGATAATGTTTGGACAAACGAAATGTTCAACGAAGTTTGCTGTACCTACTGCAACTGCAGAAGCACCCGCTGACATAAAATCAATTACGTCTTGTACGTTCGTCACACCGCCCATTCCGATAATCGGAATATTGACTGCTTTATATACTTCGTACACCATACGAATGGCAACTGGTTTTACTGCTGGACCTGATAGCCCCCCTGTGCCATTTGCAATAACAGGTTTTCCTGTACGTTCATCTAAGCGCATACCTACTAATGTATTAATCATTGTAATACCGTCTGCACCGCCCGCTTCCACAGCTTGTGCGATTTCTACTATATTCGTTACGTTTGGTGATAGTTTTACATAGACTGGCACTTGTGAAACAGCTTTTACTGCTTCCACAAGCTGACGTGCTGTTGCCGCGTCTGTACCAAATTGAATGCCACCATGTTTGACGTTTGGACAAGAGATGTTTAATTCTAATGCCTTCACATTAGACGCTGTAGAAATGCGACGCGCGACTTCTACATAGTCTTCTGTTGTTGTACCCGCGACATTTGCGATAATCGGCACATCATAACCTTCTAAAAACTTTAATTCTTCGTTCATTACTTTTTCAATGCCTGGGTTTTGAAGTCCAATTGCATTTAACATACCTGCTGCTGTTTCTGCGACACGCGGTGTTGGATTTCCTAGACGCGTTTCAACAGTTGTTGCTTTAATCATGATAGCACCCAGCTTAGATAGATCATAAAGCTGCGCGTATTCACGGCCAAATCCGAAGCAGCCTGAAGCCGGCATAATTGGGTTTTTTAACTCTAATCCTGGTAGTTCCATGTTGATGCGGCTCATAGCTCCACAACTCCTTTCGGGAATACTGGCCCGTCTGAGCACACTTTTACATAATCTTTTTCGATTGCATCCGTTGTTTTACAAACACATGCGAAGCAAGCACCAATACCGCAGCCCATGCGCTCTTCAAATGACAAATAACCTACTTTTTCCGGATAGTACTGCTCTAATGCACGTAGCATTGGCAGTGGTCCACAAGAGTAAAACACGTCAAACTCTGGCTTCACTTCATCAAATACCGTTGTGATGAAACCTTTTGTTCCTTTTGTGCCGTCTACTGTTGCATAATATGTGTCACCTAATGCCGCGAATTGCTCGTCGTAAAATGCAACATCTGCTGTTTGGAAGCCTAACACGTGAATTGTTTTCACGCCGCGTGCATTTAACTGCTTTGATAATTCATGCAGTGGCGGTACACCGATTCCTCCACCAACTAGAAGTGCCGTTTGACCAGGTTGTACTGCTTCAACTGGGAAGCCGTTCCCAAGTGGCCCTAGTACATCGACTACTTGACCTTCACGGTTTGATGCAAGCACCTGAGTCCCTCGACCTTCTGCACGATAAATCATCGTAAATTCATTTTTTTCTTTGTCAACATTGGCGATACTAATTGGTCGACGTAATAATGGCTCTTGCGAATCGGACACCTTGACATGGACAAACTGGCCAGGAGTCATATCCTGAACCAGTTCCCCTTGTAGTGTCAATTCGAAAATGTTTGTCGCAATTAGCTGCTGAGCAACAACGGTCATTTTCTCTTGACGGATCATTTTAGTGTACTACCTCCGATTTTGGCATTTCTTCTGCTGTAAATGTCATCGATTCGATTACACGTAACATCGCTTCTGCTGTATCTAATGAAGTTAAGCAAGGTACGCCATTCTCTACAGACTCACGACGGATACGGAACCCGTCACGTGCTGGTTGCTTACCTTTTGTTAATGTGTTAATTACGAGTTGTGCTTCACCGTTTTGAATTAAATCAAGTAATGTTCTGCCTTTACCACCGATTTTTTCGACAACATCTGTGCGCACACCGTTTTGCTCGAAAATCGCTGCTGTACCTTCTGTTGCTACAATGCGGTAGCCCACTGTTGAGAAACGTTTTGCAAGTGCGATTGCTTCTTCTTTATCTTTATCTGACACTGTGAAAAGAACCGTACCATGTGTTTTAATTTCCATACCTGCTGCAACTAAGCCTTTGTATAACGCTTTTTCAAGTGTTGAATCTTTCCCCATTACTTCCCCTGTTGATTTCATTTCAGGGCCTAATGTAATGTCTACACGACGAAGTTTGGCGAATGAGAACACTGGGACTTTAACGAATACACCTTGCTTCTCTTTTGCAAGACCTGTTGGGTAGCCTTGTTCGACAATTGATTGACCAAGGATCGCTTTTGTTGCAATGTTTGCCATTGGGATGTTCGTAATTTTACTTAAGAACGGTACTGTACGAGATGAACGTGGATTTACTTCGATTACGTACACTTCACCTTGAGAGATTACGTACTGGATATTCATTAAACCGATAATACCAAGACCTTTTGCTAAGCGTGTTGTGTAATCAACTAACACATCTTTTTGATCTTGTGATAATTTTTGTGGTGGGTAGACCGAGATGGAGTCACCAGAGTGAACACCTGCGCGCTCAATATGCTCCATAATCCCCGGAATTAAGACGTTCTCACCGTCACAAATTGCGTCTACTTCGATTTCTTGACCCGTTAAATAGCGGTCAACTAATACCGGATGATCTGGAGATGCTTCTACTGCATTTTCCATATAGTGCTCGAGCTCTTCAAGGTTATACACGATTTCCATTGCGCGTCCACCCAGTACATAAGAAGGGCGAACTAGTACAGGGAAGCCTAGTTTTTTACCAATAACTAATGCCTCTTCTGTTGATACCGCTGTTTCCCCTTGTGGTTGGGGAATACCCATTTCTTGTAATGCCGCTTCGAATTTATTACGGTTTTCAGCACGGTCGATATCTTCTAGAGAAGTACCTAAGATTTGCACGCCGTACGCTGCTAATTTATCTGCTAAGTTGATGGCAGTTTGTCCACCAAACTGAACGACTACACCTTTTGGTTGCTCTAAGTCCACGATGTGCATTACGTCTTCGATTGTTAGTGGTTCGAAGTATAATTTATCTGAAATTGAGAAGTCAGTAGATACTGTTTCTGGGTTTGAGTTAATAATGATTGCCTCATAACCTGCTTCTTTAATTGCCCAAACTGAGTGCACGGTTGCATAGTCAAACTCTACCCCTTGTCCGATACGGATTGGACCCGAACCAAGTACGATTACCGATTCTTTTTCAGAGCGAATTGATTCGTTTTCATCTTCGTATGTGCCGTAGAAGTATGGTGTTTGTGATTCAAACTCTGCCGCACAAGTATCAACCATTTTATACACAGGGATGATGCCTGTATCTTTACGGAATGCGTAGATTGCTTCCGGTGTCGTTTCCCAAAGCTCAGCTACTTTTTTATCAGCAAAGCCTAGACGTTTTGCTGTACGTAAGACATCTTTATCGTTTTTGTTTGCAGCAAGTGTTGCTTCCATATCAACGATTTTCTTTAATTTATTTAAGAACCATAAGTCGATTGCTGACCACTCATGGATTTGTTCGATTGTTACGCCGCGACGGATTGCTTCACCGATGAAGAATAAACGCTCGTCCCCAGCTTTTTTAATACGTTTTTCAATCCAAGAATCTGTTAAGTCTTCTGCATGCTTCATTTCAATATGCACATGACCAGTTTCAAGTGAGCGAACTGCTTTTAATAAAGCTTCTTCGAATGTACGGCCAAGCGCCATTACTTCACCTGTAGCTTTCATTTGTGTACCTAAATTACGTTTTGCTGATTCAAATTTATCGAAAGGCCAGCGCGGGATTTTCGCTACAACATAGTCAAGTGCGGGCTCGAAGCAAGCGTATGTTGAACCTGTTACTGGGTTTTTAATTTCATCAAGCGTTAAACCTACTGCAATTTTTGCAGCAAGTTTGGCAATAGGGTAACCTGTTGCTTTTGATGCAAGTGCCGATGAACGAGATACACGCGGGTTTACTTCGATTACATAGTACTGGAAGCTATTTGGATCCAGTGCTAACTGTACGTTACAACCACCTTCGATTTTAAGCGCACGGATAATATCAAGTGAAATATTACGTAGCATTTGGTATTCACGGTCTGATAATGTTTGAGAAGGTGCGACTACGATTGAATCCCCTGTATGGATACCTACTGGGTCAAAGTTTTCCATGTTACATACTACGATGGCATTGTCGTTCGCGTCACGCATTACTTCGTATTCAATTTCTTTCATACCAGCGATTGATTTTTCTAGAAGACATTGTGTTACAGGTGAGTATTTTAGCCCCGATGTTACGATTTCTTCAAGCTCTTGATCATTATGACAAATACCGCCGCCTGTTCCGCCAAGTGTGAATGCAGGACGTACGATTACTGGGTAGCCAATACGTGCCACAAGCGCATGTGCCTCTTCCATATTGTGAATAATGTCTGATTCTGGTACTGGTGCACCAAGTTCATACATTAAGTTACGGAATAAGTCGCGGTCCTCTGCTTTATGGATCGCATCAAGTTTTGTCCCAAGAATTTCGATATTTAGCTCATCTAAAATGCCTGATTCATCAAGCTCAATCGCCATGTTCAGACCTGTTTGACCGCCTAATGTTGGAAGGATGGCATCTGGACGTTCTTTACGTAAAATACGTGAAACGAACTCTAAAGAAATTGGCTCGATGTATACTTTGTCTGCGATTTCTGTGTCCGTCATGATTGTCGCTGGGTTTGAGTTGATTAAGATGACACGGTAGCCTTCTTCTTTTAATGAAAGACAAGCTTGTGTTCCTGCATAGTCAAATTCCGCTGCTTGGCCGATAACAATTGGACCTGATCCGATTACTAAAATAGTTTCTATATCTGTACGTTTAGGCATGTTGTTTCCCCTTCCCTGCTTCTTGCTCCATTAACTCAATAAATTCATCAAATAAGTGGTTTGAATCTTCTGGTCCCGGTGATGCTTCTGGGTGATATTGTACTGTAAATACCGGGTGTACTTTATGGCGTAAGCCTTCAACTGTTCCGTCATTTAATGCTAAATGTGTTACTTCAAGGTCTGTGCCTGCAAGTGACGCTTCGTCAATTGCATAACCGTGGTTTTGTGAAGTTAACTCCGTACGACCTGTGCGTAAATCTTTAACTGGGTGGTTCGCTCCGCGGTGACCGAATGGTAATTTAAAGCTTGTTGCGCCGCTTGCTAGTGCAAATAGTTGATGCCCTAAGCAAATACCGAAGATTGGGACTTTACCAATTAGGTTGCGAAGCGTGTCGATTGCTTCTGTTACGTCCGCTGGGTTACCAGGGCCATTTGATAACATAATGCCGTCTGGATGCCAAGCCAGCACCTCTTCAGCCGGTGTGTTATATGGAACAACGACTACATCACAGTCACGTTTGTTTAGCTCACGCAAAATACCATGCTTCATACCGTAGTCGATTAACACAACGCGTTTACCACGACCTGGTGATGGATACGCAGCTTTTGGTGAAACCTCTTTTACATGATGCGTAATTAACGGTGTTGCTTGAAGCTGTGCTACGATTTCGTCTACTTTTACTTCTGCATCCGCTTCAGTAAGAATTGCGCGAACCGCACCTTGTGTACGAATAATACGCGTTAATTTACGTGTATCGATTCCCTCAATACCAGGAATGTTTTTCGATGTTAAATAGTCATTTAACGTCATATCACAACGGAAATTTGATGGTTGATCACATAGCTCGCGTACTACGAAGCCACGAATTGCTGGTGAAATCGCTTCGAAGTCATCACGGTTAATTCCGTAGTTCCCAATTAAAGGGTATGTTAATGTTACGATTTGTCCGTAAAATGAAGGGTCAGATAATGTTTCTTGGTAACCTGTCATCCCTGTTGTAAATACAACCTCACCTTGCGAAGCTTCATCGCTACCAAATGCTGTACCGTGAAACACTGTGCCGTCTTCTAAAATTAATAAACGTTTTTTCATTATTCCGCCTCCTGATATACAATGTTGCCTTCAAAAATTGTCATGACCGGCCAGCCTTTTGCTACCCAACCGTTAAATGGTGTATTACGTCCTTTTGACACAAAACCTTCTGCATCGATCGCTTGCTCTTTATTTAAGTCAATTAAAACCAGATCCGCAGAACACCCTACTTCAATTTTGCCATATGGAAGTTCAAAAATTTCTGCTGCTTTTACGCTCATCCAGTCGACTAATTGTTTTAGCGTCCATTTACCTGTTTCAACGAATTTTGTATAAAGTAACGGGAAAGCTGTTTCAAAGCCTACAATACCGAACGGAGCGCCCACCATACCACAGCATTTTTCTTCTGTTGTATGAGGTGCATGATCTGTCGCGATACAGTCAATTGTGCCGTCAAGTAGTGCCGCATGTAATGAGTCTTTGTCGTCTGCTGCACGTAATGGCGGGTTCATCTTCCAGTTGGCATCATCTGAAGGAATATCCATTTCTTCAAGTAGTAGATGGTGTGGACAAACTTCAGCTGTTACACGAATGCCCGCTGCTTTTGCATCACGGACAGCACGCACTGATTCTTTTGATGAAACATGACAAACATGGTAGCGCGCACCTGCTGCTTCCGCTAGTAATACGTCACGTGCAATTTGTACCGATTCACAAATTGATGGAATCCCCGGTAAGCCAAGCTCCAGATTGCGTTTTCCTTCATGCATAACGCCATCATAAATTAGTGAGTTATCTTCACAGTGCGCCACAACGACCATATTATGTTGCGCCGCTTCTTTCATTTGCTCATACATTGTTGATGATAATTGAATCCCAACACCGTCATCCGAAAATGCCACTGCTCCGTTTGCTTTAAGTTCTTCGATATTTGTACGTACCTCACCAGAAATATCTTTCGTAAGTGAGCCATATGGTAAAACGCGAATTACAGCACTTTCTTTAATTAAGCCATTAATAAGTTGCATGTTTTCTACCGAATCTGGAACTGGCTTCGTATTCGGCATTGCACAAATCGTTGTAAAACCACCCTTTGCAGCAGATGCTGAACCTGTTGCAATTGTTTCTTTATGCTCAAATCCTGGTTCACGCAGATGTGTATGTACATCGACAAAACCCGGTGAGATAAAATGGCCGTTCCCTTCAATAATTTCCGCACCGGCTGGAATGTCACCACCAACGCTAGCAATTTTCCCGTCTTCGATTGTCAAAGAAGTTGTTACTAACTCGCCTTGTTCAGTTAATAGTTGTACGTTTTGAATAACTTTTGTCATGTTATGGTCTCTCCTTCAAAATCGTTTCTACAATGGCCATACGTGCAAATACACCGTTTCGCACTTGTTCAAAAATACGTGATCGTTCACATTCGACTAACTCATCCGTAATTTCAACGTCACGGTTCACTGGAGCTGGATGCATAATGATGGCATCAGGCTTCATCCTGTTCTCTCGCTCAACTGTTAATCCATACTGCTCATGATAGCTTTCTTTTGAGAAGCTTTTACTTACAGAATGACGTTCATGTTGAATACGTAGCAGCATGACTACATCGCTATCTTCAAGTACTTCATCCCAAGAGTGGAACGCTTCAAACTCGCCTGCCCATTCCTTTGGGCAGAGGAATCGAACATTTGCCCCTAATCGAGTAAGTGCTGTGGCATTTGATTTTGCTACACGGCTATGTGAGACATCCCCTACAATCGTGACATTCAATCCTTCAAATGTGCCAAACTCTTTTTGAATCGTGTATAAATCAAGTAATGATTGTGACGGGTGCTGACCTGCGCCATCGCCTGCGTTAATGACTGCTACGTTGATGCCTTCTAAAAGCTCGTTGTAGTATTCATCTTCCTTTGCACGAATCACAACTGCATCCATACCAATCATTTCAAGCGTTTTTACTGTGTCGTACATCGTTTCACCCTTTACTGCACTTGAGAAACTTGCATCAAAAGGAATAACAGTACAACCGACACGACGTTCCGCCATCTCAAAGCTTGTTTTTGTACGTGTGCTCGGTTCAAAAAATAAGTTTGCAATGTTGTATGAGCGCGATAATTGAGGTTTTCCGCCATTTTCAAAATCTCTTGCTCGGTCTAAGATGTGTAAAATTTCTTCATTCGATAAATGTTCCATTGAAAGTAAGTTTTTCATAACGCGCCTCCGATTGTCATGCATTTTTAAATCCACCTCTTTTGACTGGGAAAACCATTCAAAAGAAAAGCCTCATTGATGGCATCAATGAGGCAAAGGAAGGTGTGAAAAGGTAAAGATAGCTATAGTTCGCCTATCTTATGCTTTTCAAATTCCCCTTGCTTGCCTCTCTGGACACTCTTTAAAAGGTACTTCTATTTAGTTGTCATAGTCTACTTCTTTTGTATCGCGACCAGGTAAAACTAAGTTTAAAATAACACCGATAATCGCGGCTAACGCCATGCCCTCGATGGCAAATGACTCTGAAAATCTTAAGGCTGCTCCGCCGATGCCTACTACTAGAATTACTGATGCAATTACCATATTACGGTTGTTACCGAAGTCTACATTATTTTCAACTAACATACGTAAACCACTTGAAGCGATAATCCCGAATAACAGGATTGAAATCCCGCCAAGCACGGCCGTTGGGATTGTTGAGATTAATGCCATCGCTTGACCGAAGAATGATACAATAATCGCAATGACTGCTGCCCCTAAAATTACATATACGGAATACACACGCGTAATGGCCAGTACACCAATATTTTCACCGTATGTTGTTTTTGGAGGTCCACCTAATAATGCACTGACAAATGTTCCAAGCCCATCTGCAAAGATTGAACGATGTAGACCTGGATCTTTAATGTAGTTACGGTTAACAACTTTCCCTAGAACTAACTGGTGGCCAATATGCTCTGAAATCGTTACGATAACGATCGGCACCATTGCCAGTAAAATTTTTAATGTGATGTTGATTTCATAGTCTACACCAGGAATTAAGAACTCTGGCATTGCGAAAAATGACGCTTCTTTTACTGCTGAGAAATCCACGATTCCGATGATGCAAGAATAAATGTAGCCGATAATTAAGCCCATTAAAATTGGCATCGCACTTAAAATATTTTTAAAGTACACCGTGAAGATAATTGCTGAGAACAATGTGACTAATGCTGCTGAGAAGTGTAAAAAGCTATATTCACCATTTACGTTCATCGCCATTCCTACAGCTGTTCCTGATAACCCTAATCCGATTACGATGATGACTGGTGCTACTACAATCGGTGGTAGGAGACGCATTAGCCATTTATAGCCTGTTTTCCAAATAAGGAGTGATACGATCCCGTATACAATACCAACTGCCATTGCTCCGATCATCGCATTTCCTGGATTTATATTTGCACCAGTAGCCTGATCCACACCGCCTGTTGCAATTAAAATCGGCGCGATGAAGGCGAATGATGAGCCTAAGTAAGCTGGTACTTTGAATTGTGTAATGAGTAAAAACATAATTGTCGCAATCCCACTCGTTAAAAGGGCTATCGCTGGGCTCAACCCTACTAATTGTGGTACTAAAATTGTTGATCCAAACATGGCAAACATATGCTGGAAACTTAACGTTATCAACTGCCCACTACTTGGCTTGTCGTTAATATCTAAAACTGCTTTTGACATTGTTATTTTCCTCGCATTCTTTATTGTTGATTTAGTCTTCTTTATGAATTGTTACTAAGTCTTGCCCGTCTACTTCTGATAAATTCACGACGATTCGTTCTGTCCCCGATGTAGGTATATTTTTCCCTACATAATCAGCGCGAATCGGTAGTTCTCGGTGTCCTCGGTCTACTAATACAGCAAGCTGAATTTGAGAAGGTCTTCCTAAGTCCATAACTGCGTCAAGCGCTGCACGTACTGTTCGTCCTGTATATAATACATCATCCACCAAAATAATTTTTTGCGTATCTACTTTGTATTCAATATCTACTTGCTGTACCTGCGCTTCATCATTTACTTGCTTTGTTGATAAGTCATCTCGGTAAAGCGTAATATCCAGTTCACCTGTTCGAATTGGCTTACCTTCAATTTTTTCAATCTTCTCGGCTAAGCGTCTTGCTAAAAAGTCTCCACGTGTTTTAATACCAACTAAAATACATTCATCTATGCCCTTATTGCGTTCGATAATCTCATGTGCAATACGTGTCAGAGCACGGTTCATTGAAGGTCCGTCTAGTAATTCTGTAATTTGAGGCATGTTCATTTCTCCTTTCATTGTTGTTTTATTGTCGGTCAGTAGTCAACATGAAGTTGACCATGCATTTGCCCTAGGGAAGCGTCCTTCTTAGCTTACTCACTTTTGTTTTTTACAACAAAAAACCTCTCAAGCATCCGCTCAAGAGGTTGAATATACAAGTGTTAAAAGACCATGACGAAAAAATCGTTTCCGCTTCACTTTAATCAGCTAGACAGAAATCATACGCTTATACTTACCGCATTCATCTACGCAGTAAACAGATCAGCTTAAATTTTTTCTACATTTCACAAGTACCTTCTCAGCCTCTCTGGACTGTCATTAAAGGTGGTTATTTAGTTTTTCACTTTTCATAGTATATTACCCATAAAGATACATGTCAATACTAATTACGAAGTTCAGACAACAATTGTTCGAAATCTGCAGGTAGTGGTGATGAAAACTCTAAATAATCACCTGTAACTGGATGCTCAAAGCCTAATACACCTGCATGCAGTACTTGTCCATCGAAATCGAGGGTTTTCTTCGGCCCGTATTTTGGATCGCCAGCTAATGGGTAACCAATATAATTCATGTGGACTCGAATTTGGTGTGTACGACCCGTTTCAAGACGGCATTCTACCAACGTAAAATTCCCCATGCGCTCCATTACTTGGAAATGCGTTATTGCGTTCTTGCCGTTATCAACAACTGCTTGCTTTTGACGGTCCTTCACATCACGACCGATTGGAGCATCAATTGTCCCTTTATCATGTGCGATATGACCATGTACAAGTGCTGTATATTTACGTGTTACGGTCTTTTTTACTAATTGATCCACTAATGATACGTGCGCAATGTCATTTTTAGCGACCATTAATAGGCCTGAAGTATCTTTATCGATACGATGCACTATACCAGGACGCATCACGCCGTTAATACCTGATAAGTCTTTACAATGGTGCATTAATCCATTTACTAATGTGCCTGATGCATGACCTGGCGCGGGATGTACAACCATTCCTTTTGGTTTATTAACAACTAAAACATCTGCATCTTCATAGACGATTTCTAAATTCAAATCTTCCGCTATAATTTCTAATTCTTGAACTTCTGGCACATCAACTTCAATGATGTCACCTTCTCTTACTTTGTACTTTGGCTTTACATCTGTATTCCCATTGACTTTGATATTGCCTTCAGTAAGCCAGTTACTAATTTGTGATCTCGACCATTCTGTTTGAATAGACGACAATGCTTTATCAATACGTTCTCCAACGTTTTCTGCTTGGATTGTATGTGTTACTACTGTCATTTTTTCACCTTTTTCTTTTCTGCTTGATCTTCTAAAATAATCGTAATTAAAAGCATAGTCACCGCTATTGTTAACGCTGCATCGGCAATATTAAAAATCGGGAAATGATAATTAATACCCGGAATAAGTACGTCTATAAAATCGACTACTTCACCTCGGAAAAGTCGATCGATAAAGTTACCAATTGCCCCGCCTAGTAGTAACATTAAGCTCACTTGGAACATAGGCTTTCCTTGCGCTTCTGTATGGTAGAAGTAAATAATCCCAACGATGACACCCACTGTAACAATGGTAAATAGCCACATTTGACCTTCTAGCATGCCCCATGCAGCACCGCGATTTCGATGCGATAAAATACCTAACCATGGATCCCAAACCGCAATTCGTTCTCCTAATTCCATATTTTTAACTATTACCCATTTCGTCCATTGGTCTAATAGTATAGCAAACAAAGCTAATCCATAATATTTATACACAGCAGTTCCCCCGTTTACGATATATCTTACCCATTCTATCACAAACCGTATGCATACTTATAGGGATATAATCACTTGAAATGAAAATTATCATTTTAGCATAATTATTTTCGACAAAAAACGATTGCCTACAGCCGCAATTTTATAATTTCCTTAACATAAAAACGATGCCTCAGAAAAGTTCCGAGACATCGCCTAATTTATTTACTTATACGTAATAATTTTCAACAACTTCTGCACAACGAGTACATAATGTTGGATGCGCTTCGTTTTTACCTACTGTTTCAGTAATTGACCAGCAACGCTCACATTTTTCCCCGTCAGCTTTTTCAACAACGATGGCAGTTTTATCTAATACTAATGCGTGTTCAGGTGCGTCAGCTTTGCTACCTGCAATGACAAACTCAGAAACGATTGAAAGCTGAGCAAAATTAATATTGGAATCATTAAGTAATTGCACGACTTCTCCATCCGCATATACAGAAAGTTTCGCTTCAAGTGATTTACCGATTACTTTTGCGTTACGTGCTTCTTCTAGCGCTTTTAACACTTCGTCACGTACAGCAATGACATTTACCCATTTCGCACGTAGGTCAGCGAAATTTTCATTCTCTTCAACTTCTGGGAAGTTTGTTAATTGAACAGATGCTTCTTCTTGACCTAAGTATGACCACATTTCATCCGTAGTATGAGGGATGATTGGTGTCATAAGTTTTAGTAACGCCATTAACGTATCATACATGACTGTTTGCATTGCACGACGGTCTTTATTGTCATGACCTTCAATGTATACAACGTCTTTCGCAATGTCTAAGTAGAACGACGATAATTCGATTGCGACGAAGTTATTTACTGCATGGTATACAGCTGCAAATTCGTAACGATCATATGCGGTACGCACTGTTTTCACTACGTCTTGTAGGCGCATGTACATGTATTGATCCATTTCCCGTAAATCTTCGTATGCCACACGGTCTGTCGCAGGATTGAAGTCTGCAACGTTACCGTGTAAGAAGCGTAATGTGTTACGGATTTTACGGTATACTTCTGATACTTGTTTTAACATATCCATAGAGATACGAACGTCTGCTGTATAGTCTACAGATGCTACCCATAGACGTAGGATGTCTGCACCGTATTGGTTCATTACTTTCTCAGGAATGATAACGTTCCCTAAAGATTTACTCATTTTACGTCCGTCTCCATCAAGTACAAAGCCGTGAGAAAGAAGACCTTTATAAGGTGCGTAACCGTTAATTGCTACAGATGTAATTAATGATGAGTTAAACCAGCCACGATATTGGTCCGAGCCTTCTAAATAAAGGTCAGCTGGGTATGTTAAGCCACGTTCTACAAGCACTCCTTGGTGAGATGAACCTGAGTCGAACCAAACGTCCATAATGTCGTTTTCTTTCGTGAATTCACCGTTCGGGCTTCCTGCATGTGTGAAGCCTGCTGGAAGTAATTCTTTTGCCGGCTTTTGGAACCAGATGTTTGAACCATGTTCACGGAATAGACTAGATACATGCGTGATTGTTTCAGGTGAAATAATTGGCTCGCCGTTTTCTGCGTAGAAAATCGGAATCGGAACACCCCAAGCACGTTGACGAGAAATTACCCAGTCCCCTCGGTCGCGAATCATATTATAAAGGCGCGTTTCACCCCATGCCGGCGTGAACTTTGTCGCTGTTACTGCTTGTAATAACTCATCACGGAATGCATCAATTGACGCGAACCACTGTGGTGTTGCACGATAAATGACCGGCTTCTTCGTACGCCAGTCATGTGGGTATGAGTGTGTAAAGAAGTTTAATTTTTCAAGTGCATCTACTTCTTTTAATTTTTCTGTAACCATTTTGTTAGCGTCATCATAGAAAATACCTTCAAAGCCAGGTGCTTCGTCTGTGTAGCAGCCGCGATTATCAACTGGTGACAGAATTGGTAGATCATAAAGTTTACCAATGTTATAGTCATCTTCCCCGTGTCCAGGCGCTGTATGAACACATCCGGTACCCGCTTCAGCCGTTACGTGGTCACCAACCATAACAAGTGAATCACGGTCATAGAATGGGTGCGCTGCTACGATGCGGTCCATTTCTTGCCCTTTCACTTCTTGGATAACTTCATAGCTATCCCACTCAAGCGCTTTCGCTACTGTTTCAAGTAATTCTTTTGCCACGATGAATTTTTTCTCGCCAACTTGAGTAACCGCGTAAATAAATTCAGGATTTAATGAGATCCCTAAGTTCGCGGGTAAAGTCCAAGGCGTTGTTGTCCAGATGATGAATTTTGCATCCGCTGGTACGACACCTTTAGCATCTTTAATCGCAAAACTTACATAAATTGATGCAGACTTAACATCTTTGTACTCTATTTCTGCTTCCGCTAAAGCCGATTCAGAAGAAGGAGACCAATAAACAGGTTTTAAGCCTTTGTAAATGTACCCTTTTTCCGCCATTTTACCGAATACTTCGATTTGACGTGCTTCAAATTCCGGTTTTAATGTGATGTATGGGTTTTCCCAGTCACCACGAACTCCTAGACGTTGGAACTGAGAACTTTGATTAGCAATTTGCTCGTACGCATACTTTTCACAAAGCTCACGGAACTCAGCAACAGACATTTCTTTACGCTTAACACCTTTGTTTGTTAATGCTTGCTCGATTGGTAAACCATGTGTATCCCAGCCTGGAATATACGGTACATGAAAACCAGTCATAGATTTTTGACGGTTGATCATATCCTTGATTACTTTGTTTAATGCGTGCCCGATATGAATATCACCATTCGCGTAAGGAGGGCCATCATGTAAAATAAATGATGGGCGATCTTTTGTACGCTCATTTACTAATTTATTGATGTCCATTTCGTTCCATTTCTCTTGCATTTTCGGTTCCATTGTCGGTAAACCACCGCGCATCGGGAAATCCGTTTTAGGCATTAATAACGTTTCTTTATACTCTACCATTTGGAAAGCCTCCTATTTTTTGAAATCTATATGCAAACCGCTGCACTATTACCCGTTTAACCAAATTAGAAAGACATATCTCCCCCAAAAAAGGAAGAGATGAAGTCCTTACATAATTACATAAAAAAAAGCTTCCCGTCCCTGGTAAAGGGACGAGAAGCGTATGTCTCGTGGTACCACCCTAATTTGCAAAAAGCGTGTGCTTCTTTGCCTCTTAGACGCTGTAACGTAGCGTGTGACGAAACGACTTACTTACTAAATCATCTTGACGTTTTTACGCCAATTGAATCCAGTGTAGTTCAGTCGTTTAGCTCAGGAGTGATTTTCTGTTTTAATTGCTTCGTTCGAGCTTTCACCGTCCTCGAATCGCTAAACCGCATTCAAATCATACTGTCTCCGTCTTTGCTTCATTTGCATATAAAAACTTCATACTTGTGTATCAGTATATGAAAATGACCTTGTTTATGTCAAGCACTATCCACTAATAAGTAGTACTCTCACTTGAAGAATCGTTTTCCTCTTCAGACCGCGCATGTGCTTGAATTTCAGTCAAATGCACATCATATTCCAGTAAATGATCCCAATCATCTGTATTTAATAAATCCAGCTGTGCTTCTACAAGCATCTTGAAGCGATTACGGAAAACTTTTGATTGTTTTTTTAACTCATCAATTTCTATTGTTACTTTACGCGCCTTCGTTAACGCTTCATTAATAATACGGTCTGCGTTCTTCTCTGATTCTTTTACAATTAATTTCGCTTCTTTTTGAGAATTGCGTCGTACTTCATCCGCTGCCTCTTGTGCGACAATAATGGAGCGCTGTAATGTATCCTCTAGTGAATTATAATGATTCATTTGCTCGGTCATCGTCTTAATTTTTTCGTCAAGTTCTTTCTTTTCACGCAAAATGATTTCATAATCTTTAATGATTTGGTCTAAAAATTCATTTACCTCATCTTCGGCATAGCCGCGGAATCCACGCGTAAACTCTTTGTTATGTATATCAAGAGGTGATAGTGGCATGTCATTCGACTCTCCTTTACACGTTTATACTATAAAACTCATTATATAGGTTTAGTTTCACATTAACATCAATTTTCCGTAAAATTTCCTTGTTATTTACGCTTTTTGCTCTAATCGACCTACTTGGAGACGAATTTTATCTTTCTTTGTTCTTCCTTCAGTCATAATGACCTTTAGTCGACCATAGCCGCGCGCAGATAATATATCTCCTTCTTGTAGCTCAAATGATGTTGTTTCGCGCACAGTCCAGTTCACCTTCACCTTACTAGCAGCGATTAAACTTTGGGCTTTTTGACGTGAAATATTAAGCACGGTTGCCAGCACCACATCAAGACGCATCGAAGCAACTGTATACGAGCTCTCAATCCACTCTTCATTAGTTTGGATTAACGGGACCGCCTCACCAATTTCTTCGACATGCACCTTTACTTTTCCTATGCTCGTTAAATTGGCCCGGACATAATCCCCTACTTCAGTTGCTACAGCAAACTGCACCGTATTTTCACAAATTCGTATATCTCCGAATTTACTACGGTCTATCCCGAGCGAAAGTAGCGCACCGAGCACATCTGGATGCTTTAGCTGTAAGAATTTAGACGGAAAACTAATAGTAAAAATGGTCATTTGAAAATCGTCTTCTGTTGCAACGAAATATGATGGGGCAATAAGGACACGAGCCCTTTCCGCTGGTTCAAAAACACCTGCAGTCTGCATAATTAAATCAATGGATTGACCGAGGACAGCCCCTACGATAAAACGCTGACGAGGATCTAAAAAATCAGTGAGCTTTGGTGCATAGCGATCTTCTACTTCACGTTGCCAACCAATTGCCTGCTCAATAAATTGCTGCTCATCTTTTCTAAAATGTTGAATTAAATGCTCCATGAAAACACCTCTCTTCGTTGTCTTTACTATGTAGTATACCGCACTAAATTCTATATTTAAAACTACTTAGAACGACACATCTCGCCCAAAATAGGGCGAGATGCTGTCCTTACTTATGTAGATAAGAAAGTTATACTTTCTTATCTACTAAAAAACCCCCACTTACGTAGGGGAAGGTTTGAATTATAGTAAATAACCTATTACATTATAAACACCTTGCTCAATAAATACTAAAACAAATAATCCAACAATTGGTGAAATATCTATCATACCAATTGGCGGAATAAATTTTCGGAAGAACCCTAAATACGGCTCACACACTTTTTCTAAAAAACTACCAACTGCAGAATTTTGCAACGCTGGAACCCAAGACATTAAAATATAACCAATAAGCATAAATCTGTAAACGAGAAATGCTGTGGATACTAATGAAAAAATCATATATTACTACCTCTCTAGTTTAAAGTTCCTCGTATAAATAATCTGAAATTTCACCTGACACTTCTACATTATCAGGCGTGCATAGGAAGATATCCGTACCTATACGCTGAATATCGCCGCCCAGCGCATACACTGTACCACTTAAAAAATCAATAATGCGAACACCTTGATCACGGTCAATGCGTTGTAAATTGACAATTGTTGCACGTTTGTTTTTTAAATGCTCAGCAATATCCTGCGCCTCTGCATAAACACGAGGTTCAATTAAAATAACTTTAGAATTTTTTAATGACGATGCTGCCTGCAAACTTACGACGTTATTAGGTACTACAACTTCGTTTCGCGGCTGCATTTTGCGATCTTTTTTTACACGATTATTTACAATTGATTGCTTTGGCTGCTCTTGTCGTGGGGCTGATGTTGGTGCTACATGAGCCGCTACGGCCGGAGCTCCTTGTTCTTCATCCACTTCTTCTAAGTAAAAGAATTTGTCAAATATATTTTTAATACTCATCCATTATCCCTTCTTTCTTAGCCAACAAGAGCTGTGCCAATTCTGACAAACGTTGCACCTTCTTCTACGGCAATTTCATAGTCATTTGACATACCCATTGATAAATGACTACATGGTGCATACGGCAATTGTAATTGTTCAACTTCCTGCTGTAATAATTTCAGCTCACGAAATACTTGCCGAACAACTTGTTCATCATCTGTATTTGGCGCCATCGTCATTAAGCCGACTACCTCTATTTTTGTATAGGTTGCGAGTTCGTTTATAAACGTTAATACTTGTTCTTTCGTTAATCCATGTTTTGATTCTTCCCCTGAAACATTGGCCTGCACAAAGCACTTTACTACTTTTGTTGCACGTTTTTCAATTTCATCTGCTAAGCTTAAGCGATCCAATGAATGCAAATAATCAATTTCATTAATAACTTGCTTCACTTTACGTGTTTGTAATGAACCAATATAATGCCAACACGCATCTAGCTCAATTGCCTCAAGCTTTAAAGCTAGACCTTCTGGACGGTTTTCACCAAGATTTTGAAGACCCGCTTCAATTGCCTCAACTGTGCGCTTTACATCTACCTGTTTTGTGACAGCGATAATTTGTACATCTTGTGAAACATTTGCTCGCTCTTTCGCTTCTTCAATTTTTGTTTGTATGTTAAATAAATTATTAACGATATCCGACACTTTTACCCCAACTTTACAACATTAGTTTCTTACATTGTAACAAGCTAGCGACCAATTTTCAATGAATAGCGCGACCTATTCATTAATACCTTTTACCAGGATTACGTCTTTCCCAACTGTGAGAATATGACTAATCGCTATTCTTATAGTATTCTCTTCACCTTGAAACAAGTGGTAAAATTTTTTAGGCTGAGAAATTATAAAGGCTATAATCTCTCCTTTTTCCTCACAAACTTCCGCATCTATTATATACCCAATAAACTTGCCGCTCGTCGCCTCAATGATTTCCTTTTCCTGCACGGTTGAAAAACGCATGCAAACCTCCCTTTCCAACAGAATAAAAGCGCACGAAGCACGTACGCTTACTACAAAAACTTATAATCCTTTTGCATTGTTTCAATTGCACTTTTTTCAAGACGTGAAATTTGTGCCTGTGAAATCCCAAGTGTCTGTGCGATTTCTGTTTGCGTTTCACCATAATAAAAACGCTTTGCGACGATTAATTGTTGCCGGAAATCTAATTTTTGTAGACTTTCCTTCACCGATACATAAGCAACCCATTGATCCTCGCTCACATCTCCCTTCAATTGATCAATCATATAAATTGCATCGCCCCCATCCGAATAAATCGGCTCTTGCAACGACATTGGATCTTGAATCGCATCTAGCGCATACAACACATCTTCCTTTTTCATCTCAATTGCAGCCGCCACTTGCTCGATTGTTGGTTCATGTAAATGTTCTAAAATAAACTGTTCCTTTGCCTGCATCGCTTTATACGCTATATCCCGTAGTGAGCGAGAGACGCGCAGTGCATGATGATCGCGTAAGTGACGGCGAATTTCTCCAATTATCATTGGCACGGCATACGTAGAAAACCGTACATTGTGCTTTAAATCAAAGTGATCTATTGCTTTTAACAAGCCGATACAGCCGACCTGGAATAAGTCATCAGCCTGTTCCCCACGATACGAGAAACGTCCAACGATACTAAGGACGAGTCGTAAATTACAAATGACCAGTTCCTCACGTACAGCACTTTCTCCAGCTTGCATTCTAATAAAAAGTTGCTTCATATCCTCGTGCTTTAATATAGGTAATGACGATGTATCTACACCACATAGCTCTACTTTTGTACGCACCATATTCTCTTCCTCCGAACTTTATCTTTCAATCAGTTTGTCCGGATGCAATGAGAATATGCGTAAGCAACTATGCCAATTTCAGCCAATCTATAAAATAGGCTCGTTTAAGTGCTCTCGTAAATCTAAAATTATTTTTTTCTCTAGACGCGAAATATACGACTGCGAAATACCTAAATGATCAGCCACTTCTTTTTGTGTCATTTCTTCTTTACCATTTAAACCAAAGCGACATTCCATAATATATTTTTCACGGGGATTTAATTTATTTATGGCTGTAAACATGTGCTGACGCTCGATTTTTTTCTCAACGTCATTTGTAATAATATGCTCCTCCGTGCCTAAAATATCCGATAATAATAATTCATTGCCATCTGCATCTGAATTCAAAGGCTCATCTAGTGAGACTTCACCTTTCATACGACTCGTTTTACGCAAATGCATTAAAATTTCGTTTTCAATACAGCGTGAGGCATACGTAGCAAGCTTAATATTTTTATCTAAATTAAATGTTTCAATGGCTTTAATTAGACCGATTGAACCAATACTAATTAAATCTTCAATTGGTGTACCTGTATTATCAAAGCGTCTTGCTATATAGACGACAAGCCGCAAATTACGTTCGATTAATGTATCTCTTGCATGCATATCTCCATTCATAAAGGCTCCGACGACGATTACTTCTTCTTCTCGAGTTAAAGGTACTGGCAATGAATCATGTCCTCCTATATAGTATGTGCCCTTCTTCCAAAACTTACGTCCAATACGTTTTAAATAAGCTATGAGTTTTTCAAACAATCCTGATCCCCCTTTATCAATTGGTAAGGATAAAAACATGTAGAATCATTTCGGCATCTTGCGGGAAACGGGCATCATTTTTCGTGAAAATAATATAATGCCCCGCATATGACTTCCCTTGCACTTGTAAACAACTCACGCGAAGGGCTGGTACAATAACTGTATTTTCTTGAATAGTAGTAATTGGAACAAAACGAATTGCTTTACGAAATTCAACCGGAAACATCGATACATTTAAAGGCGCGTCTTCCTGCCACTGCTCAAGCGCTGTTTTTAGCGACGGTGCTAGCTGCTCTTGCACTGCTTTATACGATAAAAAATGTACTGGCTGCCTACTTAGAGGCTCTACGCATTCGTTTCCTGTATCAATAAATGCACTCACAGTAAGAGCTTGTTCAAATAATTGAAGTTCACAGCTCGTTAAAAAGGACTGTTGTACTGCATCTTGTAATTTTTTATGCCAATTCAGTTTTACGAGCGCCAAGCCAATACAAGCTGCGCTAGCACTAAGCAAAATATACGTTAGCCATGAACGCCCCTGCAAAATTGGTTGCAGAGCGGTTAATAGTCCTCCTGCTAATAGCGTCCCAACGACAAGCCAGCTCCCTTGAATAATAAAACTGTATATTCTAAAAGAGAAAGCAATGCCAATTAATAAGATAAAGCTCAGAATGGACGCAAATAACGAGGGCGATAAAATCGTCGCAACTATACTACTAGCTAACGCACTGGCAACAAGACGCCACTTGCTTATGTACAGTCCCGTTATTTCTTTCGTAAACATTAATAAAATCAAGTTAAATAGTGTATTGTACAAAATGATTAGTTCGCCTACCATGTTTTGCTCCTCCTACATGTAGATTAGCATTGGCTCACTGTAGAAAATGTCAAACGGTTGCAAGGTTTTGCAAATTGTTTTAGACAAAAACTTTCATTCAAATAAACAAATCGACAAAACGGAGTTATCTCAAATTCTTGTGAGATAACTCCGTTTTTGCAACGAAATCGAAGGGGCAGGTACACAACCCATTATTAGTAAGGGACACTCAAGTTCTTAAGCGAAATCTTATAATTTCCTAAACAATTAAAAAAGCTAGTTTACAGTTTATCACAACTGTAAACTAGCTTTTATAGCCACTTCAATCTATTAAATATTAGCCGCGATTTTTACGATTACGTAAAAATGTTGGAATATCTAAAGCATCTTCTTGCTGATAGCTTTGTGTCTGACGAGGTGCTTCTTGGTGTACTGGTTCTTGCCCTCTTACTTGTCCAGTAGGCTGTGTTACTTGTTGTGCTTGTTGACGCGTACCTAATGTTGAACGGACTGGCTGTGGACGTGGCGCTACAAAGTCATCTGAGAATCCTGTTGCGATTACTGTCACGATAATTTCATCGTTTAAGTTGTCATTAATAACAGAACCGAAGATCATGTTTACTTCTTCGTCTGAAGCAAGTGCTACGATATCCGCTGCCTCTTGTACTTCATAAAGGCTTAAGTTAGTGCCGCCTGTAATATTCATAATTACACCTTTTGCTCCGTCAATTGACGTTTCAAGAAGTGGACTTGAAATCGCTTTTTTGGCTGCTTCTGTTGCACGATTTTCGCCAGCAGCAATCCCGATTCCCATAAGTGCTGAACCCTTACCTGACATAATTGTTTTAACATCGGCAAAGTCAAGGTTGATTAAACCAGGAGTTGCGATTAAATCTGAAATACCTTGTACACCTTGTCTTAGTACATTGTCTGCCTCGCGGAATGCTTCAAGCATCGGCGTTGATTTATCCACGATTTGAAGTAGTTTATCGTTTGGAATCACGATTAATGTATCAACCGCTTCTTTCATTGATGAAATACCGCCGATCGCTTGTGTTTGGCGTTTACGGCCTTCAAATGTGAATGGTCGTGTAACAACACCTACTGTTAACGCGCCTAAATCACGTGCAATACCGGCGATTACTGGGGCTGCACCTGTACCTGTACCACCACCCATACCAGCAGTAACAAATACCATATCTGCTCCACGTAGTACTTCTTCTAATTGCTCACGGCTTTCTTCTGCCGCTTTTTTACCGACTTCAGGATTAGCACCGGCGCCAAGACCACGTGTTAATTTCCCCCCGATTTGTAGTTTATATTCAGCTTTTGATAAATTTAATGCTTGCGCATCAGTATTAACTGCTATAAAATCTACACCTTGCACACCATGTTCGATCATGCGGTTTACTGCGTTATTACCTCCGCCACCTACACCTATTACTTTAATGACAGCAAGCTGATCCATACTTGTATCAAATTCTAACATTGTTTCTCCTCCTACTTCTCTCGTCTTGATTTTTCGCTGTTATTCGAAAAATTTATTTAATATGTTTTTCGCGCGATCAATGACACGAACTTTATTACCGTGATCTACTCTCTCCGGTGTATTCGATTGTTTTTTAGAAGGAGTTGGCTGAGCTGGATATGGCACATACGCTGGAGCTGTACTTCCCATGCTCCTACCGTAAAACCTGTCATCTGAATGCGCATAACGAATTAGTCCAACTGCAGTCGTAAATAAAGGCTCACGTACACCAATATAATCCGGTGTATAAATGCGAACACGCGTAAGCATAACTTGGCGTGCTAGTTGGGCTAGTCCTTCTAATTGTGCAACGCCTCCTGTAATGACGACGCCTCCCGGTAAGTCTCTTACACCTATACGAGCAAGCTCATCTAAAATAAGTTCAAACAGTTCCTCTAAACGCACACCAATAATTTCAGCAATATAACGCTGACTATATTGATCCGTCGAATCCGTTCCCACTACAGGGACTTCAAATAATTCTTCATCTGAAGCATCATCATAATAGGCATGTCCATACTGCTTTTTAATTTTTTCTGCTTGTTCTGTTGGAGTTTTTAATACAATTGATAAATCTTTTGTAATATGATCGCCACCAACTGGGATGACGCTTGTATGAGTTAATAGTCCTTCTTCAAAAACAGCGATTGTCGTTGAACCACCGCCAAAATCGATATAAGCTGTTCCTTGATTTTTTTCATCTTCTGTCAATGCAAAGAAACCTGCTGCTAATGGTTGTAAATAAATTTCACGTATTTGTAAGCCCGCTCGTTCAACACATCGTAGTACATTATGTACTAGTGTTTTTGATGTTGTTATCATCGTTGCATCCATTTCTAAACGAATGCCGATCATACCTCTTGGGTCTTTTATTTCATCTAAGTTGTCTACGATGAATTGTTTCGGGATTAAATTTACCAGTTCACGTTCAGGTGGGATAGACATGACTTGTGCAGATTCGATAACACGCTCTAAATCATCGTCTGTAATTTCACGGTTGTCGCCATTAACAGCTACAACTCCTTTTACAGATTGTAAGTATGTTTGGTTTGCTGGAACTCCAAGCACCACTTCCTCGATTTTGATCCCTGTCATTCGTTCAGCCTGATCTACGGCCTTTTTAATTGATTGTACTGTTGCATCAATATCAACTATTGCACCTTTCCGAATGCCGGTAGACTTTACATGCCCGACACCGATTACGTGCAACTGATCATCACTCATTTCACCTATTAATACTTTAATAGAAGATGAACCTATATCTAGTGAAACGTAAATATCCTGATGATTCAATTCGCTGCACCTCCTTCGATTACTCCTACTGTTCATTCTATTGTAAATTTACGTTAATGTCTAAGTAAATTAGCGTTTGTAATGAAATTTTAACCTTATTCTGATGATTTTTTACGATTCATTAATCGTCTGTCGTCTAATTTAGCTAATAATATCCGACGAATGACGGCGATGTTTTGGAAAAGACGTACTCCGAACGCAAAAATAGCGGCTAAATACAAATCTACACCGATATGAACACCTAAAAACGCAAGCCCCGCTGCTAACACGATATTAAAGAAAAAACCTGATAGAAACACTTTATCATCATACACTTGTTGAAGCTGTGCACGAATACCACCAAACATCGTATCAAGAGCAGCTAGTACAGCAATAGATAAATAGTTTTCATATACAGAAGGAATTTGAATATCGGTTAAAATACCAAGTGCTACGCCTAAAATTAATCCTAAAAGTGGTAACCACATATTCTAATCCCCTTAATTTTTTTCCGTTAAATATTCATTTAAATCTACTTCCTCAATGGATTGAATATTTAATGTTCGTTGCGCCTCGTGAATCGCTAAATTTAAATTATCGATGAAAAACTCATCTCGAAACGATGAAGCTAGTAAATGGTTATACATTTTTTGCGCTTGTTCAAATGTTTGTGTCATTACTTTAATTTCTATATCAGTATTATTAATCGGCACACTATTAATCGACGTTTGCCCATTAATATCACGAATTGCCGAAGTATGAGTTAAGCGTTGGCCATCGATTTCAATTGTTTCTGCATTATAGCGATACAAATCATTGATTAACCTGATTAATAAAATAGGTGATAGCGATTCGATATCATATCCAAATTGTACTAATTCATAAGAGGGAGATACGGTTAGCGTTAACCCTGGACCATTCACTGGTACAACACCTGCTTGAATTCGTAATTCCTCTACAGTTTGTTCTAGCAATAGCTCTGGATTATCAAATTCGGCATCCTCATACTTATTCACTACTTCCGTTAAAGAACGAATCGTCGTTAGTAGTTCAGAATGGCGTTTTTTCTCATCAGCTAATTCTTGACGAATTTCCCAAATATCCCTTGTATCACGTTCAGTCGGATTTTGCACTGTGTTATATTGTACAGCTAACATAAAACCAATGATGAAGGACACGATTGTAATGTTTCTGTACATTTTTTTCGTCATCGATCTTCCCTCCACAATGCAAGTTTAATTTTCTTCATTTACGGAAGGCATTTGAATTCTATCGCTCTTCTCTAGCGTCACAATAACACGTTCATTTAATAACTGGTCAAAAACGCCCCCAGCTAGCTCTAATGAAGCAATTAGTACGGATTGCTTGCCCACTGCTTCAATGACGAAAGGGGCAGGATGCTGTTTATCATCTACTGTTATCACAGGGCCATTGCAACTAATATAGGAATTCGTTTTTAAACGTTGCCCATTTATCGCAATTGCTTCCGCACCAGCAATTTTCAATTCATTAATCACTTTGAAAATATGACTATCATGCACAATATAATCATTTGGATTCGTGCTCGCAGCATCATACTCTCCATCTTCCAGCGTTAGCTTAATGCCTTCGCCTTCCCCAGGGGTTGTCCCTAAAAGTAAGCGCAACCGTTCGGCTTCCTCAATATATTGCTCATACTGTTCTTCATTTGACGCAAATTCTTTTTCATAAGCACGAATTTTCTTTTCAACGCTATTTACTTCATCTGTTAATTCTTTATTACGTTCTTGCTGCTCAATTAGCTCTTGTCGGTACGTATTTTCCTTCTGGTAATACATGGAGGCTGAGCTTACTGTTTTTTTATCCTTCGATAAGTTGTACGAATAGCCAATGAAAAAGCCTGTAATAATACAAACAATTAACAGTACAAAATATTTCCGATTAAAAAGAGGAGCTTTTTTATTGTGAAGATTGCTCTTCATTGTCTTCCACTCCTCCTGCTGCTTCACTATCTATCTCTTCAGCTAATCCGACCGCGTATTCATCGGAAAAAGGACGATAATAAGAACCTACTTCAATATCAATAATTCCCTTTTCATATCCTTCGACACTTTCTATTTGTGCGACGATGGAAGGATAGTAATTAAGCTTGCTTGAAAGCGATGAAATATCAGCCCGTACTTCATAGCCATCATTCATGAAAAGTGTTACAGCATATGGATCTGCATTTGACGGTGACGCGTTGATTTGTGAAATGAGCGCTAACACTTGTGGATTAAGCTGCGCTAATTCCTTTAACAATTTTTTACGCAAACTTTCATCATCAAACTCTAGAAAAATAGGAGCATCGATTGGAACGAGCTCACTCGATTGTTGAAAGATGACGCCATTTTCTAAAATCGGGTAAAATGTCCCATCCTTCGAAATATAGGCCACTTTATTCCATTCATCCACTGTCACTATTACTCGATTTAAAAACTTGCGCTCTACCTTTACCGATTGTACCCAGTCACTTGCAGAAATCTCTTTCTCAATATCGGCTATTTTAAAGCCCCACATCGAGTTATTTATTTTTAAGCCGGATTGTTTTAAATAAAATGAACTGTCAACAATTTCATCGCCTATAATTTCAATTTTCTTTATATCACTATAGGACGTTTGGAAATATAGGAGTAAAGCAATTATAAATACGAATATGGTCGTTAATGCTACAAATTTAAAATTTGTTCGCTTTTTGCGTTCTCTTTGCATTGCTGGAACACGTTCCGTTATATCAATCACTTTTTTCACCGCTTACTCCTCCTTCCTAATTCGCTCATTGGCAAAATTTAAAATGGTCGCGACGGTGAACCAAATCATTAATAACGATGTCCCACCATAACTAATAAATGGAAGCGTCACACCCGTTACCGGTAATAGACTAATAACAACCCCTATATTTAGGCATGCCTGAATAGCAATCATCGTCGTTAAAGCGCTAATAATGTAAAACTGTTTTTGTAGCAAAGCACGAATCGCGAGTGCATAACCGGTCATTAAAAAGCACGCAAAAATAAGCAGCAGCACCACCCCACCAGCTAACCCCATCTCTTCAAGAATAATCGAAAAAATAAAGTCATTTTGTGGTTCTGGTAAGTATAAATATTTTTGTCTACTTTTTAGAAAACCATGCCCAAATAATCCAGCTGGTCCAATTGCTAATAGTGATTGGACAGCTTGGAAACCACTTCCTAACTGATCTGCCCATGGATTTAAAAAGGCTTCAATTCGTTTTAGCCTATACGGCGCCGCCAAAATAAGGCCGACTAAACCTCCTGCCCCTAACAATAAGACGAACACATATAGCTTCAGTGGATATTGTGCGATGAATAATAAGACCAAAGCTGCAACTAGTAAAATGAACACGGCTCCAAAATCAGGCTGTAACATAATGAGAAACGATGGCAATAATATAATGCCAAAATGTTTAATTTGGACGATTCTTTCTCCTAGCTTCCGCTTAGACAACACGATGCTTAAATACACGAGTGTCGTCAGTTTAGCAAGTTCAGCTGGCTGTAGCGATAAGGGACCAAAGCCAATCCAACTTTGTGAACCGTTACGTACTATACCAATGCCAGGAATTAAAACCCCAACTAATAATAGGAGCGAAAAGACATATAACATTGTCCATGTTCGCTCACTATGTAGAAATTTCGCCTTCATCAAAATTAGACAGCTTCCCACTGCGACAATAAAATAAACGGCTTGCTTAATATAAAAAGGGGTTTGTCCGACGTAATGCACGGAACTCCAATACGTACCAGCAGAATAAATAAAAACAATGCCAATAACCGAAAGCAAACAGGCACAAGTAAAAAATACTCGCTTCAACTGATGAGTCAGTGTGACAATCCTTTCTACTTCAGCATTTTAGAAAATCCCATTTGCGCCGTTTTTTAGCTGTCTCTTTGCTTTTACACAGCAAAAACATTTGTTGCTATCGCACAGCTAAATCATTTTCACCCAAGTTGCGATGACCAACATCCTGTTGTTGGCCCCATCCGCATTTTGGGTGAAACGTAAAGGGCTCATCAGGTTAAGAAAGCTTCATGACACGCTCAATAAATAAATCGCCACGGATTTCAAAGCTACCATGCTGGTCCCAGCTGGCACATGCAGGTGATAGTAGAATAATATCCCCCTCTGCAGAAAGCTTGGCTGCATAGCCTACTGCATCTTCTACATCAATGGCTCTAATTGTGTCGGTAATTCCGCATGATTTTGCAAACTCTATAAAACGTAAACCGGTTTCACCAAATGCAACAACGGCTTTTACATTGCTCATTTCTTCGCGTAGTTCTTCAAATGAATGACCTCGATCTAAGCCACCAGCTAATAACACAATCGGATGATTAAATGCGGCAAGCGCACTTTTCGTTGCCAAGCAGTTTGTCGCTTTTGAATCGTTGTAAATTTTACGGCCTTTCCATTCACGTACAAACTGTGTCCGATGACGCACGCCACCAAAGTGAGCAAGTACTTGTTTAATTGCTTCAATAGAACATCCGTGTAAAAGTGATGCTGCCACCGCACATAAAATATTTTCTAAATTATGCTGTCCTGGCAGAGCAATTTCACTACGTTGTAAAATGGCATCACCTTGCCAGTAAATTGTCGTTGCATCTGCACTAATACCTTCAGCTGTCTGTCCTTTTGTTGTAAAAGGTACAAGCTGTGCATTAGATTTCGCTGCATAATTACGTACGATTTCTTGGTCCACATTATAAATGAAATAATCTTCTGCTGTTTGATTACGTGTCACGCCAAATTTCGCTTCTACGTAATTTTCAAACGTTCCGTGGTAGTCTAAGTGCGCATCATAAAGATTTGTTAAAATGGCAATACGAGGCTTAAATGTAAGTGTCCCCATTAGTTGGAATGAAGAAAGCTCTGTAACGATAACATTGTCTGCTGTCGCTTCAGCCGCTACACCACAAGCCACTGTCCCGATATTTCCGGCGATTAATGGCTTGCGCTCTCCAGCATTTAACATTTCAAAAATTAACGTTGTCGTTGTTGTTTTACCATTAGAACCCGTAATCCCAATAAATGGAGCCTCACTTACTAAATACGCAAGCTCCATTTCAGTTATGACTTGTAATCCACGTGCTATTGCATCAGCAATAATTGGATTGCTGTAAGGAATACCTGGATTTTTCACGATTAATTCAAATCCTTCATCCAGTAAATCTTCTGGGTGACGGCCACAAATAACCGTAATGCCTTTTGCAAGTAGTCCCTGCGCTTCTGGGTTTGCATCAAATGGTTTTGCATCATTTACGGTTACAAATGCACCAAGCTTATGTAATAGCTCCGCTGCAGCAACACCACTTTTTGCCAAACCTAATACTAATACTTTCTTAAATTCTAACCCTGCATACTCAATCATAAAAACGCCTCCGCTAATACTGCAATTAATGCAACGATTAACCCTGTAGACCAAAATACAACTACGACCTTCCATTCTGACCAACCCGATAACTCGAAATGGTGATGAATAGGGCTCATCTTAAAAATACGTTTTTTGCGTAATTTAAAACTACCTACTTGTAAAATAACAGATAATGTTTCAATAACGAACACCAACCCGATTAGTAATAACAATAACTCTGACTTTACAAGCACAGAAATCATTGCCAGTGCACCGCCTAAAGCAAGTGAACCCGTATCGCCCATAAATACTTTCGCTGGGTTGGCATTGAAAATAAGGAAGCCTAGTAAAGAACCTGTTACAACAAAAGCAAATAATGCGATATCACCTTGCTCATTAAACAGTGCAATAACGCCAAATGCTGCAAAGGCAATCGAAGCTGTTCCTGCTACTAAGCCATCTAAGCCATCTGTTAAGTTGACGGCATTTGAGAAACCTACTAACCAGAAAATTAAAAATGCAACATATAACACCCCAAAATCAATCGATAAATCTGTATATGGAATGGTAATCGATGTATCGAATGTACCTAGACGTAATAACAGAAATGCTGCAATTGCAATGACAATTTGCCCGATTAATTTTTGCAATGATGTTAATCCTAAATTTCTTTTAAAGATTACTTTTAATCCATCATCTAAAAAACCAATGACTCCAAATCCAACTAAAACGAGTAATAAAACAACTGTTTGTGTTGTAAATAAATCAAAAATATTGCCTACACCTATAGTCGTTAAAATAATTGCTAGTAAAAAGATGATACCACCCATTGTCGGTGTTCCCGCTTTTTTCATATGCGACTGGGGTCCCTCTTCACGGATGCTTTGACCAAACTTTAGCCGTCGTAACATTGGAATTCCAATCGGCGCTAGAATTACTGTTATGATGAATGATACTGCTAAAATGGTCACTGTTGTTGCAAGTGTCATGTAAAAACTCCTTTAAATCTTCTTCTGTTCTAAGTGAACATCCTTCACTATAATAGTTGTTTTATTGCCATTTTAAAAGAACGAACTAACATTTAATTATCTAAATAGAGATGAAGTACTTCATCTTGTTCTATTAGGCTACCGGCAGCTGGTAATTGCTGTACAACCTTGCTTCCACTGCCATGCCACTGAATTTTATACGGATATTGTTGCTCGACGATACTATTAACTGATTGCCCAACAAAATTAGCTAGCCGTGCAGTTAATTCATCGCCCCATACATATTTTCTGTCAAGCTGCTCCGATTGCTTCTCAATCCCAATAATCGGCGCAATATCTTCTATGATTTGCCCGACAATCGGTGCCGCAATGACGCTACCAAACTGCAATGCACTTTTCGGATGATCAATTGCTACATAAATTATTATTTCCGGGTCATTTGCTGGAGCAAAACCAATAAAGGAAACGATATAATCGCCATCCTTATATCGACCATTTTCAACCTTTTGTGCTGTTCCAGTCTTCCCAGCAATTCGTAAGCCATCACGGTAAGCTTGTCGGCCGGAACCATTTGCCACAACCGACTCTAATGCTTCTCTAATAATAGTGGAGGATGCTTCACTAATAACTGACCGCTTTATAGTCGGTACATTTTCATGCAGTACGGTACCACTATCTCCATCCTTAATTTTGGACACAACATATGGCTGATACAAATTGCCTCCATTAATTGCCGCTGCCACTGCTTGCACTTGTTGAATCGGCGTAACAGAAATCCCTTGACCGAACGATGTCGTCGCATGCTCGACGGGACCAAACGCTTCTTTCTTAAATAAAATCCCACTTGCCTCGCCAGAAATATTTGAGCCTGTCTTTTCTCCGAAGCCAAATTTATGAATATAATCCAGCAGCTTCGTTGCACCAACACGTTGCCCGAGCTGTACAAAACCTGGGTTACAAGAGTTTTCTACAACTTGTAAAAAGGTTTGATCCTTATGCCCTTCACGCCGCCAACAACGTAAGCGTGCCCCTTCGACAAGTGTATAGCCCGCATCATAAAAATGATCGTTCTTCATATCGACGACGTCTTCTTCTACCGCTGCAGCTAGTGTAATAATTTTAAAGGTAGAGCCAGGCTCATATGTCATAAACACAGGTAAATTACGATTATAAATTGCCGGCTCTACTTCATTAAAATTCGCTGGGTCATACGTTGGAAAAGAAGCAAGTGCTAAAATCTCACCAGTATTTGGATTCATCGCTATGGCTAATGCTTGATCGGAATCATACTTTTTCATCGCCTGCGCTAACTCACGCTCCACGAATTGTTGAATACGTAAATCAATGGTCAGCTCAACTGTTGCACCCGAGCTCCCTGCCTTCCATTCATCATCAACATGAGCTAGCGAACTGCCTTTTGCATCTGTGAACAAGCGAATTGCCGCATCTTTACCTGTTAACAGTTGATTGTATTCATATTCAATACCTGCAAGACCTTGATTGTCTACTCCCGTAAAACCTATAAAGCGCGCGAGCAAATTACCATGCGGATACTGTCGAATATAATCCACCCCGCTATATAATCCTGGGATTTGTCTGCGCTGTATCGCAACTGCCTGCTCATACGTAATATTTTTTGCTTGTGGTGCTAGCTTAATTAAATACGCACGTTTCTTGAGCTTTTGCAAAATAGGTGACGGCTGGATACCAAGCTCTTCCGCAATTGCCTCTGCTACCTCTTCCGGCTGCGAATTTTGAGATGGCATAAAGTACAGTGTAGGTGCTAATTTGTTCGTCACGATAATCTCACCATGCCGATCTACAATTAGTCCGCGCTCTGATGCAAAGGGAATTTCCCTGTCCCAATTTTCCTTCGCTAAGGTCGTTAATTTTTCATATTGAAAAAACTGAAGGTAAATTAATTTAAGAAAAATCGCCACGCCATATAGTACTAATGCAATCAAGATCCACTTTAATCGTTTTTTTGAATGGACGGAAATCCACTTCATTCGACAACACACCTCGTTTTAAACAACGTATGTAAATAAGTGGACTTCTATTCAGTACTACATTAATCTTGTGGTAATTGCTCGCCTTCATCGCCTATTTCTTCAACGGGCGTTGCAAAGGATTGCTCCGGCGTTTTTAGTTTTACAACAATTGGAGCGTTATCTAAAATAACTGTGTTAGGTGAAGCGCTTTGACTTTCTACATAGCCTTCTCCGATAATCTCAATGGGTAATTTAGACATCGTTTTATAGACGAGCAAATTACGTAGCGACCATTCAGTAAATGATGGCAATGTAATCTCACCGTCCGTTTTTAAAAATACGAGACTGCCTGCTGTAGCCTTGGTTTCAGCTTTTGGATATTGAGCGATTACTTCCCCGCCCTTACCAATTATAATTGGCTGCAGCCCCTCATTCATTAGTTCTATTTGAATCGCTTCTGCTTGCTGACCTACATAGTCTGCTACAGAAGTTACTTTCACCTTGGCCACATCTTCCGGATTAATGTTTAAATATTTCAAGCTATTTTGCATCACGGAGTTAAAAACTTGCGAAACGGGTTCTGAGCCTACTTCTGTCGCACTTAATTGCGGTTTTGCGATTGCAATATACATAATTAATTGTGGATCGTCTGCAGGTGCCATCCCTAAAAATGAATAAAGGAACTCATTTTTACCCCAGTCATAACCAACACCATTTTTCTTTGGCATTTGCGCTGTTCCTGTTTTCCCAGCAACCTCATAGCCTTCTATTTGGAAGCGTTTCGCAGTCCCCACCTCAGAAGTTACTGTGGAAGCAAGTAACTCTCGCATCGTTTTCGCTGTTTCTGCTGATATCGGCTTACTCTTTACTGTAGGCTTTGAGTCAAATGTAACTTCCCCGGTATTTGGGTCTACAATTTTATCAATGACATACGGCTGCATCATTTCACCGTCATTGGCAATTGCCGTTAAACCTTGAATAAGCTGAATTGGTGTTACCGTTGACCCTTGACCATAGGATGTCGTTAAAACATTACTTGGTACTTTCGTTAATATCGTACCGGTTGCTTCTCTAGGTAAATCAATACCGGTCTTTTCACCAAACCCAAATTTATTTATATATTCTACAAAAGTATCGCGCCCCATAATTTCTAGTAAATGTGCCATGGCAGTATTTGATGAACGCTGGAATCCTTCTAAATAAGATATTGTCCCCCAGCCAACTAAGTTATGGTCACGAATTGTTCGGTCTAGTAACGTATATTGACCGGATTGGTACGTTGCATTTGGATGCCAATTACCAGAATCAACGGCAGCCCCGACAGTAAAAATTTTCATCGTAGAACCTGGCTCAATAACATTTTCAATGACATCGTTTAGCCAATTTGTTTCAAGCCCTGCTCGTGTATCTGGATCAAAAGTTGGACGTTGAGATATTGCTAAAATTTCCCCTGTTTTTGGATTGGCTACAACACCTACCATCGATTCTGGATTATATTCATCATTCACTCGTGACATAGCGTCTTCTAGAAAATTTTGGATCGACTTATCGAGTGTCAAATGAATATCAGAACCATCTGTTGCTGGCTGAACCATTTTCTCACTATTCGGTAACAAATAACGGAATGCATCACTTTGATACTTTAGTGCGCCGTCTGTTCCAGTGAGTTGATCATTATAAATAGATTCAAGTCCCATCTTACCGACCGTTTTAGTAGTTCCATCCTTTTGATCTTCTTTTAAGGCAAAACCAATTAAATGGGCAGCAAAGGAGCCATTTGGATAATAACGTTTCGTATCACTCACAAAAAGAATACCCGGCAATTTTAGCTCATCAATTTCAGTCTTAACTTCGTGACTAATACCTCGACCAGCTGATTTAAATTCGACTTGATATGGATCTCCCTCTTTTGTAAGGCGCGCATAAATCTCCGCTTCATCCATTGGAATATACTGCGCTAAAATTTTTGCCGTTTCTTGTGGGTCAACTACATGTCTCGGTTTTTCAGGGTTTGTAGTTGCAGACTCTCGAACAACCGCAATCAGGCGGTAGCTTAGCGTATCTTCTGCAATAATATTGCCATCGCGGTCTAAAATCTTCCCACGGTCTGCTGCTAACACGGTTTCTTTTTCATATTTAGCTGCTGCTTCAACAGCTAGAGCATGACCTTCAACTTCACCTGTCGCCTGAATATGAACAATCCGCCAAAATAATAGTAAAAAGAGCCCTCCATATATTGCAAACATCAGAAAGGCTCCTAACTGGAAACGAAATTTTTTCTTTTTCATTCGCCCGGCACTACCTTCACATTTTTCTCATTTAGTGTTAAACCGAGTTCTTTCGCTTTTTCCCAAATACGCTCATACGTAGATAATTCGCTAACACGAACTTTTAAATCGACATTTTCCATACTTATTTTTTGCGTTTCAGTTTCAATTTTTTGAATTTCCATACCTACAGTTTGAATTTCTCCCTGTGTATGTAAAATCGAAACTGCTAAAACAGCCATTAGCACTACAAATGCCACATATAGTATTTTCTCCTGTACCGAAATAAGCTTTATTTTTTTCTGTTTAGGTTGGCGTGGTTGCTGCTTCTTTTGCTCAGGCATTCCAGGCTGTTGAATATTAGTCTGTCTTAATCTGACTGCCATTTACCCACGTCCTTTATCGTTAATTTTTTCAGCAACGCGTAACTTTGCTGAACGTGAACGATTATTTGCCTCTAACTCCTCTTCTGATGGTACAATCGGTTTTCGTGTTACAAGTTTTAAAATTGGCTTCATATGTTCCGGAATCACGGGTAGTCCCGGTGGTAAATCTGGTAGTGATGAAGCTTCTTTAAAAATTGTTTTTGTCAAACGGTCCTCTAGTGAATGGAACGTAATGACACTAATGCGCCCACCAATTGCCAACATGTCAATTGCATCAGTTAAAGAATCCTCTGCTGCTCCTAATTCATCATTCACAGCAATTCTAATCGCTTGGAAAATACGCTTCGCAGGATGTCCACCTTTGCGACGAGCTGGGGCTGGAATACCATCCTTAATCAATTCTACTAACTGAGCTGTCGTTTCAATCGGCGCAACTTCGCGTGCTTGTTCTATCTTACGTGCAACTTGCTTTGAAAACTTTTCTTCTCCGTAACGGAAAAAAATACGGACTAAATTTTCATACGACCATTCGTTCACGACATGGAAAGCGGTTAACTCTGCCGTTTGGTCCATGCGCATATCTAGAGGCGCATCGTGATGGTAACTAAAGCCACGTTCTGGTGTATCTAGCTGCGGTGATGAGACACCTAAATCATATAAAATGCCATCGACTTCATGGATGTTTAAATTTAATAGCTCTTCCTTTAAATAACGGAAGTTTGAATGAACAAATATTACACGATCTAAATAATCGGCTAGTCTTACTTTCGCATTTTCTATTGCTGTTGTGTCTTGGTCAAAACAAATTAAACGCCCCTCTGATGATAGCTGCTTCACTAAATACTCGCTATGCCCTGCACCACCTAAAGTACAATCCACATAAATACCATCCGGATTGATGTTCAATCCATCAACAGTTTCTCTCAATAACACAGTTGTATGATCGAACATATTCTAAGCTCCTTTTTCTGGTCTGACTAAAAATCAAAACCTACCATATTTTCTGCTATTTCATTAAAAGATTGTTCCGATTCAGTAAAGTACTGATCCCATGCATCCTTCGCCCAAATCTCAATTTTACTGGATACACCTAGCACGACGCACTCTTTTACAAGATTAGCGTGATGAATAAGTGTAGATGGAATATTAATCCGGCCTTGCTTGTCTATTTCTACTTCAGTAGCTCCAGAAAAGAAAAATCGTGCAAACGAACGTGCATCTTTTTTCGTCATCGGTAAATCCTTTAGTTTTTCCTCGAGTTTTCGCCATTCATCCATAGGATAGCCAAAAAGACAGTTATCAAGTCCCCGCGTAATAACAAATGAATCACTAAGTGCTTCGCGGAACTTTGAAGGTATAATCAGTCGCCCTTTCGTATCAACGGAATGTTGATATTCTCCCATGAACATGCTACTCACCCCACTTTAATAAATAATGTACCACATTGCCCCACTTTCCACCACAACTTTTAGAAAATGGTTGACAACTATTTGGTATTTGTGTAATTAGACCGTATTCACCTAAAAACATCTAATAGAAATGGCATAAAAAAAGAGTTATCTCTATGTGAGATAACTCATAAATTCTACAGCGAGACAATTTGATGTTGAGCACAAATACTCATCGGAAGACCCAATAAATCATCAATCAACGTCGGACCATAAGTATTTAGAAACTGATACGGATTATAAAGCCGCTCTTGGTAACCTTCGTTCGGTAAAAGCTCTGCCTGCAATACATCAAATTGCCTTAACACTACCTGATGTTTTTGCAGTACTTGCTGGGAGATCTTACTTCGTAAATAACTAAACTGTTGCTCATGATACACTTTATTTTTTTCAATAATTTTTTGTAGATCTAATTGCTGTGTCGATAAATGATTAAGTAACTCATCATATTGTTTTGCTAGCAATTCATTCATTTGCTGAATTTGACATGCCGCTTCCACATCCTGCACGCTCCCAATAAACTCCTGCTTCAATTGTTCGCCTTCACCCGCAATGATTTGCATAAGTGACAGCTCATACTGTTGAAGAAGTGTCTGTACTTGGCGAGTTTGCAACGTAATATTAAGACGTGGTGCAAAAATCGGCATTTGTAAATCTAGTATAGCAAAAGCACCTTTTAAGGTTGCCCAGTAAGCAAGTTCCCCGGGTCCTCCTACAAAGGCTAGAACTGGAATCGTCATTTCTTGCATTAGCGGACGCGTAACCACATTATTACTGAGCTTTTCAGGTGTATTTTTCGCCAGATCGAGTAACTCGTCCTTTGTAAATTTAATATGCGCTAGCACATTACGAAACTGCTCGTTTTTGCATTCTAATAAAAAGCGCTCTCCGTCTTGTACGTAAAATAAGTTTGCATTGTCCGCATTCGCTTCAATCGGCATACCGTAGCCCGCTTCCATTAGTTCACGTTCCTGCTCTACTACCACTTTGGCAATTTGCTCATTATGCTGAATAATCGCTGCAAAGAACGACTTCTCATATTGGCGGAATGCCCCATTTGCCGCATCAATCATTAACAGACCATGTTTAGCAAATAACTCATTCATCAATGTTGCAAAGAAGTCCGTAAAAGTTTCGCTCGCTCGGACATGCTTTAACACATCTACTAGTAGCCCTTCTGTATACGCCGTTTCACCGAAGTCCTTAAATACAACGCGTACAAGTTGTTCCATCGCTTCTTGATTTAATGCTGTTGTAGAAGCCATCGTTTTACGTTTAGAGCGTTCACTATAGCCACGCTTTTTCGGTTGCCCATCTACAATTGTATACGTATGATTAATTTCCTCTATATCATGGTCTTCACCAGCAATCCAAAATAGTGGTACAACAGGAATTTGTAATTTCTCGCGCTGTTCTTTTGCTAATAAAATTACCGATATGGCTTTATGAACCGAGTATAACGGGCCTGTTAGTACGCCCGCCTGCTGTCCTCCAACAACTACAAGTGCACCTTGTTCAAGATCCGTTAAATGTTGTTCCACCGCTGAATGTATGCCGAATTTTTCCATATAAACGCGAATTACTGTTGCTAGTTGCTCCATGTCATATGTTTTATTTTGCAAGTAGCTCGCACGTTCCACAAATGATTGATCATTATATTTATAATCGAAAAACGTATGAATATTTGCATCTTCAGACCAATAGTCTGCTAATAATCCGTTCTTCACTGGTAATGAAATTTGTTCCAGCTTCATTGAAAAATCTCCTCTACTTCTATCTCTACTATGTTAGTACTAATGACTATCTTTACTATGCTACTATATTTTTAATTCATGACTGTTTTCTTATTGTAAACGTTGAGCACCTTTTGTGGAAAGAAAATGCTTACATCTTCGGATAATATTTTACATAGGTGCGACATACCCAATAATATTTTGTGTAAGCCCCCCAACCAAAATAACAAAATATAAAACGCCTAATAAAATAAAGTAAATTCGCCACAGTTTTTTCAGCAACTGCAGTACTTCAATTTCTTTTTTCGTTTTCCAATCAATGTATGTAAAAAACACAGCAATGACTACCGCCATTAAAATAACAGGAATGAATAGTGACACCTCCCATATGCTATTTATTGCAAGCGGTACCGTTAAAAACAATACACATGTTGTGATATCTGCAGCAAGACCAAATGCTTTCACATGATCAATTTTGCATTTTCGGAAAATCACATATGTTATCAAAAGTGCAATAATAGGACAAAATAAAATAGTCGTCATCAAAACTTGTATGACAAACTTCACATTTTCTCACCGCTCTCTTCAAAGGCTTTTACTAAACAGTACAACGTCTCGAGTGTTGGTAGTTGCTTCCCGGCGTTATGTGCTTTTTTGATAACTGCTCCAACAATTGTATCAACCTCTGTTCTACGCCCAAGCAGCCGGTCTGCAAGCATAGAAGACGTATTATTCGCTGTACGAGCACATAATTGTTGGACATCTTCAAAACTAACTAGGTTCGTTAGCTCAGGAAAAGCAGACCTTAATTCATTATATAATGATTGCAATAATTGGAGAGCTTCGCTATTTTGAAGTAGTTGCCCATTTTTTATTTGTAAGATGGCTGTTAAAGGATTAATAAAACAATTTAGCAACGCTTTTTCCAATAGCATTTGTTCCGCATTTGCCTCAAAAACAATTGGCAAAGTACGACTTTCTAATTGCTCCAGAAATTGAAACACACCTACTTCTCCACGTGCTACAGCGATCTTCATTGCTCCAATCCCACGATGCACGACTGTTACATCATCTAATTTTTGTGCACCAAACTGCACAGAACTATAGGCAATATGCTGATGTGGCAGCCTTAACCCCTCTTCAAAATGGGCTAAACCATTTTGAAGAAATAATATAGGAATTTGTTCATTTACACTATGTAAATTTTCGATAACCTCTGATAATTGACCGTATTTCACAGCTACAATAATTAACCCCGTCTCGTTATTTATGCGCGTCGTTGATCGAAATTGAAATTGTTGCGCATCTCCATCAATATTTTGACGTACAAGCCCCTGTTTATTTATGATAACGGCTTGCTGCGCGCGTCTCACCACTAACTGTACCGGCAAACCCGCCTCCGCAACAAAACTTGCCATGAGCATGCCAACTGCACCTGCACCGACAATTTGAATAAGCATCGCTACTCCTCCTAAAAAATCTCGAATCAGAATGGCATCATCTCGTCCCTAAATACGGCTAGATGACGTCCTTTATTAGGTAGTTTAGAAAGTTAAACTTTGTTAACCACACAGAAAAAAGGCCTGCCTTCAAGACAGCCCCTTCAGGTAACAATTATTATACTGGATAGACGGGATGTTTTCGATAAGGCAATATAATTTGTTTTGTACTATAATAGCCGAATCGCTGAATAAGCGTTTCGCGTAAATGATTGGGCGCTACAATTTCGTCAATTACCATTTCCGATGCCAGCTTATATAAATCAATCTCTTTTTTATATTCTTCGATTTTTTCTTTAACGAATGCTGCGCGTTCTTTCGGATCCTGAATCGCTTCGATTTTATTAGAGAATACCGCGTTAACGGCAGCTTCTGGGCCCATCACCGCAATTTGAGCTGTTGGTAGTGCGATACAAACATCGGGCTCAAATGCAGGTCCACACATCGCGTATAAACCCGCACCGTATGCCTTGCGAATAATAACTGAGATTTTCGGCACGGTTGCTGAGCTCATAGCCGATATAAATTTCGCACCATGTCGAATTATGCCTGCACGTTCTACTTTAGTACCAATCATAAATCCTGGTACATCCGCCAAAAACAAAAGTGGAATCGAAAAGGCATCACATAAATTTATGAACTTAGTCGCTTTATCCGCTGAATCAACGAATAATACGCCACCCTTCACTTTCGGCTGATTCGCAACAATACCTACCACTAGCCCATCAATGCGCGCAAGACCAGTAATAAGCTCTGCAGCGAACAGTTTCTTCACCTCAAAAAAACTGCCTACATCAATTAGCTGATCAATACACTCATACATATTAAATGGTGCATTTTGATTTTTTGGAATCATTTCCTCAAGTGTACGACCCGTTTTCGGAACCTTCCCGATGTCAAGCGGCGGTAAATCAGCATAGCTTGAAGGAAAATAATTTAAATAGCGTCGCGCCTCCGCAATGGCCTCTTCCTCAGTTGTAGCAAGCACATCACCACATCCACTCACCGTACAATGCATATTCGCTCCACCCATTTCTTCTAGGGTCACCTTTTCTCCGATGACCTTCTCTGCCATGCGCGGCGAACCTAAATACATTGACGCATTGCCGTCCACCATAATGACGATATCACAAAACGCCGGAATATATGCCCCGCCCGCTGCAGACGGACCAAACAAAATGCAAATTTGTGGAATCATGCCGCTCAGGCGCACTTGATTATGGAATATACGCCCAGCACCGCGACGACCAGGGAACATTTCTAGTTGGTCTGTAATTCGCGCACCTGCTGAATCAACTAAATAGAAAAGCGGTACTTGCATTTTTTCGGCCGTTTCCTGTATACGAATAATCTTTTCAACCGTTCTGAAGCCCCATGATCCGGCTTTAATCGTCGAATCATTAGCCATTACACAAACAGTTTGTCCACCGACTTTCCCAATTGCCGTGACAACTCCATCTGCCGGTAAATCGCCCGCCTCACAGTTTGCAAAGCGGCCATCTTCCTCATATTCCCCGTTATCAAATAATAGCTGTAGACGATCACGTACAAATAATTTATTCGTTTCCTTTAATTTTTCGTGATATTTCTCATGACCCCCTGCATAAATTGCTTCGATTTTTTGCTGTAAAGTTTCGTTATACGATGTGTTCGTCATACAATTCTCTCCTTCGACCAGAATTCTAACCTACTAGATTCCAAGGTTATGCTAGTTCAACAAGTACATCATCTTCTTCAACAAAATCCCCTTCTGCTACAAGAATTTTCACGACAACGCCACCTGTTTCTGCTTCACACGGTATTTCCATCTTCATCGATTCTAAGATTATGAGCGTTTGCCCTTTTGTCACCTCTTCGCCCTCTTTAACGCTTACTTCAAATACTGTTCCTGCCATTTGTGCTTTTACTTCCCCCATAGTAATGCCTCCTTAGAAGATTATTGTTCGAGAATAAAATCGACATGTTTCTCTTCTATTGTAAGCTAGCATCGAATTTTATTTCAAATATTTTCCTTATATTTCAAGAAAAAATGATTATTTTATCTACTTTATACTCATTTCCTCTTTTGCTTCCTGTTGTTTTGAAAGAAAGGCGTTACCTTGTTGTAGCCATCTCAGCAATTTTTCATGATCTGTTTGCAGCTCACGGTATTTTAATTCAAGCTCCGTATAGGCCTCTGTTAGCTCATCAAAGCTAGTCAACGCTAGTTTCAAATGGCTGCGCATTAATTGCTTCGGGCGCTTGCGAACACTATTTAACATTTGGCCATATTGGAGACGCAATGTTTTATTCCAGCGAAAACCACATGCCTGCTTTGTACGATTTAATACGAGCGCTGCCGCCTCAAATGCTTCTAGTTGCGTTTTACCATTTTGAACAGCTTGAATGACAATTTCAGCAAGTTTTTCATCATCCGCCACCGTCCACTGATCTTTTCTTCGTTTATGTTCCATTTCAGTCACCTCACATTTTTTACTACTATATGCGAATAGAGACGAAATAGAATAGGAAACAATAGAAAAACGTCCCTCACTTCCACTAGAAGTTAAGAGACGTTCACTGTCATTTATTTTTTTGATTTTGTCAAGAAGCTATTAACGGCCTCGTGATGAGCTTCACTTTCCCATAACTTCGCACATGTACGAACTTCTTCCATAACGCGCTGATACATATTACGCTCACGCCATTTACGCAGCTCAATTTCCTTATAAGCTTGATGAACAGATGGATGAACTTTTCGCATTTCATAGATGAATGCTTCAAGCGCTTCTTCTTTCGACCCGTCAAATACACGCATTGCCCAGCCGATATCATAAAGCAACTGTGCTTCGTATGGTTTTGCATCTACAAGCATTTTCAGCGCTCTATCGTGGCGTAATCCGCGTTCAAACAAATACGTTCCACCACCCCAGCCGCTTGTAATCCCTAATGTCCCTTGAATAAAGCCACATTTCGCATCACTCGCCACCAACCGAAAATCACAGGCTGTTGCGATTTCGCAGCCACCACCAACAGCCGTACCGTTAATAAGCGCAATCGTCGGGACCGGTAACGTCGCTAAATCATATAATATTTTCCCCATTTTACTTAGCATGCCAAATGCTTGGTCCTCAGTTTCAAGCGCATGAAATACCGACAAATCTCCACCAGAGCAAAATGATTTTTCCCCAGCCCCAGTAACGACTAAAAAGCGTACATCATTATGCTGTTTAATATATGTAATAACCTCATTTAAACCATTCATGACGTCATCATTAACCGCATTGCGTTTTTCTTCGCGATTAATCGTGAACGTCAAAATACCATCATTCTTCTGAATTAAATATGCCACCTTGTCCACCCCTTTGAAATTATCGTACTATAACACATATCACTATTTATAGTAGCGAACGATCACACGTTTGACAAGTGAATTAATTGAATATTCAGGCCGACACGACGTCGGTCAGCTAGCCGTTTCCACACGACGTGGCGACTTTAGGCTAGCTCCCTTTGTACAGGATGTTAGTCAGTCAGTCGTTGCCACAGGACGTGGCGATTTTAGGCTAGCTCCATTTGTACAGGATGTTAGTCAGTCAGTCGTTGATTAGTCTCTTGTGTTACTGCAGCATCAAAAAAGATATCTAGCTTCGATCGTACGTAAATATACTTTTCGAAAACTCCGAACGTTCCAGTTCATACCGAGCCTAAACAGACGTTCTCGTCATGAAAACAGAAAAAGGCTAGAGGAGAGCCATGGTCTCTCTTCTAGCCTTTATATAGCGCAAATACTGAATTATTTGCTTACTACTTCTTTACCTTTGTATTGTCCGCAAGCTTTGCAAACGTGGTGAGATAATTTAGCTTCTCCACAGTTTGGGCAAGCTACCATACCAGGTAATGATAATTTGAAATGCGTACGACGCTTTCTTTTTGCAGTTTTAGAAGTTCTTCTAAATGGTACAGCCATTGATGGCACCTCCTTACAGATTATCTATTCATCTGTTTGATCAAAATACTTAGCTAAAGCAGCCAGTCTTGGATCCAATTTTGGTTCGTCAACTTTTCTCGCTAGCTCTACATCTTCATCCGTTGTGTAAGACCAGTTTTCTCCGCCATGCACTTGTCCTTCGGTATTCTCTTTGAATACTTGCATAGGCACTTCGAGAAGAATCAACTCCTCTAAAACCGGCTTCATGTCGACAACATCACCATCAAGATAGTGAATCTCACCGTCATCATCCCCGCGTTTAAGTTCATCGATCCAGCTAAAAACTTCAACTGTTTCAATACTTACGGGAAACTCAACATCTTCCCACGTGCGAGCACATGGAAGCGTCAATGTAGCACTAACCGTCAAGTGACAAGTCATTTGGGATGCACCAAAAGTACATAGCCCCTTTACATGAACGGGTGAAACGTTACGAATATCTTGGTTACGAATCATAACTTCATCCAACTGAACATACGTATCAATTGGTAGCCCGTTTTGTCGATACTTAGATAATTGATGAATTGACCATTTCATTCGTTAATCACCTCGAGACAACACTCATGATTATATATTGTTGAAAAATAGATGTCAAGATAATTTCTTGTCACTACTTCAAAACATGCTTATAATCAATATAAATTAGTTTAATTTGCAAGAAACGGAGCAATATTACTAAAAATGTACAAAAATTTTAGTACTGTTCGATTAACTATACAAAGATACATTTTACTGCGAGGAGGAAAAATATGCAAGCAGTCGGTATTGTCGTTGAATATAATCCGTTCCATAACGGTCATTTTCACCACGTAAATGAAGCAAAACGTGTCACAGATGCAGATGTCACTATTGCCGTAATGAGCGGGCAATTTTTACAACGGGGTGAGCCAGCACTCGTTGATAAATGGCATCGCACAAAAATGGCGTTAACAAGCGGCGTCGATATAGTCATTGAACTACCTTACGTTTTTAGTACAGCACAGGCTACTCAATTTGCATTTGGGGCCGTCCACTTGCTATCTGCTATGCAATGTGAACATCTTGCGTTCGGTAGTGAGCAAGGAAGTATTGAGCCCTTTTTAAATAGCTACCATTTAATTGAAGATAACCGCGTGGCTTACAACGCTTCAATAAAAGAGGCTGTTACTTCCGGGATTAGCTATCCACAAGCATTACACACCGCTTATGAACAGCTTCAGCAGCAAACGCAGGATTCATACATTGATTTAGCACAACCTAATAATATTTTAGGTTTTCATTACATTGAGGCTGCACAACAATTAGCAAGCCCGATAAAGCCTGTAACCATTCAGCGCATTGAAGCCGGTTATTATGACGATATTAACGCACAAAGCCATATAGCGAGCGCTACGGGTATTCGCAAGGCTGTTTTTAATGGAGGCTCGCTAAATGAGGTAGCACAGTTCATGCCGAATGCGAGTGTAAATGAATTACGTAGTTGGCAAACGTCTTACGGAAAATTTACGAGTTGGGAAAACTTTTGGCCACTATTGCAATACGCAATCCTTCGTCACACACCACAGCAGCTTAAGCAGTACGCAGATGTATGTGAGGGACTAGAAAACGCATTAATTAAACACGCAATGGTTAGCTCATCTTACCAGCAGTTTATGACGCTATTAAAATCCAAGCGCTATACGTGGACACGTTTACAGCGTATGCTCACACATATTTATACGGGCATCACAAAAGACCAGCTACATGCCTTTTCAGCACCGTCATATATTCGTGTGCTCGGTATGACAAAGCAAGGACAGGCTTATATTTCAACGCATAAAAAATCTTTGGCGCTACCGCTTATTAGTCGCGTCGCTGCCACTAGTGACCCGATGCTTGCACTTGATTTGCGAGCGACGACAATGTATAGCTTAGGCGTGCAGCATTTCTCCCATAAAAAAATAGGCGAAGATTATAAAACTCCGCCTATTCGTATTTAATTTTTCGGTTGTAGTGACGCTAAATAATCAAGAGCGTCATCAATCGTTTTAACAGGCACAACCTTCATTGAAGTACCTAGTTGTTTAGCAGTTTTTACTGCGGCCTCATAATTTGAGACGATGTTTGGGTTGTATTTAAGCATCGTTTCTGTTATTTCGTCGTCTGGCGCAAAGAAGATTTCCATACCATCTTTGTCAGCAGCTACAATTTTTTTCTCAATGCCCCCAATACGACCAACCGTACCAGCCTCATTCATTTCACCCGTACCTGCAATCAAATAGCCATGCGTTAAGTCCTCGTCAAGTAATTGGTTTAACATTTCAAGGGTAAACATTAAGCCTGCAGATGGCCCACCAATATCTTCTGTTTTGACATTTACTTTTGGATCCGTTTTAATCGATTTACTCTCTGTAAAAGTAATTCCTAGCCCAATTCGGCCATCACTATCAGGAATTTCTTTTAACGTTAACGTTTTATCAATTAATTTATTATTTCGATCAACTACTAGCTTTACTTCATCATTTACTGCTTTATTATTTAATCGTTCAACGAGCATCGCCTGCTGCTTAATACGCTCCCCGTCAATTTCTACAATTTCATCGCCTGGCTTTAATACGCCATCCGCTGCTCCACCTGTCAGAACATTTAGTACAAAAACGCCTTTATACGTAATGCTATAATCAAGCCCAGCCTTTGAAAAAGCTATATAAGAAGCATTAAACTGTGAATCCGTCATTAATTTTAACTGACGCACATTATATTCTTCATCATCCTCTTCCTCTTGACGAACCGAGTCTAATTCCATGATTTCTTCATATTCTTTAAACTGTGCAATCATATACGTAAAAGGGGTTGCGCGTGACAAGGATACTGTCATAAGACTGAATGAGCCTTCGTCATCCTCATCTCCATTTTGAATCGTAATAAAGTCACTCACATTATAAGCATGACCAGGCTTCATAACATAAGAATCCAACCGATAGAGCATTAAAAAACCAACAATGATGATTCCAATAATGGCCCCTTTTGAAAAAAATTTCATTATGTATTGCACCTCCTATAGTAGCGTACGACTAATTATTTTTTGTCGAGCATATATTAGTTTAGCACTTGATGAAACGAATGACAAAAAATCGAAAAGGGCTGAATGCATCATTCTATCTATTTTACTTTGCTTATCACTCATTATTTTACTGTTGCTCTTCCCACAAGTTGCACACGAAGGAGCCGATTTAGGTGTATCACTATTTATGGATGCGCTCTTCCCTTATTTACTACCTTATTTAATTTTAACGAACTGGCTCATTCGATTAACTGCGCAACCAACTGGCAAATCTTCGTTCTCTTTATTTTTTAAAACGTATTGCATTAGCGCTGTAGGAGGCTTTCCAACAGGAGCAGCAACAATTGCTCATTTAACGCGGCAGGGGGAACTACAAAAAAAGCAGGCCGCTTATTTACTTGGTATTTGCCATAGTCCAAGCCCTTTATTTATGTTTGGCTTTGTTGGGATGGATTTATTTGGCTCTACGACATTTAGTTGGAATTATTTATTATTATTACATAGCTTCTCTCTTATTTTTTTAGTAATTATTTATCTACTTATTCCTGCGACTAGGACAACTGTATACGAACATGTAGTAGACCCGCAGCCCTTTACTAATAGCATTAAGGACAGTATTCCTACTGTACTCATCGTTGCGTCAACCATTGTTTTTTTCACAACTATTTATACTGTTTTTTTATATAGTACAGATGTTTTATTCCAATCATTACCTCAAGTTTTCGAGCTATTCGTAGCAGGGGCATTGGAGATGACAAATGGCTTATTTTTAGTGCATCAGCATTTAGACGGATCTATGTTAGCTGTTATTACCGTGTTATTTTTAACAACACAAAGCCTCAGTATTCATTTACAAGTTATTGTCATCGCTAGAGGAGCCGGAATTGCACTTCGGCCTTATATTTGGATTCGCCTCCTCTATAGTATTTTAATGCCGTGTCTATACCTGCTATTTTTTCTTTAAAACAAAAAAAATGCGACAAAGTCAAAAGTAACTTTGTCGCATTCGTTTATCCCGTATTACCGTGCAGTAAGAACCACCTATTGAAGTGTCTTTTTAATTTGTATTGTACTTTTGTTTTAATGCTTGCTCCACTACTGCAGGTACAAGCTCGCTAACATTACCACCGTATTTCGCTACTTCCTTTACAATACTCGAGCTTAGGAAGGAATACTGATTTTTCGTCATAATGAAAAATGTTTCAATACTTTCGTCTAGTACGCGGTTCATCGACGTAATTTGCATTTCGTATTCGAAATCCGAAACGGCACGCAAGCCACGTACGATCGCGATTGCTTTTTTTTGTTGCGCATATTCTATTAATAATCCTGAAGAACTTTCAATACGAATATTAGGAAAATCACTCGTTACTTCTGCGATTAAGCTCATACGCTCTTCAATCGAAAATAACGACTGTTTCGCTGAATTATTTAATACAGCAACATAAACGACGTCAAAAACATCTGCTGCACGTTTAATAATGTCTAAATGACCTTTCGTAATTGGATCAAAGCTTCCAGGTACTACTGCGATTTTTTCAGACAATCGTTTCTCCCTCTTCCCCTAGGCCGCTATATATCGAGATAATTGTTCCTCCGTATGTTTCTTTACGCGTTAACTTAAACGATCCATAGCTTTCCGGCAAGTCCACTTCCGTTGAATGCTCACACATAATAATCGCATTAGGTGCGAGCTTTTCCCCTTGTACAAGCATCTCGACTAAATCATAATATTCTTTTTTATGATATGGTGGGTCGACAAATAAATAATCAATCACAATATCTCGTTTTAATAAACCTTTTACCGCACGATTCGCATCGGTACGAAAAGCTTCAGATTCCTGCTCGTAGCGGCATTTTTTTATATTTTCTTGTAATGTTTGGAAGGCACGTCCATCTTTTTCAACGAAAATGGCACGATCTGCGCCTCGGCTTAAACTTTCAATGCCCAGACCACCACTTCCTGCGAATAAATCCAGCGCTGTTCCTCCATCAAAAAATGGACCAATCATGTTAAAAATAGATTCTTTTACTTTATCTGTCGTCGGCCTAGTTGTATTGCCGTTAATGGCTTTTAACGGCATGCCTTTGCGATCTCCCGCTACAACGCGCATATATTCCCACCAAACTTTCTGTATTATCCCTTATTGCTGTGCTGTCGTCGATGTAATCGTAATACGATTATCTGATTTAGCCAATTCCACTAAAAATAGTCGTTGTAACCATGATTCTTCAATATAATAGTCTCCCGCTACCTTTTTCACAGGTTCTGATACTGTATTGTACCTACGTTGATTGAAAACGTAGAACCCTGGCTCGACAGGGAAACGGAAGACGCGTGTTTCACTATTTACATAAAAACCATTTTTCCCCTCTGTTGCCTCATAACCGAGCGCATTTAATACTGGCACTGCTGAATACAAAATTTGGCCATCCTTTAAAATAATTTGGACGTCTTTTTGTAACGTAATGTCGACGTATAATTCCCGGATGTCATTAAATAAAAACGGATATGCTCCTTTTGACTGGGCATTCATCGTAATATAGCGCGTACTTGCACCGAAGACATGCGTTAATTCCTCGTCTAAAACCTTTGGATTTAGTGCTTGACCCTCGAGTGATTGCAAACGATTTGTCCAGTCCTTCAGCTGCTTATCTGTCATTTGGTTCGTTAATGACTCGACTACTTTAGCTGTTTTATCACTACCAAAAACTGTACCTGTTAAATACGAGGCGACTAGCTCTTTAACCCAGTGCGGGCTGTCCCCAAACTTATATAATGATTCGACTTGCGAGATAATGACATTTTTCTGTACTTTAGCAACCGTAATATCCGGTAAAAATAGTATACGATCACCTTCCGCATTTGCAGAATTCGCTCCATTTACGATAGCAATATGGTCTTCATTTAAAAACTTTATCTTGGCCATTTTTTCATAAAAAGCGTTTTTCAGTGGCGATTTTGAATAAATCGATACAATATCAGTTTGTTTTTGTAACGTAAACTCACCTGTTTGCCAGTATAAATCCTTCACCTGTCCCATACCGCTAAACATCGTGTAATTTACGAGCGACAATGACTGCTGACCAATTAGTGGTAGTCCTGTTACCCATTGCCCGCCAATCGAGCTTTCTGTAGAAATATGGACAGTTGAAAACTGAACATCTCCATTTTCTAACGTGACAAATAAATCCTTCATTAATTGTTTAGATTTTAAGCCGCCATCAAGGGGAATTATGTAGGACAACGATTGAGCACGTGTATCGCCTGCCTCAAACTTCGTCGTATCCTCACTCAAACGCGCGCAACTCTGCTCTGTCTCGATAAAACAGCTTGGGTTTACGGCATCTTTGGGCCAGTGAATAGAAAGCGCTTGATTCGGTAAATTTTTAAAATGCTGGCGCACATCTAAACTTTCCCCTCGGTAAACAATTTCAATTTCTTGTGAATATTTATATGCTTCCTCTGCTGTATCAAGATGATCTGAATATACTTGATATTGCACAAAAAGCATCGCGCTAATTAATATTACTAAAACAGAAAAAATGCTAACTGCAATTTTCATGTGCCTGTCCTCCTGCATCATGATACTATGTTATGGAAAGGATGTGTCTAAAAATGATTCAACAATTTATCGAACTAGGGCAAGGCTATGGAGATATTTATGAGCTTTGCGAATTAATTAAAACGAATGAAGAGCGCTTACATAACGCGTTCATTTTTACTGCCAATAATGAAGGTAAAATGGTTGCTTCGATCGCTGTCGCTTTCAAACCAGTAGGCGAAAGTAAATTCATGCCCATTTATATTTGTCGTGAAGGAATTCCTTTTAATGAAGAAAAACCTTCAAAACGTATCGAAATTTTCCAAGAAGCCGTTGCTGCAACAGGTAAACAAGAAAGTATTTTCGAAATTAAGCACTCTTCTATTTTTTCGGAAACAAAATTATTTTATCAATACGTAATCGGTATTTTACGACTAAATCACTATATTCCGCCGATGCAATAATTATAGTCCAACCTTATAATCATACTCTTTCGCTTTATCTGGTCGTGCATTTTCAAATTCCGTCTTTAAGTAAGGGCGGAATGATTCAACAACGTCTTTCACAAATGGAAGGCGTTGTATTTTATTTTTAATCGATTCAATGTCTTCACGATTACAATAAATTACTACATATTTTAATTTTCTAGAAATATAATGGACGTGACCATATTTACGTAATGATTTGGCGTGTTTCAACTGATGTACATACACGATTAATCCTTGTCGTTCATTCATATAATTTCCCTCATTTCTTATTAAAAGCATACCAAATGTGCTATTTGATAGCAACAGAGTTTAGCTGACAGCAGACAGTATTTTCCGTTATAATAGGAATCATAGAGTGAACTTACACCTCATATGGAAATCATACACGTATGCTCTATTTTTCGTAAGAGAAATTGTTAGCTTTGGAAACGAATTATGTAAGGTTAGAGGAGGACGAACTATGGGGAAAAAAACGAAGGTAGCTCTTGCTATTGCTGCAGCTAGTGCGGCAGCTTGGGCTGGGACAAAGGCGATTTCAAAACCACAAAAGCGTGAAGGGAAAGAAGCGTTACAATTCGGACGTCCTATCGTTCTTGCACATCGCGGCGGTGCACATTTAGCACCTGAACATTCGATGCTTGCATTCGATCAAGCGACAGAACTGGGTGTAGATGGATTTGAGGTTAGTATCCGTTTAACGAAGGATGAAGAGATTATCGCATTTCATGACGCAACAGTAGACCGTACAACTGACGGTGCTGGTTATGTTAAAGATTTAACTTTAGCGGATTTACAGCAGTTAAACCACGGCTTCAATTTCGAATGCTTAGAAGGTAATACACCTTACCGCGACGAGCAAGTAACAGTAGTAACATTACGAGAAGTGCTTGAGAAATTTACTGACAAATTAATCGTAATTGAAATCAAAGACGGCCCAGATACGTATGAGGGTAGCTTAATGCCGTCGAAGTTATGGCGATTAATCGAGGAGCTAGGTGCACAAAATAACATTGTTGTGACGAGTGTTTACAGTGAGCAAATCGACCGCTTCAACTTATACGCACAAAATCGTGTTGCCTTAGGAGCTGGCGATGCAGATATTAAAAAGGCGATTACTGCATTTTCAAGCCAGTTTGGGCATTTATACAATCCCAAAATAGATGTGTTCAAAGTTCCACTTAAGTCAGGTGTATTCTCTTACGATTCACCAAAATTCGTGAAGTTTTTAGCTGATTTAAACGTGCCGCTACTTTATACTGGTGTTAATGATTTAATGACAATGAGCCGCGTTGTTCGTAATGGCGCATTCGGCATCGTAACAGATCGCCCTGACATCGCACATACATTATTACAAAAAGTTCAAAAAGCATAAGAAAAGCACATTCGCGCCCGTTTGTATGCGACAAGCGCTGGCCGAGAATGCCTAGATATTCCTAAAAAGTTATGGTTTCTTATCTAAAAAAATGCCTGCGTCAAAAGTGGAAATTTCACTTTTGGCACAGCCATTTTCATTAAATTATGACGAGCAAGAACAGCCGCCGCCTGTGCCGCAACCTGTGCCACAAGAACCACTGCTTGCAAAAAACGGATTGCTTACCGGAACTTTAACAGCATCAGATACTGAACGCCCAATTAATAAGCTAACCTCATCTAACAAATCTTGATAATCATTTTCCGCAATTTTTAAAGCGGCGACGCGTTCATTTAAATCAAGCGCACGCTTTTGCTCGCGAATCTTTTTCATGATTGTATGATAGTCCGGGTGATATTTCCCGAAGCGTTGTACATCCTCATAGTGATCCTTCATCCTTTGAAAAGCAGCAATTTCCACTGCGAGCTCTTCATCCTTATAAACGGCCGTATATGCATGACGCAAACTATGCGCCTGCTCAGAAGAAAGAATCATGTTACTTAATTCATCGACCTCATCTAAAATAATAGCCCATTCAGAAGTCATTAGCATTGTAAATTCCTCCAATCTGACACTATCATAACAGAAACTATAATAAATTTGTTATTTTGTCTTCCTCGCACATATAGCTACATTTTCATTTTTCGTAATTTAGCGACGTTCGTAGCACGTTCTGCACACAGTCATAATCTGAAAATGGTAACGTACGCCCACTAATTGTTTGTGTTCGTTCATGCCCTTTTCCGATAATCACAACAGTATCACCCGCTTTCGCAAGCTCCAGTGCTTTTCTAATGGCATTCTTACGGTCTAATTCCACGTCAAATGCCTGGTTAGCTGAAAACCCTTCTTGAATTTGCTCGTTAATTTTTACTGGTGATTCGCCTCGGGGATTATCTGTTGTTAAATAAATAAAATCGGCAAATGTGGAGGCAACCATACCCATTTTGGCTCTTTTTTGTTGATCTCGTTCTCCACCGCAACTAAATACTACTATTACTTTATTTTTTGCTTGTTTCCGTACGACTTGCAATACCGCACGGAGCGCCTCTGCTGTATGGGCGTAGTCAATTAAAATCGTAAGGCCGATATCATTCTTTATCCGTTGCATACGTCCTTCAGGTAATGTTATATGCTGCGCGACATTACACACATCCGCAAACGGAAATCCGAGCGTACAGACCGTCGTAATCGCTGCTAGCATATTCGAGCGCTGATAATCACCCATTACCGGGAATGTAACGACTTTTTCTTGTTGTTCCGTTTGTATACAGCATGTAGAAAAGCCCTCTTCTTCTGTAATGAGTTGGAGCTGTACATCTACTCGGTTGCCACAGCCGAAATAGTGTTTCTTTTTTTTCGACAGTACACCGATGGAACGACAAAAAGCATCATCGCCATTTAAAACGAGCTGATCACTTAATTTGGCAAGCTGTTGCTTAGCAAGTTTATAATTTTCAAAGCTTTTATGGTCCTCAATATGGTCCTCAGACAAATTCAAATAGACCCCAGTTGTAATATGGCAGTGATCCAGTCGATGCGTTGCAAGCCCCATTGAAGAAGCTTCTAGAATGACATATTCAACATCTTGATATACCGCTTCTTGCAATAATCGATGCAACTGTTTTGGTTGTAACGTTGTCAGTGACTCTAGTTGATGAGTTGTGCGCTCTCCTTGTAAATAAACCCCGTTTGTGCCAATAACCATTGTTTTTTTATGTAGCTTTTGCAAGATTTGCCCTATAAAATGTGTAACGGTTGTTTTACCATTCGTCCCTGTTACCGCAACAACTTGCAATGCTTCAGATGGGAAATGAAGTAGCTTGGCACTGGCGAACGAAATAAACTTCAATACATTTGGCACCCATATAATCGGCACAGGAGCAATAAGTTGGTCAAGCTTTAATTCATCTTCAACGACGATACCACTTGCTCCCCTAGCGAGTGCCTGATGAATAAACTCAGCGCCGTTATTATGTCTTCCCTTTCGTGCAACAAATAAATCCCCTGGCTGAACTTCCCTCGCATCATCTTCAACTCGTTTAACGTCTACGCGAACGGAGCCCTTCACTGTGCATGGCCAATCTTTGATGAGTTCTGCTAACTGCACATCCACTCTCCTCTACTTACTATATGGGAAAGTGTCTGTCATGCCACAGTAAAAAACGTTTACAAAAGAAAAAATCCCTTTTGCAAATGTCTTTCTCATTGAATCAGCGAGGCTTCAGTCAATTTTTTCTCAATATAAACTTGGGTATAATAATTCACAAACGCACCTGAGCCAATGTGTGTGTATGCTTCGTCAAACATGACTTCACGATGATCTGTTGAATTCATCCAACCATGGACGACTTCGATGACATCCAAATAACCTGTAGCCAGATTTTCTGCAGATAACTCATATTCAATTTGTTGACTGTCTAAGCGATCCGTTAAGGAACCGTACGTTGGTGAATTGTGTGAGACAAAATTTTCTAAAAACATATCCTCACTATGTGCACTTGCAAGAAAGTTTAAACTATTAAGCTGCGTCAATTTAGGAAGATCCATCTTCGTGCGATACGCATTGACTAGATCTGCTAATTGATTGGCATTTGCTAAATTAATTTCCATTTGTAAAAAGCTAGATGGTGTTGGCGACTCGATTAAATCTCCTACAAATTGCAGTTCATACGGCTGATGCATCGCCAGTGTTTGACCATTCATAAAACGAATACCGCTCAACTTTTGCGACTCATAATCTATGTATAACTGTGCATAAACCCCTTCATATTCCACTAAAATTCGACTCTGCATATCCTCTTCATTCATACTAAACATATACACATTATCATCGACCTTTACTGTGACCTCTGACTCGAAAATCGTCATGCGATAAATATCATTGAGCGTTTGACCAATCGAATACGGCGCCACATCAATGGACTCCTCATTCGTATACAGTTGTGTTACGATCCCATCCCATACGCCAACCATTAAAAAATTCCCAGTTTCGTTATATACCCACCACTCATAACCATATGAAGTGATATCTATACGACTTGGTGTCCCGTAACGCGCTACGATCTCATCGCTTGAAGTATCAATTAGCGTAGAAATTCCCGTTTTAGGACGCGGGATTGCTTCCTCATCAAGGTCAGTATAATCCAATTTTGGAATTGCTTGTAACGTTTGATTCGGTCCTTCTAATAAGTCATACTCATTTTTTGCATCATTTGAATAATAGTAAATGATGCCAAGAAAAGTAGCCACAATAAGGATGCGGAAAAGTGTTTTCATTCGTACCTCCTTCTATACATTCTATTAGTTATAATTATAGCAATTGAAGTTGCCTTGACACAATGTTGTCATTGCAACAAAGGGCAATTTGCTCTATTATTAAAATTGAGCGTATACTTATGTACGATTTGCTAAAGGAGGATAAATCAATGTATTTTGAAAACACACAACTTGAAGAAGTTAAAGTTGATCAAGAAGTTCTTGCCACTGTAATGCGTAAATTCGGATTAGAATGTCACGGTGGATGGGATTATGACCGTATGACTTTTGACCGTCGTTTTGACGTACGTGAAGGCCGTTTCTATTTACGCGTGTTCTGTAACGCTGTATCTGGTGATGTAGGTGCTCACGATGCTACTTTAAACATTAACAAACCTGCAATAGGTAAATACTATTATCCACATGGCGTGGAATACGATAACGAAGTATTCCCAGCACACCTTGTAAAAGATTGCGAAGCCATTTTATCAAACGTTCGTAAAGAACTTACTGAATACGGCATTTAATCGTATTAAAAAAGCTGGACTGCCCAGCTTTTTTATTTTCACTACATATTAGAAAGGTATCCTTGGCTCAAAATAAGGGTGAGAGATGTTTTTCTTAACCAAATAAAAAGGCTTCCACGTTTCGATCAACAATCGAGTGGAAGCCTTTTTATTAAAAGCCTAATATCGCTTTAAATACAGAAGTTGTTTCTCCGCCTTCATAAATTACATAAAGAAGAGAATATACCATTACACCTGTAATCGCTACGAAAAACCAAATAATACTAGTAATCGGTCCAATTCTCCGGTGAATTTTTAAATTAGTTTTTAAGCCCGTTAAAATACTTACAATCCCAAACACGGCCCCTACTGTTGCTAAAGTAATATGGAACACTAAGAAAAATGTATAATAACCTTTTAATTCATCTGGTCCACCAAACGCAGTATTGCCGATAAAAACCGTACGAGAAGCGTAAATAATAAAGAAAATAAGTGCCGATACGCCTGCAGCTAACATTACTTTTTTATGTGCTTCGATTTTCCTTTTAAAAATAAGCCCCCAACCAATTGCTACTAAAACTGCACTGATTACGATGAATGCTGTACTAATTGTAGGTAATATAGGTACTCCCATTGACAATTCCCCTATCTCTTTATTTTATATTATTGAACTGTTGATTTCTTTTGGAATTCCCTTAATGCGTCTGCGGTAATTTCATCTTGGTTAGCACGCTCCGTATTCCACCATTTCCTGAATACTTTGAATAAAATAACCCCAAAAATAATTTCTTGGATGATTTTCATTAGAACGCCGCCCACTTGCTGATCTGAAACAAGACTCATGTTTGAAAACAACTCCGGACCAGATAATGACAATCCAGATAATGTGGAAGCTGGTACACAAAGCTCCATCGCCTTTAGCCACATTTCTGAATCACTATAAGTTCCATACAGCGGATGTGATGCAAAAATAATCAAAGCACATGCCGGTGTAATTAATACAGCATTTGCTGCAATATATCCAAGTTTATGAATATTTTTTAATTGATGTTGACCTTCAACATTATTCAATAATGGCCAATACATATTTACAGCTGATAAAAATAAAATAAAAGTATATAAGCCATGTAAAGTCTCGTCTAATTTAATCGTATCAAATACTGATGGCAAATGGTAAAAAGAAAATAAACCAACAAATAATAATATTGCAAAAAGTGGTTGGGTAAATACTTTCATTACTTTATTAATAAATGGCGCTTCCACAATGACCTTCCATACCCACGGCGGAATTCCTTTAATCAGGAATACTGGGACAAGAAGTAATAACAACGCCATTTGTACCATATGCCATGTAAACATAATATGTCCTAATAAATCAATCGGAGAACCTTTTACTATATATAAAGTTATCATCCCAATTAAGAAATAGGCTGCTTCACTTTTCTTTAATGGCTCACTTACTTGGAAATCTTTTCTCCAAGTTTTTGTTACTAGAAAATAAAGCACTGTTAAAAATACAATGACTCCCATTAAATATGGGCTCCATAATGCTTGAAAACCAAATATACTTAGCGGCATATACTCGTGCTCCTTTTAACTTCAGTACTACTATTATAGAGTTCTTACATAGTAACTTCAATGAACGAAGTATGACAATTGTGCTCAAGAAACATATTTTTGCTGTTGAATTATAAAAAAACCGTCTCTGGCTCAGCCAGAGACGTTTTTTTAAGTATTACCACCAAATAATAGTAGTGAACGCAACAAAGAATGTTAACGCGATGAATATACCGCTCCACATGAAGAATTCAATAACCCCGATCATGTGCATTTCTCGATCTTCCATATGCATGAAAGCATACAGTTGTAAAACTACTTGAATGCCTGCTAATAATAAAATTAGTGGCAAGATAAATGTAGCTGAGAAGCCAGCTACCACCGTAGTAAACGCAATGAATGTTAATAAAATCATAATCGCAAAGTTTACTACTTGTTTACGCATATGAACCTTATTATGATGACGGTCATATTCGTATTGTGCTTGTGTACGAGTTTCTACGTGAGCTTCTTGTGACATATTATCCCAACACTCCCATCAAGTAAACTACTGTGAAGATGAATACCCAAACAACGTCAATAAAGTGCCAGTATAGTGAAGCGATAAAGTACTTCGGTGCGTTGTAAAGGTTAAGTCCACGTTTCGCATTACGTGTGATTAATAAGATAAACCACACTAAACCGATAATTACGTGAAGACCGTGTGTACCTACTAGCGTAAAGAACGCAGAAGAGAACGCAGATTGAGTATAACCAAACCCGATGTGTACATAGTGGTTAAACTCATAAATTTCTAAGCCTAAGAACCCTAAACCTAAAATAACTGTAATTGCTAACCAAGTTTGCATACCTTTAAAGTTATAGTTCTTCATATGGTACATTGCATAAACTGACGTTAAAGATGACGTTAATAGTAACATTGTCATCATGAATGCTAGTGGAAGCTCGAATAAGCTTTGTGTTGAGAATTCCATACCAGCTGGACCTTTATTTTTAAGTGCTAGGTAAGTTGCAAATAGACTTGCGAATAGAACGACCTCACAAGCAAGGAAAATCCAAAATCCAACGACTTTATTTTTCCCTTCCTGTGTAGCTTGTTCCGGGTGCTTCGGCCAAGTTTGAGGAGTGTATTTAGTATTGAAATCCATTACTTGTTACCTCCTTTTTTACCTGTTGCACGGTAAGCAGCTAAATCTTTTTCGATTGCTTCGATTTCTTCAACATGCACGTGGAAACCGTGGTCATCTTTAAGAGAACGAATAATCATAGCCACAACAGTCATACCAAGACCAATTACGATTACCGGAATTGACCAAGATACGCCATCCGGGTGATACAGTGCACCGAATGCAGCAACAAATGTACCGATAGAAATTACTAACGGTAAAATTGAGTTGTTTGGCATATGAATTTCGCCTACTGGCTCAGCATAAACCATACCCTCTTTGTTACCTTCAGATTTTTCAATCCAATACGGGTCATATCCACGAACAAGTGGAGTTTGTTTAAAATTATAGAATGGTAGTGGAGTTTCCAATGCCCATTCAAGAGAACGACCATCTCCCCAGTAATCGCGACGATTAACTGGTTCTGATTTAATCGATAATAATACATTAATTACAAGTAAAACTACGCCTAGACCCATCATCATTGCACCAACAGTTGAGATCATGTTGAATAAATCCCAGCCTTGGCCGCCCATGTATGTGAATACACGACGTGGCATACCCATTAAACCTAAGAAATGTTGTAAGAAGAACGTTAAGTGGAAACCAATGAAGAATACCCAGAAAGTAAGTACGCCTAGTTTTTCACCTAAAGTACGGTTGAACATAATCGGCCAGTAGAAGTGTGCTGAACCGAATAACGCAGTTACGATACCACCTACGATTACATAGTGGAAGTGAGCTACGATAAAGTAAGAATCGTGTAATTGGTAGTCAAGAGGTGCAGTTGCTTGCATTACCCCTGTAACACCACCCGCAACGAATGACGGGATGAAACCAAGCGCATAAAGCATTGGTACTGTAACTTTAATTGAACCGCCCCAAATAGTCATAATCCAGTTAAATACCTTCATACCTGTTGGTACTGCGATAGCCATTGTTGCTACAGCGAAGATTGCGTTAGCAGTCGCGCCAAGACCCGTTGTAAACATATGGTGGGCCCATACCATGAAGCCAAGGAACCCAATTAAGATTGTAGCAAATACCATTGAAGAATATCCGAATAAGCGTTTACGAGCAAAAACAGGAATAATTTCAGAGAATAAACCAAACGCTGGTAGTACTAAGATATATACTTCAGGGTGACCAAAGATCCAGAATAAGTGTTCCCAAATAATTGTGTTACCACCCATTGTATGATCGAAGAAGTTTGCCCCGAACATACGGTCCACTAGCATTAGGAATAAACCAACTGTAAGTGGAGGGAATGCGAATAAGATTAATGCACTTGATACCATAGAAGTCCAAGTGAATAATGGCATACGCATAAATGTCATACCAGGTGCACGCATTGTAATAATTGTTACAAGGAAGTTGATACCTGAAATTAGCGTACCCGCACCAGAAATTTGTAAACCAAGTACATAGAAGTCAATACCATGACCTGGAGAGTATAAAGATAATGATGCATAAGAAGTCCAACCTGCATCCGGTGCTCCACCCATAAAGAATGATAGGTGAAGGAAAATAGCTCCTAGGAAGAATAACCAGAATCCTAGTGAGTTTAAGAATGGAAACGCTACGTCACGGGCACCAATTTGGAGTGGGACAATAGCATTCATAAATGCAAATAGCAATGGCGTGGCTGCTAAGAATAGCATCGTCGTACCATGCATTGTTAATAATTCGTTAAATAGGCCTGCAGAGATGAAATCGTTATTTGGGATCATTAACTGAACACGCATTAATAACGCTTCGAAACCTGCGATAGCGAAGAACAATGTACCAGCGACTAAATACATAATAGCGATTTTCTTATGATCGACAGTTGTTAAATAGTCCCATACATGTGCTCCAAAGCCCTTTTTCTTTGCGACAGAGCTCACAACTTTAACCTCCTTCAAAGTTTGTATCTAATTGTTAGATTATTTTTCTACTGATAGTGTCATTAAGTATTTGGCAATTGCATCCAATTCTTCTTGAGACATAGAATCGTATAAGGGCATTAAGTTTCCTGGTTTTAACTCGTCTGAGTTTTGTAACCAGTTTACTACTTCTGCTTCTGTATGATCTAAGAAACCAGCAACACGGTTACGATCACCGAAAGTAGCTAAGTTTGGCGCCATTGCACCACCAACACCAACACCAGACACTGCGTGACAGCCTAAGCAACTGTTAGCGAATGTTGCTTCACCTAGGTCCGAAGACTCTTTAGAAGCTACTTGACCTTCAGTCGCTTGCATTGAAGCTACCCATGCATCAAATGCAGTACGGTCTAAAGTTTTAACTTTGAAATCCATTAAAGCATGCGAAGGACCACAAAGCTCAGCACATTTACCATAGAATACGCCTTCGCCTTCGTTTAAGTCTTTCGATTCCTTACCGAATTCTAAATAGAATTTGTTTACGTTTTCAACGTTAGTATCCATTTTACCACCAACAGCTGGAATCCAGAATGAGTGCTTAACGTCAGCTGCTTTTAAATTGAAGTAAACTTTTTCTCCAGTTGGAACTACAAGCTCTTGTGCTGTAACAATTCCTTGTTCTGGGTACTCAAACTCCCACCAATATAATTTTGCAGTTACGTTTACAGTCAATGCAGTTTTGTTTCCATCTTCGTCTACTTCGTCCATTGCAGCAACATCTGCAAATTTATAAGTAGAGTTTAAAGTTGGAACAGCTAAGATAAGTAATAAAATAATTGGAATTACTGTCCAAATTATTTCAAGTGTGTGACTACCTTCCACTTGCTTTGGCATTGCGTTCTCGCCAACTCTTGAACGGCGGAACTTAAAGAAAGCAATTAAATAGATAACTGATACGACGATAACTACAAGTGTCATGATTGCAGTTGTGAACAGAAGAATGTTCAGTTGCTCTTTCCCTACTGCGCCTGCTGGTCTTAGTGTAGAAAGATAATCTTCTCCACATGCAGAAAGGAAAACTGTCATTACTGTTAACAGCGAGAATAAACGCCATTTTTTAAGCCCTTTCATCATAGCTTAATTAAACCCCTCTTTCTTTGTTGTATTTTCATGTGTAACCAGGACTACGGTTGTGATCTATGTGAATTCTTATCAAAGAAAGAATTCCTGCATTTAGTTTAGCTGAATACGGAAAAAATAATCATGGATACAAAAAGAATAGTCATATGATTCAAGGAATATATGAACATTTTGCTTGCCCACTTCATATCATCTTTCGTATTAAAGCCGCTAATTGCTAATACTAGCCACCCTACGTTAAGTACTGTTGCTAAAACAATAAACCCTGTACCTAATTCTAATAATAGAAATGGTAGAGGTAGTAAGGAAAGTACCCAACAGAGCATTGACACTTTCGTACGTTTAAAGCCCTTCACAACAGGGAGCATCGGAATATTTGCTGCGCGGTACTCCTCTGTCCGTTTCATAGCAAGTGCATAAAAATGCGGTGGCTGCCATGCAAACATAATAAGAAATAACGCAAGTGCGCCAAATCCGAGATTAGGCTCAACTGCCGCCCAACCAATTACCGGAGGAATTGCACCTGAAATACTTCCCACCACTGTATTGCTAACGTGTTTTCTTTTAGACCACATTGAGTACAAAACTACATAAGCTAAAATCCCTGCTAGTCCCCACATGCCGGCAGCGAGTGATGCCGTAAATAACAAAATTTCACCTACAATTAATAACGTGAGAGAAATTGTCAACACATGTACAGTCCTGAATCTGCCAGTTACTGTTGGCCTTGCTTTCGTTCTTTTCATAACTGGATCGATATCTTGATCTATGTAATTATTCAAAGCACCAGAGCCACCAATAATAAAAGCTGCTCCAAGCATTGTACATAATACCACATCGAAACGTTCTAGAAAGTGACCATTAGTGAACTGAAAAGCTAACCACATCCCGGTAAAAGTTGTCACTAAATTAGAATTAACGATTCCAATCTTTATGAGTGCGAGAAAATCTTTTAAGAAAGATGTCGTTTCCGGTTCAGTTTTTCTGGCAGTCGATATTGCACGACCGTTTGACATATTACCTCTCCTTTCATTTTTGTAAGCATATTCCGCTATCACAACTATATCGAAATTCGTCTATGATTTCTAGACGTTTCGTGAAATTTCGATGAAGTTTGGTAAAAAAGCATGTAACTAGCAAGAAATAGAAAACAACATATATATATTAATGCATTTTCCAATTAGAATTGTGAAGGTTAACGAACGAATTTATGAACAATTTGTGAAAAAGGAGAGACATCTATTATGGATATCCGGAATGAAGTTGTCTTTTTGGCATTTATTCGCTATCATTTAAAACTAGAGACGCTTTTTATGAGCGATGTTGATAGACAAAGTAGGTGGCTCAATTCATGCAACAAAAACATAGTAAATATTTAAAATGGTTTGCTGTTGCGGCAACAATCGGTATGTTGCTTATCCTCTTAGGCGGAGCACTCGTTACGAAAACAGATAGTGGATTAGGCTGTGGTCGAAATTGGCCAGATTGTAACGGATCTCTTATTCCTAAAGTAATTACAACTGAAGTATTGATTGAATTTTCACACCGCGTTGTGACAGGTGCTGTCTCTATTTTCATTCTGATTTTAACAGTTTGGACATGGCGCTCACTAGGACATATTCGTGAAGTTAAGTTTTTAGGCTTTTTAGCCATGTTTTTCCTAATAGCGCAAGCATTAATTGGTGCTGCACAAGTATTATGGGGACAAGGCGACTTTATTTTAGCATTACATTTTGGTATTTCTCTCATTTCTTTTGCAGCGGTGTTACTGCTTACATTGATAGTTTTTGAGGTTGATACAAAGTTTGATGCAGATAGAATCTATATAGGCGATAAATTAAAATGGCATACAATCGGTGTTACGCTTTATTCTTACATCGTTGTTTATACAGGGGCACTAGTTCGTCATACTGAAGCTAGTTTAGTATGTCCAGATTGGCCTTTTTGTCGTAATGATGAACCTTTTGCCATTCCGTACAATATGTACGAATGGGTACAAATGGGGCATCGTTTCGCAGTATTGTTAATTTTCATTTGGATTGCTTATATTACATGGCATGTAGTGAAAAATTATTCAAACCAACGCGTGATCTATTGGGGTTGGATTACCGCTTTCGTCATCGTTTGTCTACAAGTAGTAGCAGGTATGTTAGTCGTATTACTAAAATTGCAATTGTTTGTTGCGCTTATGCACTCATTGCTAATTTCATTATTATTCGGTTTACTCTGCTACATGATTTTGCTTGTATCACGAAGTAAGTAAATAAAAAGGTGAAATCTCGTTCTTGATTAAACGAGACTTCACTTTTTTTCGTTTGAGATAATGTACTTTCTTATCAAATGAAAAACCCGGAGAGCTTTTTGCCCTCCGGATTCTATTATTATTCTAATTCAATTAATAGGTCACCAGTTGAAATTGCGTCACCTGCTACAGCGTATACTTCTTTGACAATACCATCTTTCGGTGCTTGTACCGTTGTTTCCATTTTCATTGCTTCCGTAATTAACAAATGATCCCCACGCTTTACAGAGCTTCCTTTGTTCACAACGACTTTTAGTACCGTACCTGGCATTGTTGCACCAATTTGGTTTGGATTGGCTGGATCTGCCTTTTGTGCGATACTGCCATCCACTTCCACTGTTAAATCTTGAATAACAAGTTCACGAGATTGACCATTTAACTCAAAGTAAATAACTCGTGTACCGTCATGTTGTGATTCACCAATAGACACCAATTTAATAATTAATGTTTTCCCTTTTTCGATTTCAACTTCGATTTCTTCTCCAAGTTTTAAACCATATAGGAATGTTGGCGTATCTAAAACTGAAATATCCCCGAACGATTCCGCCGCTTGCGAATATTGTTCGAATACTTTTGGATATAATGCGTACGCTAATACATCTTGGTTTGTCGGTTTACGGCCGATTTTAGCCTCTAACTCTTGCTCTAACGCCTCGAAATCAATTAGAGCTAGTAACTCACCTGGACGCACTGTAATCGCTTCGCGGTCTTTTAAAATTACTTCTTGTAGTTCTTTTGGGAATCCGCCATGAGGTTGTCCTAAATAACCCTGGAAAAACTCAATAACTGAATCGGGGAAGTCGATTGTTTGACCACGCTCAATTACATTGTCTTCTGTTAAATCATTTTGCACCATAAATAAGGCCATATCACCAACTACTTTTGAAGAAGGTGTAACTTTCACAACATCACCAAACATTAAATTGACAGTAGAGTACATTGTCTTCACTTCATCCCAGCGATCGCCTAGTCCTACTGCTTTTGCTTGCTGTTGTAGGTTACTATATTGACCACCTGGCATTTCGTGTACGTACACTTCTGAATGCGGGCTAATCATGCCTGATTCAAAGTCTGTGTAGTATTTGCGTACATCTTCCCAGTAGTAAGATAAGCTTTCAAGTGATTCGATATCCGCACGTACTTCACGTTTTGAGCCTTTTATAGCATAGTAAAGCGAGTTTGCGCTTGGTTGTGAAGTTAAGCCTGCCATTGAACCTAACGCTGTATCAATAATGTCTACGCCTGCTTCGATTGCTCTTGCATATAAATAAATACCATTACCACTAGTATCATGTGTGTGTAAGTGAATCGGTAAGCTTGTTGCATCCTTCAATTCTGAAATTAAACGATACGCTGCTTCCGGTTTAAGAAGCCCTGCCATATCTTTAATTGCTAAAATATGCGCTCCTGCCGCTTCTAGCTCACGCGCCATGTCTTTGTAGTACTGTACTGTGTATTTCGCACGAGAATCGTCTAAAATATCACCCGTATAGCAAATTGCCGCTTCTGCAACTTTTCCTGAATTGCGAACTTCATCAATAGCTACTTCCATCCCTTTAATCCAGTTTAAGCTGTCGAAAATGCGGAATACATCGATTCCTGACGAAGCTGATTCTTTGATGAATTCACGGATTAAATTATCTGGATAGTTTGTGTAACCTACTGCATTTGCTCCACGCAATAACATTTGGAATAGCACGTTCGGTACTTGTTCACGTAATTTTTCTAAACGTGCCCATGGGTTTTCTTTTAAGAAACGGTATGCTACGTCAAATGTTGCACCGCCCCACATTTCTAGCGAGAAGTAATTATGCATTAGACGCGCTGTTTCGTCTGCAATTTGGAACATATCTTGTGAGCGCACACGTGTTGCAAGCAGTGATTGATGCGCATCACGGAATGTTGTATCCGTTAGCAGTACATCTTCCTGCGCTTTAATCCATTCGACTAAACCATCTGCACCGCGCTCATCTAAAATTTGCTTCGTACCTGGTGTTGGTGGTGTTAATAAATGAATTTTTGGCTTGTCTGGTTGTACGAAAATTGGTTTTGCTTTCTTTTCAACACCTGGGAAACCGTTAATTGTTACGTTCCCGATATAGTTTAATAGTTTTGTACCACGGTCTTTTCTTTCTGAGAATTCAAATAATTCAGGCGTCGTATCGATAAAGCTCGTATCGAACTGACCATTTAAAAACTTTTCATGGACAACGACATTGCCCAGGAATGGAATATTTGTTTTTACGCCACGAATACGGAACTCACGTAAGTTACGGTCCATTTTCGCTGCTGCTTCAGCAAACGTCATACCCCAAGTTGAGATTTTTACAAGTAATGAATCATAGTAAGGAGTTACAACCGCACCCTGGAAACCATTACCTGCATCTAATCGTACGCCAAACCCACCGCTTGAACGGTATACCATTAATTTACCTGCATCTGGCATAAAGTCATTTTTCGGATCTTCTGTCGTTACCCGCGATTGAATCGCAAAACCAAATAACGGAATATTTCCCTGTGCTGGGATACCAACTTCTTTTGAATGTAGTCCAAGCCCTTGCGCGACTTTAATTTGCGCATGTACAATGTCAATCCCTGTAATCATTTCAGTAATAGTGTGCTCTACTTGAATACGAGGATTTACTTCGATGAAATAAAATTCATCGTCAGTCACTAAAAACTCTACTGTCCCTGCATTTATATAATTCACATTACTCATAAGCTTCACAGCTGCGTCACAAATACGATTACGTAAATCATTTGAAATGGAATTTGAAGGAGCAATTTCTACTACTTTTTGATGGCGGCGCTGAATTGAACAGTCACGCTCATAAAGGTGTATAATATTTCCTTCTGTATCCCCTAAAATTTGAACTTCAATATGCTTTGGCTTCACTATACATTTTTCAACATACACTTCATCTGAACCGAAAGCAGCTTTTGCTTCTGATTTCGCGCGTTCATATGCTGAGGCTAACTCTTCAGGTTTTTGCACCATACGCATACCACGACCACCACCGCCTAATGCGGCTTTAATCATAATTGGATAGCCATTTTTTTCACCAAATTCTTCAACTTCTTCAATATTGGCTACAGGGCCGTCTGTACCAGGAATAACTGGAATATCCGCACGAATTGCTTGTTCACGCGCTTTTACTTTATCCCCAAACATGTCTAAGTGCGCAGATGTTGGTCCAATAAATTGAATGCCTTCTTCCTCACATCGACGTGCAAAGTCAACATTTTCAGATAAAAATCCGTAACCTGGATGGATTGCATCAACTTGAGCGTCTTTTGCAATAGAAATGATTCCTTCAATATCTAAATACGCATCGATTGGTTTTTTACCCACTCCGACTAGATAAGCTTCATCTGCTTTATAGCGATGGTATGCACCACTATCTTCCCGCGAATAAATAGCAACTGTCTTAATATGTAACTCATTACACGCACGGAAAATACGGATGGCAATTTCCCCACGGTTTGCAACTAAAATTTTATTGATTGACTTCATTTCTTCTCAACTCCCTATAACTTTTTTTTTCTAATTTGTAGTTAGTGGAAACGTTAATAAGTATCCCAATTGCTAGAGAAAGTAATACTATAGAAGTACCGCCATAACTAATAAAAGGTAGCGTTACTCCAGTTAACGGGATAATTCCCGACAAACCACCGAGGTTAATAAATGTTTGTAACCCTATCCAAGTAGAAATGCCCGTAGCAAGCATACGCGCTAACGGGTCTTTTGTAACCATTGCGATCCAAAAACCGCGTAGCACAATAAACCCTAGACCAAATATAACGATGGACACACCAAGTAAACCTAGCTCTTCTGCAATAATAGCCATAATAAAATCCGTTTGGGGCTCTGGTAAATACCCAAGTTTTTGAACAGATTGACCTAAGCCCTTTCCTTCTAAGCCACCTGAACCAATCGCATAATAGCCATTAATAACTTGGTGACCCGATCCATCAGAATATTCAAACGGATTTCGATACGATGTAAAACGCCCTAAACGACTCTCATTGAAAATGGAATCACGCTTTATAAGCAATAACACGCCGACAACTAAAGCCCCAAAGCCTCCTATAGTTGTCACTAATCGGCGTAGCGCACTCCCCTCCATGCCACTTGCAAATACAACAGACATCGCAATGACGAAGATAATACCTACTGCACCAATATCGGTTTCCAGCGATACACAACCTAAAATTAACAACCATATAAAAATTGGAAATTTAATATCTTCGGCCGTTAATGACTGAATCGAATCTTTTTTCAGACTTTTTTTATAAAAGGACCCTGCGAAATACACAATGACAAATAACTTCGCATATTCGGATGGCTGAAACGTTGTTAAACCAAAAAGATTAATCCAACTTTTGGAACCGGTTTGTTCTTTACCAATTCCATCAATTGTCAACCATATTTCTAGCACAATCATAACGATCATTAAGAAACCAAGTAAATACTTATTACTTAATCTTCGGTACGGCATAATTGCCGCGATGACAAACAATGGTGCTGCTACAAATAGTAAATTTAATAACTGTTTTTTGTAAAAGTAATCTGGACTTTCTTCTTCATACACGATTGCTACCATCATACTGGAACTATAAATCATTACTAATCCGAAAATACATAAAAATATATATGTAAAAAACAAAGGATAGTCGAAGTTCCGGAAATATAGCGCGAAATATTTTTTCATTTACTAAACCTCATTCTAGAAAAAAAACCCAAATCGCGCACGGCGTTTGAGTTTTCTTTTATTTGTCTGTATACGCTTCATGCAATAAAGATAGTTCTTTCTCTAATGAATCAAGAATTCCCTTCCCTTGCTCACGTTCAATTAATCCTAACTTAACAGCAAAATCTATTTCACGTGATAAGCCAAACATTTGTGTATCCAACACTTCTTCATATAATGGACATGACGGCATAGTCAAATTATCCATTTGAACTCTAATTAGTCGAGCAATTTTGTCTGCATCAACTGACAATAACTCTAAAGCTTTTTCCTGAAAGGAAGCTTGTGATTTCGTATCCATGAGGACGCCCCCATTATTTGATATTTCTTCGATTCTATCTTAATAAAGTTTATCTTTTTGCAAGTAAAATTGCAAGTGTCTTTGTATGAATTATCCTAATTCAATTATAATTCTTTCCCCGCATTATGGGACAGTAGAATTTCCCCCTAAGAACTTTCGGTGAATAGATGGTACTTAAAGTAAAATCAACTGTCCCTAAAAGTCCTATTGATCCAACTTCTACTAGGTCAAACAACATCGAGCAAAGTTTCACTTTATTAATTGTTTCAAGTGACGTTATAATGAAAGACGAGAATTAAATGAGGAGGACTGCGTTACAATGGAAACAATTATTCCAATTAAAGGTGCTGTCACATATCAATTAACTTTAGATCCAACAGTTTGGATTTTCGACGATCGTAAACTCGATCTTACTACATATTTCACTTCAACAAAAGAAGTGGTAGAAGACGAAAAATATTTACGAGAAATGGGTGCACATTGGTCACGTGAAATAATGGAAGGCGCTACTTTCCCTCCAACTTTAAAAACAGAGCGTAAATTCGATCGCAAAGGGCTGTTGACCGGTACATTCGGCATCGAGATTAAACCATTCTTAAACAATGCACAAATCTTACCTACAGCTACAGAGGTTGTGTTTGAGTGTCAAGATGGCACGGAACATGTATTTTCAATTGAAGAAGCGTCTACAATTATTTTTAAATATAGCCAAGATGGCAAGCCCCTTGTAGAGGATGGTCCCGTGCACATTCTATTCGCAGATGGTTCAAATGTTGAAAATCCAATTAAAAGTGTGGCAGCAATTCGCATTCAATAGGAGGAAAATCGATGCGTGTTAAATGTGTCATTTGTGATGTGATAAATAATTTGGAAGACGATTTACCATTAGCAAAAAAATTGCGCAATCGTCCGATTCATACGTATATGTGCACTCCATGTCAGACGCGTATTAGCGAAAATACGGATACACGACTAGCTACTGGAAAATTCAGATTTTTCCGCACTTCTTCAAAGCTTGATGAGGAATTTTAAATGATTAAATGATAAAAAAATTGTATGGCTAAAATCAGGGCGAGGAAAATTACCCACGTAATATATTTTCGCGAATTGTAAAAATCATCGGATTTGATATACAACTTATTTGAAAATAAGTTGTATGTTAATTTCGTCTATATGAGTGTTCATTAAGAAAATATACTCCCCTTTATAAAAAATCCTTAGAAAGACACAACTCACCCTAAAATCAGGCGAGTTGATGTCCTTACTTATGTGGATCGGAAAGTTATACTTGCTTCTCCACTAAAAAGTGGCATTACCGAATGCTACAAAATTTTGTCTAATAGCAAAGGCTGCACCAAAAGTGAGAAATCCACTTTTGGTACAGCCCATTTTTTGCACATATATTGGTTTTAGCCATTTTTTATTAGCGTTTTTTCAAGCAATTCCACTACCTGGTACATAATCGAAGCAAATATCGCAATGATCATTAAAGATAATAGCACCAGATTAAAATTAAACACCTGGAAGCCATAAATAATTAAATAACCGAGTCCTTTCGATGAAACCAGAAACTCACCAACAATAACACCCACCCAAGCAAGCCCTACATTTACTTTTAGTGTCGAAATAATTGTTGGAAATGAAGCCGGTAGTATAGCTTCCTTAAACATTTGAAACCTTGTCGCATTAAAGGTTTGTAGCACTTTCAAATAGTTTGGATCTACACCTTTAAATGCTGTATAAATGACGATTGTTGAAATGATTACTGAAATAATAGCACCCATTGTAATAATGGATGTCATACCAGGTCCCATGACGACAATTAAAATTGGGCCAAGCGCCACTTTTGGCATTGCGTTTAGTATAACAAGATATGGATCTAACACTTTCGAAAGCATTGGAGACCACCATAAAATTGTAGCTAAAACTGTTCCTAAAAAAGTCCCGATAATAAATCCGAGCACGGTTTCAAATAATGTAACATTAATATGAGGTATTAACGTGCCATCCACCATTTTTTCTAGAAATAAACCCCAGATTTTCGTTGGGGAGCTAAAAATAAGTTGGTCAATCCAATGCAAGCGAGAAGCAATCTCCCATATTCCAAAAAAAACGATTAAAATCAACAATTGAAAAATTCGAATCAAGCGTTTTTCTTTAATAAGCGCCTTTTTATATTCGTTATAAAGAAGATTCATGTTCAAGGGCTTCCATCTCCCCCCAGATTTTTTGGAAAAGTGTGGAGTAGCTTGCTTGAGCACGTGTTTCAAATGGCGTTAGTTCCCTTAAATTCTCAGGTACTCGAAATGTTTTGTACAATTCCCCTGGTTTTGATGAGAACAAGAAAATTCGATCACTCATCGCAATTGCCTCACCAATATCATGTGTGACAAGAATTGCGGTCTTTCCATATTGCTTTAGCATTTTCGAAACTAAATCCTCTAAATTTAATTTGGATTTATAATCAAGAGCTGAAAATGGCTCATCAAGTAATAATATTTTAGGATCTACAGCAAGCGTTCTTGCAAGCGCAACCCTTTGCCTCATGCCTCCTGAAAGTTCACGCGGATACCTTTCTTGTACATTTGGCAACCCCACATCTTGAAGTAATTTGCTAGCTACTTCAAGTGAACTTGTTTTCTCTTTTTTCAAAATAGTTAAGCCGAGCATAACGTTCTCCTCGACTGTTTTCCAGGGAAAGAGATAGTCTTGCTGCAGCATATAGCCAATGGACAAATGGTCATCCCCTAAAACTGGCTGGCCTTCTATTAATACCGTCCCCATAGTAGGAGTAATTAACCCAGCGATAATCGATAATAGTGTTGTTTTGCCACAACCACTAGCCCCTAAGAAAGAGACAAATTCTCCTTTGTCTATTGCTAAATGAATATCTCTTACCGCTTCAGTTGCCGCTTCAGTGGAAAAATACGTATGATGTACGTTGCTGACGGTTAAAAAGCCCATATTACTTCGATACTTTCTCGGCAAACGACGTATTTACTAGCTCGTTATAATCCATTCTTTTTGGTAATTCCCCTGCTTCATCCATCACATCTTGTAAGTTATTCCATTCTTCCTCGTCTAAAATCGGATCACGTGCATACGATCCTTGTGAGCGATAGCGTTCAACAACTGTAGCAATTAACGCTACATCCGTATTCTCAAAATACGGCTGAATTACCTTAGCAATATCCTCCGCACTATTTTCATATACCCAATCTTGCGCTTTTTTTATAGCTCTCGTAAATTTCTCGTACGTTTCGGCATCATTCTCGATATAACTCGCTTTTGTCATAAATGTTGTGTATGGTAAATGGCCTGATTCTGTACCAAATGAGGCAACAATATGACCAACTCCCTCTTTTTCAAAAACACTTGCAGTCGGTTCAAATAATTGAACATAATCGCCCGTTCCAGATGCAAAGGCTTACGGATACAAAAAACACTACTATTTACAATAGCTAACAGAAGTAATTTACTTTTATCGTTATAATTTTATTGTAGTAATTCATAAACGCTTACATATGTGGTATTAGTTCTTTTATTTATGGTTTTGTTTTTTATTAATCTAAAGCGCCAGGTTAGTTGAAGAATGTTGTTTATCTTGCTCCACAATCGGGCCAGATTATTGAACGAAAATTTTCAAATTGTAATCATTAATTAGTTACAAAGGAGGTGTAAAATTGGAAATCGAACAAAGATTGTATGAAGCAGCTATAGAGTTAATTGAAAAAAAGATATCCTACTGGATGGGGTGGTGCAGCTGCAATGTTTACTGAAGATGGTAAAATACTAATGAGTATTGCGCCAGAAGTAATCAACGCAGGAACAGAATTATGTATAGGAATATTGGTAATCTTTAAACAATTATACAGGGAAAGACTTTTTGAGGAAACGGGCTTAAAAATAGATGAAGGATATTGGAGAATTGGTTAATAAGCTTAGAGAAACGACTTTAATAAGTCGGTTTTTTTTTACATAGAATAAAAAATAGGAAAGAATCAAAAAAAGTAATATAAAATAGGAAATAAAAGGGATTAGAGTGCTTCATAGAGGGGGAGAATGTCATTAATAATCAATTAAAAATTGAATTTGCAGAAAATGTATATTCAAATATAAAGACTGCAAAACACCATATATATATACTACAACAAGGTAATAGAGTGGAATTACTCTTTAATAAGGATATTTATGATTTTAATCTTAAAGAAATGGAACAGTTATTAAAATCATATAATCTATCAACAGAAGAAAGCATTAGAACGCGTTTATCTTTACTTAAAAGTTATATTAACTATTGCGTCGAAATGGAATTTGCAAAATTTAACCTATTGGGAAAATCCATGAGTTCGCAATGGATCAAAAGTTTAGTTCCTCCGCATAAACCTTACTTGTTGGATAGTGAATTTGAAGAAATTATTGAAAAATGTATAAATCCTCAAGATTCAATTATCCTGCAATTATTATTTGAAGGAGTTGGCGGTGATAGGTTTTCAGAACTTCTAAATTTGAAAATGGAAGATGTAAATATAGATAAAAATATGCTGAAACTAAATGATAATGGTGAAATAAGACATTTAGTGGTTAGTGAGAAATGTATTGAATTAATCTTAAAGGCGAATGATCAAAAACAATACTTCTTAAAAAACGGAACTTCAGAAGCAAAAACCACTGTTTTTCCTCTCATAGAAAGTGAATATGTTATTAAAAAGATAAAAAAAGGAAGGCACAAAGAAGATATAAATCCAAACAGTGGAAGATTCTTAATTAGTAGAAGAATCGAATCTTTAGCAGATATATTTGGCTTTCCAGAAAAAAAACCAAACTATATTGTAGATTCTGGTAAAGTTGCTTTGGCTAAAAGTATTTACTTGAAAGACGGTCTTTTTAATGAAAAAAAAGCATTAACTGAGATTATATTTAGATTTAATCTAAAACAACAAACACAATCTAACGGAACGAAAAGCTTTCCTACTAGACTTAAAAGATTTACTAATGAACAATTAATGAGCGATTTATATAACTTGAATTTTGAATTTAAACCGTTTAAATTGCTAGATTCAAGTTTAAAAGATAAAGAGAATGTGAATCAAGCAGTAAAAAGAGTTAGACAAGGCGAGTTTAGGGATCGAATATGCTTTAATTACCTAGAAAAATGTGCAATTACTAATGAGTCAATTAAAGAGGTTTTGGAATCAGCGCATATCCAAGGATACATTAACGAGAAAAGCCATCATCCGCAGAATGGCATATTATTAAGAGTCGATTTTCATAAATTATTTGATGCGGGACTAATAATAATCAGTGATAATTATGAACTTCTAATTTCATATAAAGTTGAATCGGATTATTACCGGTCTTTTGATAAACAGAAAATCAGATTACCAATAAATAAGGATTATCACCCTTCGCTTGATGCACTAAAGGATCATAGGGAAAATTTTAAAGAAAACTTTTAACTAAAATTGAGCGGCTTCTAAGTCGCTTTTTTATTTCGTCCAATAAGTATAAACATTATCTATTGTTTATATCAAACTGTTACGGATAAGAATATATCCAGATTGCTTTAAGATATTTCTAAGATGAGAAGTCCAATCCCTGTAGAAATCCATTTCAAATTCGTATTCCATATGATTTAACATTCCTCCCCCATGAATTATTTTAAGAAAAGTGCTTTATTTAATTATAGGGCCATATAATTGAACAACATTTTTTGTTCCCAAAACGTAGGTGGAACTTTGTAATCTCAAAAGTTATAACACTTTAGGGGTATAAAAAAACCACCTCTATTAAAGGTGGATGAAACTGAACAAGAATTTACTCTATATAGTCAATTAACTTTGCAGGAACTTGTTCAAAAACATAAAGTTCTGGGTTATTATAAGGCTTATTTTTTAAAAATTCTTCAAGAGTGTTCATACTTGCCCAATAATTTTTCATTAAATCTTCCTTTGAAGGTAATCCTTCAACAATACGCCCATTGCCACCATCATAAATATCTTCAATATAAGCAAATAAATCACTTGATATATCTCTGTTAAAAACTAAAATTTTATCACTAAACAATGGAAATCGATAGTGAGGAATATCATACTCTTCCAAACCTGCACCGAAAGCAACTTTAAAATCAACCCATTTCGGTAAATTTGCGGGTCTGAAACGGATAGTTAGTTCTGGAAATAAATTACCACTATTGCCATACCATTTTGTAGCCGTCTTACGATTTAATCCTTCCTTTAAAACGATTTCGGGGCTTATATATACACCGAGATCATCATTTCTAATAATCACATGATACAAAAACAAACGAGTGCCTCCTTTCCTTAAATAAAATCCTAAAAATTCTACAATTAAACTACTGGGTTATTTTAATAAGCAACTATTTACTACCATTATTTTACCATTTCTAATACGTATAGGGAAACTAGAACTTCAGAAGTGGCCTTGTCGATTATATTAAAGAAGAAATTAATCCGTATGATACTGTACTCCAAACGAGAAATTAAAGATCTGCAGTTAATAAGATTGTTGCAAGAAAGTTATAAATTGGACACTGGAGAAGCTTTTTCTACCTAAGTAAATTGAGGTTTTAGTAGAATAACTGAGGAACGGTTTTGCAAACATAGCATTTTTAAATGTTCCACAAACGGGCGCGATTCTGAAATAAGAATCAGCGCTTGTTTCCATTAAAGGGCAATATAATTGAACAACATTTTTTTATGGGGTAGTGTCAGAAAAGATTCAGATTTCACCGATAAGAAATATGTTATACAAGTTTTTATGCAAATTAAAGAACAAGCCCAGCAAATATAAATGCTGCTGCATCAACTGTTTGCGCCATTTGTATAAAAAGCTGTATAAACAATAGTCATCGTAAAAAGGCACGAACGTTAACAATGTTTGGGGACGTTTTTAAAATAACTGTTTTAGGAAGGTTATTTATTCAACAGACCTACTACTCTATATTTTATTTTTAAAATACCTACACTCGGGCGCTTTAATTGAATATCTGAATATCGGAACAATGATAAAAGGACTTAGTTCGCAGAAGCTAAGTCCTTTTACTTTGTGAAATGATTGCTAATTATAAAGTCAATTGAAGTGATAATTAGCATGTTAATTTGATACTAATTTCAATGCTATTTCAAATGTTTGTAACAGATGAATATTGCGATCTTTTGGTGTTCAGAAACATTATCTGTACTAAAAAATTCTAATCAAATTTCCCTTCAAAGTAATCTGATAACCATATATTTAGTTCAATTTCTATTTCATTTTTCCCTAAATAAACCTTATTTATTATTCTTGAGAGCATTGCTTTTTTTAGATCATCATCTGCTTCATTAAACTTTTGCTTCCAATTTTCTAATTCATTTGCCAGATAATTCACATCCGAATAGTTCTCTCTCTCTTTTTCCAATTCTTCTTTCAAAGAATTTAATTGTGATAACTTTTCTTCTATTTGCTTTTCTATTGCATTAATGGCTCCAGATAACTGTTCAGCAGTAAAAGAACTCTCCCCGATTAAAGTCTTCCCAATTTCAAGGTTTAATTTTTCATGTTGCTTTGTTAAATGTAAATATTCTTTTTCTAAATTATGAACACTCCGTTCCTTTAGCTTTAGCAATTCTGCTTTCATATTTTTGCTTGTATCAAGAAAGGATCTCAATTCAAATTGTGATAAGATAATTTTTATCTTATTAATAATTAGTGTATCGAATTTTTTTCCACCCCAGATATTTTGTTGATGATCACAATATAATTTACCTTTATTTAAAGGACATTTATATCGGTAAATGGTGTTTTTATAGTATCCCTCTTTATTATTATATTTTAACTTCCTATATAAATAATTAGAGGTTAACTTTGAACCACAATATTTGCAGTATGCCAAACCTGAAAACAGCAATTTCCCTGTTCTTGGTATATCTGATTTGTCTTGTTCTTTAATATTACTACTCCTATTATTTCTTATTTGTTCAGCTTGACTAAATAACTCATCTGGAATAATTCTTAACCTTTCGTTAAACGGCTGCATTCCTCCTACAGCATTTTTATATCTCTTTAAACCAATGTAAATTGAATTTGATAATATTCTCTGTATGGTACTCACCACAAAAACATTACCGTCTCTATTTCGATATCCATTTTCATTTAAATAATCAGCAATTTTTCTATAACCCATATGTTTGTTTACATATAATTTATAAATCAACTTAATCATTTCAGATTCATCTTCATCTGGTACTAATTCTTTAACTCGACGTTCTCTAATTTTCCAGTGTTGCTCAGCTGTTTCAACAATTTTGTATCCAATTGGTGCCGAGCCACCTTGAAAATAGCCTTGTTCACTTAGCTGTTTCTTTGCTTCTTTTACCCTAATTGAAGTTTTTTGACTTTCTCCATCCGATTGCCAAAAGCTTATATAATTTAGAAGCTTATCAATATGAGATTCAATTTTTCTTTGGCCCTCTTTTACAGACCAGACCTCAATATCGTTCTGAATTAAAAAATTTACCATTACTGGTGTTTCATCTTCTCTTCTACCTAAACGATCGAACATGAAAACCAAAAGTACGTCAAATTCTTTATTTAATGCGCCATCTTTTAGTATGGCCATTTCATCTCGTTCGTTTACTGTTTTCTTCCAACCGGATACTCCTTTTTCGTATAACTCATTTGTTATTATCCAATCAGGTTTGTTTTTGATGAATTCATGACAAGAATTCCTTTGCATCGGTATATCATCATCTATACTTACTTGTTGTTTCTTAGATACTCGATAAAGACACCAAACTCGTTTCATTTCCACACACCCGTTTCATTCGCCTGTTAAGTTAAAAAAAGAGATATTTATAATATCTCTAAGAAAAACGTTTTTAATGCATTTTTTGCTTCTTTTCTTTTTTCACGGTCTTTGGTGAATTTTAAATGTATTTTAACTTCATTTTCTGAAATATCCTTTAAATAATCAAAATTATCATCTGGTTTGTGGAGATACGTTACTCCACCTATGTCAATTTTACCCAACGATTGATGATGAATTACTTCCTTCATAATAAATCACTCCGATGTTATGGGGTGTTAAAGTGTATTCGTTTTGAATCGATAATATTAGTCATTTATTTACATTGGAATGACTCATAATAACGCTTAATTCAACACCCTTTTTAATTCTTTTAAAAAAGAAAAACCCCATAGAAGGTTTTACACAATTTTGTGTAAAACCTTCTATGGGGTTTTCCCTTATCAGTTATTTAGTTGTTCATATTAAAACTTTATAGTGAATTCTGTTATTCCATTTCTTCTATGCTGTTAACTTTTGATTAAATAAACTTTTTCGTAGACTTTAGGAATATTGTCCAAATAATCCTTTTAAATTTTACTTCCTGTTGGAATTGAATATAGCTGTTCAATTGAGTTTACACGATAATACATTACTGCTTTTAGTTGATGGATCATTTATACATCTTCCTTTCGCAAAAAAAACGCAGTAAGACTAGATCCACAAATTAATAATGTGGATTTAGTTCCCGCTGCGGTTTTCGCTTATTTTGGGGTTCTACTATTCGATTGGATATTTCTTAAATCATTATATCTTTGTATTTTTATATTTTAAGCCTCTTAAAAAAATTATTATATTCTAAGTTTAAAACTTCGGTTTTTTGACCATAAATACATTATAGCTTTCGGTTTTAAGGCCATCGAGGAATTCCAAGATGGTTAGGGAACCGAATGATTATACTCTAAATCCCTTGATATCAAGGGATTCATGAAAAGTGGATTTTCTAAAAATGTAGTAAGTGCATTTCGTTTCGGTTGCCTAACCAGTCAAAATATCGATTTAATAAAATTGTTCGGTTATATAACCAATGGATTTCTCCAGTGAGACAAAAGGAGATAGGCGATAATTTATACTAAGTTCGTTATTCTTTTCAAAATTAATTGTAACTTCTTCAAAATACATTAAGAAAAATACTCTTAATTCATTATCCTTAAATTTAAAAAAGCTTTGTTGTATTAACTTTTTTATAACTTTATCCAGATAGTCATCATTAAGAAGAGATTTCATTTCATCTAGTGTTTCGTTTGTGTAGATTAATTCGTTTTTTAAATGCAGCTGGGTAGTTTGAAAGACCTCGGCTAATAGAGGATTATTCTCAATATCTGCTGCCATCATTATTTGATTATATTGTCCTTTTTCAAGAAGATGCTTTATGTTACCACTTGTTTTAGTAAGGGTAGTAGCCCAATTTTTAAGCTGTTCTTTTGAAGTAGCTGAAAAGTGATGAAGTTGTGTATTCCACTTTTTCTGCAGATCATTTAGTACAACTTGATGGATAGGGATTATCGGTACCGATTTTTTACATCCTGTACATTTATAAATCATATACTTTCCATTTTTACCCTTGGGTGAATTATCCTTCGCTACTAAAAAACAATTGCATTTTTTACATTTTAATATTGAGCGGAGATAATATGGTGTATTCATCGTGCCAACTTGTTTTTTTAAATCATTTATTTGTTTAGATAAATGGAAAGTGGTGGGGCTAATGATTGGTTCATGAACATTTTTGAATAAATCAATTTCTAATTCATTCTTTGGTTTACTAGAATCGTAGCTAGTCCTAACATTCCAAGCTAGATTTCCTGAGTAAACCTTGTTAGAAAGGATGTATCCGATCGTGCTACTATTCCAATACTTCACTTTTTTAGTAGTAATGGTGCATTGGTTTAGGTAATCAGCAATTAATCCATGAGAGTGACCCCAACACGCTAGATGGAAGATTAATTGGACTATTTGTGCATCTTCATTAGGATGTAAAACTCCATCAATCATATCATAGCCAATAGGGGGGCGACTCCCAGGTCTTGTCGGTTGCTCACGATGCAGTAAACTTTTTTGAGCATCTTTTGCGCGAACAGACTTTATTTCTGATTCCTCAGCAGCAATGACAAGCTTTGTCTGCACGATTGGATCATTTGGATTCCACTCTGCTTCAGATTGGGTACTAAAAAACTTAACATGAGGGTACTCCAATTTAATTGGCAAGTAAAGCTCGTTGTAAAAATCAGTAATGCTTCTAGTTAAACGGGATTCTTCATAGAAGCAGATAGCCCCAGCGCCACTCTTAATATCTTCAATAATTAATTGAATCCCTTTACGTTTACTAATATTATTTCGAAATGCACTAGTTGCCTTATCAGCGCGCCATGCAATGATTTGGAGATTCTCTCTTTCGGCTAATAGTTGAATTTGGCTTTTTTGGATTTCTAATGAGTGATTATCATTCTGTTTCTGATCGGAATATCGCAAATACCCAGTAGCGTTTACTTTTGTCATGAGACATTGTCCTCTTTCCCATAAGAGGAAAGGAATAGTTCCACATGTACATATGTTTCATAAACCTTAACTTTATCAATAAGCAATTCAGAAAGTCGCTGAAGGTCTTGCGGTGTAAAATCTAATGTAAGCTGTGATAAAAGTGAGTAAATTTCTATAATTTCATCACCTAATTTCTGAATACTTTGTAAATCCAGTTCTAAGTCATTGTACTTATCTTTTAGTGATTTTATTTTATCTAATAGCCTTGCTATAGCAGGCTTTCTTTTTACATCAATGGTACTTAGAGCTAGTGAATTATTGAGGAATTCAGATTTAGTTACCTCTAATTCTATTTGTAGCTTTTTATTTTCTGCTATGATGCGTTTATAAATAATGCTTCTTAAATGTTTGGCTGAAATCGATTGGATGTGTTCCAATAATGTTTCTTTAACTAAACAATTTAACTCTTCAACGGTGATTGAAAGTCGTTTATGGTTATCACTACAAACAAAGTATCCTATATCAAACACATTTTCTCTTCGATGCTTCATTACATTTCCACACTTCTCGCAATTTGGTGTAACTAAAAATTGGTTGTTAGCACCATCTAAACTTTCTTGATAATAGGAAAAGTACTCATCAAGTTTGGATTTACCTTTAAGGAAAAGGTCTAAATCAATTATTGGTGTTACATGAGGTAATAGCTGATAACCATTTTTTGCTTCATAGTGTCCTGCATAAAATGGATTTGATAAAATGCGAAACAACTTTTCAGGCTTATTAAAACCTTTACGTCGTACCATTAAAAAATTTAGAAATTGCTCACCGTCTTGCACGTTACTAAAATCTTCAAATAATGAAAGAATTAAATCTTTTTTATCCTCATTAATTTGGAAGCGAACTTGTTCATCTTCTTTTATTCGTGTGTAGCCAAAAAGACGCGAAGGATATTGTTTGCGAGCATCTTCCGTACGAGTACGAATATTTTCGCCTTCAAGTTGCCCAAACATTCCATAAAATGCTTCTAGGGCAAGCTTCTTTTTAAAGGGCGGTTCATTACTAGCTGTGTATATAATTTCAACATTATATTTTATAAATATTTTTGTTAAATCCACAAATTCATAAAAGTTTCGAGCTAAGCGATCACGTTTATAAACGATTAGCTTTTCTACTTTGCCTTCTTCAATTAGGCTAATTAACTCGGCCAATTTTGGTCGCTGATCCATTTTCAATTTTGTTGCAGAAACATCGTGATCTGATAGATAAATAATTGATTCCTCATTGCCACTTAAATTAATCGACTCAAGATACCTTTTTGCAGCAGTTAATTGTAATTCAAGATTTTGTGCTGCTGAACTGACGCGCGTATAAATAATTTCAAATTTTCTCATGTAAATTAACCTCTCTTTTTAATCAGTAAAGCTCGTAGTCTGTAATCATCTTTCACAATATGGTCTAATAGCATTTTCTCAATAAAACGTCTAAACCATAGTTCCGATTCAGATGATAGCTCTTCAGAGTAACTGACTTTAATAACTCGATAATTTTCCTTCATTTGATCCCCTCCAGTATGATTTTGTAATAATCATTGCCTGGAGAGGATTTTTTTATACGTTAATTCTCCAAATCTCTTTTTTCGTCTTTATTAAAATCCAACGATAGCTGAACAACATCAGGTAATACCGAAGAATTGTTCTTCCTTGGAATAATAATTGGCTTTGTTTGATATCCTGGAATTTTAAGTTTTCTCATAATTTTGTTCATGGTTTTGTTCCTGTAGGAGAATGAATAAATTAATGATATTTTTAGAGATACCGAAGGATTCACAATGGTCTAAGCACTGTTTATACCATTCAGTATTGTTAAGATACTCTTTTCCCTCCACTTGAAGGACCTCCTTTCTCATTATGATTTGAAGTTGAAAAATACTCTTGGCCTCGAGTATTAATCATTCTATCTTCAGATTTTAATATTCTTATAGTTCAATTTGACTATTTTCCGCTTTGTAACTATTTCCTAATCCATTTTCTGTTTAAGACCGTTTTGCAATTTACTTAATTGTCCTTTCTAAATTTGAAACATTGTAACAGGTGATTTAAGCTGTTCGAATAGATAATTAAAAAATTTTAAATTCATTTGGTATCTTCAAGTGGTCTTGTTGAAATTTGAAGTAATTTATAGAGTATTATTTGTGTTATATGGGAGTCTTTTGAAGAGAGAAAGTTAAAAATAATAAGAAGAATGCCGGATTAGGTTGATTACATATTTCTAAAGATGATGGCTATTCAAACTTAAATAGTTCTAGATAAGGCCATACATCAACTTATTCATCTGAAGCATATTGTAAAAGTTGAAAAGTTCCTATAATCCGCAAAGCTTTTAATTAAGCAAATGGAAGTGGTAAATAAATTACGACTGAAATGTAACAATGAAACAATCTAACTTTGGAAATTTTACACTCTACTTCTTAAAACATAGAAAGAATAAAATATGACTAGTTGGAACGCCGTATGCGATGAAAGCCGCACGTATAATTTTAACAGAGGAAAAGCCAGTGATAACTTCAAAGACTTACCTAAATGTAAAAAGCCGAATTCTTGTAAGGGAAGGTTCTTTGTGGTTGAAGTCATTAAATTAACGAAGCAGGTTAGTAACATAAGCACTTGGTTAGATTGATACCCAAGTATAAAATATGAGACCTTTAAAGGATTTCTTTTTTAGCTAACTCGATGTTTAGCTTCCAAAGTATTAAGAGTTTAAACCAAGTTGAAGAAAAATATCATGTACATCAACATACGATCTTTACCACCGATTTTGCCATCAGCAATTCACAATAGTGTAATAAGAGAGAATTTAACGGTTTTTCCCGTTGCAGGATCATCCAAAAGTCGAATACTACCATGCTACCTCTCAAATATAAAATAAACCGCTACTTGATCACCTTCAGACATTATGGATTTAATCGGCATTTTGAAGTTAGGAAGGCATCCAAATTTTTTCTTTTAGATTCTACAAGTCCTTCTACACTGGAAATGGCGTATCAATTTGTTGATACAAGTAATTCCGTATCTTTCGAGTTTATTATTCTAATACAATTGCAATCACCTATGAAGGTGCTTGTTCTGTATTAAGAATAGTATTAGAATTATAGATAGGAAAATATTCACAGGTAAGATTTAATAGAAAAGTTAATATGGGGAGGTCGAAAATTGGATAAATATAATATGCACTTACTTGGATGGAAAGCATTTGAAAATCTTTGTACTAATATCATGCAACATATATTTGGTGCTACCTATACGCCTTTTTCAGAAGGTAAAGATGGAGGCAGAGATGGTTTCTTTGAGGGTGAAGGTAAATTAAATGTTAATGATAAACCACTCAAGGGGAAGTTTGTCTTTCAATGTAAACATACCTCTAAAATAGATAAAAATTTTACCCTATCTGCAGTTAAAGATGAAATTCCAAAAATTACTGAGCTTGTAAAGAGCGAGGGGGTAGAACATTACATAATATTTACCAACTATAACCTTTCGGCTGGCAACGACGAGGAAATAAAAAAGGAGTTTCTTAAGATAAAAGGCCTCAAAAGTTGTACAACTTTAGGACGGGAATGGTTCGAATCAACTGTTGATGCCCATAAATTCTTAAGAAGACTGGTTCCTAGGTTATATGGAATTGGAGACTTGTCTGAAATTATTGATGAGAGAATACATAAACAATCAAAAGAATTGTTAGAAGAACTTCAAGCTAATGTTTTATCCTTTGTAAGCACAAAATCTTATCAAAGTGCTTTAAAAGGAATTGTAGATAAAAGATTTGTAATTTTACTGGGTCCTCCAGCCGTTGGTAAAACAACAATTGCTGCTACTTTATGTATGACAGCTATAGCTGAAGATGAATCCCGTGAAACAATTATTTTAAATGATGCAAGTGAGTTTAGAAAACATTGGAATCCAGAAGACCCTCATAAAACGTACTGGTTCGATGATGCCTTTGGAACAACCAATTTAGATAACTTGTTGCTAAACCAGTGGGACCGTAACTTTCCTCTACTAAATGTTGCTTTAAAAAAAGGTGCAACATTTATCTTTACGAGTAGAGATTACATTTTTAGAGAGGCGCAGTCAAAAATAAAGGAAAGTGTATTTCCTCTACTATTTGACTCTCAAGTTCATATAAATGTACTAGATCTTACCAAGAATGAAAGAGAACAAATACTTTATAATCATATTAAAAGTGGCGATTTAACTAAGGAAATTAAGGGGGAATTGAAACCTTTTTTAGAAGAGGTAGCAGCTAATGAAAACTTTTCCCCTGAATTGGCAAGAAGACTAGGAACTTCAATTTTTCATAAGGATTTATCTATGAATAGGGAATCATTGAATGAGTTTTTCTCTAAGCCAGTTCGGTTCTTTGAAAATGTAATAGATTCACTTGATGAAAATAAAAAAGCTGCTCTTACTCTTATTCTCCTGCATGGTAATCAATTACCTAGCCCAGTAAGAGCGGAGAATATTGATAAAACATTCCAAGAATCGTATGCCGTTAGTTTACCTGAAATCAGAAATTCTTTAAATATTATGAAGGATAGTTTAGTTAAATTATCTATTGTTTCTGGTAGGCAAATGTGGTCTCTTTTTCATCCAAGTATGTTGGACTCACTTCAGATGATCTTAGCTAGAAATACAGAGATGCTTGAATTATTTCTTATTGGAGCAAACAATAGAACAATACTGCGGGATGTTTCTTGTCTGGATAAAGAGCATAAAATTTTCATTCCTCAAGAGTTTTGGGATTTACTTACTGAGAAATTATTTGAACTAAATATGTATCATTTTGAAAAAGAAACCCTAATAAAATTTTTCCTTCACGAAACACCTGATGACTTCCTTGGTTGGTTTAGTGAAGAGAAATATAAGTATCTATCTCATTTAGTACAACAGCCTTTCAGACAATTTGACTTTGGGTCTGCATATAAATTTGCAACTCGATTGGAGAGACTAGGATTAATTAATGAAGAATTGAGAAGTGTAATTGTCGAAGATGTTAGAAGGATAGCAATTGCTAGACGGGACTCAACTTACTTATCCAATGAAACAATACGATTGTTTTTAACTGATGGAGATGTTGACTCGATTTTGTTAGAATTTAAAGAATTAGGTGCAGAATATTTTATGGAAGAGTTAGAGTCATTATTTGACAATATGGATGATACAGATGATTTTGAAGAAATTTATAGTGAATGGTTTCACTCTGTAGAATTATTTTTGAATGAAATTAATAGACGTTCAATATTGACTGTGGAAGAAGAAGAGTGCTTTGATAATATTTTACATGAAGCATCTTTGAAATTAAGCGATTATAAGTGGGAGCTACAAGGAAATCAATTTGAAGAGGATTATGATGAAGAGGATTTCTCTCACTATGATGTATATGAAACTCAGCATAGTGGTAATATATTCTCAGATGTAGACGAATAAAATCTAGGGTTTTTAAAGAGCGTACAATTGATAATTGGCGAAATCATTCGTATTGTTATTGCTTTTGCTCCGGGTGTAAGTCACTTGAGAATTTCATCATTTAAGTGCGAAAAGCTATAATACACCTAAGATGTCCTTGTATATAGCGGAAAGGCTAGAAAGTTATATATAACATCATAATTTATATCTAGATAAACCTTTATTATTAAGCAAGGAGCAAGCCGATAAGGATTGGGGTTTTTAAAAGCCAATAAGAAAACTTATTGGCTTCAGAGCTAGATAATCATATTATAGGAGAAATATTATCATTATGAACTTTTAAATTCATAAACTCAAATCCAACATCCCAAATATATGTTGCTATTTTTAATAATTGATAACATATATTAGCAAATTCAATTAAATAAATTTCCGAACCCTTATAAGCTATTTTTTGCGAGTTTTGTTCGTATTTATAGTTGTTATGCCCAATTGCATTTCTTAAATTAGCCTCTAAATTCATACTTATAATTGTACTAATGGTATTATCTTTATGAGCAAGAACTTTTAATCGATTTCCCTTTGTTAATTTTCGATAATCACTTAGATTATTTAAGGGGGGGAATTTATTGAACTTCATTTTCGGAAAAATCTCATGACTCCCTTTATTAACATAGTTATCTATAATTAATAGTAATTCAGAGCATTCCATAATGGATTCATAAGCAAATAAATAAAATTTATCCAACTCGTCAATTGAGACAGTTGTCAGTCCTTCAAATTCTTTTATTGCATCTAGATCTTCAGAATTACCCTCCAAATATATGACAGGAAGAAAAAATCTGTAATTTTTAATGAAGTTATTTATAATCTCAAATGCTCTTTTTAAAATTTGTGATATATCATCTTCAGTAAATGAATTAATGAAGGAGATATAGTTTGATTCATTTTTTGTTCTTTGAATTGATATAGTCTTGAAAATATCCTCCACACTCATATTGTATATGTTATTGAATTGGTTAAAGCTCCTAGGAATTGTGGCTACTAAATCGCGCACACTTCTAGGTAGTTCATATTCTTGTATATTAAAATATGGACTGACTCGCAATTTAGTTATTTCTTGCTCAATAAATTCTTCTCTGTTGTTGAAAAATAAGTTGGTAATACGTTCTATTATTCTCCAGTCATTTTCAACAATTGCTGGAATTATATTTTGCAACCTTGTGAAAGTATCTAAATCCGATGGTCTATGCTTAAGGAATGGAGAGATAGAAGTAAATAAATTAAATTCCTGACTATCTTCATGTAATAGCATTTTAGTTGCTGGGAACTCTCCAGATAGAATTATTAAAAATTCTGGTTTAAAGTTATAATCCTCTATAATATTAACATTATCGATTTTTATATCCCATCTGTCTGGTAATCTTTTAATTTCACCAGAATTCCTAGTTAAACATACGGGACAATTAAAATATATCGGATATTTGTCTAATTGACCTTCTTGAAATTTCAAATTTATATTTGAAGAGCATATGTCACATTGACTGGATATTAGTCGGACAGCTATTTGAAAAACCCCCATTAATTATATTTATATACATTATAATACAATCTGGTTTTTTTGAGAAGGAGTGAGGGTGCCGGAATGGAATGGAAACAGATTCGGGCAACTTCTTTAGATGGAAAAATGGTTTTATTAAAGCATAAGGGGCGCACTAGCCATTAGACATGGAACGAACTTATCTAGACATGATTTATTGTACCAGTAAGCTAGTTAAATGGGTGTGACTTAACCAAACGATGCAATCAGGTCCATTGCTCCATATTAATGTTTTTCATAGTTGAAGACTTAGGGATTGAACTTTATCCTCTATAAAAAATTTTAACTATCCAAATATGGAGGAAGGAATTGAACCTTTTACGAAATGAAAATAAAACCCGCAAATATCTACAAAAAGCGCTAGGAAGCATTCAAGCAAATTTATATTTCATTCCGGACATAGTAAAGAATTCTATATCAAACTGAATCAAGAGGAACTAGATCCATTTGGCACCCCCTAGAGCTTGCATAGTATAAAAGGGTTGCCCTTATGCAAAGGAGTGGCTGAAGTGACATTACGTATAATTAATATCTAATTATGTTTAAAGGATTATAAATTTATGGTTTATTGGTTTAAATATAAAAATAGAGAAGAGACATTAATATGAATGATACAATAATTAAACATTTTAATGAAGGGCATAGTTTGAAAGAAATTGCTCGTAAATCTCCGGAGAATACTAAATATTATAAATTGGCAGCTGAAGAATTTAAGAACGCCGGTGAAATATACCTGGATTTGATTAAGGATATAGAGTCAATACAAGATAAATTAAGTCATACAGCTTATGCAGAATATTATTTATTTGAAAAAGAACATTGTCTCTCGGCTTACTTCTATGAAAATAGAGATATTCAAAGCGCTATACAGCATTATAGAAACAGTGATATCCACATAACAAATGCGATTAATAGTTTAAAGAAAACAAAAAGAGATATAAAATTAGAAAATCAATTAAATGTGTGGGAGTTTTTTTTGAATACAAATAAAGCGCAATATAGTGGAATGCTAGCACGAAAAGCCTGGGATAATGGTGATTCAGTTAAAGCTTTAGACTATTATAAAGAGGCATTAGATCGAACTGAACGGATGGTAGAGGAAGTTGATAAGAAGGTAAATCAAGGTGCTTTAGATTTAACATATAAAAGAATTACTATGGGAAATTCTTTTGGAATGAGGGCTAATATAACATCAGCCATGACTAAAATTATTTTAGATCACAGTACCTCCCATAAAGATCTTTCGAAAAATGAGTTGCTCAATTTAATTAAGTATATTTGGGATGCTTATTGTTTATCTCAAAGGGCCTTCGAAACAAATCCTGAGTGGAATCAATACCTGAAAGGGCAGGAAATTAATTTTGATAATTTAAAGGAGATTTTAAAAGAAAATAAACATTTGTGGGCTGATTTATATGTAAAATTTGAAAATGAGAAGGAGTTTATAAAGCTTATGAAAATTATTGATCCAAAACAAACTAATAAACTGACAAGTGAATATTCTTTTCAAGATAATAAATTAGTGAAGCTATGGTCAATCGGTAGTTTTTTTTTATTGGCCTTTGGGTTTATTATTACCGGATTAACAATCGTCAGTAATGTTATCAGTTCCTCATGGCTCATTTTGTTAGTATTTATTTTTGCAGAAGTATTTCTATTAATTATTGGTGCTTTTGTTATCCGTACTACAGGTGACCTTACGGAAGCTAGTTTTTTGAAACTAATTAACATGGCTTTAAATCAGCAATTTGGATTTTTAAGAAGATTTAATCAGAAAAGTTAATTTTGAGTTCATACATTCCACGCAGGTAAAGTGTGTGAACACATGTTAACATAGTTACAATGAATCGAAGTGTCTCATGAGTTGAGCAAACTTGTGGAAGGCTTCGATTCATTTTTTTCGTGAGATTTGATCATCTGAATAGAACTTGTCTATAATTTGATCAAGTGTTATACCGGTCTCTGCTAAAAGTGACGTATGTTTATGATGCGAGCGGTGCGGTGTTAAGTCTGTATTCAAATAGGCAAGTACTAGTACCTCTCCTCCCTTACATGAGGACTGCGGATAATTCTTCCCAAGTAAGCCTCTTTTTCCGCGCCATCCCATTTGACATTAATTCCTCTGCCACATATTGTGATGCGTTACAAAACAGGAGCTACTCATTATGTAACATCTCCATTCAATATGTAGTGATGTTTTTTGTACCCTTACGCAAACGCAGTTGCAATATTAGCAAAATCAATATTTTGAATAAGCGTTAAATCATTTTGCGGATCAATACCATGTTTCTTTAAGACAAATTCTCCTGCCATTTGTGGCATACCGCCCTTACGTTGACCAAGGAATGTAGACCCTTTTAACATATCCCATGAAAAATTATCGATTTTTTCACGCGCTACTAAAAATGTGCCATCTGTTTGTGTAAGCTGAGCAAAGTTTTTTATTGGGTCGTTTGCTCCTTGAGCTGTTACATAAATAGAGGTTTCAGAACCAACAAGTGCCACATCAATGCCCCCCGATAACAGCGCCGTCATTGTTTTATCGCCACCAGGAATTGTTTTTAAATCCACTTTCAAGCCTTCTTCTTCAAAAAAGCCTTTTTCAATGGCTACATATTGTGGCGCATAAAAAATGGAACGTGTAACTTCACCGACACTGACGTCTTTTAGTTCTTCCTTTCCACACGCTGCAAGAAGAACGAGCACCATACATGTAAGAATACCAATGAAACTCGATTTTCGAATGCTCTTCATTCCATTTCCTCCTCAACTTAGACATTTCTTTCTAGAGTAGGTTATGTATCACGAAAATAAAGTGTGAATCGAAATGAGAAAAGACATTTGCTCCCACTCCTCTTAATCTGTTAGAAAGACACATCTCGCCCAAAATAGGGTGAGATGCTGTTCTTACTTATGTAAATAAGAATGTTATACGTTCTTATCGACTAAATAAAAACTGCACCCCCATTATTAGCACAAACTAATAATGGGGGTGCAGTAAATAAATTTATTTAGTTTTACGCTTGCTTTTGTTCACGTTTCTCACGCCATAAACGTGATTTATACGTAATTAAAATTAAGACAGCAACTATTAATCCTTCAATCATTGGTAAAAATAGCGCTAAAAAGGTTAGCACGACACACCCTAAAAAAAGGAAGATGTAAATAATAATATTTTTACCTAAAGGCAATTGCTTTGCAAAACCAAGCTTATACACGAGTGCAGATAGTAAAAACACGATAATAAATGTCACATACCCCGCCATTTCATAGCTTGATAGGTTCTCATAAAGATAACGCGTAGTTCCTGACATGCGTCCGAATACAAAATCATTTTCGCCAGTACTTGTTGTAGGTGCAGATGCTTGAATGAAATTTAATGTGCCAACGAATGTAGACAGCATATTCAATATAGTTCATCCTTTCCCCAAAAACTGAATTATTTTTCTAACTCAGCGTTCTTTTTCTTTTTAGCAATACGCTCACGTTCATTTTTATCTAAAATTTGTTTACGTAAACGAATGTTTTCTGGTGTTACTTCAAGATACTCGTCGTCACCTAAATATTCAAGAGCTTCTTCAAGAGTTAGGATACGAGGCTTTTTAATTACGTTCGTTTGGTCTTTGTTCGCTGAACGGATATTTGTTTTTTGTTTCATTTTTGTGATATTTACAGTGATATCAGCGTCACGAGTATTTTCACCAACGATCATACCTTCGTAAATTTCAGTACCTGGTTCAAGGAATAAAGTACCGCGGTCTTCAATACCCATCATACCGTAAGTAGTAGCTTTACCAGTTTCCATTGAAACTAATACACCTTGGTGACGTCCGCCTACTTTACCAGAAACTACTGGTTGGTAAGAATCGAATGTATGGTTGATAATACCAAAACCTTTAGTAATAGACATGAACTCAGTTGTGTAACCAATTAAACCACGAGCAGGTACGTTAAAGATTAAACGAACTTGTCCGTTACCGTTGTTAACCATGTCTAACATTTCACCTTTACGGTTACCCATAGATTCGATAATAGAACCTACGCAGTCTTCTGGAACGTCGATTTGTACACGTTCAATTGGCTCACATTTTACGCCGTCAACTTCACGGATAATTACTTGTGGTTTAGACACTTGTAATTCGAAGCCTTCACGACGCATGTTTTCGATTAAGATCGATAAATGAAGCTCACCACGACCTGAAACTGTCCAAGCATCTGGAGAATCCGTATCTTCTACACGTAAAGATACGTCAGTTTGTAACTGTGCACGTAAACGCTCTTCAATTTTACTTGAAGTTACCCATTTACCTTCGCGACCTGCGAATGGAGAGTTGTTTACTAAGAAAGTCATTTGTAAAGTAGGCTCATCAATGCGTAATGGCGTTAACGCGTCTGGGTGGTCTACCGGACAAACTGTTTCACCAACGTTGATGTCCTCCATACCAGAAATAGCGATTAAGTCACCAGCTTTAGCTGATTGAATTTCTTCACGTTTAAGACCGAAGAAACCGAATAATTTAGTTACACGGAAGTTTTTCACTTTACCGTCTAATTTCATTAATGAAACTTGTTGGCCTACTTCGATTGTACCGCGGAATACACGACCAATACCGATACGTCCAACGAAGTCATTATAGTCAAGTAATGCTACTTGGAATTGTAATGGATCTTCTGAGTTATCTACTGGTGCTGGAATTGATTCGATAATTTGTTCGAATAAGCACTTCATGTTTTCTTCTTGTTTTGATGGATCTGAATCAAGAGAAGCAGTACCATTTACACCTGAAGCGTAAACTACTGGGAAGTCTAATTGATCGTCATCAGCACCAAGCTCGATTAATAATTCAAGAACTTCGTCTACTACTTCTAAAGGACGAGCTGAATCTTTATCTACTTTGTTTACTACTACGATTGGTGTTAAGCTTTGTTCTAAAGCTTTTTTTAGTACGAAACGTGTTTGAGGCATACAACCTTCATATGCATCTACTACTAATAGAACGCCATCTACCATTTTAAGGATACGTTCAACTTCACCACCGAAATCGGCGTGTCCAGGTGTATCTAAAATGTTGATGCGTGTGTCATGATAGTTAACAGCTGTATTTTTGGCAAGGATTGTAATCCCGCGCTCACGCTCGATGTCGTTAGAATCCATTGCGCGTTCTTCAACGTGTTCGTTTGAACGGAAAGTCCCTGATTGTTTTAATAATTGGTCTACTAATGTAGTTTTACCATGGTCAACGTGCGCGATAATTGCGATGTTACGTAAGTCTTGACGTAAATTTGTCATTATTCCACTCCATATTCTTTTTTCGTATGTTTAACTGTGATATTATAGCACAAGAAAGATGAAATGTCTTTTCGGAAAATTTATGTTCAATTTTTTATAACATATTTACTTATTTTGGGGAGGATTAAAATGAATAAAGCAAAAGTAGTTATGTTCATTTATACACTCGCAGCCATTTTATCAATGATGGGTATCGGATTTTCTGTTGCCTTAATCGGAATGATTGGGACAGATTTTGATATGTTAGGTTTTATCGGCATAGTTGCTTGTATTATTGCGATGTGTTGCATCTTTATTATGGGCTTCAAAACAAAACGGAAATTCCGTGAGCAAGGTCTTCTATAATGTTAGAAAGACACATCTCGCCCAAAATAGGGTTAGATGCTGTCCTTACTTATGTAGATAAGTAAGTTATTCCTACGCGTCTACAAAAAATGACTTCGGCGCAAGCTACACCGAGGTCATTTTTTATTTTTCTTCTATATACTTGTCCAAGATTAATTGATGAATATGAGGATTGGCAATAATGAATGTATCATTGGATAAGAAATCAAACCATTCCCCATGTAAATTCGTTGCTATTGCGCCAACTTCTTTAGCAATAATTGTTCCACCGCCAATATCCCAAGGTGCAAGGCGCATTGAAATATACGCATCCAGCTTGCCACTCACCACAAAGGCAATTTCCATTGCAGCAGAGCCATACGAGCGTGTCCCTCGAACTGCCCGTACTAATTCGATCAATTTTTCATGGTTAATTTTAGGATTCGGCGTCACCCAGCTTGCATTTATCCCAATAACCGCTTCTTCAATTACGACAGGCTGTAGTTTGCGCAATGGGGAGTCATTATACCAAGCACCCTCACCAGCAATCGCATAAAATAAATCTTCGCGCATTACATCAAATATGTACCCTAGCTTACCAACACCGTCTACAAACAGGCCCACTGAAATCATAAAATGTCGATGTTGCTTCACAAAATTCATCGTCCCATCGATCGGATCAATAATCCACACAACGCCATCTAAATTATCAACCTTTTCCCCCATTCCCTCTTCACCCAGAATTCGATAAGATGGATCAAATGTTTTAATGCGTTCAATAAAAAATAACTCTGTTTCGCGGTCAATATTTGTTACTAAATCATTGGCACCTGATTTCGTTTCAATTTCTAAATCATAGGAGAACGATTCACGGATGCGTCTCCCCGCTTCAAAAAGCATGTCTTTTGCAAATTCATCTAAACGTTTAAAATCCACCTAGCATCCACCTTTCAACAACAATATATATAAATTTACCACATTTAGTTAACTAAATATTCTATATATATCAGTTAGTATAACAAAAATCACCTGCTGTCCGAATATCCAGCAAGTGATTTTTTATTTTGGTATAAACTTTTTATTACGCATATGCATGTAAACCTTCAAGCTCACCCTGAATTTCCGTTAGACGCTTTTTCGCTTTTTCGATATCAGAAATATTTTGCTCGTTCATCGCAGAATAAAGAGAAGCAAGTTCATAATCCAGCTCTAAACGTAAAATTTCTTCGTATTGCTTTTCAATATCAACTTTGCGTATAATTTTAATCATCTGTTTCATTAAAATCACTTCCTTATTATTTTTTTGAAAAACTTTTTGTCATTCTCGAAAGTTTTTGTTATCTGATTTTTTCCCAAAAAGTTAATAAAATAAACATATAAATCGAAAGGAGTTATCAAAATTGAATAAAATACAATGGACTTCTGAAGACTTCAGCGTTTTCCAAATAAATGGATTGAGCGATAGAATGGACGCATTAACTTCTATTATTAGACCTAAATTTCACCAACTAGGTGAAGTATATTCCTCTTATTTCAGCGCACAAACTGGTGATGAGTTTTTTCCACATGTCGCTAAACATGCCAGACGCACTGTGAACCCGCCGCAAGATTCTTGGGTAGCTTATGCACCCTATAAACGAGGCTATAAAGCATTACCTCATTTCCAAATTGGCTTATGGGGTACGCATTTATTTATCGTAACTGCAATTATTTACGAAGCTCCCCAAAAGCAAGAGATGGCACAGCGGTTATTAAATCATCTCGAATTATTTGACGCATTATCAGACGACTATATCGTTTCAGGTGATCATATGTCTCCAGATGCGATTACGCTTGCTGAGGCACGTGATGCAAAGCTTGAACAGCTTATTACCCGTTTACGTGATGTGAAAAAAGGTGAATTTTTAGTTGGACGTCATATTGCTGCTGAAGATGCAATTAAAATGTCACCAGAAAAATTCACAGCACTTACAGAAGAAACTTTTGACGCGTTACTACCGATTTATAATGTAATTATTGGCAAGTAAACGATAGTCTTTTATTAATATGCACAATTAGCTAACAAACATTACATTTTGTTCAATGTTTGTTAGCTTTTTTTGTTGCCTTTTTTGTTGTTTTTTTTGCCTAACCTAATTGATAATTATTATCATCCTTGTATATGATGTACATAAAGAAGCAAAATGTGGTTTTATTACTTTTGAATTGTTATCTTGAATAGCAGACGTTGAGTTTTTTTGAAATCGGAGAGAAGTGTAACGAGGTATGTGAAGAACTAGGTACTGAATTTGTATTAGCCGAATTCCCGATCGATAGCTTTGATACAGTGTACGCACTAACAAATATTGTAGAACAATATATAAAAAAGACGTTTAAGAAAAAAAAGCACTGTCGACAGCCGCAATATTTTTTGATTACCACTTTTTTCTGTAGTAAAGGGTTGTACCAAAAGTGAAAATTCTCACTTTTAGTACAACCCTTTCTTTTTTTAACGCATGCGAACAATTTGTCCGTCAGCTAGTTCTTTCGCTAATTTTACAACACGGAAGCATACGTAACCGCTCACTTCTTCAAATTCACGGCAAAGTGTTTTTTCTTCTGATTGAGAAGGAACAACTTCTTTAAAGCTGCGATATGCCGCCATGACAACTTCGCGTTTGATGCCTTTTTCGTAAGCTGCTTCTACTGCTTCAAAAAACTTTACAACATCTACCATTTCTTGCGTCGACCAATCCGTCGATAATGGGTATGAATATTCCATATTCGTTACCTACCTTTTCAATTACTGTCCCCATTTTAAACGGATTGCCTCTGCTTGCGCAACCATTCGGCTAATTAACTGTTGAACAGACGGCACATCTTGAATCATTCCGGCTACTTGGCCAGCCCAGCCGAAACCTTGTTCAGGATTCCCTTCATAGATGAATTTCTTATTAGCCGCTCCACTTATATAGGTTTTCAACGCATCATATGTAGGTGTCACCGCTTCTAGTCGTAAAATTTGCTCCGTGAAGTCATTGCGAATGGCACGTGCCGGAGCACCAAGCGAACGTTTAATTACCGTTGTATCAGCTTCTGTACTTGCAAGCAGTGCATCAATATATTCCTTCGACGCATGGACACATTCTTTCGTTGCAATAAAGCGTGTCCCCATTTCAATCCCTTCTGCTCCTAGTGCATGTGCAGCCATCCATCCTCGACCGTCTCCGATGCCTCCAGAAGCGATTACAGGGATTGAGACACTATCTACCACTTGTGGCACTAAAACGATTGTACCGACATCGTCACGCCCTAAGTGACCTCCTCCTTCTTGCCCTACAACCATAACAGCATCTGCACCTAGTTGTTCTGCCTTTTGTGCTTGTCGACGCGCCGCAACAAGTACCATTTTTTTACATGGCGCACCTTTTAAAATATTAAAAATTGGCGCAGGATTGCCTCCTGTCATTGTTACAACTGGCACATTCATTTCCCCCGCAACTTCTACCATTTTTTCGTAGCCTGTACCGTGCTGACCAATTGCAAAATTTACACCAAAAGGTTTATCTGTTAACGCTCGTACTTTATTAATTTCTGCCCGCAGCTCAGCCGGCGTAGCTAAGCTCATTGCCGTTATTTGTCCGAGTCCTCCTGCATTCGACACTGCTGCGGCAAGCTCGGCATACGCTAAATACGCTAGACCACCTTGAATAATAGGATACTCGACATTTAATAACTGTGTTACACGTGTTCGCCAATGCATTTTTATCCCCCGATTCATTTTTTATTAATCACATCATGTTAACTATTTTGTTTTTTTGTAAATTTTATATAGTCACATACTTTAATAGGTGCTATAATTCATTTGTTTTTAAAAATTTACTTAAGTGAGGTGGTACCTGCGTTGTCACAGTTAGAGACTCCATTGTTCGACGTTTTACTCAAGCATCGAAACAGACATCCGATTCAGTTCCATATTCCAGGTCATAAGAAAGGTCAAGGAATGGACCCGGCGTTTCGAGAGTTCGTCGGCGACAACGTTTTATCAATAGATTTAATTAATATCGCTCCACTAGATGATTTACATTCGCCAAAAGGTGCAATTATGGAAGCGCAGAAGCTTGCTGCAGAAGCCTTTGGTGCTGATCACACATTCTTTTCCGTTCAAGGTACTAGTGGTGCCATTATGACGATGGTTCTGACCGTCGTTGGTCCAGGCGATAAAATTTTAGTACCACGGAATGTTCATAAATCTATTATGTCTGCAATTGTATTCGCTGGAGCGATTCCTATTTTCATTCATCCTGAGGTAGATTCTGAGCTTGGTATTTCTCACGGAATTTCTCCAGAATCAGTTGAAAGAGCACTCGATAAATATCCAGATGCAAAAGCAGTACTTGTAATAAACCCAACGTATTTTGGCTTTGCTGCCGATTTACAACGAATTGTCGATATTGTACATGCACATAATATTCCAGTAATCGTAGACGAAGCACATGGTGTACATATCAAATTCCATGATGATTTACCGTTATCTGCGATGCAAGCTGGCGCAGATATGGCGGCAACAAGCGTTCACAAGCTGGGTGGCTCTATGACTGGTAGTTCAATTTTAAATGTGCGTGAAGGTTTAGTATCGGCTAAGAGAGTACAAGCGGTATTTTCAATGCTTACAACAACATCAACTTCTTATCCATTACTTGCTTCTCTTGACACGGCTCGTCGTCAACTTGCGATTCATGGCTATGATTTACTTGACGAAGCAATTCGTTTAGCAAAAGATTCACGTAAACGCATTAATTCGATTCCTCATTTAAATTGTGTTGGACGAGAAAAGTTGGGTTCATCCGCTACATTTGATATGGATCCTACAAAACTATTAATTAGCGTCAAAGATCTTGGTATCACAGGACATGAAGCAGAGGAATGGCTACGTCACAACGCCAATATCGAGGTCGAATTATCGGACCTATACAATATATTATGTCTTGTAACATTAGGGGATACGAAGAAAGAAATAAATCTACTTATCAATGCGTTAACACGTATGTCAAAAGCATTTGATTCAGAAGCAGCCATTAAAGAAACGAATGTCAATATTCCCGAAATCCCTGCTCTTGCGATGACACCACGTGATGCGTTTTATGCACAAACCGAAAGCATTCCACTAGCAGAAGCAGAGGGCTATATTTGCGCTGAATTTATAATGGTGTATCCACCTGGGATTCCTATTTTTATTCCTGGGGAAATAATTACGCAAGATAACATAAACTATATTCAAATGAATATTGCAGCAGGACTACCTGTTCAAGGACCAGAAGATGATACATTAAAAACCATTCGTGTTATTAAGGAACGCAAAGCAATTTACTAGGAACAAATGCGCTAAAGCGCCTGTTTAGCCCCGACAAGCGGCTTGCGAGCCCGAAGCGAACGTAAACGCTTCACCACTTTCGGCAGAGGGCAGACCGCGACCTCGAGGGGCTGGCGCTTAGCCTAGACGTTGCATTTACTTTTTTTGTATGTTATCCACATGGCGAAATTTTATAGTTTCCTTAACAAATAGTAAGCTCGGCTGCCACTTTTGGCTGCCGAGTTTTTTACATAAAAAACATTGCAAATAGCGGACATAAAAAGGCACCTAAAACGGCACTTAATCCCATTGAGAGCGAGCCAATCGATAAATCCTGCTCCCCGTATTCCTTTAATTTCGCTAATCCTACTCCGTGACTTGCACTTCCCATTGCCACACCACGGCTAATTGCTGTATCAATTCGCGCTATTTTAAACACAAACGGACCGAGAATTGCCCCTGTAAATCCAGCAACCATTACAAGTACGACTGTTAACGGCGCAATCCCTCCAATGGATTCACTTACTTGCATCGCAACTGGCGTAGTTAATGATTTCGGTAAGGATGTCAATAAAAATGATGTACTTGCATTCGTTAGCTTTAAAAACGAATATACGCTTACTAACCCAGAAATCATCGCCACGACTAAACTAATTAATATAGAATATTTATATTTCAAAATAATTGAGCGCTGATTGTAAAGCGGGAAGGCTAAGGCTACAACAGCCGGACCTAGCATTCTCGAAATCCACTGTCCACCTTCCATATATGTATCGTACGGAATATTAAACAATAAAAGTACAACAGCCGTAATAATAGTAGCCGTTAATATAGGTAGTAAAAATGGGTTTCCCACTTTTAAATACAATTTATTTAACAGCACAAACAGAACAACAGTACTAACGATGATGACTAGCATTTGAAGGAGTTGCAACAACGTCAGTCGCCTCCTTTTCTTGATTTTCACGTTTCTCAATAAATTGACTTACCTTCCCCGTAATCACAATTGTACATATTGTGCTAACAATTACCGCAATGACTAAGTACGCTCCGGCTATCGATAATAGCTCTGGATAATTGACCACCGCTACTGTTGAAGGAATAAAAAATAATGTTAAAAAAGCTAATAAGAAACCAGCTCCATCTTGAATAAATTCTACTTTTATTAGTTTAAAGTAAAGAGTTAGCCATAATAAAACTAACCCAATGATACTACCAGGAATTATAATACCTGTAAAATCTACTATTAATGTCCCAATATAGTAGTAAACAAATAAAATAGCGATTTGCGCCATAATTCGAAGTACACGCACTCTTTGTCCCCCCTTTGCATTTTGTTCTTATATTGTACGCTCGCCTGAAAATTCTGTCTATTAATTTTAGTTATATAATAAAGGCTCACTATCGAAATCTGCTCTTGCTACGAGACTCATTTTTTTCATTTAATAAATTCTCAGTAGGTAGAATCTGTCGGCGTTTCGTTTTACGTCACTACATTTTTTAACACAGGATGCGCACAATTGAGCAAAGCGCTATACGACATATTCGATAATAAGCGTCAGCAAGCGATATCCGATCCATTTTGCACATATTTTTGGATATGTTGTATCATCGATTTCGTGATTTTACAATATCGCTTGGCTTTTTTTGAGATAATTTAATCAAGTACAGATAATAGTGAAGGGCTTAAATAAACAGGAAGAATATTCTATCTATTGTTTTCTGACTCGATTTTACTGTTAATGGAAATTTGAATTTTCACTATTTATTTCGTGCAACGCTAGTGAATTTCCTTCACAATAAAAAAGCCTTCCACACTCTAATAGAATGTGAAAGGCTTACATTAAGTATTATTTAGATACGATATGGATTGGGTTGCCCAGTAATACTTCGGCAGCTTCCATTGTAATTTCACCTAAAGTTGGGTGAGCGTGAATTGTAAGAGCGATATCTTCAGCTGTCATACCTGCTTCAATAGCTAAGCCCATTTCAGCGATCATATCTGATGCCCCAGCACCAACGATTTGAGCGCCTACTAGTAAACCATCTTCTTTTCGCGCAACAAGCTTCACGAAACCGTCAGTTGCATTTAACGCTAAAGCACGACCGTTTGCAGCGAATGGGAATTTAGCAGCTTTCACTTCAAGGCCTTCCGCTTTTGCTTGCTCTTCGTTTAAACCAACTGTAGCCAATTCTGGATCTGTAAAGCATACAGCAGGGATTGCAAGGTAATCTACAACAGAATGTTCTCCAGCAATTGCTTCCGCCGCTACTTTACCCTCGTAAGACGCTTTATGTGCAAGCTGAGGACCTGCAACGATATCACCGATTGCATAAATATTCGGAACATTCGTACGGCATTGCTTATCCACTTTAAGAAGTCCACGTTCTGCAAACTCGATACCAACTGCTTCTAAGCCGATTTCGTCTGTGTTTGGACGACGACCTACAGTTACTAACACATAATCTGCTTCCACGTTCTTTTCTTCGCCACCTACTTCATAAGTTACGATAACGCCAGTTTCTGTTTCTTCAACACCTTTAGCAGAAGCGTTTACTGCAATTTCAACGCCTTTCTTTTTAAGGCCTTTTTTCACGATTTGCGTCATTTGTTTTTCAAAGCCAGCTAAAATGTCTTTACCGCCTTCAATAATTGTCACTTGAGAACCTAAGTTAGCAAATGCTGAACCTAACTCAGTTCCAATGTAACCGCCACCAATAACAACTAATTTACCAGGAACTTCTGGTAAAGAAAGTGCTCCGCTTGAGTTAATTACGCGCTTCGTAAATTTGAACGTCGGAATTTCTACCGGACGAGAACCTGTTGCTAGGATCGCATTTTTAAATGTATATGTTTGTGCTGAATCTTCGTTAATTACGCGTACAGTGTTTGCGTCTACGAAGTAAGCTTCACCGCTTACTACATCAATTTTATTGCCTTTAAGTAAGCCTGCAACGCCGCCTACTAATTTTTTCACTACACCATCTTTGAATTCTTGTGCTTTTGCCCAGTCAAGTTTCACTTCTGAAGCTACTACACCCATGTCATCTGAATGTTTTGCTTGCTCGAAACGGTGACCTACAGAAATTAAAGCTTTTGATGGGATACAGCCAACGTTTAAACAAACGCCACCTAATTGACCTTTTTCTACAACTGTTACTTTTTGTCCTGTTTGTGCTGCACGAATTGCTGCAACATACCCTCCTGGACCTGCCCCTACAACAAGAGTATCAATCTCGATTGGAAAATCTCCTACTACCATTTGTTTACGCCTCCATTAATAATAAGTCTGGCTCACTTAGCAAACGCTTTAAATGATTTAACGCATTTTGCGCAGTGGCACCATCGATCATGCGATGGTCAAAGCTCAATGATAATGCTAACACAGGTGCAGCTACAATTTCACTATTTTTTATTACTGGTTTCTCTGAAATTCTTCCAATTCCTAATATCGCCACCTCTGGATGGTTAATTACAGGCGTAAACCATTGTCCACCAGCTGAGCCAATATTCGTAATTGACATCGATGCACCTTTCATTTCATGCGGTGCCAGCTTACCATCACGTGCTTTTGTTGCCAGTTCATTAATTTCACTCGAAACTGCAAATACAGATTTACGATCTGTGTGTTTAATAACCGGTACTAATAGACCTCGTTCTGTATCCGCAGCAATTCCGATATTATAGTAGTGTTTTTGAATAATTTCCTGTGTCGCATCATCTAATGAACGATTAAACTCAGGGAATTCGCGTAATGTTGATACTAGTGCTTTAACAACGTAAGGAAGGTATGTCAATTTAATGTTGCGTTCTGCTGCGATATCTTTAAAGCGTTTACGGTGTGCCACAAGCGCCGTTACGTCTACTTCATCCATTAGCGTAACGTGAGGAGCTGTTTGTTTTGAGTGTACCATCGCTTTTGCAATCGCTTTACGAATACCTGACATTTTTTCGCGTGTTTCCGGGAATTCACCTTCAAGGTTCACAACTGGCGCTACTTTCGTTTCAGTAGTTTCAATAGTTTCTATCGCATCAACTTGTGCGTTTGTTGGCGCTGTCGATACTTCTTCCACTTGGCCACCGTTCATAAATTGTTCAACATCTTCTTTTAAAATTCGACCATTTGTACCTGAGCCAACAACTTGTTGAATATCAACTTCGTGTTCACGTGCAAATTTACGAATAGAAGGCATCGCAATAATACGTTTAGTAGATGTTTCTACTTCCATAGCAGGTTCAGACTTCGGTGCTTCCACTGCAACAGGTGCTTCTTTCGGCGCCTCAGCTTTCACAACGTCTTGTCCCGCTTCAACTATTGCTTGTACTTGCGCTTCCGTATTTGCTTCATGGTGATCGTCACCTTTTAGTTTTAAATCTTCATAGCCCGGTGCGTCAAAGCGAATTAACGCATCACCAACTATAGCAACTACTCCTTCGCCAACAAAGATTTCTTCAACTATACCTTCTACAGGAGAAGGTATTTCTACAACCGCTTTATCATTTTGAACTTCACATAAAATATCATCTTCTTGAACTTTGTCGCCCGCTTTTACGAACCACTTTACGATTTCACCTTCATGAATACCTTCTCCGATATCCGGTAAACGAAAAGTAAATGCCATCTATTTCACCCTCTATTCTTAGAATGTTAAAACTTTTTTTGCTGTTTCCATTACATCTTTAAAAGTCGGTAACCAAACACCTTCCGCCTGTGGGAATGGATATATTGTATCCGGTGCTGCTACACGTAAAACAGGGGCTTCTAAGCTTAAAATCGCACGTTCTGTAATTTCAGCTACGACATTCGCTGCGATTCCTGCTTGCTTTTGCGCCTCTTGCACAACAATTGCACGACCTGTTTTTTCTACAGATGCAATAATAGTTTCAATATCTAAAGGTTGGATTGTACGAAGGTCGACTACTTCTACAGAATAACCTTCTTTTTCTAATTCTTCTGCGGCTTTTAAACTTTCATGTACCATTAAACCGTAAGCGATAATCGATAAATCTTTTCCTTCACGCTTCACATCCGCTTTCCCAATCGGCACAGTGTACGATTCTTCTGGAACTTCTTCACGGAATGAACGATATAATTTTAAATGCTCTAAGAAAATAACCGGATCATTATCACGGATTGATGAAATAAGTAAACCTTTTGCATCGTAAGGCGTTGACGGAATGACAACCTTCAAACCTGGTTGCTGTGCCATTAAGCCTTCTAAGCTGTCCGAGTGCATTTCTGGAGTATGCACGCCACCGCCAAAAGGAGATCGAATCGTAACTGGTGCATGATACGTACCGCCAGAACGGTAACGTAAACGTGCAAGCTGTCCGCTAATCGAGTCCATTACTTCATATACGAAACCGAAAAATTGGATTTCTGGAACTGGACGGAAACCTTGTAGAGAAAGACCAATTGCTAAACCACCAATCCCTGATTCTGCTAGTGGTGTGTCGAAAACACGGTCAACGCCAAATTCCTTTTGAAGCCCTTCCGTTGCACGGAATACGCCTCCGTTTACGCCAATGTCTTCGCCGAATAATAAAACGTTTTCGTCATTTTTTAATTCACAGCGTAGTGCGTCTGTAATCGCCTGGATCATCGTCATTTGTGCCATCGCTTATTTCGACTCCTTCTCTTTGTAGATTGCATACTGTTCTTGTAAGTTATAAGGCATATCGCCCTCATACATATTATCCATTAGTTCTGTTACTTTTTGTTTTGGTGCTTGGTCTGCTAGTTTGATCGCTTCTTTAATTTCTTCCTTAGCACGTTCAATAACTGCTTCTTCTTTTTCTTGTGACCATAAACCCTTCACTTCTAAATATTTTCGGAAACGAACGATTGGGTCTTTTGCTGCCCACTCATTATCTGTATCAGACGTACGATAACGTGTTGGGTCATCCCCTGCCATCGTGTGCGGACCGTAGCGGTAACACATTGTTTCAATTAATGTTGGTCCTTCGCCATTTACCGCGCGCACACGTGCATCACGTGTTGCTACGTATACCGCTAGTGGATCCATACCATCAACTAAAATAGATGGTATTCCAGCAGCAATCCCTTTTTGCGCAATTGTTTTTGCTGCTGTTTGTAATTCACGTGGAGTTGAAATCGCAAACTGGTTATTTTGTACGATGAAAATCGCTGGCGATTTAAAGGCACCCGCAAAGTTAATACCTTCATAGAAGTCACCTTGTGAAGAACCGCCGTCACCCGTATACGTAATCGCAACATTTTTTTTGCCACGCTTTTGAATGCCCAATGCAACACCAGCTGCTTGAATATACTGTGCACCAATAATGATTTGTGGTGCTAATACATTTACACCTTCTGGTACCTGATTGCCGATGAAATGACCGCGGCTAAATAAAAATGCTTTCCATAATGGTAAGCCATGCCAGAAAATTTGCGGCACATCACGGTAACCCGGTAAAATCCAATCTTCTTTTTCAAGTGCAAACTGAGATGCCAGTTGCGATGCTTCTTGACCAGCTGTTGGCGCATAGAAACCTAAACGACCTTGGCGATTTAGTGAAATTGAACGTTGATCTAAAATGCGGGTAAACACCATACGCGTCATTAGCTCTACCAGTTCTTCATCCGATAAATTTGGATTCGCTTCTTCGTTTACAACTTCCCCTTCTTCGTTTAAAATTTGAAACATTTGAAACTTATCTTCAATTTCCTGTAACGTTACTGTCGGATCAAATTGTTTTGTCATTTTGCACATCCCCTTCTTAACTGTATTAGAAAAATAACATTTCCCATTAGTACAATAAACTATATATCCGAGTATAATGAATAAAACGACATCGGTCAATCATTGATTCTTGTTTAAAATCACATTTTTTCATAGAAATTACGTTTTTCTCGAATTAAATTACTGTTATATATTAAATCACTTCCTGTACTATAATAGTGGTAATCATTTGCCTTGAATAGTTTTCCCAAGAAAGCTTTAAGAAGCATTTTATCACACCCTTCTATTGTTACCCGAATCGTTTTATTTCCAACAATAAAATATAAAAATGTTTCTAATAGCTAGTTTTTTTCGTTGAATGACCATTTTAGTGATGTATAATTATTATATAAGTTGAAAGTGAGAGGAAGTTTCAAATGATTTTAATGGAACATATTATTCGTGAAGGTCATCCAACCCTACGTACACGCGCAGAAGAAATGACATTCCCATTAACAGCAGGAGATCGCCAATTGGCGGAGAACATGCTTCAATACTTAATCAATAGTCAGAACCCTGAAATAGCTGAACAATATGGTTTACGCGGCGGCATAGGTCTTGCTGCGAACCAAATTAATAGCTTAAAGCGCATGTTCGCCTTGCATTTAGAAGATGAAAAGGGCGAGCAATTAAGTTTAGTTGCAATCAACCCTAAAATAGTTAGCCATTCGGTTGAAAAAACCTATCTTTCTGGCGGCGAGGGCTGTTTATCAGTTGATCGCAATGTACCTGGTTATGTACCTCGTTACGCACGTATTACGGCAAAATTTTTCACAATAGATGGTGAAGAACAAAAAATCCGCCTTATTGGTCTACCAGCAATCGCATTTCAGCACGAGCTTGACCATTTAAACGGCGTCATGTTCTATGATCGCATTAACGAGGAAGATCCATTCGCCTCTATCCCGGATGCAGCACCATTTGACCGCGAATAATTAGAAAGGAATTGCGCTCGCTGAGTAACTCACAGGGCGCAATTCCTTTTTTTGATAAACATATAGATTTAATTTACATTGCGTTCTTCTTAAAACAACATCAATTTCTTCATTATTTTGTATAATCCGTCTTCATCTACATGCCCTGCGATTAAATCGGCAGCTTCTTTCGCTTTTGAATGTCCATTGCCCATCGCAACACCGATACCAACTGCTCGCAGCATTTCCACATCATTTAACCCATCACCAAATGCCATAACCTGTTCAATCGGCACACTAATATGTTGTAATATTTTTTCAATCCCGCGCGCCTTCGAACCCCCTTTAGGAAGCATGTCACATGATTTTGCATGCCAACGCACAAACTCCACATTGGGAAAGCGCGTTTCATATTGTTGCTGTTCATGTTCTTCTATAAATAGTAGCGTTTGATATACAGCACTATTTAAGTAAAATTGCGCATCCATTTCAGGATAAGGGTAACGTAGTGTGTCTAAACTTTCTTGAATGGCAACATTGCCTTCTACCGATGCAATCATTTTGCGATCATCCAGAAAGACTACTGGATGATTTCGCTCAGCACCGTACGCTATAATTTCTTCTAGCTCCACGTTCGGAATGCTATCAGTAAAAATGACTTCCCCTTTATAAACAACGTACTGACCATTAAACGTTACATATGTATCAATCTCAAGCTCTTTTAGTAGCTGTTTAATCATAAACGGAGCGCGGCCTGTTGCAATTGCAATTTCATGACCATTTGCTCGGGCTTTAAAAATCGCCTCTTTAGCAGATACCGGTAACTTCTTTTGACTATTAAAAAGCGTTCCGTCCACATCAAAAAATAGAATATTTTTCATATAAAAGTCCTTTCATATTAATTTTGTCCGCCCTTTACAAATTTCAGAATTTTCCGTATAATGAATGTAAGGAGTGATGTACCATGTTGAAACGGCTCAAAAAGAAATGGTTGAAACGGTTAAATGGCATCCTCGGAAAAAAATCAATTGCCTAAGCCCTTCACAAATTGAAGGGCTTTTCTTTATTTTAAAGGAGTCGCATGATAATATAAAGGAAATGCATTTATTGTAATCGTCAGATCGATACGTTGTTTTACGTTGCATCGTCGTTTTCCGCTTACTTTTCGTTGACGTATTCTATATAAGTAACAGAAATACACAATTTTTTTGCACCGTAATCGTAAATGCAACAATAATGTACGTACTTAAAGGAGAGTAACTATGATTTACAAAGTTTATTATCAAGAAGGCATCACTGACATTCCAGTTCGCGAAAACACAAAAACTCTTTATCTAGAGGCATCTTCTGAACGCGAAGTGCGCCACTACTTAAAAGACCGCAATTATAACATTGAACTTGTTCAGCTTTTAGAAGGCAACTACTTAGAGTATGAACAAGCTAGTCCGAATTTCCGTTTGGAGAACGCTTAATCCATATGAAATTTGTTAAGAATGATCAAGCGGCTGTTTTCGCACTTGGCGGACTGGGTGAAATCGGCAAAAACACATACGGAGTTCAATTTCAGGACGAGATTATATTAATCGACGCCGGTATTAAATTCCCAGAAGATGATTTATTAGGGATTGATTATGTTATCCCTGACTACACATATTTAGTACGCAATGTCGATAAAATTAAAGGTTTATTCATTACACATGGTCACGAAGATCATATCGGTGGTATTCCTTATCTTTTACGTCAAGTAAACGTACCAGTATATGGTGGTAAATTAGCATTAGGTTTACTAAGAAACAAATTGGAAGAGCACGGATTACTTCGTACGACTAAGTTAATAGAATTTAAAGAAGAAGACGTGATTAAATTCCGTAAAACTTCTGTAAGTTTCTTCCGTACGACGCATAGTATTCCAGATGCATTCGGGGTCGTTGTTAAAACACCACCAGGCAATATCGTGCATACAGGTGATTTTAAATTTGACTTTACTCCTGTTGGCGAGCCAGCAAACTTAACAAAAATGGCTGAAATTGGTCGTGACGGTGTTTTATGTTTACTATCTGATAGTACAAACGCTGAAAAACCAGATTTCACAATGTCAGAACGAACTGTAGGAAAAAGTATTGATGATATTTTCCGTAAGGTAGATGGTCGTATTATTTTCGCAACATTTGCTTCAAATATCCATCGCCTACAGCAGGCAACAGATGCCGCTGTAAAATATGGTCGTAAAGTAGCTGTCTTCGGTCGTTCAATGGACAATGCCATTACAATCGGTCGTGAGCTGGGCTATATTACAGCACCGAAGGAAACATTCGTTGATGTACAAAGCTTAAATCGCTTACCTGCCAATGAAGTTATGATTTTATGTACTGGCTCTCAAGGGGAACCTATGGCTGCGTTATCTCGTATCGCAAATGGTACGCATCGTCAAATTCAAATTCAGCCTGGTGATACTGTTATCTTCTCATCTTCACCTGTACCAGGTAACACATTGAGCGTAAACAAAATTATTAATTTACTGTTCCGTGCAGGCGCAGAAGTCATCCACGGCGCATTAAACAATATCCATACATCTGGACACGGTTCTCAAGAAGAGCAAAAGCTTATGCTACGCTTAATGAAACCAAAATTCTTTATGCCAATCCACGGCGAGTACCGCATGCTAAAAATCCACACGGAGCTTGCTGCTTCATGTGACGTACCACTTGACCGTACATTTGTTATGGAAAATGGTGACGTGCTAGCACTAAGTGCTAACGAAGCTAAAGTTACAGGTCGCATACCTTCAGGTGATGTATACATCGACGGCAACGGCATTGGAGATATAGGCAATATCGTACTACGCGATCGTCGCATTCTTTCTGAAGAAGGGTTAGTAATCGTTGTAGTTAGTGTGGATATGGAAAGAAATAAAATCGTTTCTGGTCCTGACATCATTTCTCGCGGATTCGTGTACATGCGTGAATCTGGTACGATGATTAACGAAGCTCAGAAAATGCTAAATCACCATTTAAACAACTCCATTCAAGAGAAATCTACACAATGGACTGAGCTTAAAAATGAAATTACTGACGTTTTAGGACCGTATTTATACGAAAAAACAAAACGTCGCCCAATGATTTTACCGATCATTATGGAAGTCTAGGTTAGAAGAACAAAAGCGTTGCCGGCCAAATTTGGTCAGCAACGCTTTTTTCATTTACCCCATGGCTTTCTTCACAAAGCGATTAATATCAATATCAGCTCCGATGACAAGCAAAATATCCCCTACTTCAATCTTTTCTGTCGCAGCTGGAGAAATCATAATTATATTCCCACGCTTAATCCCAACAATATTAATACCGTATTTCACACGGATATCGAGCTGAATTAACGAATTTCCCGCAATGCGCTCATTCGCTTTTATTTCCATAATTGAGTGCTCTTCGGATAGCTCTAAATAATCAAGAACATTATTCGACATCATATTATTCGCAATTCGAATCCCCATATCCCGTTCCGGATGGACGACAAAGTCCGCTCCAATTTTACGGAGCACCTTTTCATGATAATCATTTTGAGCTTTTACTGTAATTTGCGGAACACCTAACTCCTTTAAAATAAGTGTCGTTAAAATACTCGACTGAATATCCTCCCCAATCGCGACAATGACATGCTCAAAATTCCGGATACCAAGTGATTTAATAACCGATTCATCTGTTGTATCTGCTACAATTGCTTGCGTGGCAATTTGCGCAAACTCATCGACACGTTCAGAATGGGAATCAATTGCCATAACAGCAGCTCCTTGTTTGACAAGTTCCCGAACAATACTACCACCAAATCGACCAAGGCCAATTACTACGAATTCTTTTTTCATGTTCTTCCCTCCGGATTTTTCCCCATTGCCCTCAGTTTACATCAATTTCCACCCTTTATGCAAAATTAGAAAGGCACAAATAGGGCGAGATGATGTTCTTAAACACAGAAAAAGACGGTGCACTGGGCCCCGCCTTGATTTTATGAGCGTTTTTTCTCAATACGCATTTCATCTAATACACGATTCACTCGTTTTTCTAACATTTTCATGCCGCTTCCACCAGCTTGGAAATGACGAAGGACGCCCGATTTATCAAACACGTAGTACGCAGGAACGTACTGATTGTCAAAAGCATCCGTTAACTTCATATCATTATCTACAAAAATCGGCTGCGTAATGTCATGTTCTGCCGCAATCATTTTAATTTTAGCTAAATCTGTATCCTCTGAAGCACGCGGCATGTGAACGGCAATAACGTTCAGTTCTTCTTTGTACTGATCACGGAATGCATTCACTTCTGGCATTGCTTCTTTACATAAATAACAGCTTACTGACCAGAAATGAATTAGTGTTGGTTTCTCCCCCACTAATTGTTGTTTTGTAATGGCCTTACTATTCAGCCAAGTTGAAGCCCCTGTAAGTTCAGGCATTTCTGCACGTAATTTCATATTATTGCCTCCTCAATATAGCATATGTATGTTGTGAAAAGAGGGTGTCTCATAAGGGAACTGAGACACCCTCTTTTCTGTACCGAAAGCACAGCGACAGGTACAAAACAATACTTTATCAAATTATTTACAGTTTTCAAGCATGTCGAAGATTATAGAGTTGCTTGACCTGGACGCCAGTTAGCCGGGCATAGTCCACCCGTTTGTAATGCTTGTAACACGCGTAGTGTTTCATCTACATCACGACCAATATTGTTATGGAATACGGTTTGATATTGTAGCTCACCTTCTGGATTGATGATGAATAGTCCACGTAATGCAATGCCTTCTTCTTCAATTAACACACCGTAGTCAGTTGCTACTTTATGATTTGTATCAGCAGCTAGTGGGTATGCTAATTGACCAAGGCCGTTTTGTGTACGGTCCGTGTTGATCCATGCTAAATGCGTGTGAATTGTATCTGTAGAAACGCCGATTACTTCAGCATCTAGGTCTTCGAATTCGTCGTAACGATCAGACATCGCAGTAATTTCTGTAGGACATACGAATGTGAAGTCCATTGGATAGAAGAATAATACTGTCCATTTATCTTCTGCCATATTTTTTTCTAAAGAAACTTTACCGAAAGTTTTATCCGCAAGCACAGCGTCCATCTCAAATCGTGGTGCCTGTTTGCCAACCATACGTTCTGCCATTTATATTCCCTCCAACTATGTATTATTTAATCCATCTCTCAACATACCAAGTTTTCTATTTTTTTTCTATATTTTAGAGTGTTTTTTTAAATAATCACATCAATTTTTGACAACTTTTTGTCGAAATGTTGATATTCAATAAAGAAAATACTACCTTTTATCTTCGTTAATACAAACCAATGTCATTTTTCATTGCATTTCGACTCAATTCTTCTAGAATCTACTCAATTTCATCCATACAACCATAAAATCATTAAATTTCAATGTTTTTTAGTTTTTTGGCCTTTCCTACTGTATTATACTTGAAATTCAAAATTTATTATGTATAATTATCGTTGCATTAATAAACTTAAAGTTTTGTAAAAGTAAACTTTGAATACTAGGAGTTTAAAATTACTAAACTATAAGAGGAGCTAAAATATATGCAAATTGGAACGAAAATAAAAGCACTCCGGTTAAAAAAGGGCTTAACGCAAGAAGAACTTGGCGAACGCACAGATTTAACTAAAGGATATATCTCACAACTAGAGCGCGACTTAAACTCCCCTTCCATTGAAACATTATTCAATTTACTGGAAGTTCTTGGTTCAACACCAAAGGACTTTTTCGATGATGAGCCTGGGAATGAAAAAATCGTATTTACGAAGGACGATCAAACAAGCTTTATTGATAGCGAAAAAAAGTATGAAATTGAGTGGTTAATTCCGACATCCAATGAGAAGGAAATGGAGCCGGTCTTTTTAACGTTGCAAAAAGATGCTGAGTTCAAACAGTTTGACCCTTCATTATCCGAAACATTCATTTATGTATTAAACGGGCGTATTCGTGTCGTAATAGGGAATGAAGAATATATAGCTAGTGAAGGAAATGCTGTATATTATGAAGCTTCATCCCACCACCAAATTTTCAATGCACATAACGGCATCACTAAACTGCTACTTGTAGCGTCCCAATCTTATTTATAAATTTAGGAGGTTCTTTGATGGATAATACAATTATTCGTTTTGAAAACGTCAAAAAATCATATGATGACGGTACAGTTGTTTTAAAAAATATAAATTTCGAGCTCGAAAAAGGGAAGTTCTACACACTTTTAGGTCCATCTGGTTGCGGTAAAACAACAATTTTACGCATTATCGCAGGCTTTACGGATGCGACAAGTGGCGATATATTTTTTAATGGCAAACGCATTAATGATATTCCCGCAAATGAACGACAAGTAAATACAGTATTCCAAGACTATGCACTATTCCCCCATTTAAATGTATTTGAAAACGTGGCATTTGGTTTACGTATTAAAAAAGTAAAAGAAGTAGAAGTACAAGAGCGCGTATTAGAGGCGTTAAAATTCGTTAACTTAGCAGGCTACGGTAACCGTGAAATTTCTGAAATGTCTGGTGGGCAGCGTCAACGTGTTGCGATTGCGCGTGCCATCGTCAACGATCCAGAAGTTATCTTATTAGATGAGCCATTATCAGCACTTGATCTTAAATTACGTACAGAGATGCAATATGAATTGCGAGAATTACAGCAGCGCCTTGGCAAAACATTCGTCTTTGTAACGCATGACCAAGAAGAAGCATTGGCGATGAGTGATGAAATTTTCGTTTTATCTGAAGGTGAAATTAAGCAATCTGGTACACCTGTAGATATTTATGACGAGCCGATTAACCGCTTCGTAGCAGACTTTATCGGGGAATCAAATATCGTTGACGGTGCCATGATTGAAGATTTCAAAGTACGTTTCGCAGGGAAAACATTTGAATGTGTTGACCAAGGTTTAAATCCGAATGAAAGAGTTGATATCGTCATTCGCCCAGAGGATTTAGAAATTACGACAATCGAGCAAGGAAAATTAATCGTAAAAGTAGATACGCAATTATTCCGCGGTGTGCACTATGAGATTTCAACTTATGATATAGACGGCAATGAATGGCTAGTACATTCACTGAAAAAGGCAGAAGTAGGTGCAGAAATCGGTTTAGACTTCGATCCAGAGGCGATTCACGTGATGCGCTTGAACGAAACAGAAGAAGATTTCGATAAGCGTTTAGAATCTTACGGAGACGACGAGCATGCAGAGTAAAAATTCAAAAGGCGCATTAATTCCTTATGTTCTATGGATCGCATTATTCGTTATCGCACCCATTGCGTTAGTCGTTTACTATTCAATGCTTGACCTTAATGGGAACTTTACGCTTGCTAACTATCAAAAGTTTTTCTCACCGGTTTATTTAAAAATGACATTAAGTAGCTTTTGGTATGCGTTTTTAATTACCTTATTTACATTAATTTTCGCTTACCCTACAGCTTATTTATTAACTAAAACGAAGCATAAACGTTTATGGCTTATGCTAATTATTATTCCATCATGGATTAACTTACTGCTAAAAACGTATGCATTTATCGGGATTTTCGGTCTTTATGGTCCGATAAATGCCGTGATTGAAGTATTAGGCTTTGATCCAACGCAAATTTTATTTACAGACTTTAGTTTTGTCTTCGTATCGGTTTACATTTTTATTCCGTTTATGATTATCCCGATTTTCAACTCGCTTGATAAATTAAATCCGACGCTTGTGTATGCAGCGCGTGACTTAGGAGCATCAAGCTTTATAACATTCCGTCGTGTCATTTTCCCATTAACAGTTGACGGTGTGAAAGCAGGGATTCAAGTAACGTTCATTCCTGCCCTATCACTATTCATGATTACACGCTTAATTGCGGGAAACCAAGTCATCACACTAGGTACTGCCATTGAACAGCAATTTCTTGTTTCGCAAAACTGGGGAATGGGTTCGACAATTGCTGTGTTCTTAATTTTCTTCATGGTGATTACAATGATCTTTACAGGTCAAAAGTCTAAAGGAGGACGCGTATAATGAAAAATTTATCCGCTACTTCGAAAGCTTATTTAGTTTTTGTTTTTGTTGTACTTTATGCGCCGATTCTCTATTTAATTTTTTATTCATTCAATAGTGGCGGCACTATGAACAGCTTTGAATCATTTACGTTAGAGCATTACAAGGCTGTTTTTGAGGATTCACGCCTTATCGTTATTTTACTTAATACAGTAATCGTTGCACTGCTTTCAGGCTTAATCGCAACAATTATTGGAACGCTTGGGGCAATTGGGATTATCTCTGTTAAAAATAAAAAAATGCGCAACACGCTATTATCACTTAACAATGTCTTAATCGTAAGCCCAGATGTTGTTATCGGGGCGAGCTTCTTAATTTTATTTACGATGATTGGCATTAAGCTGGGCTTCGCATCGGTACTTGTATCACATGTCGCGTTCAGCGTACCGATCGTTGTATTAATGGTTTTACCAAAATTATTGGAAATGAATACGTCACTTATTGATGCAGCACGCGATTTAGGTGCGACGAAGCGAGATGTATTAGTACGTGTTATTTTACCGTATATCTCACCAGGTATATTTGCTGGCTTCTTTATGGCCATGACGTATTCATTAGATGATTTCGCTGTTACATTTTTCGTTACGGGTAATGGCTTCAGTACATTATCTGTAGAAATTTACTCCATGGCACGGGCTGGCATTTCATTAACAGTAAACGCAATTTCAGGCTTAGTATTCTTTATCACTGTATTAGTCGTAGTCGGCTACTACTTCATTAATAGCCGTTCAAAATCTACAGGAACGGAGGGGCATCGATGAGAGAGTTAATTCAAGCAACGATTGCCATTGTTATTGCGTGCGCCCTACTATTTGTGGTGGCCGATCAAATGCAATCGACTGGTAGTAAAGGTAGTGCAAATACATTAACAGTTTTTAACTGGGGCGAATACATCGATCCAGAATTAATCGATAAATTTGAAGAAGAAACAGGGATAAAGGTTACTTATGAAACATTTGATTCTAACGAAGCGATGATGACAAAAGTACAACAGGGTGGTTCAGCTTACGACATTGCCGTGCCATCTGAGTACACTGTGGAATCAATGAAAGAGGACGATTTATTAATTCCGCTTGATTTATCAAAAGTTCCGAACCTGAATAATATCGATCCATATTTTTTAGATTTAGCTTTTGACCCAGGAAATGAGTACTCTATCCCTTATTTTTGGGGAACGGTTGGTATTGTTTATAATCCGAACTTAATCGAGGAGCATTTAACATTTGAATCTTGGGATGATTTATGGGACGCATCATTAAAGCGTAAAGTTTTCCTAGTTGACGGCTCACGTGAAGTAATGGGCATGGGTCTAAACTCAATCGGTGAATCACTAAACGCTAAAGATGACATCCTTCTTCGGCAAGCGACGGATAAATTAATCGAGTTATCGCCAAACGTAAAAGCAATTATCGGCGACGAAATTACACCGTTAATGGTGAATAATGAAGCAGCAGTGGCCCTTATTTGGTCAGGCCAAGCAGCCGATATGATGTGGGAAAATGAAGAACTAAACTTTGCCGTACCGAAAGAAGGTTCTAATTTATGGTTTGATAATATGGTCATTCCAAAAACATCAAAAAATATTGACGGCGCACATGCGTTCATTAATTTCATGTTAGATTCTGAAAACGCAGCTCAGAATGCGGATTATGTTGGTTATTCTACACCAAATAAAGCCGCAATGGACTTAATGGATCCAGAAGTTATCGAAGACGAGCGATTCTATCCAAGTGAGGAGCTACGCGATCATTTAGAAGTATACGAAAACCTTGGTCTTGAATGGCTAGGTAAATTTAATGAATATTTCTTAGAATTTAAAATGAGTCTTCGCTAAGAAAAGCGCATTCGCGCCCGTTTGCACGCGGGTAAGCTGCTTGCGAGCCCGAAGCGAAAGTAAACGCCCCACCACTTTCGCCAGGACCTCGAGCGTGCGGCGCGAATGCCTAGACATTATCAAAAAGTTATACTTTCTTATCTCTTATAATAAGCGCAGGATGCTTTAACGAGCATTCTGCGCTTTTCTTATTTGACGTTAAAAACCCATTCGCCGTCTTTCATCGTTTTGGAAAGTTTACATTGCCTTTCCGCATAATATAAATAGCCAATTACTTCAGACATGATCAATGAAAATTCTTTTTCTAACCTTTCACCGTACAAAGCATGGGCAATGTCCATCGCTTGATGATGCCCATTTTCAACAACTCGAACGATGCGCTCATATTTCCTCGCGATACGTGCAAGATTTTTTTCAATAATTTCTGCATGATTCGAAAAAGGGGCTTGATGGCCTGCAAATACTACACTTGTAGCTAGCTTTCTACACCGTTTTAGTGATTCTTCGTATTGCGCTACTGTCGGTAATAGCTGTAATTTTTCATCAAAATCAATTAATGCGTTCGTCGATCCTGATTTTAATACGAGATCTCCAGCAAATAGCCATTTCGTCTCTTCGTCATAAAAAACAATTGAATCAGGCGAATGTCCAGGTACCTCAATAACCTTCATGCCGCAAATTAAGTCATCTGCATATAAAGGTTGCACATCCGTTGTTAGTTTTAATTTATCCCTTTGTAGTAAGGTATTAGCCATTTTTTTAAAGCGCTCACTCGCAAAATTTGAACAACCATATTCCTCATATAATCGTATAAAAAAATCCTGCTTTTTATGTAAATATACTTGCTCAAAATGCACACGTTCAATAGCCAAATGATGCGCAAACACCGGCATGGCCTTGTGCTCAATAATTCGATTCACTTGTCCTGTATGATCCTCATGATGATGCGTCAATAAAATTTGGTCAATGGATTCAAATGTAAAACCATACTCCGCTAGCTTTGCATCAAAAAATTCAATGTATTTCTCATGTTGAAGCCCAGCATCGATTAGCGTCAGTTTGTCACCATCATCCAATAAATAGCAATTGATTGATTTCATTTGACCGTAATTAACGTCATAAATAATTGGATATACCGTCTTTTTTCCTACTTTAAATAGCTCTAACACTTACTTCCCCATCCCCTAGACTTTATTTGATAGGCGTTTCCCAGTAACTTCTATTTATGCGCCCCTACAGGTATAACCGCTGTTTTATAGGGGAATATTTACAGGAATTTCTCCTACCACAACTATAGAACCTCCAATTGAAGAAATGCCGATTTAGCAGCACAATATACTATTATGTGGAGAAATCTCAAAGGTTTGTTAGGACTTCTCCGCCATTGTCCACAATAGTAAATTACTGTATAAATACTACTTGCTCAAAAAAACGTATTTCCCTATATAAACCACAAAAAATAGCTGTTGCCAACAACTTATGGTAGAATTTATTGTAATCTGAACATATTTAAGGAAAGTAGGCACTTTATGGAGCAAAAAACGAATAAACTAGCTTTATATATATTAATGTTTAATATGTTCATTACGATGGGCGGCATAGGGATTATTGTGCCTGTCATGCCGGCATATCTACAAATATTTGGTGTTGGCGGACAAGTGTTGGGCTTCTTAATTGCAGGTTTTGCTCTTGCACAGTTTTTATTCTCACCCATTGCAGGAGATCTTTCTGACCGTCACGGACGCAAATTACTTATTGTTGGGGGGCTGATCGTCTACGGTTTTTCACAAATCTTATTTGGATTTGCCTCTGAAGTTTGGATTTTATTCCTTGCTCGCTTCTTAAGTGGCGTTGGTGCGGCGTTTATCATGCCGCCGATTATGGCCTTTGTTGCGGATATTACAACGTATGAGGAGCGCGGCAAAGGAATGGGTATGATTGGTGCGGCGATGTCACTCGGCTTTATGATTGGGCCGGGAGTTGGTGGCTTTTTAGCAAATGTAGATTTAACATTCCCTTTTTATTTAGCTGGGGCAGTAGCACTTCTTGCAGCCATTTTTTCTGCGCAATTCCTACCAAATGTTAAAGGGCAAGTGGGACAAGACACAACACGTGAAAACTTAGTCAAACAGTTAGCACGCTCTGTAAAAACTTCCTATTTCGTATTTTTAATCATTGTCTTTACATTTAGCTTTGGTATTTCGAATTTCCAAGCGACTTTATCACTTTATTTAAGCACTAAATTTAGTTATACCCCTACCGACATCGCTATTATTTTAACGGTTGGTGGTTTTGCCGGAGTCATTTTACAAATGTTTGTCATTAATAAACTGTTCATACGCTTCGGTGAAATGAAGGTCATTTTAGCGAATTTATTACTTGCTGCCATCACGATGCTATTAGTCATTTACATAAATGGCTTCTTCGTCATTTTAGTTGTGGCAACTTTATTCTCTGTAGCAACGACCTTTATTCGCCCAGCCGTCAATACGTTAATTTCTAAGTTAGCGGGACCTGAACAAGGCTTTGCTGCCGGAATGAATAACGCTTATATGAGCTTGGGTAATATGTTCGGACCCGCGCTGGCTGGTATATTATTCGACTGGAACCGAGATTCCCCCTATATTTTAGGAACAGTTGTTTTAGTGTCATGCTTCATTTTAGCGTTTTTATGGACATCAAAAAAAGCGCCGCATTTAATGCAGGCGCCAAGTAAATAACCGTCTAGGCTGACATGTGAAATTTAGCAACTTCACATGCCAGTTTTTTTATCATTTTGAAGAGCGCAATTGACGAATAGCTATTAGCACGCTGACAATCGCGATGACTAAATAAACGACCGTATAAAGGATCCACGACGGTTGTGTTATTTGTGTCACTTCATTAATCGCCATCGTAACATCCGGCGATAAAATAGACAGCACAACAGCAAATGGATTAATACTAATCCAAAAATAGGATAATAGTGAAGTTGTCTCCCCGTTTGTTTTCGTTGCCCCTACGATGAAAAAGATAAACGTAAACACCGTCAGGAAAATCGTTGCTCCGTAAGTGCTAATCATCGATACAACTGTTTTCTTCGTAATCGTTGAAAATAAAATCCCCAAGCTACCAATCGCAAATACCGTTAAAATAAAGAAAAAAAACACAGAGAGTAGCTGACTAGGTGAGATGCCTCCAAATAGAAACACTAAGCTATACAATGGCATCGTCGCAAATAAAATAAGTAGCAAAAAGGCAATGGATGATAATAGCTTGCCAATAATAATTTGTGACGAAGTTTGTGTTGTCGTCAGTAATATATTTAACGTTTGTTTTTCACGCTCTGAACTAATTGCTCCAGCTGTTAGCGCTGGTGTCATAAATAAGACAAGCCCCATTTGCAGCACGGTTAAGGCGCAAAATAAAATAAAGCTTTCTGACGGGCGGAAAAAGCCACTATTGATAAAGCCGGTGACAATTGCCAAATACGCAAAAATAAACACTGTTAATGCTAATAAATAGAAGACAATGCCTGAAAAGCTTTTCGCATTTCGAAAACGCAATTTTAATTCCTTCATTAATACAGGATTGAATGGTTTATCTTTCATTCGTCATTCGCCCCTTTCGTAATTGTCATAAAGACATCCTCTAAATCCTTCTCCTGCACTTCAAATGCAGTCATAACAATATTTGCGAGGACTGCCTGCTTTAGCAGTTCGGCTTGCTGTAACTCATCACCTGCAAAGGCAAATGAAATTGTTCTTTCAAAATCATTGCTTTCTAAACGCTCTACTAGCTTATGTGCCGCAAAAAATGCAGTTGCATCCAGTAGCTCCCCGATAATTTTCACCGTAATATACACTTCACCTTGAAGCTGCGCCTGAATTGAACGAATATTCCCCTGTGCAATAAGTTTCCCTTCATGCAACACACCAATCTCATCACAAATCTCCGCAAGCTCTGGCAAAATATGAGAAGAAATTAATATCGTCTTCCCATCACGTTTCAAATCTTTTAAAATATCGCGCATTTCCACGCGTGCACGTGGATCTAAGCCCGAAGCCGGTTCATCTAAAATTAGTATTTGCGGATTATGCATGAGTGAACGTGCTAAGCATAAGCGCTGCTTCATACCACGCGATAAATCATCCACATAGACATGGCGTTTTTCTGCTAACCGAACGAGTTGCAGCAGTTCAGGAATCCGTTCCTTTCGTTCCGCTGTTGATAGGCCGTATGCTGCACCGTAAAAATCTAAATACTCCTCTGCCTTTAATTGATCATAAACTCCAAAAAAGTCAGGCATATAACCTATCTGAGCACGTACTGCCGCACCATCCTGTACAACACTTTTGCCGTTTACGATTACATCACCAGCGCTTGGCTGCAGCAATGTGGCTATAATCGAGAAGGCGGTTGATTTCCCTGCCCCGTTTGCCCCAACAAAGCCAAAAATTGTGCCGGCCTCAATCGTTAGTTGAAGTTGATCCAGTGCAGTAAAGTTTCCATATTTTTTTGTTACTTGCTGAAATTCAATCATGGCTTTTCTCCCCTTTCAGCGTAAGTTTTGGCAATTGCGCTACATCTCCGTAGTCATCGGAAGAATAAATTAGCTGCAACTCAATCTGGCCTTTATCTGATATATAATCATGTGCATTCGTAGAGGAATAATTGGCTGAGATGTCCTCAAATTTCTCTGTTGTACCATTGTAAATTTTCATCGAGATGCGTGGTTCTGTTAACGCCAGCGATAAATGTTCCCAATCTATCTCTACATTCTTTATCGTTGCAGGTAAACTGTAGCGTAATGTGTACTCTCCATTTTCAAAATAACGTCCATCTTCCTCAGATATGATTTTTTCTGGATGGCCCTCGTACATTTTCGAGGTTAGCTCTCGTGTAAATGCATCATTAGTTAACGTAACACTGCCTGAGAAAGTTGTTGGTACATCAAGCGGCTGTACAATTAATGTGGATGATGTTATTGACGCTTTCCCCAGTAATTCCCCACCAATATTTGCATGTTTCGCTTCCCCAATTATTGCAGGTAGCTGTTCGCTATACATCGTTGAATGAGCAAAACTAAGTAAGCGTTCGTAGCGTTTTTCTGCTAATTCTTCCACACGAATCGCCGAGTCATAATTATTACGTAACGTCGAAACAGGTAATAAGATTGTTGATACAATCTGTTCATCTATCGTTATCGTTTCACCTTGCTGCAGTGACCCAAGTTTAATAAATGTTGTTCCTGTCCAAAGTTGAACGTTTTCTATATCTACTGCAAAAGTATTCGTAATCGTACCCGTAAGATGGCCATTGTCGTTTTGCAGCTGAATGTCAAATTTTTGTTGATCACTTGTTTTCGTATAACCGACAATAGATTGCACGCCCCAGTAATTTACGTTTTTTAATGTAATTTGAGATCCATCTTCTGTCTGTTCCACATAGCCCCATTTTTCTTTATTTGGATTTGCTAATTGTACCTCGCCCATTTTGTAAGCCGCAGCTGTCGTTTCTCCTTGAAGTTTAAACGTAAAGTCTCCACTTTTATTTGCGAGAACGGATTGAATAAAATATTGCTCTGAACCTGAATCCATTACTTTCCAGACAGCTGATTGTTGTAGTTGTGGACTAATGAGGCGATCTTTTGCCCCATAGAAGAAAAAGGCGATTGAAAATACAAGAGAAATGGCTGGAATAATCCACCATGCTTGCTCACGTTTATCTTTTCTTTTCAGCACCAAATATAGGAGAGGTCCAATGAGTAAAACATAAAGCGCTAATACGCCGATAATTTTCCATGTAGAAAACGCAAACGATGGAAATAACTCATTGACATCGGCCATTTGATTGGCAATTTCATCATGAATTGTTGTCCCTGATAAGTTGAACTGGTGCTGGTTAAACTGCAGCATTTCATTGATAACATTTGCATAGCCATCCATTTCAACAAGTGGTGCAGCGCTCAATGGAAAGGCTGTTTGGATGAGCATGCCCTTGCCTATTGGATGATTCGCCCCTAAAATAATTCCGTCAACTTCAAATGACGTTGCATCATCCTGTACCTTAACTTGCTGTACATTAATATCTTCATAAAATGTGCCGTCTTTTGCGAATGTATGAAGTTGTTTAGTTGTCAGGAGTTTTTGACCGGATTCATAGGCTAATGCTGCGTCTTCTGCAAACACCGATTCATCGATACTGCCATCTGTGACTAACTGCCCCCCCTGTTCAACCCACTCATATAATGTTTCCTGTTGGGCCAATGACAGGTTAGAAAAATCCGTATTATCCAGCAGTATGGTAGAAAACATTGCTAATTCACGTACATCTTCTGGTAACGCCTCTACGTCTGTATTTAGCGCTATTACTTCAATCGGTATTTCTTTATTTAGTGAACGTAATTTTTGTAACGCGGATGCAATAACTTCATTGTCAAATGTAGCAATGACGTTTGAATCTATTCCGTACATCGTCGGTTTTACTTCATTAATTGTTACGTCCTTTACTTTTTGACCACTCTCTATATCCCCTTTGAATATATGAAAAAACTCACCTTGATTATTGTAATAGTGTTGCTCTGGGTAGTTGGCAAGAAAGAACTGAAGCTTCTTTGTTTCTCCTGCCTCAATTGTTAGCGGATATACTTGCCCTGTTTGAAGCTGATAACTTTCTGGAAACGTTGTAACAAGCTGTCCGGAAAAATCTTCTCCCTCATTCGTTATAATGACTGTTACGGGTATCGTCGTATTAAAACGTCCTTTTCCTTCAAACCCGTATTGCGCATTAATGGTAAAGCTAGCTGATGCTAACGCAGCAGGCATACATAGAAAAACAATGATGAACGCTATGAAATATTTTTTCACACTGCACCTCCCCTTTCATCTACTTATCTGTACGTTTCGCAGTACAATAAGTTCCATAAAATACAGAAAGTTCATTAGAAATACCCACCTCATCTTAAATTAGAGCGAGATGATGTTCTTAAACAACAAACTAAAAAATCGCTATGCTGTTATACATAGCGATTCGTTTATAAATCCCTTATAAATTGCTCTACAAACGATGCATTAAACGATAGAAGTTTTTCATCTGGGCTCAATTTGGAATGGTGCAAACCGTATGTACAGTTTGCTCCCGTCCAAAACATCGCGCCTGGTAATTCCTTCACGAAATAACCGAAATCCTCTCCCGTCATTGCAGCAGGGCACTCATACGCATTTGCACCGTCAAACTGCTCAGCAAATGCCAACAAACGCTGTGCACATTGCGTGTTATTATTCACCTCATAATACATCGAGCCATAATCAATCGTCACCGTGCACTCAAAGGCTGTCTCAATCCCTGCACAAAGCGCTTCAATACGACTCTTTACCTGTGCCATGGCTTCCGGGTTTAGTGTACGAATTGTCCCTTCAAGACGCGCATTTTCAGCAATGACATTTTGTACAGTACCAGACGTCATTTTGCCAATTGTAATTACGGCGCTATCTAATGGATCAATATTACGGCTAATAATTGTTTGTAGCTGCACGATTAAGTTTGCCGTTGCAACGGTCATATCCCTAGTTTTATGTGGATATGCTGCATGACCTCCAACACCTTTTAAATCAATAAACAATTCAGACGTATTGGCAAATAGTAGCCCCGACTTTGTTGCAATCGTTCCAATTGGGTATTCCGGCGCGATATGCAGTGCATAAATTTCATCTGCAAGTAAATCTGGACGCTCCGATTTTAACCAGGCAAGCATAGGCTCAGCACCACCTGGCCCTTCCTCAGCCGGTTGGAAATAGACAATGACATTTTGCGCGGGTGGATTTGTAGCAAACGTCCGAACTAACGCTAACGCTATTGCCATATGACAATCATGGCCACATGCATGCATCTGACCCGTATGCTCAGAAACAAAATCTAGCTCCGTTTCCTCCACAACAGGTAAACCATCAATATCTGTACGCCAACCAATCGTTTTCGTCGCATTCTTTCCAGTAATTTTCACAACAATTCCTGTGCGCCACGTCGTTACTTGTAAACATTCTTGTGGACACTCGGCAATACGAGCTAATAAATAGGCTTGCGTTTTGAACTCTATAAAGCCCAACTCAGGAATTTTATGTAAATCACGTCTTACTTGTAAAAGGTCTTTCATAACGACACCTTCTTATAAATTTCGTAGAGAATCAATAATTTCTGTTTTTGACTTTGTTTTTTCATCGATTTTCTTTAGTACACGCGCTGGAACACCGCCAACAACTGTGTACGGCGCTACATCTTCAATCACGATTGCCCCTGCTGCAACAACCGCACCTTTCCCAACACGGACACCTTCTAAAACAACCGCATTGGCACCAATCATAACATTATCTTCAATAATTACCGGTGTTGCAGAAGGTGGCTCAATTACACCTGCAAGTACAGTTCCCGCACCAATATGACAGTTTTCACCAACAATTACACGACCGCCTAAAATTGCACCCATATCAATCATCGTTTTCGCACCAATTTCAGCACCGATATTAATTACAGCACCCATCATAATTACCGCTTGATCGCCAATCAATACTTGATCCCGAATAATTGCACCAGGCTCAATACGCGCATTTATAGTTTTTGTATCTAAAAGTGGAACACCTGAATTTCTTCTGTCATTTTCGATAACATAGTCTGTAATCTTATCTCCATGAGAAGCTAAGGCTGCTTCAATTTCAGTCCATTCACCAAATACGACTGCACTATTACCTTCTCCAAATACTTTTGAGTCCTCACCATATAATAAATTCGCAACACCGTCCCCTTTTACATATACTTTTACCGGTGTTACTTTTTTAGATTGTGAAATAAAGCTAATTATTGCCTGCGCATCTAACTTAATAGTCATTCATCCCTACCCCATTCCATGTAAGATTAATTAACACGTAATAATTATACTAAATCTTCATTTAATTAGCACCTACAAATTTGTTACTGCCCTTTCGAGTAATCATACAAGCAGCGTGCGTGATCCTGCACAACATTTACAAACGCTTCTACTTGGCGGAGTTCAAACGACGATTCATAGCCGATTAGCCATGTATCACGTGTTAGACCGTGATCTTTTTCTGTATTCGTTAGCGGAATTTTATTGACCTTTTCCTCGCCATTTAACGTAATTGATGGCAAAATCGCATAACCAATTCCATTTACCGCCATTTGCTTACACGTTTCAATTTGATCTACTATAATCTGATGGCGTGGATTGGAGTTGAAATGACGCTGCCACCACTGCTGAATTTCCTGGTAATAGTCCGAATCACTTTTAAATTGAATAAACGGGCGATCTGATGTCAATATATCTTCCATTTCGGTAATTTCTTTATCGACTAAATACATCATATCGCGGAATAGATGCATTTTCTTCCCTTTCCAATCTGCCTGGCCACGCACTATTCCTACATGTGCCTCTCCCTCGTAAAGCGCCTTTACAATTTCTGAGCTCCATCCGGTCATTAAAGAAATTTTCGCATCCGGGTATTGCGTCACGAAATCTTTTAGCACTTTCGGTAACCAGTTTTGCCCGACAATTGATGCACAGGCAATTTTTAATGTGCCGTGCACTTTGGAATTAAGTGCTTGAATCGTTTCAAATACTTCTTCACGACGCGTAATGGTTTCACTGGCATACTGCACAACTAGCTCTCCTGCAGGTGTTGGTGTAAGTCCTTTTTGAGAGCGAATAAATAGCTGTGCCCCCCAGTCCTTTTCAATTGATTGGAGACGCTGCGATAATGCAGGCTGTGTTAAAAATAAACGCTCGGCCGCTTTTCGCATATTTTTTTCCTCTGCTAAAATCTTTATTATTTCTGCCTCTGTTACAGTCATGCACTTTGCCTCCTTGAAATAAAATACTCAGCCCACTTTAAGCACCCACTGAATGCAATTTAGACAGAAACATCTCGCTCCAAAATCGAAACGATATCCTTTAGTATGTGCTTAAGAAATTTAATTTTTCTTAACCACTAAAAATCGACAAAACCCACTAGTGGATTTTGTCGATTCGGCTCTTTTATGAATGAATTTGTGTGTAAATATATTTTTTTAACTGCTTCAATATTATACGTCTAGTCATAATACCAACGAACGTACCTGCTTCATCTACTACACATAAAAATGCATGATTAATCACTAAATCAAGTGCGCGTTGGAATGAATCCGTCACCTTTAAATAGACAACCTCGCGTTCCATCACTTCTTCTACTTTTAAGTTAGCTAGTTTATCATATTCGATTCGTTCTAAGCCTAAAATCGCTTCCGTAATCATTTTTGCACTTAGTAAGCCTTGTAGACGGTATTTTACATCTAAAACAGGGATGGATGAATAGCCTGTTTTAGTTAAAACAAGTAAACCATGTTCTGCACTATTTCCACTTTGAACATGTGCAACTTTGTCAGATGAAATAATAAAATCAGTAATTGGCATTTCTAGTAAAGCTTTGTTGTTCAATGAAATCATGACCTTCTACTCCTTTATCTCGCAATAACGGGCAGTAAAATCCCCATAATTAGGGGATCAACTGCCCATAAAAGCCCGATTGGTGAAGCTCACAATCATTAGGGATGAAACTGACTAAATCGCCACATCCTAGTGGCAACGTCGGCACTAGCACATTTTTGTATGTCGAAAACCCTGCTGATTGAAGTTTCACTGTATGCCTTCACTTTGTAGAACAGCGAATGATTGCTTAATTATATAATATCATAATTAGGGATTCGCTGACTATGAATGGCACCAAAGTAGAGGTAAAATTTTCAATAGCTACTGCTTGTAGACCAGTAATAAAAAATCATAATTCCCGAAAACAATCCTGCAATTATATACATTAAAATAATGGGATTAAGAATAAACGGATGGTTTTTAAGCGATTCCGGGATTGGGGTATCCATCTCTCGCCCACTGTCCTCTACATTATGTGCGACACTGACTGTTAAATAATATGCAACGATACAAATGATTAAGACAACAAAAATAGCTGGATATAACCATATTCCCATCTGTACTCTCCACCTTTCTAAGTACAGCTAGTATGGAACAATCCAGCTATGTTTTATTCATAATCAACTACGCTTTTACGTTTGGGCACCCACAGATAAAAGTTAGAAAGGAAATTGATTTAACCAAGAACCACCATCTAATGTAATGCACTCCCCGTTCATATAGGTTGCTTTTTCTGATAGCATAAATGCCGCCAAGTCTGCAACTTCTTCCGGTGTACCCAGTCGACCTAATGGCACAGATTTTAGTGTACGCGCAGCTTGCTCTGGTGATTCCCACAGCTTGCCTGCTCCGCCCGTACGCTCAATTGGACCTGGTGCAATTGCATTTACACGAATACCGTACTGCGATCCCCATTCGACTGCAAGAGTGCGTGTTAATGATAATACGCCTGCTTTTGCCGCTGCTGAATGGACAACACCTGCACCTGCACCCCAAGCGTATGTAGCGACCATATTAATCATTGAGCCTTTGATGCCATTCTCAATCCAATATTTCCCGATTGCTGAGGAACAGTAAAATGTTCCATTTAAAACGATATCAATAACAGCCTTCCAGCCATTGGCAGATAATTTTTCCGCCTGCACAAGGAAATTCCCTGCTGCGTTGTTCACTAAGCTATCCACTTGTCCAAATTTCGCAACTGCAAACTCTAACATTGCTTGTACTTGCTCAGGTTCACGTACATCCATTTGAAACGTTTCAATTGTATCACCGAATTCAAGAATTTCATTTTTCGCTTGCGCTAAACGCTCAGCATCACGTCCAGTAATTACAACATTTGCCCCGTCTTTGACGAATTGCTTCGCCATACCTAGCCCCATCCCACTAGAGCCACCTGTAATAAGAATCGTTTTATTTTGCAACATGGTCATCTTTCCCCTTTGCTAAAAAATGAATTGTAATTCACTTTTCATTTTACCATAATTCACAATATTCTTACATATAATCCTAAATAATTTATCTTCAAATTTAACAAAAAGCATTGATTTTACTGGCGCTTTCGCCTAGACGTTGCATTTACATATTTAAATGTTCTCCACAAGGCGAAATTTTCTAATTTCCTTAACAATAAAAAAAGCTAATGAACCACTCGTTGCGATTCATTAGCTTTTCATTAATTGATAAAATATTGTTCAATTACTTTTTCGACAGGCAGAGGTTTATTATATAAATAGCCCTGCACTTTTTCACAGTTATTATTCTTCAGGAATTGCTCTTGGTTTTTTTCTTCGACGCCCTCGGCCACAACTTCAAGCCCTAAATTATGTGACAGTAAAATGATCGCTTTAATGATTGCCTCATTTTTCTTATCCTTTTCAATATCGGCAATAAAGGACTGATCGATTTTAATAATATCAATCGGATATGTTTTCAAATAGCTAAGCGAAGAATACCCTGTCCCGAAATCATCTACTGAAACATATACACCCAATTGTTTCAGATGTCTCAAAATAGAAGACGTTTCATGAACGTTTGTCATTGAGCCCTCTGTAATTTCAAGCTCTACAAATTCCGGTTCAATCTCATACGTTTCAAGTAAATGTTTTATTTTAGAAACGAACTGCTCTTGCTTGAACTGCTTTGGCGAAATATTTATTGCAATGCGTACGGGACGATAACCTAGCTCACGCCATTCTTTTTGATACTGAAATACTCGTTCGAGAATCCAGTCACCTATGTGAATAATTAATCCAGAAGACTCTGCAATTGGTATAAACTGCGAAGGCGGAACAGCACCAAATTTTTTATTATTCCAACGTAAAAGCGCTTCAAAACTATCAATGCGATTCGTCACTAAATCGATTTGAGGTTGGAAGTGAACAGCCAATTCATCAAATTCAATCGCGCGACGTAAATGTGCCTCAATTAACGCTTCATTTGGAAACGCTTGACTCATTTCCTTGCGATAAAACCGGTAATGAGACCGCCCATGATTTTTCACATAAAACAACGCCTGGTCTGCACGGTGAAGTAATTTATCTAGCTCTAAAGGTTGACCTACCACGCTAGATGCTATGCCAATGGACGCTGTAATGAAATACTCCTGCTCCTCAACAACGAACGGTTCTAGTAAAACACGTAAAATTTCATTTGCAATAACCTCTACTTCTTCGCGCGCATAATAGCGTACTAAAAACACGAATTCATCGCCGTTATACCGAAATACTTCACAAAATTCATTTCGCAGTTGACCAAACCGTTTACTTACTTCATAGAGCATACCATCCGCTTTATTCTTACCGAGCGATTCATTGAACTTTTTAAATCGATCTAAATCAACGAGAATTAATGCAATATTCATCTCGTGCTGACGTTCCGAATACATGGTCCATTGTTCATTTAAAGCACGTCGGTTAAATAAGCCTGTCAATTCATCCTGGTATACAATAAAATGATGATGTTCTCGATCATTGAAAAACTCATCTACATTTTTAATGACAATGTGAGCGCCAATGACTTTTCCATCCCAATATGTAGGAAATGTTTTTAAGCAAACGGGCTCCTCACTAAACATTTTATTTTTCAATACGCATTGTGGCATACCCATCGGATAGCCTTCAAGTGTATTTCGGAAGAGCGGCCCAAACTGTCCGACATACTCTTCGTCTATGAGCTCAAAAATGCTTTTTCCTAGTATTTGATTTCCTAATATAGCTAACTTGTTTGCAGCGGCTATATTGGCATAAATAATATGACCATTTAAATCCAGTGAAATGACAGGATCTACATATTGCTCAACAAAGTATAAATGTTTCGCTGTTTCTATTTGCGCCTCAAGTGCTGCCGTAACATCATTCGTTATTAATCGCATCACAACACTTATATAACTTCCCTCCGAAGTAGTTACAGGTTGCATATTCACGACAATTTGCTTTGCATTTTGTAATGTCACATAATGCATTTCACCCTGTTTATTTAAACAAGGCTGTAACTGATTCCAATGGGCATCTTTAAAAAACACAACTGCATCCATGCCCGCAGTAAACTGTGTATTAAACAGCACCGTCGCACTCGTATTGACCATCTCAACAGAACAGTGCCCGTCATGGAACTTTAAGATCGCGACCGCATCAAAAGGATTAAGTTGAATGATGTCATGTAATTTTTTATTTATCGCTACTGTTATTGAATTAGTCATTTTGAATCCCCCATTGAATGGAACTTCGCTTCATTTCACTACATGAACGTCAATTGGACGAACTCACCTAATGCAACTTAACCGTAATTTCCCCAAATTATTCCTCTACCACTGTGCCTAATGACTCAATTAAAAATAGTTCCTGACTATTAATACGCTTTGTGCCATTATGGTCTTCTTTATAATGATATTTACCATTAGAGTCTTGGATACGAGCTTTTTGATTATCTTGTAGCTGCAAGTTCATAATTTTTATAATACGTTTTTTAATATCCGCTGCATATACCGGGAATAATATTTCAACACGCTTTATCATATTGCGCGTCATCATATCTGCGGAGGATAAAAATACTTTATCCTCACCGTTGTGATGGAACCAGAAAATTCGAGAATGTTCTAAGAAACGTCCAACAATACTCGTCACCGTTATATTCTCACTGATACCAGGGATTCCCGGTCGAATACAGCAAATCCCACGAATAATGAGTTCGATTTTCACACCTTCGATGGCTGCCTCATATAGCTTCATCATTAAATCTTTATCTGTTAATGAATTCATTTTTGCACGGATAAAGCCCCCGCCAAATTCTCTATGCATACGAATCTCTTCATTTATTAAACTAATAAACTCATCTCGAATATCGAACGGTGCGACAACTAAATGATGAAATTTCGGTTTTTCTGTATAGCCACTTAAGTAATTAAAGAAATTCGTCGCGTCAATGCCAAATTCCTTGTTGGACGTAATAATTCCCATATCTGTGTAAATTTTTGCAGTCGCATCATTGTAATTTCCCGTTCCTAAATGCACAAAACGCTCAATTTTCCCATGGCGGCGCCGAACGACTAATGTAATTTTTGAATGGGTTTTTAAATTATTCATGCCATAAATAACAAGACAACCCGCCTGTTCTAACTGTTTCGCCCAGTGCACATTATTTTCCTCATCAAAACGAGCCTTTAACTCCACTAACACGGTTACTTGTTTGCCATTTTCTGCTGCTTGTTTTAAAGCTTGAATAATTGGCGAATTTCCACTTACACGATACAGCGTTTGTTTAATAGCGAGCACACTCGGGTCATTGGCTGCCTCTGAAATGAAGTCAACAATCGGAACAAACGACTCGAATGGATGATGGAAAAATAAATCCTGCACTAATGCCTTTTCAAAAATATTTTCATCGGATTGTAAATCTTGTGGTGGTTGTGGAATAAAGCTTTCATACTCTAAATGCTCGCGACCAATGGAAATGGTCTTTACAAAAGAGAACATCGCGGTTAAATCAAGCGGTCCATCAATTTTGAAAACATCTGATTCCTCAATTTCAAATTCATCGAGTAAATAATCAAGGACATCATCATTCATCTCACCATCACGTACTTCAAGACGGCTACCTACACCCCATTTACGCTTTTTCAGTTCTTTTTCGATTTCTACAAGTAAATCTTGTGCACCTTCCTCATGAATCGTTAAATCTGCGTTACGCGTTAGACGGAATGCCTGCGTAGATTTTACTTTATAGCCGTAAAATAATTTATTAATGCTATTCGAAATAACATCCTCTAATAGCACAAATACCGTTTCATCACCGTCTGTTGGTAACTTTATAAATCGCTCTAATACAGAAGGCACTTGAACAATCGCTACTTTATCCATATTTTCAGCTTCAATACCATTATTTTCAAGCATTACGAGTAAGTTTAATGTACGTCCAAGTAGTGTCGGAAACGGACGATATGCATCGACAGCCACAGGAGTTAATACTGGAAAAATAGTTTCTTCAAATAATTCACTAATATACGTTTTTTGCTCGGGTGTAAGTAGCTTTACATCACGAATATAGACATTTTCTCGTGGCAGTAAGTCATCCATTAAATGTCGATACACTTCTGTTTGGCGACGCACAAGTGCCTGAGTGCGTTCAGCAATTTTTGTTAACTGCTCTTTTGGTGTTAAACCCGATTTATTTTCTGGCTTATGAAATCCAGCACGTAGTTGATCTTGAAGACCCGCAACACGTACCATAAAAAATTCATCTAAATTAGAACTAAAAATTGCTAAAAACTTTAACCGTTCGAGTAGCGGATTATTTACATCTTCCGCTTCTTCTAAAACACGTTCATTAAAAGCAAGCCAACTTAATTCTCGGTTGTTATAATATTGCGGTTTGGCAATTTCCTCAAGCAACAGTGCTTTCGTCAATTCCCTTTGTGTTTGAAATTCGTTTTCATATGTGTTATCTACATCAAAATCCGTCGTCATACTCACTTCCATCCTTCCTCATTAAAATGAATTATTACACTACGTTTAAATACACGTTCTATATGCTTCTTCTGTCTCTCTACTTGATATGCCTCTGCTATTGCACGCTCGCTCGTTGTTACAACTACATGAATTATGTCATCTATAAGCTCCACTGTAATTTTACTGACAATATTGCGCTTCGATACATTTAGGGCATAAACAAACTTCAAAAGTGCACCAAAGTCACGTATCTGTTTTAATTCTTCTTTTGTAAACCATGTTTCAAATGGCGCTGCAAAACGTCTGAAATAATCTCGGTTTTTGTAGGATGCCAATAACGCTAACTTGACGCGGTCTTCATGGTTCATCCCAACAATTGACTGGTTCGCCAGTAAATAAAATGTATGCTGGCTAGACGAATCTAACTCGATGTATTCACCAATGGCAAACACTTTTGAGGCTTTTTTGATAAGCTGTAAATGCTCCTCATTATATTCAAGTAGTTCTACATGGCAGCACTCACGATAAAACTGCTCGCTTAGGTTATTTAGCATATTTACTTCTTCTTCTGAGCGTCCATATTCAAAAGCTAACCGCCGTGCATTATCCTCAAACACATTGTATTTATCAAATGCTTTTACATCTTCATGTAAGATGCGGCTAATAATTAGTCCTTCACGTAAACCTTTCTTACTTAACTGGAAAGATTGTGTGCCGACTACTTCCATTAACGAGGAAAATACTTCTAGGGCGGGTACAATAATGTCTGCCCGGTCAGAGGACAAGCCGTCTAGCTGCTTTAGTTGTTCAAAGGGCATTTTGGCTAGTTCTTCTTTTAGCTGAATAATGTCATTTCTCGTCATTTCATATTGATGAACACCAGATAAAGGATAGTCCACTTTTTGCTGATGAATTTGGGCTACATTTCGGGCACTCCCCCCAATGGCAATGATTGGCAGTTTCACATTCTCAATCCAGCTCAGTGATTTAAATCCTTCTTTTACATAATTCTGTAAGGCAAGACGTTCCTGCTCATTAATGATATGACCTTGTACAAATTTTTGTTTTAATGAAACCGTACCGAATGGGAAGCTAATAGTTTTTTGCAGCTTTTTATTTTTAAATAAAGTAATTTCAGTTGAGCCCCCACCAATATCAATTGTCACGGCGGACGGTGTATCCATAGAGTGAGCTACGGCAATAAAGCCAAAATATGCTTCTTCCTCCTCCGATAAAATATCAATTGCAATGCCGGTTTCTTGTATCATACGTGTAATAATTGCTTCATTATTTATCGCTTGGCGAACGGCGGCTGTTGCCACTGCTTTAATATCTGTAACGTTATAATCTGCTAAAATTTGTTTAAATGAAGACAGTGTTTTTAACAGCAACTGAATTCCTTCCTCTGCCATTTCACCATTTGGTAATATATGTGTACGTAACCGGGCTACTGTTTTAATATTGCCAAACTCATGTAAACCCTCGTTTTTATCATATTCATAAAACACTAATCGAATCGTATTTGAGCCGATATCAATAATAGCCGTATTTATTTTTTTCATAGTATTCAGTCACTCCTTTCTATAAGTTCTCTTACACAGCGTTTCATCTACACAATTTTATAAAAAAACCGGAATTACTTTTACAAGTTTCCGGCTTTCTAAATAACTTATAAATTTGTTGGATACAGAACTTATTTAAGTACTAACTTATAGCATTAACTGATCCATACGTAAAATAAGCTCGGCAATTTCCGGCTTAGAAATTTGATCCTCCGCTCCTACTTGATCCCCTTTATGTCGCAGGTCATCAGTAATTAAGCTAGAGAAAATAATAACGGGTAACTTTTGTAAATCTGAATGCGTCTTTATTTTTTTTGTTAAATGATGCCCATCCATTTGTGGCATCTCAATATCTGTAACAACTAGCTGAACATATTTTTCAATATTTTTATCAGCCTTCGCAAGCGCCTCTAAGTATTCATATGCATCACGGCCATTCTCGAAAAACTCAGTATTCGCATAGCCCGCTGCATTCATTGTGTCATGAAGCAACTTTCGTAGTAATGGCGAATCCTCTGCAATGACAATTTTCTTTTCAGAGCGATCACGTGGCCCTAATTTTTTAACAGATTCAACACTAATGCTTGAGTCCGGATTAATATCAACCATAATTTTTTCAAAATCAAGTAGTAAAATCATCGCTTCGTTTTGTTTAATTACACCTATTACTTGCGATGTTCCGCCTTGATACATATCAGAAGGTTTCTCAATTTGATCCCATGAAATGCGGTGAATTTGCGTTACATTATCTACGTGGAAAACGACACGTTGCTTATTAAACTCTGCAACAATGTACTTTTGCTGTGGATTACGTTGTGTATTTTGGATACCTAGCACCTTTAGCATATCAACAACTGGTAATACCTCTCCACGTAATTGAATAATTCCTTCAACGTGTGGGTGCACATGCGGAATAAATGTGACTGGAATTGGCTGAATTATCTCTTTCACCTTAATAACATTAATACCAAACTTGTTATTTGCTACTTCAAATTCAACGATTTCTAGTTCATTTGTGCCGCTCTCTAATAAAATGCCTTTATTGTTATCCAAAGCATGCCCACTCCTTTCAAATTACCACTGTATTATACAATAATTGTATCATAGGCTAGTCAATTCTCCTATAATCGATTGTGAATTTAAACTACTTTATTATTAGAAAGTTACCTCTCGCGCGGAAATAGGGCTAGATGACGTCCTTGAGTATGTGATTAACAACTATCACAATTCTCATGTACACTGATAGACATTTCACATTAATAGTTCATAATCATGTAATACGTAAAACATTGTTATTACACTTACCTACCCCGCTTACAAATCGAGCTAATTTATTCGCTATAATATTTTATTAAAGCTTGAGTACCCTTTTCACCGTAGCCTTGTTCAAGCAATGTATCGTAAAGCTGCTTTGCTAGAGCTAAGCCAGGCAACTGTAAATTCATTCGCTCTGCTTCGTCAAGGGCAATTTTCATGTCTTTAATAAAATGTTTAATATAAAACCCGGGTTCTAAATCACCGCTTAACATACGTGGGGCTAAATTGCTTAGCGACCAAGAGCCTGCTGCACCTGAAGAAATTGATTTAAGCACTTCTTCCAGCGAAAGGCCTGCCTTTAAGCCGTACGCCATCGCTTCACATACGCCTACCATTCCAGAGGCAATAACAATTTGATTGCACATTTTCGTATGTTGTCCAGCTCCAGCAGTACCCTGATACACAATATTCGCTCCGAACGTTTCAAAAATCGGTCTCATATATTCAACAATTTCCTGATTGCCACCAATCATAAGCGACAAAGTGCCATTTTGTGCCCCAATATCTCCACCAGAAACGGGGGCATCTATACTATGTAAACCTTTTTCCTGTGCAATACTGTGTAATTTCAGCGCTAAAGTAGGCTCCGATGTCGTCATATCAACAACGATTGCCCCCTCCTTTGCAGCAGAGAAAATCCCCTGCTCCCCGCAGTATACTTCTTCCACATCTTTTGGATAACCGACCATCGTAAAGATAATATCCTTCTGCTCGCTCGCCTCAGCTGGAGTAGCTCCCCATGTCGCACCTAATGCGAGTAATGGCTCGGCTTTTGATTTTGTACGTGTATTAACCGTAACGGAATGGCCAGCTTTTAATAAATGTTTCACAATACTTGCACCCATAACACCTGTCCCGATAAAAGCAATTTGTTTTGCTTCCATAAAAAATCCCCTCCAAATTCTTTTTCTATTCTTTAGTTTATCAAAAGATATAAAGAAGTGAGTGAAAAAAAAGAAAATTTACATAAAAAGAGAGCAGTAAGCGATTTGCTCCTGCTCTAAAAGGGGGAAATGAGAATGTTGCTGTGTTCAATTTTATTATTCCCAAATCTACTGTATCTAAACATGTTATAGAGAATTTTCAGCTGAATTACTGTAACTATTTTTTTTATCAGGTTGATCAATTATCTTTGTTCTATACTTTTGTGCATCATATGCATTAATTATTAAATCCAGCTGGCGACTCAGGAGAATTGTTTTTTCACTCTGAAGTCCATTTTCAAGGCCGGATTTAATCATCAAATGCCGCTGAAATTCAAGTTGCTGCAAAATCCCTTTTTCCAATAACCTTCTCCCCCTAATATTTTCATACACTTTCCAATATTATACATCTTTACCGAAAATGCATCAAAATATTCACCTACTAAATTTCGACAATTTTCTTCTATGTCCTAGGTGCTGCTAGGTATGTGAACACTATGTTTCCACCTTGTTTTGCTTCGCCACGAAAATGTTTAAATTGTTCGTCTTTCACGAGTTGTTCACGAAATTGTAAATATTGTTCCTTCGGTATTTCAATTGATGCTACTTCTCCGCTCCGTAATTGTTCGAGCATTTGTTTATATTCACCCATTAAATTTGTACCTCTCTTCTATAAAGTAGTTAAAAGTGATTAATTATTCAAAAAAGTCTTTACGTATAGTAAATTTTATTGCAAACTGTTAGTTATTAGTCGATGAAGGAGCTGACTGCTTATGAAAGTTGCAGAAGTTGGAAATATTATCGAGTTTAAAGATGGTCTACAAGGGATTGTTGAAAAAGTAAATGAAAACTCTGTAATTGTTGATATTACAATTATGGAAAATTTTCATGACCTTGAAATGGAAGAAAAAACAGTTGTTAACCATAAACGCTATAAAATATTACATAGTAATTAAGCATTAGTAAGACACACCCCATCCAAAATAGGACGCGTTGATGTACTTACTTATGTGAATGAGAAACTTATACTTTCTTATCCACTAACAAAACAAATTGCCCTTTTTATCATTAAAAGATGATGAAAAGGGTTTTTTTTGATACTATTAGCGATAGGAGGTCATATACGAATGAAACAATACAAACATACAATTGTACTCCTTCTTTCTTTAGTATTCATTTACAGTATGCTGTTTTACACATTTGAAGGAAGAACAATTTTTTGGTATTTATATGCTTTTACTTTACTTATTGGTATTGCCATCTCATTATTGGCTGGAAAGTTTGAAGATCAGCTCCCCACTTGGCAATATTTGATTTTTGGCATAGGCTACGGAACAATTACGTACGGATTTGTCAAACTTGGCTATTTTATTCTTCCGTATTTAGATTCAAGCGCTATAAAAGATATTAACAAATTTTTAGAAGACTATGGTCCTGCGAATATTTGGCATTATTTATTGCTAATTTTCATTATCGTTGTCGGCGAAGAAATGTTTTGGCGTGGTTATGTTCAACAACAAATAAAGCGTTGGGCAAGCCCGGTCGTTGCTGTGTTCGTAACCGCCCTTCTATTTTCTTTATCGCTGGCAATTAGTGGTTTTATGCCTGGTGCACTAGCTGCAATCGTCGCGAGTATAATTTGGGGATTACTTTATGAGTGGAAAAAAAGCTTACCCCTTATTATTGTAGCGCACGTTGTATTTGTTTTGTTACTATTTTTAATCTTACCAATAACCTAACAACGTTAACCCTTGAAACTTATCCTACACATACGTATCTACTTATTTTAAGGGGGATTTTCTTTGAGAAAAGAACTTAGCTTTTTATTGTTCAATATTATTCGTCATGTTGCTCCTTGTGGCATGTAACAAAGAACAACAACAAATACCGCAAACGTCTGAGACAATTGAAGACAGTAATGAAAATGACATGAATGAAGATACAGAAGCAGTAACACAACCAACAGTACAACAACTAATACCTGAAGAAGCTGTGCCTTCTCTCACGTATGTAGCACATCAAACAGAAATAACAGAATCTACAACTTTACACTGACAGCAGAAGAACCTGGCAAGGATATACTGTTTTATAATGCCCATGATGCTCTTTCCATGCGCATTGAAACATTCATAGAAGTTGACATGTCATTTAACGACTTGGTAGCTGACACAGAGCACGCGGTTGTGGCAATGGCTCCAGAAGGTCTTTACGACACGCTGGACTTAGCAGCCTACGTAAAAAATCGTTCAGCCATTACAAATAGTGCGAGTTTTATGATTGAATAAGAATCAGATAAAGTTATCAGCGTAATTTTTGAATTACAAGAGAAACTTGTTCTTTTAACAATTTATGATGATTATGTAACGGATTTGAAAGATGCCTTTTTACAAATGGGCTTTACAATTGATTAGAAAGACACAACGCGCCCAAAATAGGGCCCGTTTATGTCCTTACTAATGTGGATGGGAATGTTATTCTTTCTTATCTACCTTAAAAAGAGGGATGACATGTTGTCATCCCTCTTTTTAATACGATAAATCTTTTATTGATAAACCTAATTTTTTCAATAACTCAATCGCTACATCTTTGTCATCTACTGACAGCGAGCTAAGAAGTTCGTGTAAATGCTGTTCATGCTGCGGGAACAGCTCATCCATAAATATAGTACCCTCTTCGGTAATCTCTGCGTACGTTACACGTCGATCATTTGGACATGAAACACGTGTTAAATAACCTCTTTTTTCAAGCTTATCAACAACGTACGTAATGGATCCACTAGCGAGCAAAATTTTATTACCGATTTGCTGAAGCGGCTGTCGACCTTTGTGATAAAGTAGTTCTAAGACGGCAAATTCTGTTGGATTCACACCATTTTTTTGGAAAAATTGATTCGTCGATTCATTAATTGCTTTATGTGCACGTGATAACACGATAAATAACTTTAAAGATTGTTTAATATCTTCTGACGCCATGACAAATCATCCTCTATTTCGAGTAGTATACAAGTATTATAGCGATATGTGAAAAGCTTTGTCAAAAGACATAATAGATTTTAAATAATTGAGATATTTTGAGATTTCATTTCCAATGTGCCACCTGACTCTAGATGACGGTAGTAGTTCATAGAATGCTCATTAAATTGATTTAAAATTAGTTTAAATTGTGAGCCTTTTCCAACTTTACTTTGGACCTCAATTTTACCATTATGTTCTTCAACGACTTTCTTTACCATTACGAGTCCAAGCCCTGTGCCCGTGGTCTTTGTTGTATAAAACGGGTTAAACAAGTTTTCAAGCGTTTGTTGGTCCATGCCTTGCCCTTCGTCACAAATAATAAATTCAATCGTTTGTTCAGCAGTTGCTAGTAATTGAACCGTTATACTACCTCCATATGGCATTGCTTCAATCCCGTTTTTAATCATATTAATAGCCATTTGCTTTAAACGTGTTTTGTTTCCGATAATAGAGTATTCCATCGTTTCATCACATGTAAATTCTATAATCGTATTCGAGATAATTGCTTGTGATTGCATCAAGTCAATTACTTCTTTTACAAGTTCTAAAAAACAAATATGCTCGTATTCAATTGTTTTCGGCTTAGACAAATTAAGCAAATCAGAAACTAATAAATCAATTCGTTGTAATTCTGATTCCATTATCGTAAAATAATGTTGGTTTTCTTCATCCACTTGGCTTTTAATAAGCTGTAAAAAGCCCTGCAATGAGGTCATTGGATTTCGAATTTCATGGGCAATTGATGCTGCTAATTGGCCAATCAAATTCAAGGTTTGCTGGTGTTCAATTTTTTCAAGTAATCTTATTTTTTCTGTTTCATCTGTAATTGTCGTAATAATTACACTTAAGTTATTGTCAATTTTACTTTCAAAATGAAAGTAGCTTGTCTCACCATTTGCGCTTGGCCTGGTACATACAATTGTTGCCAGTTCATTATTGGCGAGTTTTCCATAGTATTGCAAAACTGATGTGGAATTATTATTAAAATCCTCGAACAGACAATCGTGACTGCGATTTACTACCTGCCAATGCTCCCGCCTGATCAGTTCGAGTGCTTTATTATTCGCGGTAATCACTTTACCATTAATAGACGACAAAATAACTCCGTGCGAAATGTTTTTAATCATTCGATCGAAGGGAAGAGTAGTTTCTTTTCTTTCTTTCTCGTCCTTAATTAATGGGTAAACAATGACACGGGCAAAAATGAATTGTTTTTCTGGAATGAAATAGCCCATAAGCTTGACCTTTTTATAATGCCCCTCACTATCTAATAGATTAATTGTACAGTTCGCATTTACTTCCTTTTCGATTTTTTCTATAAATTCACTCCATGTTTCGAAAGAATCCTTGTCCATGTTCAAATAATTTGGTTGTTTATTTTTAATTTGGAGAGCTTCTGATGCTTTATCGTTGATATATTGGTTCTATACTAAATGTTGGGGTATTACTACAATTTGAGGGTAAAAAAAGACACGTAACACCCAAATGTCTTATACTTTAGTTGCTGAACAAAAGATAAGATGGGGGTTACGTGTACATGCATTCTAACATAAGTTTACCAGGATTTGAAGACGCGATTATTTTAAAGACAGAGGTGCGTGGAGGGCAGTATCTGATTCATTTTGAAATGCCCATAACGACGCAGGTTTGTCCAAACTGTGGAGAAGATACACGCCGTGTGCACGATTATCGTTGGACTAAGGTAAAACATTTAAAAATGGCAGAACGAATGACGACTTTATTTTATCGTAAACGCCGTTATGCTTGTACGTGCGGGAAGCGTTTTGCGGAGAAGAATCAAGTTGTTTCGCCCTATCAACGCTATTCTAATGAGTGGAATCAAATGGCTCAAATCCGTTCAGTGAAAGCCAAAACCTTCACTGAGATTGCGCACCAATATGGGGCATCGGTTAGTACCATCATTCGCAGATTTGATCGGATTGTTCCTGGAAAAATTAAGGGAGAAACAGCCTTGCCAAAGGTGATTGCCATTGATGAATTCAAAGGCAATGCAGGTGGGGAAAAGTTTCAACTAATTATTGCCGATGCAGTGACAAAAGAACCTATTGATATTTTACCGGACCGGAAAAAAGAAACCATTAAAGCCTATTTGCGTGAGCATGGGGCAAATGTTGAAATGGTCGTTATGGATATGAGTCATTCATTTAAAGCAGCAGTTCAAGAAGCGCTGGATAACCCAATTATCATTGCGGATCGCTTTCACTTTGTTCGCTATATTTATTGGGCAATCGATCGTGTTCGAGTACGTATTCAGAAGGAATGGAATGATTACGATCGTAAGAAAGTAAAGAAGAAGCGTCATGTATTTTTTAAGAAACCTAAGGATGTAACTGAGAAAGACCAGTGGTATTTAAAACGCTATTTCAGCTTTTCAGCAGAATTAAAATTGGCTTATCAGTTAAAGGAACAGTTTCGAGAATGGTTTGAACTGGCGAAAGAGAATGGTGCAGAGAAACTAAAGGAAACGAAGGAATTCCTTCTGAAGTTTTATGAAGCGGTAGAAGAAGCTGATATTCCGGAGTTTCAACGCAGTGTGAAAACCCTTCAAAATTGGCAAACAGAAATCCTCAACTCTTTTACATTTAACTATTCAAATGGCTTCGTAGAAGGTTTAAATAATTTAACAAAAGTAATTAAACGCAATGCTTTTGGCTACCGTCGATTTGATCGATTACGCGCCAAAATTTTATTAACACATCAATACAAAACAGTCGGCAATGAAATAGGATAAGGGTGGAGAATTGTATCCCCACCCCAACTATTGACAAAGAACCGATATATTCTATTTTACGAGAAATATGGACAACCATGATTAAATCATCGGCACGTTGAAACAGCTCCTCAAACATTAAATCAATTGGTTTTATCAAATTGATGTTGCCCCCCTTAAATAATTTTATTTTAGGTAAAAAGCATTTTTAAATGACGTTATTTTGTATCCAATTAGTATAAATTATTCCATATATAGGTAGGTTATAAAATGGGTAATATATACCATATTGTCCACTAAGTCATACACTGATACAATAGAGTTTATGAAGAGGAGATTTATCATATGAATATTGTTTTAGCTACTTTAAACGCAAAGTATATACACACAAACTTAGCAATCCGCTATTTAAAAGCAAGCGCGCTTCCTGAATTTGATGCACAACTTGCTGAATACACCATTAAGGACCCGGCTTTTAATATCGTATCAGATATATTCCAAAAACAGCCGGATGTTGTCGGCTTTAGCTGCTATATTTGGAATATCCAAGAAACGATTCATGTCATTCAAATGTTAAAAACCGTGCTACCGAAGGTAAAAATTGTTTTAGGTGGTCCAGAGGTTTCCTATGACGTGCATGACTGGCTACGTAAGCATCGGGAAATTGACTATATTATTATGGGTGAAGGTGAAGTGTCATTTAAAGAGCTTTTGCGCCATGTGAATGGTGAAATTTCTATTGAAGATGTGCCAGGCGTTTGCTATTTAGAAGATGAGAAAGTAAAAGTACATGTGCAGCCGCCAAAAATTGATTTACGAGAACTTGCTTCACCATTTCGTTTTGATGAAGACTTGCCACATATCAGCAAACGCATTCAATATATTGAAACAAGCCGCGGCTGCCCGTTTAGCTGTCAGTTTTGTTTATCTTCTATTGAAGTAGGTGTTCGCTATTTTAACCGCGAAAAAATTAAAGAGGATATTCGCTTCTTAATGGACAAAGGAGCACGTACCATTAAATTCGTTGACCGTACGTTTAATATTAGCCGGAGCTATGCGATGGAAATGTTCCAGTTTTTAATTGATGAACATAAGCCAGGTGTAGTATTCCAATTTGAAATTACCGCTGACATTATGCGCCCAGAGGTTATTCAGTTCTTGAATGATAACGCACCAAAAGGCTTATTCCGCTTTGAAATTGGTGTTCAATCAACAAATGATTTAACGAATGAACTTGTAAAACGCCGTCAAAACTTTGAAAAATTAAAGCGAACGGTCACAATGGTCAAGGATGGTGGCAAAATTGATCAGCATTTAGATTTAATTGCCGGTCTTCCTGAAGAAGATTATGCGTCTTTCCGTGACACGTTCAATGATGTATTCAAAATGCGTCCAGAAGAGCTGCAGCTTGGCTTCTTAAAACTGCTTCGGGGGACTGGGCTACGTCTAGAAGCTGAAAAATTTGGCTATACGTATGTTGACGTTGCACCATATGAGATTTTCTCAAACAATGTGTTAACTTTCAATGATATTGTACGCATTAAGCATGCTGAGGACGTGCTTGAGAAGTACTGGAACGCACACCGTATGGACAATACAATAGAATACTTAGTAAGAGAAGTATTTGACACACCATTCGACTTCTTCCAAAACTTCGGTACGTACTGGGAAAACAAGGGCTGGTCTCGTATCGGGCATCAGCTAGAAGATTTATTCCGCCGCCTAATCGAATTTTTAGAAACGCTGAGTAATGTTGACATAGATGTTGTGACGAGCTTAATGAAATATGACTATTTACTAGTACAGCAATTCCAGCCGCGTAAGCTTTGGTGGAATGACCGTGTCGAAGAAAAGTCGTTAAAAGGGCTATACCACCGTATTAAAGCTAATCCAACACTTGTTGGTGAGCAATTTGAGGCTATGCAAATTAACGAACGTGAACTATTCAAGCATTCGCTAATTATTCCGTTCCATATCGAATTAGCAGGTTATGAGCTTGGCCACCCAGTAAAACAACAAGGCTATTTATTCACATACTTCCGTAACGGTCAGCAACCTTATTTTTATACGTTTAATTAAAAACAACAGGGCAAAGGATTTATTCCTTTCGCCCTGTTGCTATTTTATCCAATTATGACACGTTCCTTCGGGTAATTATATTTCACTTTATTTGATTTCCCACCGAGTGAATAGAGGAATGAAATAAGCCCGACTCGTCCAACAAACATTAAAATAATAATGATTATTTTCCCGATTGGTGACAAATTTTCTGTTATGCCTAGTGACATCCCGCATGTTCCGAAAGCTGATGTAATTTCAAAAACAATTTGTATTGTTGTCGCATGCTGCTCAGTAATTAGTAAAATCATCGTCGCCACCATGACCATAAATAGTGCTAATATAATAACGACAAACGAACGGAACACATCAATTAAATGAATTTCCCGCTTAAAAATTTGAATGACATCACGTCCGCGCGCATACGAAATTAAAAATAAAATTGCGATAGCAAACGTCGTCGTCCGAATTCCGCCCCCAACTGAACTTGGTGACGCACCAATAAACATGAGAAAGCTCATAAAAATATCCGTGGCTTCACTAAATGTACGTACATCATACGTCGTAAGTCCGGCTGAACGTGTAGAAACCGAATGATACATCGCAGAAAATAATGCCTCATGCCACTTCATCCCTCTGAATGAATGGAACGACTCAATAATTAATATAACAATCGCACCTACTACAAATAAAATTCCATATGTAGCGGTCGTAATTTTTGTAAATAAACTAAAGCGAAATGCCCGGTCTTTTTTTAATAAAAAGGTTTTCACTTCAATTAATACCGGAAATCCAATGGCACCGAGTACAATGAGCACCATCGTCACAATCTGCACAAAATAGTCTAAATGGAACGGCTGCAAGCTCATGCCGGTAATATCAAAGCCCCCGTTTGTTGTCGCTGAAATCGATGCAAATACACCATTGATAATTGCATCCTCCCACGTTTCAAAATAACGCTTAAAATGAATAGATAATATGAATGCACCGATTATTTCAATGATGAATAAAATTTTCACAATTTCTTGAATGAGCTGAACGACACCCGACAAATTATACTGATTATGGTCAATCATAATAAGCTGTCGTTCGCGCATACCAATTTTCTTTCCGACAAGTAACCATAAAAACGTACCAATCGACATAATACCAATCGCACCAAATTGCAGTACTAATAAAATCATTCCTAATCCAAAGCCGCTATACGTTTGTGACACATTAACCGTCGACAAACCGGTTACACTGACTGCACTCACAGCTGTAAATAAACTATCTAAATAGGAAACTTCCACTCCTTCCATATGTACACCAGGAATACGAAGTAGTAAAAAGGACGTCGCGATTGCAATGAAATAATAGGAAACGAGTGCTTGGAAAGGTGTGATCTTTCGTGTTGTTTTTCTTCTAAAAGGCATGAAACGCCCTCCCATCGTAATGGAAACTATTTCTTAGTATAATGAATAACACGACAAAAGAAAAGAGAGACAATGATTACATTGTCCCCCTCTTCTATCTACTTCAAACAAGTTGTCTTATACTTCTTTTTTACCTTTTGCAACACTTGTTACATAACCACCGATTGCTAAGCCTAAAAGAACTACCCAGAAAATGATTTCCCATGTTGTTGAATGCGGGAAGTGTGTATCAATAATTGCTAATTTTTCGTGACCTAACGCTAATACCGCTAACTTAACCCCTACCCAACCTACGATTAGGAATGCTGATGTTTCAAGTGATGGGTAATCTGCAAGAATTTTTACGAACCATTGTGCTGCAAAACGCATAATTACTAGTCCAATAAATCCTCCTAAGAACATTACTGCAAATGGACCGGCATTAATCCCACCCACTGTCATATCACCTATATGTGGTAATGTAATTGCAATAGCAACTGCGGCTAACATTGAGTCAATCGCAAACGCGATATCCGCAAATTCCACTTTTAATACTGTCATCCAGAAACCAGAGCCTTTTTTCTCTTCCTGCTTATCTTCCCCACCTTTATTAAAGTGGTTGTCATATAAATGCTTAATACAGATGAACAGTAAATAAATCGCTCCAATTGCTTGAATTTGCCAATAATTGGCTAGAATCGTAATTAAGAATAGGGCAATGAAACGGAAAACGAATGCACCCAATAATCCATAAAATAATGCCTTCTTCTGCTGTTCACGAGGTAAGTGCTTTACCATAACTGCCATTACAACTGCATTATCTGCAGCAAGTAACCCTTCTAAAAATACAAGTACAAGTAATACCCATGCGTACTCTAATAAAATTGCTTCCATACTGTACTTCCTCCTTTTTTTCTGTATACCCATTTTCAGAGCATCTCAAAAAAATATTATTTTCACATAAATATCCACTTTTAGGCAAAATAAAAGACCTCTGCCTATTAATAGGCAAAGGTCTTGCTAAGCAAATTCATGCTATCACACCCGATGGCTCCGAACCACGTAATGACGAATGTGAAATAAGTCAACCAATCGTTAGTAAACGCTTTTTTATTCGTCGTTTCCTAACAATTCACTTATAGCTACTCCCCTTTGACGAAATGTCATTGGATATTTAGTTACTGTATGAAAATAGTTTAACGGATTTTAAAGGTAATTGCAAGTGTATTTATTTTATGGAAATATGATATTCCTTTTTATATTTATTTTCATTATAGTATTTAACCATCGCTGGCATCGTCTCAATAAAATCGGTGCATGTAATATTACCTTTTGATAATACTTTTTGCGCCTCAGTGCAATCAAAATTCGCCTCCCAGTCTAAATAATCGGACGTTTCATATTCTACGCCGAGTGTTTGACGAACCTTTTTTATACTGAGCCCAATTTTTATTAACCCTATTAGTAAACGACCTACAGGATATTTCCCCGTCATTTCTTTTGTCATCGCTCGGTATACATCATTCACTAAATGCGGTTTTGGATCCGTCAAATGCAAAGTTTTCCCTGCTGCGGAAGGCTCTGTGCAAATAAATGAAACAGCCTTAAAAATATAATCCACTGGTACAACATTAATCGTCGTGTGCTTACTACCGACATGTGGGATGAACGGTAGACCCTTTAAACGATCAATCATATTTAAGAAGAAGTACGGTCCGTCAAACTTAATCGTTGCCCCTGTTTCTGAATGACCACAGACAATGCTCGGGCGAATAATTGTCACCGGAAGCTCCTTCTTCAAATCTTCTACACGGAGCTCTGCCTCAAATTTTGTTTCTTCGTAATAATTTTTAAATGCTTCTGGCCGAATTAACTCGGTTTCTAGTAAGGTACCTGTACGTCTTCCTGCTACATAAGCCGTACTGAAATACATATAGCGCTTTAAATTAGGCAACTCACGAGCAAAATCATTCACACAAGCTGTACCGTGAACATTAACCTTCCAAGCAATTTCACGTTTTACGGCTAAATCATAAACTGCAGCTAAATGCCATAGCACTGAAATACGCGGAGCAATAGTGGCTAACTCTGCATTTTCAATACCTAAATTCGGCAATGTAATATCCCCCTCGAATAATTCGATTTGGCAGCCTGGATACTCTTCTTGAATAGCTTCTCGTTCCGTTTGCGCCTTTGAAAATTCAGGTGACAACACAACTGCATATGCTTGTCTCGTAATCCCATCCTTAAATACTGTACGAATTAACTGACTCGTTATAAATCCTGGAAATCCCGTAAAAAAGTGAACAGCCATCTTCTAACCCCCAATCGCTTAATTTATTTTTCTTGTATCTTTATCAAATAAACTATATATAATCGGCACAATAAATAAAGTTAAGATCGTTGATGTCAAGAGGCCTCCGATTACAATAATTGCCATTGGTTGGTTGATTTCTGTACCTTCCCCAAGACCTATTGCCAGCGGGATCAGGCCAAGTATCGTTGTAAGTGCCGTCATTAAAATTGGGCGTACTCGATCTTGTGTCCCGACAATGATGGCATCATATGAATTCAGTCCCTGTGCTTTTTTCTGATTAATATAATCGACGAGCACAATACCATTATTGACTACAATTCCTACTAATACGAGAATTCCGATAATCGCTGTTACGCCTAACAATGTTTTTGTTAACCATAAACTAAGCGCCACGCCAATAACCATGAGCGGCACGCTAAACATCATAATAAACGGATATTTAAACGATTCGAACTGCGCAGCCATGACGATATATACGAGCACAACGGATAAAATTATCGCTAAATACATATCTTTTTTCGCATTATCAAATAGCTCTCGGTCCCCTCCAAAAATGATTTGCGTTTGAGAAGGTATTTCAATACTTGAGATGGCCTCATCCACTTTGTTTGAAATACCACTTAGTGATTCACTCGTATCATATTTTACAAAAAAAGCTACGGCCGAGGCTTGATCTGAACGACGAATAGATGTTGGTCCTAGGTCTACGCGAATGGTAGCTACCTCTTGTAATTCAACAAATTGGCCAGCCGATGTGCGTAACTTCATCGTTTTTAATGCTTCTACATTCGTATTGAATGTATTTCCAAAGCTTGTATAAACAGAAAGTACCACGCCGTCTTCCGCAATAACTTGTGTTGTAAACAGCCCACGTGTCATACTGTTGACTGCTTGTGCAATTTGCGCTGGCAATAAGCCGACATCCTTTGCGGCTTTGCGGTCTACTTGAATTTGCACTTCTTCAACTGTATTATCTAAATCCGTCGTTACCTTTACGACTGAATCAATTTGCGTAAGCTCCTGTTGAATTTTCTTGACCGTTTCCTTCAAGCGTACTTCATCCGTATCAGTTGCGCGGAACGTTAATGTATTTGGTGTTGAGCCAGATGACGAGGAGAGTGCAAACGTAACTTCTGCTCGTTCCCCAATCATTTCTATCACTTCTTTTTCGATTTCTTCGACAAAGTCAAAAACAGAACGTTCCCTTTCATCAAGTCCTACCAACTTGACGGAAATTTCACTTTCGTTAGTATTGCTTGTGCCGCGCGATAATGATTGCTGATTTCCACCAATCAGACTGACAAGTACATCTACTTCTGGTTCCTCACGTAATCGTTCTTCAATTTCCGTGACGATTTTTTCAGTCGCTGTCACAGACGCACTTTTCGGTAACTTCACGCCTACCGTAACAAACCCTTCATCTGTTGCTGGAATGAATTCTGTACCCGTTTTATACAGAATGAAGCTGGATGCAATAAATAGAAGTATTGTAATCGATAAAACGAGCAAACGATGGTGTAGCGCCCACTTTATGGACTGTTTATATGTTTGATATAGTTTTGATCGCTCTCGCTGTTCAATTAAATTGCCGTTTTTCTCCGTTAATAACCGGCTTGCTAGCATCGGCACTACCGTTAATGCTACGACTAATGAAGCGAATAAACTAAAGGAAATTGTCAGTGCAAATTCCGTAAAAATTTGTCCGATCAGCCCACTGATGAAAATAACCGGTACAAATACCGCAACAGTCGTTAGCGTCGAAGCAATAATAGCTAGTCCTACTTCCTTTGTCCCTATCGATGCTGCCTCGCGCGGCGTTTTCCCAAGTGATATATGCCGTTCAATATTTTCAATAACGACAATGGCATTATCGACTAGCATGCCTATGCCAAGCGCAAGTGCGCCAAGCGTCATAATATTGAGCGAGAAATCTGCAAAATACATGAGCACAAACGTCACGATGACGGAGTACGGAATCGCAATGCCGACAATAATTGGACTTTTTATACCGCGTAGGAAGACAAATAACACGAGCATAGCAAATACACCGCCAAAAATGAGAGAGGAACTAATATTACTAATCGACATCCGAACATAATCGCCTTGGTCGAATAATATATCTGCTCGCACCCCTGCATACTCAGGCTTTTGTAGTAATTCGTCTAGCTCCTTTTGAAACGAAGTAGAAACGCTCGCTGTATTTGCGCCAGATTCTTGTAAAACGGACATTAATACGGCCGGGTTATCATTTGCGCGCGTAATTGTTTGCTGCTGTTGCTCCGCACGCTCAACTACCGCCACATCACCTAATAAAAGCGCCTCTCCGGTTAATGGATTGACCGATACTATTAATTCTGCAATTTCCTCAGGTGATGTCAAAGTACTGACAATCCTCGTTGTTAACAGCTGACCGTCCTCTGTATTAATCGACTCGCCTGGCATTGAAATATTGTTTGCTTGCACGATTTGAACAATATCTGACTGCGTTAAACCTTTATCGACTAGCTTTTTCGGGTCCACTTCAATTCGAATTTCTTCGACTAACTTACCAGACACCGTTACACTAGCAACACCCTCTGTCCGCTTTAGCTGTTGTTCTAAAGCTTCTGCAATTGTACGCACGTCTACATTATCCTGCTCTGCTTGTAGAGCCAGCTGGATAATCGGGAACTGTGAAGGGTCAAATTTTAAAAAGCTTGGCTTACCCGCATCGTCCGGTAACCTAACTAAATCAAGGCGTTGCAATATATCGGTTTGGATTTTGTTCATATCTGTCGACCATGTAAATTCTAATATTATTAAGTTTGTGCCTTCTTGCGTAGTCGACTGAATTTTTTTGATGCCTGGTAACGTAGCAAGTGTTTGCTCGAGCGGCTTCGTTACTTTTTCATTGACCTCTAATGGGCTCGCTCCAGGATAGTTTGTCACGACAACCCCAATCGGTGGATTCAAATCAGGAATTAATGTAACTGGAATTTTTATTAACGACACTAATCCTAATATAATGACAAGCGCCATCGTTACCAACGTGAAAACGGGGCGTTTAATTGAAAAATCACTAATTTTCATTGCTGTCACCTCTCTCGTATAAAACATAAATCGCAACAATTTTCACCATATTTCCTTTATACTCCTATACTAATATTCGCTATTTCTTGCAAATACCCTTTATGTAGCTTTAGCAAAGCATGGTTCCTTTTATACAAAAAATTCCCAGTTAATAAAGAAAGCACATTCGCGCCCGTTTGCATTCGGGCAAGCTGCTTGCGAGCCCGAAGCGAAAATAAATACTCCACCACTTTCGTCAGAGGGCAGACTGCGACCTCAAGGGGCTGGTGCTTAAGTCTAGACGTTGCATTTACTTATTTGAAAGTTATCCACATGGCGAAATTTTATACTTTCCTTCACGAAGAAAAAAGCCAGTTCTTGAACGGTATATCGTTCAAAAACTGGCTAAACTACTCTATAGACTTTTTCAGTAACCCCGCATGCACGGACAGCCATTTTATTATAATAAGCTATATAATTTAATATTTTCGTTTTTATCTGAGAACCAACGCATAGCAAATTCGTTTTCAAATAAGAATACTAAGTTGTCAAAACGGTCTTTCACTAAAATTGAACGAGATGAAGACATTGATTCTTTTACATCTTCTTCGTTCTCTATCCAGCGAGCGATTTTTTGACCAACTGGCTCCATTTTCACTTCTACATTATATTCATTTTTCATGCGGTGCTCGAATACTTCAAATTGAAGCTGACCAACTGCACCAAGAATAACCTCTTCTGTGTGAAGTGTTTTGTAGTACTGAATCGCACCTTCTTGTACAAGTTGCAATATCCCTTTATGGAATTGCTTTGATTTCATTACATTTTTCGCTGTAACTTTCATGAAAATTTCCGGCGTGAACTGCGGTAACTTTTCAAATAAGAATGTTTTCTTACCACCGACAACTGTATCACCAATTTGGTACGTTCCTGTATCATAAAGACCGATAATATCACCAGCTACCGCTGTTTCAACTGTTTCACGATCATCTGCAAGAAACTGTGTTGACTGAGTCACTTTGAAAGACTTCCCTGTACGAGCAAGTGTCATGTTCATACCACGATCAAATTGACCCGATACAATACGAACAAATGCAATACGATCACGGTGCGCAGGATTCATATTTGCTTGGATTTTGAAAATGAACCCTGAAAACTCTTTGTAATCCACTGGATCGATAAACTGTTCATCTTCTGTAATACGCGGCTGTGGTGTTGGCGCAAATTGTAAATACGTATCTAAGAACGTTTGGACACCAAAGTTTGTTAACGCTGAACCGAAGAATACAGGTGTTAATTCACCACGGTTTATTTTTTCTTTTGAATACGCATTCCCTGCTTCATTCAAAAGCATAATGTCGTCAATTGCTTGCGTATAGTAAGATGTTACTTTCATCGGATGGTCTACAGCTAGTTCGCCGTTTTCATCGATTGGTAAGAAACGCTCTTCTTCTTCTGTACGAAATTGCTCAATACGTTTGTTATAGCGATCATAAATACCTAGGAACTCTTTCCCCATACCAATTGGCCAGTTCATTGGGTACGCATTAATACCTAGTACTTCTTCTAGCTCTTGGATTAATTCAAGCGGCTCTTTCCCTTGACGGTCAAGCTTGTTAATGAATGTGAAAATTGGGATACCACGCATTTTACACACTTTAAATAGCTTTAATGTTTGTGCCTCGATTCCTTTCGCAGCATCGACAATCATAACAGCACTATCTACTGCCATTAACGTACGATACGTATCTTCCGAGAAATCTTGGTGACCAGGTGTATCTAAAATATTGACACGGCAATCACTATAATCAAATTGCATTACTGAAGATGTTACAGAGATCCCACGTTGTTTCTCAATTTCCATCCAGTCAGATGTTGCAAATTTACCTGATTTTTTCCCTTTTACTGTACCCGCATCACGAATTGCGCCACCGAATAATAGTAGTTTTTCTGTAATCGTCGTTTTACCAGCATCCGGGTGACTGATGATGGCGAAGGTACGACGAGATAATATATCTTGTTCTAAATTTGAAGTCATGTTTTCCGTCTCCTTTTTTCATACTTTCTTATCATAAAAGAAAATGCTTGCTGGGTACAACCATTTTTACTTTTTTTCCATACTGAAATTAGAAAGAAACACCTCGTCCAAAATTGGGTAAGATGCTGCCCTTTCTTATCTACCAAAAAAACCCCCTTTTCTACTTGAAAAGAGGGCATCTAATTATACAAATTTTACGCGGCCTGCTTCAATCGCTATTCCTGCATCGCTATGTGGATATTTTGTGTTTTCGATAATTTGGTAATCTTCATGTCCTTTACCTGCAAAAATAATAATATCTCCTGGTTCCGCAACACTAACTGCGTGACGAACTGCTTCGGCACGGTCCCCAATACAAGCAAAGTGACTATGCTTCATGCCTTTTGCAAGATCACCAGTAATACTATCATATTCTTCGAAGCGTGGATCATCTGTCGTTAAAATGACGTAATCTGCTTCTGATGCTTTTTCAGCCATCGTTGGTCGTTTCGATTTGTCGCGTCCACCACCTGTGCCAACTAAGAAAATTAATTTACTTTCAGGCTTTTTGTACGGCAGTGCAGCATTGATGGCCTTTTCAATCGCGTCAGGTGTATGCGCATAATCAACGAAAATTTGAATCGGTAGCTCTGTTTCGACCTTTTCCATACGACCTTTTACAGGCGGAAGCTTTTCAATTTGCTCAATAACTGCTTCTAATGCAAAACCACGTGCATAAAAAGTTGCAGTTGCAGCGAGTACATTATAAATATTAAATTCACCAAGTAAATTCATCGTAACTGGGAAAGTGCCTTCAGGTGTAATCATATTAAATGATGTCATCCCGTTTTCATAACGGCAATTTTCAGCACTAAACATCGCTTCATTTTGTAAACCATATGTCCAAATTGGATATGGTGTTAGGCTTGCATATTTTTCAGACCACGGATCGTCTGCATTTAATACAACATGTTTATTTTTCTCTAAGTCTTGTCCTAGCTGAGAGAATAGTAGGCCTTTTGCGTTGCCATACTCGTCCATCGTACCGTGGAAATCAAGGTGATCATGCGTTAAGTTCGTAAAAATCGCTACGTCATAATCAACGCCTGCTAAGCGACCAAGTGCTAATCCGTGAGAAGATACTTCCATGACCATCGCACGACAGCCTTCCATTTTTGCACGAAAAATCATTTGTTGTGTATTCAGCGCATCACTTGTTGTATTCGCTGATTCATATAACACACCGTTTAAATTAAAGCCGATTGTTCCACATAGTGCCGACTTCTCACCTAGTCCAACAAAAATGTTGTGAATAATGCCAGATACACTTGTTTTTCCATTCGTACCGGTGACGCCAATCATCATTAGATCATTTGACGGGTAATCAAAAAACTTTGCCGCTAAAATTCCAAGCGTTCGTTCCGTACTACGAACAATTACTTGTACTGCATTTCCTTCTAGCTGAAGTTCACGTTCTGTAACGATGACAGTTGCACCTGCGTCCACGGCCTTTTGAGCGAAATCATGTCCATCTACTGTATAGCCTTTAATACAAATAAAAACGCTACTTGGTTGTACGCTACGCGAATCAATCGCAATATCTTTTATAATATTCGGTAATTGACCAACGACTTTCTTCTGCGCAATTGTACTTAATAGTTCTTCCGCGTACATAAAATTAATCCTCCATTTCAATCATAGGCGAAATAATGTAAGCAACTAATAATTCCGCTGTTGCCTTTAAAGAATCCACATGCGTACGTTCATAAGCATGTGATGATTCAATGCCCGGTCCAAATAATGCATGGCGCACATCAACGCCCGCACGAATCGCAGCTGATGCATCTGAACCATAATACGGGTAAATATCTAATTTAAAATCAATACCAGATGTTTTTGCTAACCTAACTAATTGACGCGTTAACTCGTAATGATACGGTCCACTAGAATCTTTCGCACAAATGGATACCGTGTACTCATCCGATGCTTGTCCGTCTCCAATAGCCCCCATATCCACTGCGATATATTCTACAACTTGCTCTGGAATATTGGAATTCCCACCGTAGCCGATTTCTTCATTATTTGAAATGTAGAAATGCGTTGTGTACGGTAGCAAGGTTGCTTGTTCTTTTAAACCCTTCATCAATTGCAATAATAACGCTGTACTTGCTTTATCATCTAAATGGCGCGATTTCACAAAACCGGACTCCGTTACTTCAAAGCGCGGATCAAATGATACAAAATCCCCAACCTCTATTCCGAACGCACGTATATCTTCTGCAGTAATTGCTTTTTCATCAATGCGAACTTCTATATGATTTTCATCTCGCTTCAGCTCACCTGCCCCCTTGTAAACATGAACGGTTGTTTCGTGCATTAAAATTGTGCCCCGAATTTTTTTGCCATTTGCAGTATGAATTGTACAATATTCACCTTCTACTGCATTCCAGTTAAAGCCGCCTATCATCACTAAGCGAAGTCGCCCACTCGGCTTAATTTCTTTAACCATCGCACCTAATGTATCTGTATGTGCGGTTAATAAACGGTGTTGCTCATCATTTCCGCCTTTAAAGGATGCAATAATCGCACCTTTATTTGTTTTTTTATAATCAATACCATTGCTTTTTAAAAAGGCACCAATTTCATTCATAATATCCGTTGTAAATCCAGATGGACTTGCTATAGAGATTAATTGCTTTAGCAACTCAAGTGTCTCGTATTCATTCCATAATGACTTCATCACTAAGCCCCCTCAGTTCAGTTCAGTTCAGTTCAGTTCAGTTCAGTTCAGTTCAGTTCAGTTCAGTTCAGTTCAGTTCATCATATCAAAATTCGGCATTTATCGACACTGTTAAATCATGTATTATGTAAATATCAATAAGACTAGGGGTGCACCATGCAAAAAACAGAAATTTTATATAAAAGAAATATGCTGTTTTATGCTTCTTTTATCATTGCACAAACGGTTCATTACATTACTGTGTTAGCTGGATTTTTTGAGTACCGCAATAATAATTCGTATATTTCTATTATTTTCGGCGTGATCATTGGTTTATTCATCTACTTAAAGGTAAATCCTCGCATCGTGCAATATTGTTTAATATTCGGTTTAAATATTATTATTTTACTCCTAATTGTACAAAGCTTCTATATTTTATATTTATATTGGTTCATATTCTCTTTACTGCTTGTCTCCATTTATCAATCACCTATACTAAATACTATTTTAGCACTCGTTACAACGGTTGAATCAGCGATAGTTTTAGTATTTGCCTTGACATGGGAAATAAATTTAAGTCTGACAGCTTACATGCCTGTTTTTACATTTTCAATTATATTTATTACGATAATTGGTGCGATGCAAACACTTTTAATTAATAACTTCTGGCAACGCGTTGAAAAGCAAAATATTGCAAAAGTCCAAGAACTTTTATCCAAGGAAGCATACTTGCGGTTATTTTTTGAACACGCGAATGATGCGATTGCCGTTTTCGACTTAAATAATAAAATTATCGAAGTAAATCCTGCATTTGAAAAATTATACGGTTGGAAACGCGCGGAATGCCTTGGCAATACAGTGCCGCTCGTTCCACCAAAGAATACTGACGCTGCGCAAGAACGCTTTATTCGATTACTTAGAGGTGAAAGTATTACGTTACTTGAAACAGAAGATATGAGGAAGGATGGCACATTTTTTGATGCCCTTATTTCTTTATCACCGATTTATAATCGTCATGGAGAAATGGTCGCGGTGTCAGTTATTTCTCGCGATATCTCATATATTAAAGAAAATGAAAAACTGGTAATGCAATCCGAAAAATTAAAGCTTGCAGGTGAAATTGCTGCAGGTGTAGCACATGAAATTCGTAATCCGATGACCGTAATTTCAGGATTCTTTCAAATGATTAGCGAGGATGACTGCTCCCCATATCAAGACTATACAAATATAATCAAAAATGAAATTGAACGCATCGATTTAATAATGTCCGAGTTTCTTGTGTTATCACGCCCACACCTAGATACACCAACCCTCATTAATATTAGCGAAATTTCAAACGAGATTACGGACTTTTTCAAATATGAATTTCAGCATCGCCAAATCGAATTCATAAGCAATATACATCCACTTAATATAAAAATTAGCGGAAATGAAAATCAGATTAAACAAGTATTAATTAATCTGATTAAAAACGCCATTGAAGCTATTGGACATAACGGCACGATTGTATTTGAAATGTGTATCGATAATCATAAAGATTTATATATTAGTATTACAGATTCCGGCTGTGGCATCCCACCGCATTTATTGGACCGAATTTTCGAGCCATTTTATACGACAAAAACGAAAGGAACTGGGCTCGGCATGATGATCACGAATAAAATAATTCAGGATCACAATGGAACGATTAAAATTCGTAGTAAGGAAAAGGTCGGCACTGAAATAGTAATGAAGTTCCCGATTGCTCAAATTTAAGAAAAGCGTATTTGCGCCAGTTTGCATTTGACAAGCGCTGGCCGACAACGCCGCGTCGATGCGGCATTTTCGGCCATAGCACGTCCCTGTGCGACGAGAGCCCGAAGCGAATGTAAACGCTCCACCACTTTCCCCCGAGGCCAAACCCCGAATTCGAGCGTGCGGGGCGAATACTAGACATTACTAAAAAGTGATTCTTGCTTATTTTTTGAAAAGAGGCTACATCAAAAGTAAGAATAACACTTTTGGTGTAGCCTCTATTATTGCATATCATTTTGTAATCTGCGTTTTCAGCTAAAAGCACTACTTTTTTATTTTAAAATTGTGCGTACTAATTTTATTTTTTGCTTATATGGTGGAAATAATAAATTATTCGCAAGCTTCGATGAACGCTTTAAAATCGACTTTGGATGTGTAAAGTTTTCAAAACTCGCTTTACCGTGATATGCCTTTACTCCAGAAGGACCTACACCACCAAATGGAAGGTGGGTGTTACCAACATGCGTTATGACGTCATTTATACAGCCCCCACCAAACGGCAGTTCCTGCAAGAAGTAGTCAATAGCCTTATCATTTTCAGAGAAGAAATAGGCAGCTAATGGTTTTGGTAACTGGCGCACTTGGTGAATGGCTACTGGCAACTCTTCGTAAGACATAACCGGTAATACTGGTCCAAATAGTTCGTCCTCCATGACAGGACTATTCCAACTAACATTCTCAATAATAGTCGGTGCAATATATAAATCGTCTCGATCCGTTGTCCCACCAATTGTAATATTGGCCTGTTCTGCGTCCAATATCTTTTGCAAACGGTCAAACTGACGCACATTGATGATGCGGCCAAAATCTGGACTTTGCTGCACATCCTTACCGAAAAATTCACGAATTGTTGTTTGTAATGCCTTCACAAATTCCTTATATACTTTTTGATGTACAAGTAAATAATCCGGTGCAACGCATGTTTGTCCGGTATTACTAAACTTACCCCAGGCAATTCTTCGTGCAGCTACTTCTAAATTTGCAGTTTGATCTACAATCGTCGGGCTCTTTCCGCCAAGTTCTAGGGCAACAGGTGTTAATCGCTCTGCAGCTGCGCGTGCAACAATCTTCCCAACTGCAACGCTACCTGTAAAGAAAATATAATCAAATGACGCATGAATAAGCGCCGTTACTTCTTCTTTTTCACCTTCTACTACGCGAACATAATTCGGATTAAATGCTTCCTCAAGTATCGTTTTCACAATGGCAGCCGTATGTACAGACGACTCTGACGGCTTAACAATGGCTGTATTACCACTAATAATCGCACCAATTAATGGCTCTATTACAAGCTGGAATGGGTAATTAAACGGTCCAATTATTAATACTACACCATACGGCTCCCGGACGATAAAACTCTTGCCTGGCTGAAAATGTATTGGCGTTTTAATTACCTCTGGTTTCATCCAGTCATCAATATTTTTTATAAAATAGGCAATACTATCGTAAACCATTCCTATTTCCGTTGAATACGCTTCGAACTCACTTTTTCGTAAATCAAAATGAAGTGCTTGAATCACTTCCGCTTCATATTTTTTTATTACTGACTTTAGCTTGAGCAATTGTTGTTTACGAAATTCCACATTTTTTGTAGCGCGTGAAAAATAAAATGATCGTTGCTCAGCTATCATTTGTTCTACATTTTGAGATGTAAAATTCAATTTTCTTCACCCTTTCTTTTTGACTTGATGCATAAATTTAAGTGCTTCACACATATTAACTACTGTAGTAACTACTACAATCACCTTCACAAATCCTTCTATATGTTATTAGTTTTTGTAATAATTATGTTATGAATGCTATATGTTAACAAAAGGATACGCAAGGGAAATACCTCTTTACCAAATGAACGAATATGTCATTACATTTCTATCGTACGAAGGAGGCCATATTAATGATTACAACAGAAACTTGGTGGGAAGAGATTTTTTCAGGACCTTTATCGGTTGGATTAAATGAACAAAAAACATTTCAACTGGAGGATGAATCATTTTTATACTTTGACGAGCAAACATCTCCACATACGATGCAAGACGAACAGCATACTTAACTCATAAGGAGGTGTCTCAAAGTACATTTGAGACACCTCCTTCAATTTGAAATCTTCTGCAATTTCTCTTATAATGATTAGTCACAATCGATTTCAGTCGGAACAACTGAAGTCCAAAAATAAAACCTACTAACAGTACTGATTATAGAGGTTCTTATTTATATTAAAAGTCATCTACATAATAGATGGAGGACGCCTTCCGTGAAAAACTTTAAGAGATTATTCATATTTATATTCATTCTACTTATTTGCCTCGGTATTATTAGCCTAACATTTACTAGCGAACCGAACACACCTGAGGAAATAGGTCAAACAACTGTCGACAAAACCCCTAGCTATGGCACTATGGTAGCAGTTACTGAAATTGCTAACAACCAATTACTAGAAAATGCTATCCTCGATCTTCAAGTATCGCAACAAGAGAAGGAGCAGGATGTAGTTTTACATTTGCAAAGTAGCGAGTTTATGGATGAGGATACACTACTAAAGGATACTTATAATATGCTTCAACAGATTAAAACGTTAGAGGCAGTAGCCACTTTCACCTTCGTTTGGCATATGCTTGTAAGAAATGACAATATCGAAGTACTCACGCTAACTTTCTCACGCGATACGCTACAACAGTTACCTACTATTTCTTATAGAGAGCTCGCTTCCATCGCTTCGTATTACCATAAACATGAAAGCTTACATTAAAAAAATGCCCACGCTATGTGAGCACTAAAATACGTTACGAATCATCTCATGCAAATTACAGTACGGATTATCTCGGCTATCTGAATTCCGTAGTGCCATCATTTCACTACAGTTTTTCATCGCTATCTCATGACGTAGCGCAATTGGAGCAATGACTTCTGCATTACCCTTATTTCGGAAATAACGCGCTACGTTTAAATAGTCTCCCATTTTTTCATTAAGCAGCGCTCGTGGGTACACTTGTGTTACATCAATTTGCTCAAAGTGTAAAAGCAGCCATAGCTCAAATGCTTCATTTGTGTAGGCTATCAGTATTTCGTGACGTTCACAAAAGTCGTTCACTTCCTCAAGCTGCTTTTCCGTTAAATCGTCTTTATCAAACACAACCCATACTTCATCAAATGGTTGGTAGCTTGAATCGCGATACGCATGCTGTGCTAACTTTAATGCAGAACGCTTCACATTTTTAATTTTTACACTGACCATTTTGGAGCGTTTTAAAATTTTCATTTGCTCAAAATAAATACGCTCTGTCTCGCCTTCACAATAAATCAAAATCGTTTTGCGTAAAGCTAATGATCCTCGTTCACGCATTTTCATTGTGGTTGCCCCTCCTCATCTAAGTAGCGCTCGGACAAGTATTCATTAATAACGGGCGTTGCACCAAACTCCCCTTTTAAATAACGCTTCGCATAGGAAATTTCTGCACGTTTTTTATGTAAATCTGCAAAATCAAATAATGAATACAGCTCCGATTCATTTTTATAGCTTTTATTCACAAACCATATTTGGTCAGGACGTAATGGCTGATCCAGTAAATCAATTTCATGGCTCGTCACGACAAACTGATTATTGCCGTTACGTTTACTATTCATGATTGCCATTAAAAATTCACAAATCGATACATGAAATGCCGTATCAAACTCATCGATAAAAATCGTTTTCCCTTTATTATATGCATCCACCATGACACAAGCTAGGTACAGCATACGAATCGTCCCTTTGGAATCCATCGTCCAGTTAATCGACTTTGTACCAATGGGTGTACCGAATGAATCAAATGATAAATAGTGAAGGTCAATATCCATTTCCTGAATGACACTATCTAGCGCCTCATAATCATGTAATATAGAATTTTTCTCCTTACGCTCTACACGTTTTGCTGACACATCTTGAATGGAAAAATCCGCAATTTTCAACAACTGAATGACCTCTTGCTTAAAATCATCCTCTTCAAGCTTACGGATGAGTGGATGACTTGAGAGACGATTGGATTCATCTAAGAAAATAATTTTGCTCATAAACCAATCAAAAACCTTTGCTGCATCAGGATCATTAAACACATTTAAAATCGCGAGAAACGCCGTATTTTGCCGTGTATAGTGAATAAGTTCGACATGGCTCTTCTTCCCTGTCACATAATCATATTTCTTTGTCTTCTCATCATATGTACGCTTAAAAAAATGCTTCGTGCCCGATTTCATCACCTTGGAGAAGCGCTCATAAACGATTTTTTCATGATCATAACGCACTTCAAACTCAAAGAGCTCACCGTCAAGCATAAGTGAAATAGCAAATTCAGTCGGTTCCTGAAAATCGGAGCCAAGCTTAAATGGCTGGTAGGGTAGCTTCATTTGTTTAATATTATTTAAACTTTCAAAATTAAATAAGAGAGAACGTAATACTTTTAATGCCGCAAATAAATTCGATTTACCACTACCATTTGGGCCGAAAATAAAGGCGCTTTTAACGACCTTCACTTTAGTTGAGGCAATTGTATGCGTATCCTTTAACTTTCGCACGCGTGCGCCACATACCATTGAAAACACTGTTTCCTCTTTATAGGACAAACAGTTTTTCACTTTAAGATCTACTAACAATCTTCTTCCCCCATTCAATGCATAAGTTATTCTATTATACATTGAAAAACTAAAATTCTCCTCAAAAATGGAGAAAACGACAAATCTAGTAAGAGATTTGTCGTTTGCATGAAAGTAATAATTACTCTGCCGCTGGATTTAATTCAAGTTCCACACTAATTTTAATGTCTTTTCCAACTAATACGCCACCAGTTTCTAGTGCTGCGTTCCAAACTAAACCGAATTCTTCACGATTAATTTTAGCTTCCGCTTCAAAGCCGTACACTTCTTGGCCCCAAGGATTTGTACCTTTACCGTTGAATTCAGTTTCAAATGTAACTTCATTCATAACATCTTTAATTGTTAAGTTACCAGTAACTGCATAGCCATCTCCTGATTTTGAAATATTTGTTGACTCGAATTTAATACTTGGGTAATTTTCTGCGTCGAAGAAATCACCTGACTTTAAATGGTTATCACGGTCTTCGCTACGTGTGTTAATGCTTGCTGTTTGAATATCAAAATGAATAGTTGCCCCTGTTAAATCCGAAAGGTCAGCTGCTTCAACTGTTGCACTATATGCATCGAATTGTCCTTTAACTTTTGATACCATCATGTGTTTAACTGAGAAGCCAATGTTTGAGTGTGATTGATCAATTGTCCATTTAGTCATTTTATATTTCCTCCTAATTATCTCGAATTCGAGATTGTTTTCAAAAATTAAAATAGCTACTTAAATTGTTACCCTAACTAAATGGGAAACAATTTCGCACTATTCTTTATACTATGCATATGAAGTTACAAATAGTAATAAAACTTACTATTTGTAACTTCATATATAGATAATTAAATTACATCAAGAAAAAAGTTAGAGCAATAACTTTACTTGTTGTTTGGTGACAATATGGGTGTTTAATTTACAATAAAGTCGTTAATAATAAAAAATTCTTTAACATATTCAAATAATAGGAGCTCAAAGTTCAAATTAATGTTACAGTTAGAAAGAAAATTTTTAAAAGTGAGTAGGCGAACAAACATGATTGAGGTAAAAACATCTCCATTAAGTGATGGAGAATTCAATAGAGGGGTATTTGCTACATGTGATTTCAAAAAAGGCGATCTTTTACATGAAGCACCTGTCATTTCTTATCCAAACGAAGAGCATCAATACATTGAGCAAACCTTGCTTGCTGATTACGCTTTTGAGTATGGAATAGGTCGATCAGCTATCCTTCTTGGTTATGGAATGTTGTTTAATCATTCTTATGAACCAAATGCAATGTATGAGATTAATTTTAAAAATCAAACTTTTGACTTCTATGCTTACACAGATATAAAAGCAGGAGATGAAATTTTAATCAATTATAATGGCGACGTTGATGATAAAGATGAACTGTGGTTTAATCAGGAATAAACGGATAGAGAGTCGATTCTTAACGATTCGCCTTCCTAAATGAACCCACTTTAGTATTCCAAAACAATTTAGCATTGCAGAAAATAATTTTTTAAACAAATTTATTAACCATCTATCAAAATAACTGATAGATGGTTTTTCTGTTTTTTAGGAGACGAATTGTAATATTAAGTGCCAACACCCAAGGGTAAATAAAAGAAGCCCATAACGACCTCGTGTAAAATGTAGTTACCACACCAACATTTGAACGGAGGAAATCGTTATGAGCTACAAACATCTTACCATATCGGAACGTGTGAAAATAGAAACATTACTTGAACTAGGCTATCCGATCCGAGAAATTGCGAAACAATTAAATCGACAGCCTTCTACCATTTCACGTGAATTAAAAAGACATGCCAATTGTACAGCTGAAGAAGCACAGGCACGCTATCAAGCCAATAAATTGAACTGTGGTGCGAAGTCAAAATTGACAACCAAGTTAAAAGAAGCTGTTCAAGAAAAGTTGGGTGAAACTTGGTCACCGGAACAGATTGTTGGCCGCTTGTATCGAGGAAAGCTGAGTTTTAAGACCATCTATCGTTGGATTTATCAGGGCTTATTAGAAGTGCCATTAACGGTCCTTCGTCAAAAAGGAAAACGCCAGAAACCGCGAGAAACAAGAGGTCGTTTTAACATTGGTACACCCATCTCAAAACGCCCCAAAGAAGTTCGTAAACGCGAAACATTTGGTCATTGGGAGCTCGATACAGTCGTTTCTGGACGTGGGCAAGCAAAGGGCTGCGTCGCTACTTTCATTGAGCGTAAAACACGCTGGTACAAAGGAATTTTAATAGCAGACCGTTCGGCGAAATCAATGGAATCAGCCGCAAAACTTTTACATCAGCAGTTACCCAAAGGTGCGATTCAAACCGCTACAACGGATCGTGGGAAAGAATTTAGCTGTTACAACGTGCTAGAGAAAGAACTAAATATCCAGGTCTATTTTGCGGATGCCTATTCTTCTTGGCAACGTGGGAGTAATGAAAATGGGAACGGCTTACTGCGGGAGTTCTTCCCAAAGAAAACGAATTTCGATAACGTCGCACCAGATGAGATGAAACAAGCACTCGATCTCATTAACAAACGACCAAGGAAATGCCTTAACTGGAAAACTGCATAAGAGGCGTTTCAGGAAGAACTGTTGCACTTAATTTGACAAACGGTCTTATAAAAAGATTTATTATTTTAAATCTCCTTATTCCACTAAAGCACCCAATTAGTTTAAGTGAAAATCTTCACAATCTTATTTTAACTTAACAAAATCAATCCCTTAATGTGTACTGGCATATCAAAAAAACACCTTCCACAGTAAAGCGCCCAATTGCTGAATATCAGAAAAATGAGAAGGTATTGCAAAAGGCCCCTAAGTTATTTTCTAATACACACTTTAGCACAATTAGTTGTAGCTCTAATATTTTATCCTAAGTCTAGCTTTGAAACAAAGTTTGATCAAAAATATCATTCGAATCCGTGTTTTATGGCAAATAAAAGAATCCATTTTGAAAAAAGATTGATCAAAATGGATTTCTCTTTTGTAAATTTGAATTTAGTTTTAATAAAAAGGTTTCATCATTTTCTACTTATGTTGTTCAACAATCGCGCCCGATTGCAGAAGATCAAAGGCTGTAGAAGCAGTTTGCTCATATTGAACTTTAACACTGTTAGCCAACCATGAATCCAGCGCTCACCACAAAATACGCAAGAAAATACTGTCCTTACATGGTAATTCAAGAAGAAAGAGCTGCTTTAAGTAGCTCCGATTAATATCAAAATAAGGAGGTACATAAAGCCCCGCTTTTTTATTTTTTTAAATGATAAGGTACAGTTGTTACGACTACGTCTCTCCGATACAACAAGAAGGCACGAATAATTAAACTTGATTGGTTATGAAGAATATTGTGCCAGCCTTTTTTAGGAATAAATTGTGGAATGATAACCGTTACCTTATAATTACCTTCCTTCGCTTTATGCTCTACAATATCAACAAATTTGGTAAGTGGATTGATGATACTTCTGTAATGAGAATGCAGTGTTACTAATCTTACATCAGGTTGCCACTTCTTCCATTTTTCTTCAAACCTTTGCTCGTCTTCTCTCTCGAATGCCACATATACAGCAATAATTTGGTCAGGAGAAAGAGATTTAGCATAGTTCAAGGAATTTTCTACAACATGAGTCATGCCAGCAACAGGCACTATCATAACATTACCTTCAATGGTCATAGATGATTCACAAGTTGTGAGCCTAAGTTGGTCTCCAACAGCTTCATAATGCTTTCTAATTCGATGAAAGAGGAAGACAATGATAGGTAGAAAAATTAAAATTGACCAAACCTGTGAGAATTTTGTTAAAAAGAACATCATTGTGACCGTAAAGCTAATAACGGCACCCGTTGTATTGATTATGAATTTTGGAATCCACCCTTTAGGTTTTTCTCGCAGCCATTTAACCATCATTCCCGATTGAGACAAAGTAAATGGAAGGAATACTCCAACTGCATAAAGTGGGATAAGATGCTCTGTTTCTGCCTGAAAAGCAAAAATTAAAATAATAGAAGTAATACCAAGTATGATGATTCCATTAGAATATCCTAATCGGTCTCCCCTCATCAGAAACATTCTGGGAATAAACTTATCTTTTGCGAGATTAACCGCCAACAAAGGGAAAGCAGAATAACCAGTATTTGCAGCAAGGATTAATATCAATGCTGTAGTACCTTGAATAATAAAGTACATGAAATTCCGTCCGAAAGTTTCTTCAGCAATTTGGGAAACAACGGTTACCTCTCCACTTGGAGCAATGCCGTAATAATAGGCTAAAATTACGATTCCTGAAAACAGTATGGAAAGCAAGGCTCCCATTGCCATTAATGTTTTAGCAGCATTATTAGGAGCTGAGTCTTTAAAATTAGGAATGGCATTCGATATGGCTTCAACACCTGTTAAGGCAGAGCTTCCTGAAGCAAATGCTCTTAAAAGAATAAATAAACTGATTCCCGCCACAGGTGTACCTATTGGGGTGCGTAGTTCGGGCGAAACTCCTCCTGTTAGAATATTATAAATACCCACACCAATTAATATGAACACCGCTAAAACGAATAAGTAAACGGGGTAGGCTAATATTGAAGCAGACTCCGTTACTCCTCTTAAATTCAAAATTGTAATAAAAATCACAAAAGCAATGGCAATTTCTACATTAAAGTCATGTAAGGTGGGAAAGGCAGATGTGATAGCATCAGTGCCAGCAGACACACTTACAGCAACAGTTAATATGTAATCCACCAATAAAGAACCTCCAGCTATTAAGCCTGGATTTACACCTAGATTGCTTTTCGAAACCACATACGCTCCACCCCCATGAGGATAAGCAAAGATGATTTGCCTATAAGATAATATGAGAGCTGTTAAGAGAATTAATACCCCAACTGCGATAGGAATTGAATACCAAAATGCTGCTGCACCAATCGTAACTAAAACTATTAAAATTTGTTCAGGACCATATGCCACTGATGACAGAGCATCAGAAGAAAGGATGGCTAATGCTTTTGTTTTGTTAAGCTTCTGTTCTCCTAATTCATTGGATTTCAAAGGTCGTCCGATTAAAAACCTTTTTATGGATGAAATCATTAATTACTCACCGCCTAAATAGTGTGAATAGGTTATATATTCCCCTATCACCAGTCATTTATCCAAAAAGAGCAAAATTTTTACATGAATAAAAAAAGTGCCTACAAGTCATAGTTAATAGACCTGTAAACACATCGCTTTTTTCGTGTCACAAGCTCCACCTTCCTTCCCATATAACGCTTACGAGGTTAGCTGTCGGATTCGGACCTTTGAGTAGCCCTACCTAGAAAGGATTCACCCCTTGGGTTAAGTAACACCCCCAAAAAACGGTTCCCCCGTACCTAATGGTTTCAGCGATTTAGAAATTTGAAACTGTGATTATAATACTGCTGTGTTCAGCAAAAGTAAATAAATTTTATGTAAAAGGATTAAAACTTAGGAAAACGTAAATGTTAGTAACGTAGATATTAATTCAAATTTTAGACGTCAAAGGAGGATTTACATGTTTAAAGAAAATAGTCCCTTTTTATCTGATGAATTTTTAGATGAGTTAGCTAAAGAAATTAATCAGCAATATGGGGATAACACAAATGAACAAAATAAGGAACCCATTAGTAATGATGATTAGAATATAAGTCTACCTAAAAAGGTATCCCATAAATATTGAACATCAGACCGCATTGTGTGCGGTTTTTTTTGTTGGCCTACATATTCAAGTAACCTGCCTCGTTAGTTCAATAAAGAAAAAAAGAGCTGCATATGCAACTCAATGTTCTTCAAGTAAAGCACCTGATAGTTCAATAACTAAAATCATTTAAGAATATTGGAATGTTAAAAACTAACTAAACCTGTTTTTACTTTAACAGTGAGTAAACATCCGTATCGTATGGTTTATCATTTTGATACATATACTTTTTTAGCGTACCTTCCTTTGTAAAACCTAATTTTATTAATAACTGACTCGAAGCTTTATTTTCAACAAAAACAACTGCACCTATACGTTCTAATCCAAGTTCTTGAAACCCATACGAAATCACTTTATCAACAGCTTCACTAGCATATCCATTACCCCATTTTTCTGGGAAAATTGCATAGCTTATGTTCGCTCTTTTATGTTCCAAAGACCACTCCTGCAATCCAATTGTTCCAATAATAGTACCTGTTTCTTTGAGTTCAATACCCCATTTCATTCCACTTTTTTCTTTGAATTGTTCTGCGAAATTTTTAATAATTTGTTTTACCTGCTCTATACTTGTTAGAGGTTTCTGACCGTAATAACGTAATACATCATCATTCGAAAAACACTTTAAGATATTTTGAGCATCATTTTCAACTAATTCCTTTAATACTAATCGTTTCGTTTCAAGCACAGGAAACATTCTACCACTCCTTAAATAATCATTAAAAATGTATTATGTTTATGTATATATCCTAACATAAAATTCCGTATTCTTATTGAACTATACTGCCTCGTTAGTTGAAGAAGAAAAAAGAGCTGCCTATGCAACTCAATGTTCTTCAAGTAAAGTCCTCCTATAGTTTAAGTACATTTCTTCACAAACTCGCTATCAGTGTTCAAGTAAACGTTCAATATTTACAAAAACACCCCGTAAAAGTTAGATTTTGTTTCTAACTTTTACGGGGTGTTTTTTAGTTCATTATTTGAATCAATTTCATAACTCGATTTTTTCAAGAGCTTAGACTAGCCCAATTTCCTGATTTTCATTTTTTAAAAATTATGCAGCTGTATTTTGTGCATTTAATTGTGCATTCAAACGATCGACGGCTAATTTGCAGGCATTATAAATAAACGTCACCAGATTGAAATGTAGCTTGGCTTTTCTACCTGTTCGGTGACGGACATTATTTAATTGGAAATATTCTTTTAAGTAGGCATTCACGCGTTCAAAGGCTGTACGTTCTTTATATAGTTTGTCCCATAATGCGGAGCCTCTTGCTGGGTACGTATACTTGCGAATATCCGTTTCACACTTGATTTTAAAGACTTTTTGACACAGTGAATCCTCGCATAATGGACACGTTGCACATTCTTTCGGACGTGTAAATTTTAAGCTTTGGTATTTCTTGTCAAAGCTGTCGTAACAGTAGCTATGTTCCCGTACACACGTTGGACGGAAATGTTCATCCAAGCCTAAAATTTCAGATTCACGGCGTTTCACATAAGGAATGATCGCTTTCATGTCTTGATTTATGATTTGGCGGTAAATCGCTTCGTAGTCATATCCTGCATCGAAAATAGCGGTTGTAAATTGATTTGGCACGACTTCCGCTACCTTTTTTAATAGGGGAATCGCCGCTTTACTATCACTTAAATTGCCGGACGACATCAAGCATGCCACAATGTACTGGCTTTTGGTCGAGACAGCTAAATGCCCTTTGAAGCCGAACCAGAACGTGTTTTTACCGTCACTATTCTTCTTCACGCCCCACTTCGGTTCAATCGGAATGTCTTGCCGAAGTGTCGCTGTCGGGATCGGTAATTGAGCTGCTAATTTCTTTTCGTAGGTTGTGAGATTGGCCTCGATTTCGGCTTGTTCCGCGAGCCAAGCAGCACGTTCTTCTTTCGATTTACGCCCGCGTTTTTTCGGTGCTTTTTCTTTTTTCTCAGATGGTTTGGACGCATCACGCGCTTCAAAATGTGTCGCGTCATAACTAACGTGTTCATCAGCTAAAAACCCTTTTGTAAAGGCTGCTCGAATCAGGTCATCATTCATTTGACCAAAGACATCTGATTGGCTAATCACGTCGACCATGCGTGAATAAGAAGCTTCAGAGGGTACTGAATCTGATAATAGAAAGCCACAATCTAATCGGAAAATAAGATCATATTTTAGCCGTTTCACTAAATCTTTTACGGTTGGAATGCGTTCCACAAGACGATTAGCTAATGATTGAATCATCGCACCGTAGTTTAACTCTCGCGGAGCACCGTACATGGTTGTTTTACGGAACAGTTGGAAAATCGGCTGTAGATCGAAAGTGGCCAAAATCGCATCAAAACGACGAGAACTTTCCATTTCCATTAATTCTTGGATGTCAAATAGACGCATTTGTTTTACAATAGTCATAGGGCATTCACCTCAGGGATAATTTTGGTTTGGTCACTTAAATTATACCAAATTGGGGAGGTGCCCTTTTTTTATTGTTTTGAAACCCTTGGGAGACAAGGGATTGGAGTTATGAAATTAACTCAAATATAATTTATTCTAATACTACATTATTGCTTAGCAGGAATAAACCCAGCTGCTTCAGCTTCTTCTTCAGTACAGAACATTTCTTCCGCTACTGTATTCTCATAATCACGTTGTCCTGGCATATGATAAATTTTGTTGCCTTTGGAATTAATATTTCCTTTAATTTCACAACTACTATTACTGCTAGTATTATTCAAGTTGTCCTCGTCTACTTTAGATTGATGTCCTTCTTTCATAGCAGCATAATATACATCTTTATCATATCCACGATTTGTTACGTAATCTTCAACTGACCAAATACCAATAACAGCTTGTTCTGCAGTTTTTTGAATCGATTTAAACCAATCTACATGCTTTGTATTGGGATCGTAAATATATGCTACTCGTACTAATCCATTTTTCAAGAGTTGCTCCTGAACACTGATTCCATCTTTAGTATAAATATATGCTAATAATCGTTTGTATTTATCACGATAGGAAACGTCAAATTCTAAATACACCGAATCTTGTCCAGCCAATAACTGCTTTACAAACTCTTTCGCTTCAAGCCCATATGGTTGCTCACCCAATGTTTCATGATTTGTTTCGGGTGCATCTACAAGAAGAAAACGCACCTTTTCTGAGCTACCGTTATATTTTATTCTAATTGTGTCACCATCAATGACTTCTTGTAATTCGTATTGCTCAAATTTGCTTATATCATGCTTTTCAGCAGTTACATTAGATGAAGCTACTAACTCTTGAATTTCTTCAGTTTCAATAATATCTGTACTAGTCTCTTCAGTACATGCACTTAACAGCAATGTAGAAAAAAACAATGCAAAAAATATTTTTTTCAAATTAATGTCCAACTTTCTTAACCAGATCTAATATAAATCTTTAATCCTCAATTGAATACTGCTAGTTTCTAACTAAATATTAAATACAGTACAACTGCTAAAATAATCGTTCCACTTGTAATTAAAGTCTTAATATCTTTGTCACTCATTTCCTGTACCTCTCTTCCAACATTCATTTAACACTTTATTTAAGTCTATTATCAATAAACTAATATCACAATGAATTCGATTTATTTTTCACTAAGAATTTTAAATGATAATTCCTTTACATAAAAAAATCTTCAGTCACAAAAACCGAAGATCATAATACCTTTATAATTAAGCAATATTTATACATCCTGATTGATATATCATTATTATATATGAGCTAAATATGTACACTTCCATACAAACAAAGTTAATTAAGATACGTCTAAATCTATAATTAACTAATTTTTATTGTGTACATATGAATTTTGGGGACCTACATGAAATTACAGTAATATCAACACTTTACGATTTTAATGTGTACAATATTTTAATGTACAGTTTTATAGTGATAAGCCGTCATTTGCTGATAAAAACTCCACATCGATTAATTCATTACCCGTTGCGTTTGTCGCATATTGTGGCGTAATGATGTAATCAGCAACATTTGTCGATTGTTTTGTTGTCGACTGCGTTTGTGTTTGTGATGGCGGTGACGTGACATTTGTATTTTCTTTTGCTGGCTCCGCAAAAATCATATACAAGGCACCTGCAAGTAAAATCGTTCCGCTCGTGATTAATGTTTTAATATCCTTCATCTTCATAACGTGTTCCCTCACTGTTGTTCATTTTGTCTCATCTTATCCTATCAAACATTTGCTATGACGCAAAGAACAAAAGCGCTAAAGCGACCGCTTAGCCCCGACAAGTTGCTTTCGAGCCCGAAGTGAAAGTAAATGCTCCACCACTTTCGCCGAGGGCACTGAAAAAGTCCTTCAGCTATAAGTAAGAGCGTCCAAGAACGGAAATTCGTTACTGGACGCTTTTTTTCTTCGATGCCGTTGATTTCCATTCCGGCGGACGCTTTTCGCGGGCACGGCTCCAGCCTTCTCCCTCGCTTCGCTCAGTCCGGGTGCTTCCGCTCGTGCTGTTCCCGCAGAAGTCGCCGCCTCCATTCCAATCAACTGGAACTACTTTCATCACAAGAAGGGCTCTTCCCTCGTATAATCGCACACATTTCTTGTATAATTAAAGTACTAATAAAAGGTGGTGCGACCATGATTTCTAAACAGGAAACATTCAATTTGAGCCCGTACATGGCGTTGTACGATTTAATTATCCCAAAGGACAATATGCTTCGCCAAATTAATGAACTTGTGGATTTCTCATTTATTCTAGACGAACTAAAATCGAAATACTGTTTAGATAATGGCCGTAACGCGATTCCACCGATTCGTATGTTTAAATATTTACTATTAAAAGTGATTCATGATCTATCGGATGCCGACCTTGTCGAGCGTTCAAAATACGATATGTCCTTTAAATATTTTTTAGAGATGGCACCAGAAGATGATGTAATCGATTCAAGTTCACTGACAAAATTCCGTCGACTTCGTCTCCAAGATGTGAATTTAATAGATTTACTGATTCAGAAAACAGTTGAAATTGCCTTAGAAAAAGGGCTACTACTAAGTAAAATGGTCATCGTTGACGCTACCCATACAAAGGCTCGTTATAATCAAAAATCGCCAAAAGAATTTTTACAGGAAAAATCTAAAAATGTACGTAAAGCCGTGTATCAACTCGACGAAAACATGGTTGGAAAATTCCCTGAGAAGCCTACGTCAAATGAAGTCACAGAAGAATTAGATTACTGTCGTCAAGTAGTTGAAGTGGTGGAAACGCAATCAAAGGTTGCACAAATCCCGGCTGTGAAAGAAAAATTAAATGTTTTAAAAGAAGTGATTGATGATTATGAGAATCAGTTAAGCTATTCAAATGATCCCGATGCGCGGGTTGGACATAAGTCGGCTGACTCGGCTTTCTTTGGTTTCAAAACGCATATTGCGATGAGTGATGAACGAATTATTACGGCTGCGGTTGTGACAACAGGTGAAAAAAGTGATGGTCATTATCTTCAAGAACTAGTTGAAAAAAGTAAAGAGGCAGGTATGGAAATTGAAACGGTGATTGGTGACGCCGCTTATTCTGCGAAAGATAACTTACAATATGCTAAATCAAAAGAGCTCCAATTAATTTCAAAGTTAAATTCAGTCATTACAAACGGTAGCGGACAACGAAAAATCGAATTTGATTACAATAAAGATGCTGGTATGTTTGTCTGTCCAGCTGGGCATCTAGCTATTCGAAAGGCACTTTCTAAGAATAAAAATAAGAATAAAAATCCGAAAATGGCATTTTATTTTGATATTGAAAAATGTAAAGTCTGCCAGATGCGTGAGGGCTGTTATAAGGATGAGGCAAAAAGTAAAACCTATAATGTGACCATTAAATCAATTGAACATGAAGAACAAGCTGCTTTCCAAGAAACTGATGCATTTAAACAGCTTGCGAAAAACCGTTATAAAATAGAGGCGAAAAATAGTGAATTAAAAAATCCGCATGGCTATAAAACAGCCATATCAGCGGGTTTATTTGGCATGCAAATCCAAGGTGCCACAACGATATTTGCGGTGAATCTCAAACGAATATTGAAACTGCTAAATGAAAAAGTGTAAGTAATAGACAAAGAAATAAGGCACTTTCCGTTCGATTCGAACAGAAAGTGCCTTATTCTTATTTGAAAAACGAAACCATCATAAAAAACGTAAGTTTTTCAGTGCCCTCCTTTCGCCAGAGGGCAGACCGCGACCTCGAGGGGCTGGCGCTTTAGCCTAGACGTTGCATTTACTTTTTTTAAAAGTTGTCCACATGGCGAAATTTTATAATTTCCTTATCAACTAAAAAGCCATTTACAAAAAGCGTAAATGGCTACTACAATTAAATGTCTTTTTTTGCTTTTGGTTGAGGTCCTAAAATGACTGGTGGAATATCGGCAAATGTTTCGCCCTCTTCCTCTAAATCGCGCATACGGTGTGCAATACGTGAAGCTGCCGAAGCTGCAATACTTCCTACTAAGTCATCTAGGAATGTGTGCACGCCATTGCCTGACTTTGTATCTAACTTTTGAATAATGCCGATTTTTTGTTTGTCTAAGTGGCCAAATGTTGTCACCGCAATACTTCCATATGTGAAGACAGCTCCTAGCGCAATTGTTTCATCGACTCCGAATAATCCTTCATCCGATTCAATAATTGATTGTAATGGCTCAGATAACATTTTCTTTTCGGCAAGCTCATCTAATTCGATGCCGACTAATACCGCATGTTGTACTTCTCGCTTACATAACACTCGTTCAACCGATTGAGTACAATGCTCCATCGTTAAGCCTTCATTATATGGGGACTGCATTGTATAAACGATTTCAGCTATATCTTGAATTTCAACGCCGCGACGCTTTATTGCAGCATAGGTTGCCTTTGTGACACTATCAGAATGAACTCGAATATTTTTATTATGCATGATAAATCCTCGTTTCTACTTAATTTCAAGATTATTTAGCTACACATTCTTCTATTTTACACCTTTATTATCCAATATGATACAATTTCCTTACAAATGATAGACAGGAGTGACATTCATGGAAAAAGGAACTGTACAAGAGGTTGCTTTTTTTAGCGATGCTTTACAAGAGGAGTTGGAGCTGCTTATCTATATACCAGCGAACTATTCTCCACTATACGAATATAACATTTTAATCGCCTCTGATGGCAGAGATTATTTCCAATTAGGTGGAATTCCACGGCTCGCCGATCAGCTCATTGAGGACTATATCATTGAAAATGTCATCATCGTAGGCGTTCCATACAAAAACGCGGATGATCGTAAGCGCAAGTATATACCTACCGGCGATCAATTTCAGGCATATCTGCGCTTTCTAGCACATGAACTCGTACCCTATTTAGATAACGAATTTACAACTTTCCAAGTTGGCTCAAGTCGTGCGCTTATTGGTGATTCTATGGCAGCGACCGTTTCCCTATTGACGGCCGTTAATTACCCAAATATTTTCGGTAAGGTCATTCTGCAGTCGCCTTATGTAGACGAATATGTTCTAAACGAGGTACGTAAAGCCAAGGATACTGATTTACTCTCTCTTTACCATATTATTGGCCTACGTGAAAACGAGGTAATTACAACGGATAAAACGGTGAAGGACTTCCTAACACCGAATCGAGTGTTGCATGAGCTCATCATCGAACTTGGCATTCCGACCTTTTACGAAGAAATTGAGGGCAACCATACATGGAAGTATTGGAAGCCTGATCTTAAACGAGCATTAATTGAAATTTTCGGATAATATGTGCTTTTCAAATGTTTTATTGAAAAGCAATCTGTTATACTAAAAAAGAAAATCGATCACTTTAAGGGAGGTAATTTACTTTGAATTATGGAATTGTTGCATTTCCATCTAAGAACTTACAGGATTTAGCGAACACTTATCGCAAGCGCTACGATCCACACTTTGCGCATATTACACCGCATATGACGTTAAAAGATTCATTTAATGCGGATGATATGCAAATTCAGGAAATTTCAAAAAAGATTCAGGAGATTGCCGAGAAATTTGCACCATTGCAAATTCATGCTTCACGTATTAGTTCGTTTTATCCAACAACGAACACGATTTACTTCCGAATTGAACCAACATCGCAACTTAAAAAGATTCATACGGAGCTTCAGGAGCAGTTAACTATCGGTGCGCCTAAGCATGTGTTTGTACCACATATTACAATTGCACAAAAACTTTCAGCTTCTGAACATGACGATATTTTCGGCCAATTGCGCATGACTGGTGTAGATGCGCAGGAGTCTATTGATCGTATACATTTAGTGTATCAATTAGAAGATGGCTCATGGACTACCTATGAAACATATAAATTGAGCGGAGCTGAATGATACTGTGTTTGAAGTGAAATTAGTACAAAACGAAGAGGACCGCGGGCGTGCCTTTGACGTCCGCATGAAAGTTTTCGTTGAAGAACAAGGTATTCCACAACATTTAGAAATTGATGAACATGACCAAACGTCAATTCATTTCATCGTAAATAATGGAGACCAAACAATCGCGGCTTCACGCCTACGCGAAATCGCCCCAAAAGTTGGCAAGGTTGAACGTGTTTGCGTTCTAGAATCCTCTCGTGGTAAACGTCTAGGCGCACTGATTATGGAAGCCGTTGAAAAATATGCGGTTGAAAACAATTGGGAAATGCTAAAACTGCATGCACAAAACTATGCTGTCCCGTTTTATGAAAAGCTAGGCTATGTGGTAACATCCCCTGAATTTATGGACGCTGGCATTCCACATCGTGCAATGGAAAAACAAATCTAATAACGACAAGGTATTCGCGACGTCTTCACCGGACAAGTGCTGGAGAGCCCGAAATGAAAGCAATCTTTTTAGCATTCACCAGAAGGGATCGAAGCAACCTCGAGGGTGTGGTGACAATGCCTGGACATTACCGATTAAGATTAAGGGTGTCTATCGATCCGTATACTGGACCGATAGACACCCCTTTTTTCAGCGCATTAATTTCTCGATTTTGTTTAAATCGAGCGAGCTTCCATCTTGTAGAATTGATTGTACAATTTGATCTTCTAGCTGCTTTGTAATCGGCTTATTTGCTAATTTACTCACGCGGCGTACAATTTTACGTACTTGTTTTTCATCTTTGAAATTCGCGTATTGAATTGCGTTTGCAAGCGCCATAATTTCATTAAATTCTACTCCGGTTTTTCGCTCCACTTTTTTAAAAAATGAGTTTTCCACTTAACCCTCCCTCCTCTAAATAAATGTAGCGCCTACAATGATTAATAGTATGAATAGTACAACAATTAGCACAAACGTTGTACTATTATTGCTCCCACCCTGATCATAATTACAACATTGCGGTTGTTGCCATCCGTAACCAAAACCTGACATAAAAAATCCCCCCCTTCTATTTTGTAGTGTATGCAACACAACATCTTAGAAAGAGGGTATTAGTCTAATCTACTTTTCCTTTTGATTTAAAGATTAACGCTGCAATAAAGCCAAAAATAATGGCCGCACTAATGCCTGAGCTAGTTACTTCAAACATTCCAGTTAAAACGCCAACCCAGCCGTGCTTCTCTGCTTCAACCATCGCACCGTGCGTTAAAGAATTGCCGAACGATGTAATCGGAATGGTTGCACCAGCTCCGGCAAAGTCAATGAGTGGCTCATATAATCCAAAACCGTCCAAAATGGCTCCCCCAACTACAAGCGCCGATAAAGTATGACCCGGCGTTAGTTTACCAACATCCATTAATATCTGACCAATCATACAAATAATGCCACCGACAACAAATGCAAATAAAAATGCGTACCCGATCTCGATCACCTCATTTCATTGCTATTTCAATTGCATGTGCAGTACAAGGAATGGATTCCTTTTGTTGATAGGATAATGGCGATAATAGCGCACCAGTCGCAACGAGTAGCACACGTTTATAACGACCACTTTTAAACTGTGCATCTATATAGCTAAAATACACTGCCGCCGAGCACCCTGCACCACTTGCTCCTGCTAGAAACGCTTGATCCTCTCCATAAAACTCCGCCCCCGCATCTCGAAACAATTGCAGCTCTTCTTTTTTAGTTCCACTTTGGGCGAACATGGCCTTTAAAATTTTCAAACCAATTTTCCCTAAATCACCGGTCATAATCACGTCATAATCATGAATTTTCTGGTTACGCTTTTGTAAATGCGCTTGAATCGTTTGATATGCTGCGGGCGCCATTGCCCCTCCCATATGAAATGGGTCAGTAGCGCCGAAATCTACTACTTTACCAACTGTTGCCGCTTCAATATAAGGAAAATCCGGGTGATGCTTACCGACTAATCCATATCCTGCTGCGGTTACAGTCCATTGAGCAGTAGCTGGTTTTTGGGCACCGTAATCAACCGGATAGCGAAATTGCCGTTCCACCGAGTTATGTTGACTAGAGGCACCTGCAATCGCAAGCTCCGAGGCACCTAATTCCGTTAATAAGGATGCGATGATTAGTGAAGAAACAGACGTCGCACATGCAGAAAATAAA